>CANPYY010000005.1 GCA_947588675.1 uncultured Lachnospiraceae bacterium | reverse complement strand
AATCGTCAGTACTTGTGCAGCGTGTTGTGCTGCACTATGTACTGTTACGTTATTGCAACAAGCGAAAGCGTCCCTGACAAAGTATTAATATACGTATTAGTCATAAGTATTAAATTATGGCAGTTATTGCCATGTAATTAAAAAATTTCAAAACTTCTTATATATCTATATAAACCCTAATAAATAAAAAGTACAAGAAAATTTGAGAAAAATTAAAAAAACTTTTGACAAAATTAACAAAATCATTTAATATATATTTATAAAACTGACGTTAAGAGATTCGGAGATAAAAACAATTAAATTGAGATAAATGGCGTCAGATGTCATCTGTCTGGGCAAACGGATGACGACGGGAAGCCTGATACAGACTAGAGTACATATTTCTGATTAGGCTTTTAGTATCTAAATAAAAAAAGAATGGAGGTATTTAATTTTATGAAAAAGTTAAGAGAAAGACTTAACAGCAAAAAAGGTTTTACTCTCGTAGAACTTATCGTAGTAATCGTAATCATATTGATACTTGCAGCAGTACTTATACCAAACGTAATGAGGTACATTGATTCAGCAAGAAAATCAGCATTCCAGAGCGAAGCATCAGGATACTTGACAGAAATAACAGGATATGAAGCAGAATATTATGCACAAAATTCTACTGATATACCAGATGGTAAAATAGGAACAGATGCTGATAAAACATTAACTGGTTGGACTGCTGGAACCGATACGATTACAGTTGTTACAACAGATCCTGGTCCTGTTACTCAAAAAGCTACTTCAAACAAAAAAATTATACAAGTGACCGTAGGTAAAGGTGCGGTTATAGCATTTACATATCGGGATGATGCTCATTTTATTAGCTGGAATCAAAAGGATGGTTGGACAGCTGTTGATGATAAAGATTGGGATGCAACTAATTAATAATTATAATATCTTATAAATGGTTAGGCTAAAAAGATATATAAAAACAAATTAATTATGAAACTATAATTAGCATAACCAAGTTAATACCAATTACCCCCGACGCTCTGCCCAAATTAGCGTAGGGAGATAGTTGTTATTAAATCATAATATTACAACAACCATAAAGGACATTCATAAGCCACGGCGCATATGGATGTCTTTATGGTTTATATATTTTTAAGGAAACAGAAACCGAAAGTACATAGGGATGATATAAGACCTTGTGCCTCCGTCGGTACTTATTTGACCGTATGCGCGGTCAAATTATGTACCGCTACGTGAGGCACCAGAATGAGAATGTGTCTTATATCAGCCCTATGGGCTATCGGTTTCGTTTACATAAAACCATATATAAAAATACCTATAAGACCACATCCATAAAAATTTTCCAAAATCTTAATATACAACAAATAGGCAACAAATAAAAAAAGCAACAAGGTATGACTTTCTTTGCTAAAAGCCTTGAAATTTTTTGTGCATATATTTATACTATTAAGAATGATATTTATTATAAATTGGAGGGATGAGAATGGATACATTAAGCAATCTTATTATGAATCCGCAAAGCGGCAGGCTCAAGATTGATAACGGTGAACTTCAGATGAGTATTCCGGACAATTTTGTAGACCCTGAAGTGCTCTTTGACATGCTTATAAAGCAGATAAAGAAATACCATCCTTCCGATAATCTTGATATTATATACAGGGCTTATGATATATCAAAAAGCGCGCACAGCAGTCAGAAAAGAAAATCAGGAGAACCTTATATAATACATCCGCTGTGTGTTGCTATTATACTTGCACAGCTTGAGATGGATAAAGAAACAATAGTTGCAGGAATACTGCATGACGTTGTGGAAGATACCAATTACACTATAGATGATTTAAAAAAATGGTTTGGCGAAGAAATTGCATTGTTGGTGGATGGGGTTACCAAGCTTACAAAAATCAATTATTCTGCGGATAAAATTGAGATGCAGGCTGAAAATCTCAGAAAAATGTTTCTGGCAATGGCAAAGGATATAAGAGTAATTCTCATTAAACTGGCGGACAGACTTCATAATATGAGGACATTACAGTTTATGAAACCTGAAAAACAGAAAGAAAAAGCCAGGGAAACTATGGACATCTATTCGCCTATTGCTCACAGGCTTGGTATATCGAAAGTGAAAGTAGAACTTGACGACCTGTCGCTTAAATATCTTGAACCTGAAATATATGATGAACTTACAAATAAACTTGATTCCATGAGGGTTGAAAAGGAAACATTTATACAGCAGATAGTATCGGAGGTAAGCGAGCATATATCCAAGGCAAAAATTGACGCGCAGATTGACGGCAGGGTGAAACATCTGTTTTCAATTTATAAAAAGATGAAAAATCAGAATAAAACCCTTGATCAGATATATGATTTGTTTGCAGTAAGAATTATAGTTGAAAACGATAAACAGTGTTATGCAGCGCTTGGAGTTATACATGAAATGTATAAGCCGATTCCTGGAAGATTTAAAGATTATATAGCAATGCCTAAACCGAACAATTATCAGTCGCTTCATACAACACTTATTGGTCCGCAGGGGCAGCCGTTTGAAATTCAGATACGGACATATGATATGCACAGGATAGCAGAATATGGTATTGCGGCGCATTGGAAATATAAAGAGGGAATTAATGGCAATACTGCCGACAGTGAAGAAGAGAAACTTACATGGCTCAGACAGATTCTTGAATGGCAGCATGAGATGTCAGATAATAAAGAATTTATGAGCCTTTTAAAAAGCGACCTGGATTTGTTCTCGGACAGCGTATACTGTTTTACACCGTTGGGAGATGTAAAAACGCTTCCTACAGGTTCAACTCCGATAGATTTTGCATACAGTATACACAGCGCGGTAGGAAACAAAATGGTAGGAGCAAGAGTAAACGGAAACCTTGTCAATATTGATTATGAAATTCAAAACGGTGACAGGATAGAGATTCTTACTTCGCAAAATTCCCATGGTCCAAGCAGGGACTGGCTTAAAATAGTTAAAAGTACGCAGGCCAAAAATAAGATTAACCAATGGTTTCGCGCAGAATTTAAAGAAGAAAATATTGCGCGCGGCAGGGAGCTTATTATTAATTATGGTAAGAGTAAAGGAGTTTCTATATTTGATTATCTTAAAAGCGAATATCAGGCGGCATGTCTTAGAAAATACGGATTCAGGGACTGGGATTCGCTTCTTGCCTCGGTAGGACACGGCGGACTTAAAGAAGGTCAGATAGTAAATAAGCTTCAGGAAGAATATAAGAAAAAGAATAAACAGGATATTACCAACGAGCAGATATTAAAGAGTATTGAGGAAAACAAAGTTAAGGTATCTTCAGAAAGTGCAGAGGTAAAAGGAGGCAAAAAACTTAGCGGTATTATCGTTGAGGGTATAGACGACCTGGCAGTGCGTTTTTCAAAATGCTGTAACCCTGTTCCGGGGGATGAAATAGTAGGATTTGTTACGCGTGGAAGGGGAGTATCCATTCACAGGACAGACTGTATTAATGTATTGAATATGCCCGAAGAAGACCGAAGAAGGCTTATAGAAGCCGAATGGCGTGTAAATAAACAGGCTCAGGGAATGTATTCAACAGAGATTATCGTATATTGTTATAACAGAAGCGGAGTGTTGTTTGATATAACAAAAATCTTTACGGAACGGGAAATAGATGTTAAATCCATGAATGTGAGGACTTCAAAGAAAGGAACTGCAACGATAAATATCGGGTTTGAAGTAGACAGTAAGGAAAGCCTGAGAATACTTGTAGGAAAAATAAGGGCGGTTGAAAGTGTAATAGATATTGAAAGGACTTCAAGTTAAATTCTGATATTTGGAGGGAACGATATGTTTGTAAAATATATTGTAGTAGGAGATGTACAGACCAATTGTTATATAACTGCAGCCGATGGTTCTAAGGAATGTGTGATTATCGACCCGGGCGACCAGCCGGAAGATATTCTCTCTGAGGTCAGGAAGAACGGTTATACTGTTTCGGCAATACTTCTGACTCATGGACATTTTGACCACATTCTGGCGGTCAATGATATAAGAAAGAAAACAGGCTGCAGGGTATATGCCGGTGAAAGAGAAAAAGAACTTCTTAAAGAACCGAAACTTAATGTATCCGTGGCGCATAGGATGGTTGTTTCGGAAACTGCGGATGTGTATCTTAATGAAGGAGATATAGTTAATGAAGCCGGACTGTCATTTAAAGTGATATCAACTCCGGGGCATACTATAGGGAGCATATGTTATTATATTGAGGATGAAGCTGTACTGTTTTCCGGAGATACGTTATTTGAGATGTCCGTGGGACGTACTGATTTACCTACGGGAAGCATGGGAAATCTTGTGCGTTCAATCAAGGAAAAACTTTATACGCTGCCGAATGATGTTACCGTATATCCGGGACATGGTCCGTCAACCGGTATTGGATTTGAAAAAAAGAATAATATGTTTGTTTAGGAAAATAATATGGTTAATATATATTGTAATTCAAACAGATGTGAATATGATATACGTGCGCTCGTAATGGCGTTTTTCCCATATATTAATCCCTGTTATCATATAACCGGGGATAATGATATAAAAGAGAGTAATAATCCGGACAATGAAAGTACGGATATACGAATATCTATGTATGAGCGCAGCATAGATATTTCCTGTGACGGAATAGAAAAAGAACATGTATTTTGCGAAGAACCTGATACGAAAAAATACAGGGACGAGTTAAAAAGGCTGTTATATTCGGTACTTAGGGAAGCGACCGGAGAGGAACTCATGTGGGGGACGCTTACGGGAGTACGGCCTTCCAAACTTGCATTGAAACGTATATTATCGGGACATTCGGAAATACAGGTAACGGAATATATGAAAAAAGAATTTTTCTGTTCGGAAAAGAAGGCTTCGCTGTGTACCAAAGTAGCCGAAAAAGAAGCGGAGATATTAAAAAAAGCAGGTTTTTATAAAGGATACAGTGTGTATATAGGTATACCGTTTTGTCCGACAGTGTGTACATATTGTTCCTTTTCATCGATGCAGGTTTCGGATACGGATAAATCGGATGAACTTATTGCGCGTTATATAGAAGCCATAGAAAAAGAATGCCGGTGCGTAAGAGAACTTTTTTCCGAAAAGCGGATTACAGGTATTTATGTAGGAGGAGGGACGCCTACGGTACTTTCCGCAAAATATCTTAGCCGGCTTATGGATATTATATGCAGTAATTTTGATGTAAATTCGGCAGAAGAATTTACAGTTGAAGCGGGAAGACCTGATACAATAAATGAAGAAAAACTTGAGATATTAAAAAGAGCCGGAGTAACGCGTATATCAGTTAATCCGCAGACCATGAATGATAATACATTGATTGAAATAGGAAGAAAACATACGGCAGAGCAGACAATATATGCATATAATCTTGCAAGAAGCGCAGGCTTTGATAATATAAACATGGATATTATTGCAGGGCTTGCAGGAGAAAATACGGATGATTTTTCATATACGATGGACAGAATATGCGAACTGGAACCTGACAGTTTTACAGTACATTCACTTGTAGTAAAACGAGCCTCAGAGTACAGGAGAATTAAAGAGGCGGACGGTATAAAGAAGTATAACGGAAGACGGATAGAACGGATGCTTGATATTGCCGCTGATTATGCATACAGGAATGGGTATGAGCCGTATTATATGTATCGTCAGAAGAATAAAGCAGGACTTTCGGAAAGCCCCGTGCTTGAAAATGTTGGGTATGCAAAAGCAGGAAAGGAATCCGTCTACAATGTAATTATAATGGAAGAAAAACAGACGGTTGCCGCTATAGGGGCAGGTGCGCAGAGTAAACTGGTAGCTCCGTACGACCCATATGCGGATGAAGTGACAGGAGTAATAAGAAATTCCAATGTGAAAAATGTATTTGAATATATAGACAGGATAGACGAGATGATAGAACGTAAAAAGAGGTGGGCATATGGTCAGAGTATCAATTAATGAAGGAATAATTAAAGTAATGACCGTAGATTTTGCTGACGCTATATCTCATGGGGCGATAGTAAGCGAGCTTGCCGTACTTGTGTCCAGGGAACTGGGGATGGATAAAAAATTCTGTGATGATATTGCAATTGCAGCAATGCTTCATGATATAGGAAAACTCAGGCTTGCCGAGCAGCTCCATAAAGAGCGTTCTGAAGCAATGGTTGTTGAAAAAATGAAATATGTCAGGATGCATGCAGCGTTAAGCCGTGATGTCATGAAAGAGCAGGGATTTGATGATAATCTGCTTGATATGGTATATCATCATCATGAAAATTATGACGGAAGCGGTTATCCGGAAAATATATCGGGAGAGAATATACCGCCCGGAGCAAGGATAATAAGGGTATGCGACGTATATGCGGCGCTTATATCTGAAAGGTCCTACAGAAAAGCGTTTTCAGAAAAGGTCGCAGTAGAACTTATGATAGATGAAGCAAGACATTTTGATATGAAGGTATTTCTGGCATTTCTTAAAGTAATACATTCGGATGAATATGTTAAGGTAAAGAATATTATGCAGGGCGGACTTATGGAATGCGCGTCGGGCTTCTTTGAAAAAGAGGTTATATAATTGTATGTCTGTGGATTCTACATGCAGAATATATGATATAGAAATAAAAAACTGATATAGAGGAGTGAATTTATAATGGCTGAATCGATGAAAGGACTTCACAGAACGCACAGATGTGCAGAGTTGTCCGCAGATGATGTAGGAAAAACCGTAACGGTTATGGGCTGGGTACAGAAAAACAGGAATAAAGGCGGAATCATATTTGTTGACTTGAGGGACAGAAGCGGAATACTGCAGGTTATTTTTGAGGGAAAGAATATAAGCGAAGAAGGTTTTTGTAAAGCAGAAAAACTGAGAAGTGAATATGTGGTTGCCGTTACCGGCGTTATACAGCCAAGGGCGGGAGCTGTAAATACAAATATTGCAACGGGAGATATTGAGCTTATAGCCAATGATATAAGGATACTTTCAGAGGCGGAAACACCTCCTTTTCCTATAGAAGAAGGTTCAAAGACAAAGGAAGAACTGAGGTTAAAATACAGGTATCTTGACCTTAGAAGACCTGATTTGCAAAGAAACCTTATTATGAGAAGCAAGGTTGCCACGCTTACCAGACAGTTCCTTTCTGACGAAGGATTTCTTGAAATAGAAACGCCTATTCTTAATAAAAGTACGCCTGAAGGGGCAAGGGATTATCTGGTGCCAAGCAGGGTGCATCCGGGGAATTTTTATGCGCTTCCGCAGTCGCCGCAGCTTTTTAAGCAGCTTCTTATGGTATCCGGATATGATAGATATTTTCAAATAGCAAAATGCTTCAGGGATGAGGATTTAAGAGCTGACAGACAGCCGGAATTTACACAGATAGATATGGAGATGTCATTTGTAGATATTGATGATGTAATTGATGTAAATGAAAGACTGTTAAAAAAGCTTTTTAAGGAAACAATAGATGTAGATGTAGAGCTTCCTATCCGTAGGATGACATATAAAGAAGCTATGGACAGATTTGGCTCGGATAAACCTGATACAAGGTTTGGAATGGAACTTAAAAACGTATCGGAGGTTGTGCGTAACTGTGGGTTCGGAGTATTTGCCAATGCAGTGGAAAACGGAGGAAGCGTACGGGGAATCAATGTAAAGGGACAGGCTGTTATGCCGCGAAAGAAGATAGATGCGCTTGCGGATTTTGCAAAAACATATGGCGCAAAGGGACTGGCATATTTATGTATTATGGAAGATAAGAGCATTAAGTCGTCATTTACAAAGTTTTTATCTGAAGAAGAAATACAGTCGCTTATAGAAGCCATGGATGGCGAAGCAGGTGATTTGCTTTTATTTGCCGCAGACAGTGATAAAGTAGTATTTGATGTGCTTGGCAGTTTAAGGGTTGAACTTGCAAAAAGGCTTGGGCTTGCTGATAATAATGCCTATAACTTCCTGTGGGTTACGGAATTTCCTTTATTTGAATGGTCAGAGGAACAAAACAGGTATGTTGCTATGCATCATCCGTTTACAATGCCTATGGAAGAAGATATTGAGCTTCTTGATACAGAACCGGGCAAAGTAAGGGCGAAGGCCTATGATATTATTCTTAACGGCAATGAAATTGGCGGAGGTTCAGTCAGGATACATCAGGACGACGTGCAGGAAAAAATGTTTGAAAAACTTGGTTTCACTAAAGAGCAGGCGCATGACAGGTTTGGTTTTCTGCTGAATGCGTTTAAATATGGAGTTCCGCCTCATGCGGGGCTTGCATATGGGTTTGACAGGCTGATAATGCTTATGGCAGGAGAAGACAGTATAAGGGATGTTATAGCATTTCCTAAAATCAAGGATGCTTCATGTCTTATGAGCGATGCGCCTAATGTAGTGGACGACATACAGCTTGAGGAGCTTGGAATACAGATAAAGGAGGAGAAATAATGAGTGTGGTAAAAGATGTATTTGGGAAAACGAAAACAGGTGAGAAAGTATATAAGTATACGATGGAAAATGCAGGCGGAATGAAAGTATCCTGCATAGATTACGGAGCGGTAATCGTAAATATTATAACTCCGGATGCAAATGGAGTTATGAAGGATGTGGTTCTTGGGTTTGACGATGTGGCAGGATATGAGGAGAACGCGCCGTTTTTCGGAGCTTTTATAGGCAGACACGCTAACAGAATCGGAGGAGCCTCGTTTACGATTAAAGGTATTACTTACAATCTTGAGAAAAATGAAGGGGATAACAATCTGCACAGTGGAACGCCTGATTATCATAAGGTAATGTACAGTACGGAGTGTGATGAAGGAGAAGGATATTCAAGTGTAAGTTTTATGAGGTTAAGTCCCGATATGGAACAGGGATATCCGGGCAATCTTAAAATAAAAGTAACTTATAAGCTTACGGATGAAAATGAGCTGTATATTATATATGATGCAGTATCTGATAAAGATACGGTTGTTAATTTTACAAATCATACATATTTTAATCTGGACGGCGAGGATTCGGGAACGATATGTGACCATACGGTGCAGCTTAATGCATCTTTCTTTACTCCTACGGGAAAAGATCTTATACCTACGGGAGAACTTTTGCCGGTGAGCGGCACGCCGCTTGATTTTACTGTGGAAAAGAGAGTGGGACTCAGTATAGATGATGATTATGAGCCGTTAAAATATGGAAAGGGATATGACCATAATTTTGTACTCGACAAAGATTTAAGAGTATTTGCAAAGGCAGGAGAGGCAAAAGGCACTACAGGCAGAACCATGGAAATATATACTGACCTTCCGGGAATGCAGTTCTATTCCGGTAATAATATAGGAACGGTGGAGAATGCCAAAGGCGGTAAGACTTACAGAAGCAGAGCGGGAATGTGTTTTGAAACGCAATATTTTCCAAATTCCTGTAATATCCAGACTTTCCCGTCAAGCGTACTTATGGCAGGTGAAAAATTCCATTCCGAAACAATGTATAAGTTCAGTAAATAATACGATAATATGAGTAGGAATAAAGAGGGGCTGCTGCAAAATAAACAATTATTTTGCAGCAACTCCTTTTATTTATGTCAGGCGTTAGTATGTGAAATACATATGGCTGACAGTCACATGCTTATAACACTTACATGCACTGATGAATAAAATATAATATCTAACAGTATATATACAGGGAGGCAGCATGTTAAGCATACTTGGAAAATTGATATGTAAAGAGCTTGGTGAGCAGAAGTATGATATGTATTTTGAGTATTACAGCAGTTATGTAAACAGCGGCGGCGATAAGTCGGCGGGTAAGCATAACGAAATAATTTTTAAAGATATATATAAGCAACTGGGAAACAAAGACATATACACATTGCAGAAAATGCTTGAACGTCTGCTTAGTACGATTGAACTGTCAGTAAGGATAAGCAGACAGTATATGTGGGTATGGATTTGTACGGTTTTTACAATATTAATTTTTATATTTTTACCGGTATCACCTTTTTGGACCGTTACCGGTATATTCATGGTGATTACCTGTTTCGGTTATAAAAGTCTGGTATTTATTATCAACCGTTATTGTTTTATAGACGCTAATATAATTCTTTTGTACAAGACGGCGTTATACCATATGATACTGACATATAACATCAGAAAATTATCGGCGATATAAAAAATTATATGTATTTCATGGTTGAAAATAATTTATATTTAATATATAATATTTTTATATATAAAAAAGGGGGCGGTAGCATGAGTAAAAAAATTATTCTTATCGACAGACAGTATGGCAGCGGAGGAAGGGAAATAGGAAAAATGCTTGCAGAGCGTCTGGATATTCCTTTTTATGATGGACAGATGCTTATGATGGCTGCTGAAAAGTTCGGGCTTAGTCCCAATGTAATGAAAGAGTATGATGAAAAAAATGTAAAAAGCATGATATATATGATTGCCATGTATTCAGATTATGGGATGGATGACAGCAATAAACTTCTGCCGCAGAAAATATATAATGCTATGGCCCAGACAATAACGAGGCTTGCAGGCGAAGGCCCCTGCGTTATTATGGGAAGATGCGCGGATTACATATTAAGCGGGAGAAATGACTGCCTGAGCATATTTGTATATGCTTCTGATATGTCGGCAAGGATAAAAAGAGCCGTAGAGGTCGACAATGTCCCTGAAAAAGATGCTGCAGGATATATCAGAAAACGTGATAAGCAGAGGAGAGAGTATTATAATTTCCATACTGATGGCAGATGGGGTGAGGCAACAAATTATGATATGTGCCTCAATACGTCTACGCTTGGATATGACGAGTGTGTAAAGGCCATTGAGAATTTGTGTAAATAGTATAGGAGCAATATTTATTTATGATAAAAAAGGGAATAAGAGATGGCATACCCATAGGATTGGGGTATTTCTCGGTTTCATTTTCCTTTGGTATACTGGCTGTTTCAAACGGATTTACGTGGTGGGAGGCAGTGCTTATTTCCATGGCAAACCTGACTTCGGCGGGCCAGTATGCCGGTATTACAGTGATGGCAGCGGCCGGCGGGCTTTTGGAGATGGCAATAAGCCAGTTCGTTATTAATATCAGATACGCGCTGATGTCGGTATCGTTGTCGCAGAAAACTGAGGAAAAATTTAAAGGTATTTACAGGCTGATTCTGGGATTTGGCATAACTGATGAAATATTTGCTGTTGCAATGAATACCGCAAAAGAAATAAAACGAAGCTATTTCTTTGGTCTGATTATAATACCGTATATAGGCTGGACGCTTGGAACGCTTGCAGGTTCCGTATGCGGGAATATAATGCCGGATGTTGTATGCGACGCGCTTGGAATAGCGCTTTACGGAATGTTTATAGCGATAATTGTACCGTCGGCAAGACGCAGTAAAGCTGTATTATTTGTTGTAGCTGTTTCTGTGGTATTAAGCTGTATGCTTTATTATATTCCGATATTTGATAAGATATCGTCGGGGTTTGCAATTATTATATGTGCGGTTACAGCCTCGGCATTGGGGGCGCTTTTGTTCCCGGGAAGCGAACCGGATTAATAAAAGGAAGTTAAAGTATGGACGGTTATGAATTTCTGCTATACCTTGGAGTAATGGCAGGTGTGACTTATCTTGTAAGGGTAGTTCCTTTTATCCTTGTTAAAAATAAAATAGAAAATAAATATATAAAATCATTTCTGGGTTATATACCGTATGCTGTGCTTGCTGCCATGACCGTACCGGGAGTGTTTTATTCTACAAGGTATTTTATATCGGCGTTGTGCGGATTTATTACGGCGGTTATATTAGCGTATTTTGGGAAAAGCCTAATTACGGTAGCTCTCTCGTCAAGCGTTATGGTATTTGTGAGCGGGCTTGTGGTTGATTGTTTTTAGCTTGTAAAAAATTATATTATAAGAGGAGGTTCGTATTAGATGACGGATAATAAGTATACTAACAACAATATGCTTCAGTGGCTTGCATATTTTTCAGAAAATATGGACGTAAGTCCTGAGAAAATTAAGATGCTTGATATATGTACCAAGAAGAAAAATGTGCTTCCGACCGTTGAAACCCACAAGAGGGTTATGGTTTTTGCAAATGATATGCATGAAAATCTTCTGTTTCAGTTCTGGGAAGCAGGATTTGGGGATTATGATGTGTGGATAGGAGAGGGAGAATGCGGAAGCGGCGAAGTAAAACATGCCAAAGTAAAAGACGTGCTTAACAAAAAAATAAAGGCGCCTACGGTAATATTTATTGTGAATGAAAATACGAGGGAATCATTCAGGGTTGGAATAAAGAATGAATTTTTCAGTGCAGGAACAGTACGTTATGTAGGAAATGAAATACGTGCGGTTATAATGAGTATGCTGTCGGTGGATGTTCAGGACGTTATATGTATCGTCAGCGGCGAGAGCATAGTTGTTGAAACGGCAATAGCTGCAAGCGAAGGTACTGTCATAGCCGTAGAAAAGGACAAGGGTTCCAAGAGAACCATGCGGGATAATGTAGAGCAGTTTGGCGTACATAATGTACAGATAATAGAATCCCTTGACGAGGATGCAATGAAAGACCTTCCTGCTCCAAGACTTGCATTTATAGTAGCGTCAGAAACGCTTGAGGAAGATGTAGAGCAGCTTCTTAAAAAGAATCCTCATATGCAGTTTATTATATATACGCTGGAGCTTAATATACTTGCAGATATTAAAAATATATTTGAAAAATATAATATACAAAACATGGAGGCAATGCAGATATCCATATCAAAGACTGATAAAAACAGTATATTTGTAGCGCAGCCGTCGCCGTGGCTGATATCAGGCGAAGCGTAAAATATAATGGTATTATACAGGCTATTGATTATAATGTGAAAGAAACTGTCTTGTTCTTTCATTTGCCGGGTTGTCAAATATCTGTGAAGGTTTTCCGCATTCCAGTACATAACCGTCATCCATGAAAATAACCTGATTGGAAACATCTTTTGCAAAAGACATTTCATGGGTGACGATAATCATTGTAGTATTCTGCTCGGACAGTTTTTTAATAACTTTGAGGACCTCGCCTGTAAGTTCCGGGTCAAGGGCTGATGTGGGTTCATCAAAGCACAGTATATCGGGTTTAAGTGCAAGGGCGCGTGCTATTGCGACACGCTGACATTGTCCGCCGGAAAGCTGGTGCGGGTAGTTGGACATGCGGTCATGAAGTCCCATTTGTATAAGCAGTTCCTCCGCCTGATTTTTTATATCGTTAAGGATATCTTTTTTATCTGTTTTGTATTCGGGAAGCTGTTTTGCAAGAAGTTGTTTTGCCAGCATTACGTTTTCCAGCGCGGTATATTGCGGAAACAGATTGAATGACTGGAATACAAGCCCGAAATGAAGCCGTTTCTTACGTATTTCTGCTTCCTTTAGAGTATTCGGATCTTCCGAGTTAAATAATATTTCATCATTTACTTTTATTATTCCTCTGTCCGGGCGTTCAAGAAAGTTAAGGCACCGGAGGAGAGTTGTTTTTCCGCTTCCGGAAGAACCTATAATTGACAGGACTTCGCCTTTTTCCAACGTAAAGTTTATATCTTTCAAAACCTTTGTATTTTCAAATGATTTGCTTATATTTTTAACTTCTAAAATTGACATGCTGTTGTTCCTCCTATCTGAAATAATTTAATTTTTTCTCTAATTTTCCTAAAAGGACGGTAAGAATACCACTGAATACAAGATAATATATCATTGTAAAGAATAAAGGCCATATGGCGCCCGATATACCGTGGGAGCCTTTGAGGAAAGACTGGCCTGCCCATATGATTTCCTGAAGGGCAATAATACGTGCAAGGGAGGTATCTTTAACAAGTGTTATTATTTCATTTGAAATAGGGGGTACAATACGTTTTATCATCTGAAGCAGTGTTACTTTAAAAAATATCTGGCTTTTTGTCATGCCGAGAACAAGCCCCGCTTCTTCCTGACCTATGGGGATACTCTGTATTCCGCCGCGGTATATTTCAGAAAAGTAGCATGAATAGTTAATAATAAAAGATACTGAAGCGGCAAGAAAACGACCCATTTCACCGCTTCCCCATATGTTGTTATGTAAAACAAGTCCGGGAAAATAATAAATAATCATCATCTGGAGCATGAGGGGAGTTCCCCTGATTATCCAGACAAACAGTTTTGAAATGTATTTTACCGGAGCAAAACGTGACATTGAACCAAACGCAATAATAAGTCCTAATGGAAATGACCCGATAAGCGTTACGAAGAAAAGTTTTAATGTCTGTAAAAAACCTATGTTAAGGGAACCGATAACTATAGGCAGCTGTTTCATTATTAATTCCATTATTTTATCACACTTCTTTCTGCTTTATCTTATACAGAAAATAGAGGGCGGAAATTCCACTCTCTATTTCTTAATTTCTTAAATACAATATTAAAAGTAATATTACTGAGCAATTATTGAATTTTCAATACCATATTTCTGAGCGCATTCAAGAAGACTTCCATCTTCATAACTTGTTTTAAAGAAATCGTTGAGTGCCTGAACGAGGTCTGAACCTTTACGGAAACCAACGCCATATTCTTCGCTGTTAAGTTCAACAGTATATGTAAGGTCTGCATAGTCCGTGCCCTCGCCTACCATTGCATAAGCCATAAGTGAATCTATAATAGCGGCGTCAGATGTACCTGCTGCAACTTCCATGAGCGCATTTGACTGCTGTTCAACGGAGTTATATGTATAACCGTTTTCTTTAGCCATTTCCTCACCGGCGCTTCCGGCCTCGACAGCAAATGAAAGCTCTTTAATACTGTCCGTACTGTTATATTCTTCAGCTTTATCAGCCTTAACGATAACTATCTGTGAATTGCGGCAGTATGCATTAGAACAATCCATAGCTGATGTAACTTCATCTGTAAGAGTCATACCGTTCCAGGTACAGTCGATATTTTTGCCGTCAAGTTCGGGAACTTTATTATCCCAGTTAATCTCAACAAATTCTACATCGACGCCGATGCTTGCTGCAAATGCTTTTGCCATATCGGCATCAAAACCAATCCATTCTTCACTGTCTTCTTTATAGTCCATTGGTGCAAAATCCGTGATACCGACTACCAGTTTGCCTTTTTGCTTCACGTAATCCAGGTCGCTTCCTGAAGTTTCAGTTTTTTTGCTGCATGCCGCAAGTGATAAAACCATTGCAACAGACAAAAGCGCTACAATTAATTTTTTCATAATAATTTACCTCCATGTTATAAAAACCTTTTTTCGGTAACATATTATCACTTTAACCTCTCAAAATCAATAGAAAAAACTATTGACAAAACAAAAACTTATTTATATAATCATTTTTAAAGTTGAATATTTAAACATAAAGACTGTGACGGAGACAGTAGATTTGTTTTGAAAGTCAAAGAGAGCCGCATATGCTGGGAAGCGGTACAAGTAGAAACTAATTGAACATCCCTCCTGAGTTGCAGCGTTGAAAGTATATTAAAGGTATAAGTAAATGCTGACGGAAGCCTGCCGTAAATAGGGCCGCATATGATGGTATGTCGTAGATGGTTTAATGAATTTTTGGAAACTTTAACTCTTACCGTTTACGGGCGGTCGGAGTTTTTTTGTTTCTATAAAAACATTTAACAAGAAAAAATAAGAAAGAAGGTAAATGGAGTTGAAAAACACTATTGAAATCAGATGGCATGGAAGGGGAGGCCAGGGAGCTAAAACAGCGGCGCTTTTACTTGCCGATGTGTCCTTTAAAGCCGGAAAATATGTTCAGGGATTCCCGGAATATGGTCCGGAGCGAATGGGAGCTCCTATTACAGCCTACAACAGAATCAGTGATTTGCCGATAACGGTTCATTCAAATATATATGAGCCGGATTATGTTGTAGTTGTGGACGAAGGCCTTCTTGAAGGAATTGACGTTACGGCAGGGTTGAATCCTGAAGGGGCGGTAATAGTAAATTCTGCAAAACCGCCTCAGGAAATAATACCAAAGCTTAGAGGTTATAAAGGAAAGGTATATACTGTTGATGCGAGGAAAATATCTGTTGCAACGCTTGGAAAGTATTTTCCAAATTCACCGATGCTTGCGGCAGTCGTAGCTGTATCAAAGGTTATGGATAAGGAACAGTTTCTTAATGAAATGGAGGCTTCATATAAACATAAATTCAGTAAAAAACCTGAAGTAATAGATGGTAATATGAATGCGCTTCGTATGACATTTGAGGAGGTTGCAGTATGATAGGCGATAAGATTAATGAACAGTCACCATGGCAGGACATAACAGAAGGAAATAAGCTTTTTGAGGCTGCTACATCGAGAGAATTTAAAACGGGAGAGTGGAGGACGCAAAGACCGGTACATAATTCTGAAAAATGCAGGGATTGTTTCCTTTGTGTGCCTGTATGCCCTGATATGAGTATACTTGTTACTAAAGATGAAAAAATAGAATTTGACATGGATCACTGCAAAGGCTGTGGAATATGCGCCAAGGTGTGTCCATTTGATGCAATAAGCATGGAGGTGTAAAGAATGTCTATAAGAGAAAGATTATCGGGTAATGAAGCGGTTGCCTATGCAATCAAACAGATTAATCCGGATGTAATGCCGGCATTTCCTATTACTCCGTCTACCGAAATACCGCAGTATGTTGCTTCATACATAGCAAACGGAGATATAGATACTGAATTTATTCATGTAGAAAGCGAGCACAGCTCTATGAGTGCGGCAATAGGAGCTTCCGCGGCAGGCGCAAGAACTCTTACGGCAACTTCATCGTGTGGTCTTGCACTTATGTGGGAAGAACTTTATGTTGCGGCGTCAGACAGGCTTCCGATAGTGCTTGCGCTTGTGAACAGGGCGCTTTCAGGACCTATCAATATTAATGCCGACCATTCCGACAGTATGGGAGCAAGGGACAGCGGCTGGATTCAGATATATGCTGAGTCGAATCAGGAGGCTTATGATAATTTCCTGCAGTCATTTAAAATAGCGGAAAATAAAGATGTTATGCTGCCTGTAATGATATGCCAGGACGGTTTTATAACAAGCCATGGCGTAGAGAATATAGAACTTGTTGAAGATGAACTTGTAAAAGCTTTTGTGGGAGAACGAAACCCGGAGCATTTTCTGCTTAATGAGAAAGAACCTATGGCTATAGGACCTTATGCAGTATCCAATTATTATATGGAATCTAAGAGGGGACAAAGACAGGCAATGCTTAATGCCAGAAAGGTTATTCTTTCGGTAGCAGAGGAATTTGAAAAAATTTCAGGAAGAAAGTACGGTTTCTTTGAAGAATACAGAATGGAAGATGCGGAATATGCTGTTGTAGTTATCGGTTCTGCGGCGGGAACGGCAAAAGCAGCCATAGAACATATAAGAAGCACTACAGGTAAAAAGGTAGGACTTGTTAAGATAAGGGTGTTCCGTCCGTTCCCTGATGAAGAAATAGCGGCAGCGTTAAGCAAAGTAAAAGCCGTTGCGATACTTGACCGTTCCGAGATGTTCTCGGGAACCGGAGGACCGCTTGGAGCCGAAGTTACTGCGGCATTATATCGCGCGAAAGTGAATGCCGAAGTTGTAAATTACATATATGGACTTGGTGGACGTGATATTACTACGGATGATTTTGAAAAGGTTTATGAAGAACTTTACAGAATAGCAGAAACACATGAAGTAAGAGATAATTACAGATATATCGGACTTAGGGAGTGAGGTGGCTACAAATGGATAATGTTATGAATAAATCATATAATTTTAAAGAGGAAATGATTAATAAAAAGGACAGATTTGTACCCGGACACAGAATGTGTGCCGGCTGTGGCGGAGCTGTTGCTGTCCGTTCAGTGCTTCGTTCCCTGCATGAGGGAGATAAGGCTGTAGTCGGAAATGCAACAAGTTGCCTTGAAGTATCTTCTTATATGTATCCTTATTCAGCATATGAGGACAGTTATATACATAATGCGTTTGAAAATGCAGGCGCGACCATGTCGGGTGTTGAAACGGCTTACAGGGTACTTAAAGGACAGGGAAAGATAAAAGGCGAATATAAGTTTATTACTTTCGGCGGTGACGGCGGAACATATGATATTGGGTTCCAGTCAATGTCGGGAGCAATGGAAAGAGGACATGATTTTGTATATGTATGTTATGATAACGGCGCATATATGAATACCGGAACACAGCGTTCGTCTGCAACACCAAGGTTTGCCGATACAACTACAACTCCTGCGGGAAAGGTAAAGAATGGTAAAGTACAGGTAAGAAAAGACCTGGCGGCAATAATGGCGGAACATCATATCCCGTATGTTGGACAGACAACATTTTTAGGTAACTTCAAGGATATATACACCAAAGCAGAAAAGGCGATATATACTCCGGGACCGGCATTCCTGAATGTGCTTTCGCCATGTCCGAGGGGATGGGGTTATGAAACATCGGATATGATGGAAATATGCAGACTGGCAGTTGATACGTGTTATTGGCCTATGTTTGAAGTGATTGACGGTACATGGACGCTGACATATACGCCGAAAAAGAAACTGCCTATTGAAGACTTTTTAAGACCGCAGAGAAGATTCAGGCATTTGTTCAAACCGGAAAATGAAGAACTTCTTGCAGATTTCCAGAAGGAAGTTGATAAAAACTGGAATGAAATACTTATAAAATGTAATATGTAATATTTAGCCCGGCTTGACATTGCCGGGCTAAAATGTTATTATATGTAAAGACAATGTTGTGCGTTAGCGTAGCTGAGGCACGATTTTTTTTACCTAGCGTATACATAAATGCAGGGTGCTATTTATGCAGATTATTGTAATAAGGGGGAATTATATGGCGAAAAGATCAATTATGGAAATGGGACCTAAAGCGCGGGAACAATTCGATGAACTTGTACAGTACTGTATGGCGTCCGGAGCTATTAATCTGGACCTGTACGAAGAATATGATGTAAAAAGGGGACTTCGTGATGCCAATGGTAAGGGTGTGCTTACAGGGCTTACGGAAATATCAGACGTAGTTTCATATAAAACTATTGAGGGACGTAAGATACCGTCGGATGGTGAACTGTATTATCAGGGATATAATATATGTGAACTGGTAAAGGATTTTGATAAGAGAAGGTTTTGTTTTGAAGAAACTACATATCTGCTGTTGTTTGGGGAACTGCCAAACGAAAAGCAGCTTGAAAGTTTTAAAGTGATACTTGCGGAAATGCAGGAATTGTCAGGGCAGTTTGTACGTGATGTTATTATGAAGGCGCCGAGTTCAAATATTATGAATGCATTGCAGAAAGGAATACTTACGCTGTATTCATATGATCCGAACCCTGATGATATATCGGTGCCTAACGTGTTAAGGCAATCGCTTCAGTTAATCAGTAAAGTTCCGCTGATATCGGTATATGCGTATCATGCATATCTGCATTTTAAAAAGGATGCAACGCTTGTAATCCGCAATCCGGATAAAAGCTGTTCAATAGCGGAGAATATACTCAGGATGTTAAGATATGACGGTAAATATACACCGCTTGAAGCAAAAATTCTTGATATGGCGCTTGTACTTCATGCAGAACATGGAGGAGGTAATAACTCTACATTTACCACGCATGTTGTAAGCACTACGGGAACAGATTCATATTCAGCAATAACGGCGTCCATAGGTTCGCTTAAAGGTCCGAGGCATGGTGGCGCAAATATGAAAGTAACACAGATGTTTGCTGATATTAAAGCACATATAAGCGACTGGGATGATGAAGATAAGATTAGGGAATATCTCATGAAAATCCTTAATAAGGAGGCGTTTGATAGAGCAGGTCTTATATATGGTATGGGACATGCGGTATATACATTATCTGACCCGAGAAAAATTATCCTTAAAGATTATGCTAAGCAGTTATCTGTAGAAAAAGGCAGGGAAAAAGAGTTCAAATTATATGAAACCGTAGAAAGGATTGCTTCTGAACTTATTACCATACAAAGGCAGTTGTTTAAACCTGTATGTGCGAATGTAGATTTTTACAGCGGACTTGTATATTCAATGCTTGAGATTCCTGAAGAACTGTTTACACCGATATTTACTATTTCAAGAATGTCGGGATGGTGTGCGCACAGGCTTGAAGAACTTGTCAATAACGGTAAGATAATAAGACCGGCTTATAAGTTTGTTGGAGTTCATAAAGATTATAAAGAGCTTGATAAAAGATAGATAAATATAAATTGAATACGATAAGATATATAAAGACAGGGTTCCTTAAACCGAGGCTCCCTGTCTTATTTAAGCTTATTTTCAAAAAATAATGAATATCAAAATAACCTATTGTCCGTGTATGCCTGTCAGACATGGAACGGGATTATTCATTTCTTTTGCGAAAGATGGATTGTAAATCCTGAGTACAGACCTTTAAGATATATAAATGTACGTTTGCCGTCTTCTGCATAACGCGCGGTCTTTTCTTCAAATTCAATACCCTTTTTGCCAAGATGATATATAGCGCGCTCTACAGAATTAGTGAGTATTGCAATGTGTCCTTTTTCGCCTGTAAAGCTTTTGCTGTCATATAGGAGCTCTATTCCGTTTCCGGCAAAGTAGCCAACTTTTCCGGGTGCGTCCGTTGTGGTAAATCCAAATGAGGATGCAAAAAACGATGCAAGCAAATCAGCGCAATCCTTTCCGTCAGTGTTAATTCCCACATGACCCATTTCAAAGCCGAGTATGGTATTTACAGCCTGCCTTGTAAGTTCAGTGATTTTATCAAATTCGCCGTTTTTGATAAAATTGTCCTTTACCATGAAACTGCCGCCACAGGCAATTATTTTTGAAAATGCAAGATAAGAATTAATATTATAGGCATTTATTCCTCCGGTCGGCATGAATTTTACTCCGGTATATGGCGCTGACATTGCTTTAATCATCGGAAGACCGCCTGCTGCTTCGGCAGGGAAAAATTTAACCACTTCAAGACCGAGCGCGATTGCATGTTCCACATCGCTTGGCGTTGAGCATCCCGGGATTACGGGAATATCTTTATCTATACAGTATTTTACTACATCAGGGTTAAATCCCGGACTTACGATAAAACGGGCTCCGGCATTTACAGCATCGCTTACCTGCTCTGTAGTCAGCACTGTTCCGGCTCCGACAAGCATGTCAGGAAATTCTTTTGTTATAAGCCTTATTGATTCTTCGGCAGCGGAAGTCCTGAAAGTTATTTCTGCACAGTAAAGACCGCCTTCGCACAGCGCCTTTGCAAGCGGGAGGGCGTCTTTCGCATCGTCAAGTTTTATTACGGGAACTATTCCTATGTTTGATATTTCTTCTAAAATGCTGTTCATATATGCATCTCCTTAATAAATATAATCTTCTATTATTATAAATCAATAAAAAAGCTTGTCAATTTAAAAAAATGTAATTTACAGTGTATGATTACTGAATTTCTGTTATAATATTACAGGAATATTATCAGTTTAACAGGAGGTATAATATGTCATACGAATCAAAAAGGCCTGTGCCGGGGGAACGTTACCGTCATTATAAAGGAGGGGAATATCAGATTGTAACGATGGCAACGCATACGGAAAACGGGGAGGAACTTGTTATATATCAGGCGTTATATGATGATTTTAAAATATATGCGCGGCCTGCAGATATGTTTGGAAACTATACGAAAGATGGTAAGAAAAGATTTGTTAAGATATCCGGGCAGCCGGAAACGGAAAATAATGAAAACGCCCTGCTGACCAGTATCCTTGATGCTGAAACCATAAAAGAGAAACTTGATAAGATTACGGAAAAGAAAGACATGATTGATGCTAAAATGCTTGGAAACCTTGCAGTTGCGTTTGATATCGCTCCCGATACAAAGCATCCTGACGAGTTGTATGAGCAGATTGTACAATACCTTGAAACGAGGCTGAAATACGAAACAGGAAGATTGAGATAATATATACAAAATATTACATAACATTTTGTGTATTACTGATATGTACAATTGGAAAGCAGACTGTTATAATTAGCTTAACAAAATAAGTTGACAAACATATGTTTTTATATTATGATAGTCCACATAAGAACATAAGTTCGTATAAGGAGGAAATGTAATGGCAGACAGTAATAAGATAAAGGCATTGGAATCTGCGCTTGTACAGATAGAAAAGCAGTATGGAAAAGGTACTGTGATGAAACTTGGAGATAAAGGGGCAGTGCTTAATGTGGAAGCTATACCTACAGGTTCGCTCAGCCTTGATATTGCACTTGGGGTAGGAGGTGTGCCAAGAGGAAGGATAGTTGAGATATATGGTCCTGAATCCAGCGGAAAGACGACGGTTGCATTGCACGTAGTTGCCGAGATACAGAAAAGAGGCGGAATAGCAGGATTTATAGATGCAGAACATGCACTTGACCCGGTATATGCGGGCAATATAGGTGTGGATATAGATAATCTTTATATATCACAGCCTGATAATGGAGAACAGGCGCTTGAGATTACGGAAACCATGGTAAGATCGGGAGCAATGGATGTTATAGTTGTCGATTCTGTGGCAGCGCTTGTACCAAGAGCCGAGATAGATGGCGAGATGGGAGATTCCCATGTAGGACTTCAGGCAAGGCTTATGTCGCAGGCGCTCCGTAAGCTTACTCCGGTTGTCAGCAAATCGGGATGCGTTGTTATATTTATTAATCAGCTTCGTGAAAAGGTCGGAGTTATGTTTGGTAATCCGGAAACTACGACCGGCGGACGTGCGCTTAAATTTTATTCTTCCATAAGAATGGATGTAAGAAGAATTGAAACGCTTAAACAGAATGGAGAGTTTATTGGTAACAGGACAAGAGTAAAGGTTGTAAAGAATAAGGTTGCGCCTCCTTTTGGTGAAGCAGAATTTGATGTAATGTTTGGAAAAGGTATATCTAAAGAAGGAGATATACTTGATTTGGCAGTAAAGAAAAATATTATTGATAAGAGCGGAGCATGGTTTGCATATAATGGCGAGAAAATAGGACAAGGACGTGAAAATGCAAAGCAGTTTCTTGTAAGCCATCCTGATATTATGGATGAAGTAGAAAGAAAAGTAAGGGCTCTTTTCAATATTGACGGTTCTGAAAAGGAAGAAGTGCAGGAAGAAGATATAGACTTTTTTGAGTGACAAAGGGCGTTTCGTTGTATTTTGACTGCTTATATAAATGCTTTCTTTACAGTATAGGGAGAGATAATATTGGATTCGGATATTGAATATAAACAGGCCCTTAATAAGGCGTTGGTGATTTTAAAATATAATGACAGGACGTGTCTTGAAGTCCGGGAGAGACTGTTAAAGAATGGCTTTATGGATGACACGGTAACACGGGTAATAGATTATCTTTCTGAGCAGCATTTTCTGGATGACCGAAGATATGCGGAATATTATGTTACTTGTTACAGTAGTAAAAGGAGCGTTAGCAGAATACGAAAAGAGCTTGAAGTAAAGGGAATAGAGAATTATATAATAGAAGAAGCGCTTGAGGAAGCGGATGATTCTGAAGCATTAAAAAAGGCGTTAAAAAAACAGCTTTTAAGGAGAAATATTTCAGATATATCCGAGGCAGATTATATAGTTAAAAGAAAGATATCTGAAGCTTTATACAGGCAGGGCTTTCAGGCAGACAAAATAAGGAGTCTGATTAATTAAGTTTATACATAAACAAAATTTCTTTGAAGAATACGGAGTGGGTATGATGTCGTTGTTTAGCGACGGTCATACCCATTCCTATGTTTTTCCTTCTGATAAAAAATTTTATTAAAATTGCAGACAAATACATAAAACATACTTTTGCGGATAAAATATACATTAATGTATAAAGTAGGTGATAGATTTGTCTGATACTAAAAAAAGAGGAAAGCAAAGTATATGTTTTACTAATCCGCCGGTTGTTGTCGGTTGGGCGTCAGTGGCGGGAAAAAAGGAATCTGAAGGTCCCCTTGGGCGTTATTTTGATATAACGTCTGATTCAGCGCTGTTTTCTTCGGATAACTGGGAAGAAGCAGAAAGTAAAATGCAGATGTCGGCAGTAAGAAAAGCGATAGAAAAAGCAAATGTAAAAAAAGAAGATATTGATTATATTGTTGCAGGGGATTTGCTTGGACAGCTTATGGCAACGTCGTTTGGTATTAAGAATCTGAATATAGCATTATTTGGAGTGTATGGAGCCTGTTCGACAATGGGTGAGAGCGCGGCGCTTGCTTCCATGCTGATAGACGGAGGATTTGCAGGAAGAACTATTGCCCTTACATCAAGCCATTTTGCTACGGCGGAGAAAGAATTCAGGTTTCCGTTGGGATATGGAAGTCAAAGACCCTTATCTGCTACAACTACGGTTACCGGAAGTGGAGCTATTATATTAAGTTCAAAAGACTTGGTTCCTGAAATCGCCGATGAGAAAAAGCAATATGTAAGCATTACAGGTATAACTACAGGGAAAATTGTAGATTATGGCATTAAAGATCCGAATAATATGGGCGCGGCAATGGCTCCTGCGGCGTATGATTTGATAAAAACGCATGCAGATGATTTTAATACGGATTTTAGCGAATATGACAGGGTAATTACAGGAGATTTGGGAGTTGTAGGAAGGGATATACTTATGAACATGCTGTCTTCGGACAGGATTGATATAAGCAAAATATATATGGATTGCGGAATTGAAATATATAACAGTGATAAACAGGATACCCATTCCGGAGGAAGCGGATGCGGATGCGCTGCAATTACTCTTTGCGGTCTTGTGATGGATAAGCTTATGAAAGGAATATGGAAAAAAGTATTATTTGTGCCGACAGGAGCATTGATGTCAACGGTAAGTTATCATGAAGGTAACAGTATTCCTGGAATTGCGCATGGTATTGTGCTTCAATCGGCGTTATAGGAGGTTATAATTTATGGATTATGTTATTGCATTTATTGTTGGAGGACTTATATGTGCGGCAGCACAGATTGTACTCGATAATACTAAACTGCAGCCGGGTAATGTTATGGTTCTGCTTGTATGTATAGGAGCATTTCTTGGATTTATCGGAGTATATGAACCATTTAAGGAGTGGGCGGGCGCAGGCGCATCGGTGCCGCTTCTCGGATTTGGCAATACTTTGTTTCAGGGTATAAAAGAAGATATTATAAGAGATGGATTCATAGGAGTCTTTACCGGTGGATTTACGGCGGCGGCTGCAGGAATATCAGGAGCCCTTATTATGGGCTATATTGCCTCTCTTATATTTAATCCGAAAATGAAATAAAATTATAGCGGTATAATAATGTATATGGTATAATATTCGCAAAAGCAATGAGCCGTGCGAACCTGTAATCTGATAAAATGGCTGCTTGCAGACAAATTTATCAGATTACAGGTTCATAAGGCGAACGCCTGCGACCTTGCTCCCATGGGGGCAAGGTGTTGAACGGCTCATATCATGCAAGATTTAAAGGCTTGCTCCCATGGGAGCAAGGTCGTGAACGGCCCATATCATGCAAGATTTAAGGGTTTGCTCCCATGGGGGCAAGATGTTGAACGACCCATATTTTGCAAGATTTAAGGGCTTGCTCCCATGGGAGCAAGGTCGTGAACGGCTCATATCATGCAAGATTTAAGGGTTTGCCCCATGGGAGCAAGGTCGTGAACGGCCCATATCATGCAAGATTTAAGGGCTTGCCCCATGGGGGCAAGGTCGTGAACGGCTCATATCATGCAAGATTTAAAGGCTTGCCCCATGGGGGCAAGGTCGTGAACGGCTCATATCATGCAAGATTTAAGGGTTTGCTCCCATGGGGGCAAGGTCGGAACGGCTAAACGGATTTTGAAAGGAAACGGATGTACCATGTATATAAAAAAAATGCTGACTATATTTTTAACTGTTCTTATCGTTCTATTCATATCTGCATGTGGTCTTATGCCTGAAGAAGAAGTATTCAGGACAACAACAATAGTTAAAGAGTACGAAGGTACGGAGTTTAATATGACGACCGTAAAACGTGGAGATATAAGAGATTATAGAAATATTCCCTGTGAATTTAATCAATCTAATATAGAAAATATAAATATCCCGTCATGGCTCACTATTAAAAAAGTGTGCGTTAAAGAAGGCGATAAGGTAAAAGCCGGCGATATTCTGGTAGAGCTTGAATCAGAAGAAGAAGGCGTAGATATAGAAGAAATAAAATACGAAATTGCAAGACAGAAAAAGATTATCAGCCAGGCGCGCAGAATGTGTGAACTGGAGGTTAAGAAGCAGAAGCTTATTCTGAATGAAGAAGTTTCGATAAAAGCAATAAAGGAAAACTATGATGCGCAGATATCTTCTTATGAAAATGAACTTTTGTCGCTTAAACAAAAGCTGGATGATGCGGTTCAGGAACAGAATGAGTATCTTATAAGAGCCTCTATTTCAGGTACTGTTACATATGCGGATGCAAGCGCGGCGGGCGCTAAAAAAATGAATATTGCAGGACCTAATGGCAGACCCGATATGAAACAGGATGTTAATGTTGTATCGGTATCCGACGGAGGTATGCCGTTTTTCAGTGCAGCTATTGATTCGTCAGAATACATAGATTATCTTTCTGAAGGTCAGGAAATAAAAGTGACATGTCTTGACAGGGAGTATAATACTAAAGTGCATTTTCCTAAAGATAACAAGAGTGAAGTGTATTTTACGCTTGATTATGTCCCGGATGATATATATGACGGCAATATTGCAAATGCTGAATATGTAATAGAAGAACATAAGAATGTATTGTATCTTCCGGATATTTCCGTTAATAAAATGGGGGATTCATATGTTGTCTATTATGAGGATGAAAATGGTTTGAAAAATGCAAAGGAAGTTACTATTGGCCTTAAAGCTGAGAATAAAATTGAGATAACAGGCGGTTTGGAATTTGGCGATGCTGTTATAGTGCGATGAAGGGGAGAAACGGTATGAAAAAATTGTGTGTTGTTATTGTCATGCTGTCTGTATTTACACTGTTTGCAGGATGTAATAAGCAGACTCAGACAATGGCTGTGCCGGAGCTTAACGAATCACAGGGAGATACAAGCGATGTGGTTAAGGTGGTGCGGCAGGATATATGCAATATGGAATACAGGGACGCGCAGGTAATACCCTATACACAGGAAATAGGGTTTAATACGAGCGGGATTATTGATGAGATAAAAGTCGAAAGAGGACAGCATGTAAAAAAAGGCGACGTTCTTGCTACCCTTATAGGCGCGACGGACAGCGCTGCTTATAATGAAGCTGTGAGCAGTATAGAAAAGGCGATTTCAGCTAATGAAGAAAATAATCTTACCATGGAATATGATATAAGTATTATGAAAGCGGAAAACAGGATGATATCAGATAAGATAAAAACTGCTTCCGGCAGGGAGAAAAAGCAGCTTAAAGCGGATATGCGGATAAAAGAGGCGGATATAGCAATTGCGGAACAGAAGCTTAGGGACCAGAAAGAATTGCAGGATATGGAACTTAAAGAGCTGCGTCGTCAAAAAAGAAAAGTACAACAGGATTTAGAACAATATTTTTTATATGCAAGTATGGACGGGATTGTTACATATATAGCGAAGAATAAAGGCGATCAGGTAACTAACGAGGCATTTGTAATGTCAATTTCTGATAATTCCCGTAAGCAGATTAAAGCGGAATTTATAAGCAGCTCTGATCTTGAAAGAGCTGATAAATATTATGTAAAGTATAAGGATAAGCAGTATGGAATAACGCAGCTTCCATATGATGCGGATGAAATAAATCAGATTATTGAGAGTGAACAGACTGCCTATGTATATTATGATTTGCAGGAGCAGGATACTGAATTTCAGGTTGGAGATTATATAAATATGTGTGTGGAATCGGGATATTGCAGTGATGCGCTTGTTATTCCGGTAAATGCGCTCTATAAAGAATCACAGACATGGTACGTATATAAAAAATCAGGAGATACGAAAGTTAAGACCGAAGTTACTGTTGGAACAACAACGCCTTCTTATGTGCAGATAACCGACGGCGTAGAGGAGGGGGATGAAGTATATGTACAGCAATAGTGTGTTGAGAAGAAAATTAAAAATATTTTTACCTGTAATGTGCTTATGTATATTTTCTGCCCTGCTTTTTGGTTCGTGTAAAAACCGGGATAATAAGTCCGGTAACAAGGCGGTAAATACAGAAAAGGCGGTAAGTACAGAAAAGCCGGTCAGTAATGAAAAGCCGGCAAATACGGAAAGACCGGAAAATGATGAAGAAAAATTGCTTCTTAATACGGATGTATTAAATGAAAGCAGCGCTTCCGAAGAAAATAACAATTATGAAATCACCAAAGTAAGGCGCGGAGATTTTAAATATGAGATGTTTGCAATTGGTAATATAGAGTACAGAGACCTCTATTATGCGGCAATGGAAACAGAGGAAGCCGAAATAGTTGAATATAAAGTTGAAAAGGGCGATAAGGTTAATAAGGGTGATGTAATACTCGAATATAAACCCGTATATGACGAGGGTGAGTATAAGCAAAGGGTTTCCTATATTGAACAGCAGGAAAAAGAATATGCGGCAGGATATGATACAAGGCGTGCCGAAATAATAAAAGCGGAGCATGATATTAAAAATATTAAAGATAAAACGGAAAAAGAAATTAAACAGCTTGAGATAAAGAAATTAAAACTGGCATTGAAAAAATATCAGGAAAACGCACAGAATCTTGACGAGCAGAAAAAAAGTCTTGCAGAATACAGGGAAGGACTTAAAAAAACTAAAGTAGTAGCTCCGCACAGCGGTTATATAATGGAAATTGCAGAAATGGAAAATGAAAATATCATAAGAAAAGGTAATGTTGTAGCTGTAATTTCACCAAAGAAAGATTATTACATAAAAGTCAACGACACTACTCATGGATTGCTAAGGTATAATTCGGACGTTACGATATCGGTTGAGTCAGGCGGCGGCAATATCAGGATGCCCGGAAAAGTTGTAATGAGTTCAAATATATTGTCTTATGAAAATACTACGGAAAATGCGTATGTTGAAATTGTGGATGAACCGGAAGGCGTCGACTGGAAGGGCGCAATAAAAGTTTATTTTGACAGCAAGGAAGTAAAAGATGTACTTTTGCTGGATGCCAAAGCAGTGTTATTTGAAAATAAAAATGAAGGCAGTAAAGCGGTTTCTGTACCGTATGTATACATATATAAAGATAATAAAACCTTTAAGAGATATATCCAGATTTTTGGAAGTAACAATAAAGAATATCTTGTCCTTTCGGGACTGACCGAGGGGCAGGAAGTTGCTATATACAAATAGAAAGGCAGGAATCTGATAAATGATAAGATTTATGCTTCAAAAGCTTCTGTATAAGAAATGGATGGTTATAAGCCTTTTGATTGGCAATATTCTGTTGATTGCAATAGCGTGCAGTAATCCTATGTATAAAAATGCTTCTTTACAGAGAACGTTAAAAAAATCATTTGGAGATTACATAGAAAAAGAGGGAGTGTATCCCGGCGTCGTCACTATTGAGTCTGCAATGACAAGAGATCAGTCCAATGAGGCCGACTATATAAAAATGTCTGAATTGTCTGAAACTGCTCTTGATGATATCGGACTTGTACAGACTGAATGCGTAAAGATGTCAGCTACAATGAAGTCAAGCGCCGTTTCAATTATGGGACGCGAGGATAATAACAAATCCCACACCATGAGGATAGCGTCAATGTCGGGGCTGGACGAACATGTCAAGCTTCTTGCAGGACGTATGTATGATGGCAATGTAAACGACGATACTATTGAGGCTGTTGTGAGCCAGAAAGCATTTGTGGACGCCAATCTTATTCTGGATGAAGTCATGCAGTTTAAAAATGAAACAGGTAAGGATGGAAATCCCGTTAATGTAAAAATAGTAGGCGTATTTACTAACAGTGAAACGGAAGACCCTTACTGGGTAAACAGTCCTTCAGAATATGAAACAGAGTGTTTTGTTTCGCCGGAATTATTTGAAAAACAGTTTATTAACACTGAAAAGCAGATGTACAATATAGAAACTTTGTGGCACATGTTTTTTGATTATGAAAAACTTGAACCCGCGAGCGTGAAAAAGATAGTAAAAAATACTGAAAAGTATATTGCGGAATACAATACCAAAACTACACGTTTTGACGAGCCGGCATATATGCCTGTGCTGAAAGATTTTATATTGTCGCAGAATAAGATTGTAGCAACTCTTTTGATTCTTCAGGTGCCGGTACTTGTATTATTATGCGCATTCATATTTATGATTTCAAGGCAGATGCTTGACCTGGAGCAGAATGAAATGGCTTTACTGAAAAGCCGTGGTTCAAGTAAATCGCAGATAATTATGATATATTTTCTGCAGTCTGTGGCAATCACGCTGGTCAGTGTTGTTATTGCGCTGCCAATCGGCGCATTTTTGTGTAAGGTGCTGGGCTCAGCCAATGGTTTTCTTGAATTTGTACACAGGGGTTCGCTTAAAGTCAGGATTGACGGACAAGTTGTGCTTTACGGACTTGCAGCCATTTTAATATCAATTGCGGTTATGGTGCTTCCGGTATTTAAAGATGCCAATATTACAATAGTCAATTATAAGCAGCAGAAAAATAAAGTAAAGAAACCGTTGTGGAGAAGGGTATATTTGGATGTAATACTTTTTGCGATATCGGTTTATGGCATATATTCTTTTAACGGAAGAAAGGAAAATCTTATCTTTCAGGTCCTGTCGGGAGAGTCTATTGACCCGATGCTGTTTTTGTGCGCTTCGTTATTTATTATAAGCGCAGGAATAGTGGCTTTAAGAATACAGCCTTTAATTGTCAGACTGGTTTATTTTATATCTAAAAGGTTTCTTAAACCGGCGTCGTTTGCTTCATTTTTACAAATACTCCGCAGCGGCGGAAAGCAGAGATTTATGATGGTATTTTTAATACTGACTGTGGCGCTGGGAATATATAATACGACTGTTGCGCGCACGATACTTTCCAATGCGGAAAAAAATCTTGAATATAAGAATGGCGCTGATATTGTGTTTAAAGAAGTATGGAAAGATAATTCTGCGTTTCTTAAATCAACTTCAACATATGAAGCCGATGAGGAACTGGAACTTACATATACTGAGCCGGATTATACAAGGTTTGAAAGCCTGCCGGAGGTAAAGTCGGTTGCGCGTGTGTTGAAAAGTGACGTAAGCATATCGGGATATAAGGAGCAGGAACCTATAAGCGTGTCGTTAATGGGAATAAATACGAAAGAATTTGGCGAAACCGCCAGATTTGATTCGTCGCTTTTGCCTGAACACATTAATACATATCTGAACGTGCTTGGCTCCAATATGGATGCTGTGCTTTTATCGATGAATTTCCATACAATACTTGAGTATGATGTCGGAGATAAGATTGAATATGTGAATGAAGACGGTGATGCAATATCTGCCGTAATATATGGTTTTGTAGACTATTGGCCGTCTTATATGCAGATCGATTACAGTATTACCGATGAAGGGGCTCTTGCTACCAACGAGAAATATCTTATTATTGCAAACCTTGCAAAAGTTCAGGAAGTATGGGGCGTTACGCCATATCAGATATGGCTTAGGACGGATGGTTCGTCACAGTTCATATATGATTATGCGGAAGAAACTAATCTTGCATTTACCGAATTTGATGATGCGGCGGCAGATATGGTAGATATAAGGAATAATACGCTGTTTCAGGGAACGAACGGAATACTGACAATGAGCTTTATTGTAGTTTTGATACTGTGCTGCGCAGGATTTCTTATATACTGGATTCTTTCGATACGCCAAAGGGAGCTTTTATTTGGTGTGTTCAGGGCAATGGGAATGAAAAAGGGTGAGATTATACGTATGCTTATAAATGAGCAGATATTCAGTTCAGGTCTGTCCATTGTAATCGGCGCTGTAATCGGTGTTCTTGCGTCGAAATTTTTCGTACCGCTTGTTCAGATATTTTATTCTACGACGGAACAGGCTGTGCCCCTTGTCGTAGTCAATAAAAGTATCGATATGATAAGGCTGTTTGGAGTTATAGGAGTTGTGATTCTTATATGCATGGGAATACTGGCATTTATAATTACGGGAATCAACATATCACAGGCATTAAAGCTTGGGGAGGATTAATATGCAGGCAATTATTGAAACGCGCAATATTGTACAGAGTTTTCCTGTTTCCGACGGTGAATTTTATGCTCTGAAAAATATTAATATAAGTATACCGGAAAAGAAGATGACGATTTTAAGGGGGCGTTCCGGTTCGGGAAAAACTACCCTTATGAACCTTTTAGGCGCGCTTGACAGACCAAAATCGGGAAGTATTACTTTTCATGGAGAAGATATAACCGCTATGACTGAGAGCAGACGCGAGCAGATAAGAAAGACAAAGATAGGTTTTGTATTTCAGTCAGTTGCCCTTATACCGATAATGACTGCTTATGAAAATGTGGAGTTTGCTCTCAGGCTTTCAGGATATAAGGGTAATAAAAAGGAACGGGTAATGGAATGTCTTAAACTTGTAGGATTGATGAAAAGGGCGAACCATATGCCGGAGGAATTGTCGGGAGGCGAGCAGCAGCGTGTGGCAATCGCAAGGGCGATAGCGCATAAACCGGAAATAATATTTGCTGATGAACCGACGGCGGAGCTCGATTCCAACACAGGACTGCAGGTTATAAAAATATTTAAGGAACTTATACGGAATGAGGGAATAACAATAGTTATGACAACCCATGATACAGGTCTTATGGGAGCATCAGATTGTATATATAAATTGGAGGATGGTGAGATTGTTGAAGCAGAAGAAACAGGAGAATGATATCCGTCAGGAAAATGATGTACAGCTTAATCCGGATGCGATGATTGAATGTGACAATCTCGTAAAGATATATAAAACCAGGGATATTGAAGTTCTGGCGCTTCAGGGGCTGGACCTTACGGTGGAACGCGGAGAACTGATGGCGATTATCGGTAACAGCGGAAGCGGTAAGTCAACATTCCTTAATATGATTGGAGGTCTGGACAGACCGAGCGCGGGAAAACTTTACGTGGACGGAAGAAATCTGTTTCGCCTTACGGAAGATGAACTGGTAGAATATAAAAAAAGTACCGTTGGATTTGTATGGCAGAACAATGCGAGAAACCTTCTTCCATATCTTACTGCCATTGAAAATATAATGACTCCCATGCTTTTTACAAAAGAAGCTCATAAAAAAGAACGCGCCAATGAATTACTTGAAATGGTAGGGTTAAGCCACAGAAAAAACAGCAGATTGAGCCAACTGTCGGGAGGCGAGCAGCAGAGAGTGGCAATTGCAATAGCATTGGCAAATAGGCCGAAACTTCTTCTGGCGGATGAGCCTACAGGTTCTGTAGACAGGAATACTTCAGATTATATTTTGGATATGTTCAGAAGCCTTAATGAGCAGCTTGGGGTTACTATTGTCATTGTTACGCATGATAAAGGGCTTGCCAGAAAAGTAAACAGGGTTGTGTCAATCCGGGACGGCAAGACAAGCAGTGAAAGAATCATGAAAGAAGATTACATAGAAAAACTTAAAGATATGTCGTTTAACTGGGATACAAATGATGAAACACAGGAGGAATATGCAGTCCTTGACAGGTTTGGAAGACTGCAGATACCTTCTGAGCTTCTTGATGGGCTTGGAATAGACGGTACGCGTGTTAAACTTGAGCTTAAAGACGGTAAGATAATTATAGAGAAGCCGTAAAACAGTACCATTCTCCAAGCGTTGTTGTTTCTATGATTTTAAAACCGGCATCGGTAATTGCCTGTTTTACATTTTCAGCCGCGGTATTTATTATTCCTGATGATATAAACAGGCCGCCCGGTTTGATATGACGCGCTATTTTACCTGATAATGGAATAATTACATCGGCAAGTATATTTGCAACGGCAATGTCGTAATATTTATCGCCTATGCGGTTCTGTAATTTATCATCATCCAGAAGATTGCCGCAGGTTATTTCAAACTGTTCTGAGGATATATCATTGATGTCGCGGTTGTAAGCAGTGCACGGTAGAGCATACTTATCTATATCTATTCCGAGCGCATGTTTCGCCCCGTATTTTATGGCCGCAATTGAAAGAATACCGCTTCCGCATCCAACGTCCAGTATCTCCATATCCTTTTTTATGTATTTTTCTATGGCGCGTATACATAATCTGGTCGTATCATGTGAACCGGTACCAAATGCAGTTCCCGGATCTATATTAAGCACAATATCGTTTTTGCGGTAATCAGAAAAGTTCTCAATAGATTCCCATTTGGGTTTGATTATAAGTTTGTCCGATACACGGAAGGTGTGGAAAAATTCTTTCCAGTTATTAATCCAGTCTTTATCTGCGGTTTCAGATATTTCTATTCTGCCGCTTCCTATATCGGTAAAACTTTTCAATTCGGAAATGGCATCGTAAACCTGCTTTAAAAAGGCGTCGCTGTCCTCGTTAATATCACGGTAAAATCTTATAATAGCCGTATTATCATTACTTACAGGGTCAGGAAGTATATCTACATACATCTGACGTTTTTCATCTTCGGTAAGAGGCACGTTGTCTTCGATTTCAATGCCTTCAACGCCCAGTTCTCCAAGCGTATAGCTTATCAGGTCGGTTGCCTGCGTGGTTGTATATAATGTATACTTAGTCCATTTCATAACTAAAGTTCCTTTCATGTATAATAATATTTATAATATCAGAAAAAGGTACAGGATTCAAATGTTTGTAAAACTGTTGCAGTGCCAAATCAAATGATTTAAAATACATATGAACAAATTTATGAATCAGTCCGGGAGAAATTTATGAATGAAAAATGGGTAATTGATAATACACAGGCAGATTTTTCGGGACTTTCTGCCAGATTTAACCTTCCTCCGCTTGTTATAAAGCTTATAGTAAACCGTGGAATCAGGGAAGAAGATATTGAAGAATATCTTTATGGAAATATAGACGATTTATCTGATGCGCACCTTATGAAGGATATTGATAAAGCGGCGGAAATTTTAATGGATGCGGCGGTTTCGGGAGATAAAATAGCGGTTGTTACGGATTATGATTGCGACGGGATTTTTGCAGGTATGATTCTGTATACCGGACTTTTGAAACTCGGGGCAGAGCCGGAGCTTTTTACACCGGACAGAGTAAAGGAAGGTTACGGAATACATAAAAGGATTATAGACGAAGCATATTCTATGGGCATAAAACTTTTGATTACCTGTGACAACGGCATAGCGGCCTTAGAAGAAATAGCATACGCAAAAAAACTTGGCATGATCGTCGTTGTTACCGACCATCATGAAGTGCCCTTTGAGAGTGACGGCATGGGAGAAAAGATATATATGCTTCCTCCTGCGGACGCGATATGCAATCCCAAACAGGAAGACTGCCGGTATCCGTTTAAAGGGCTGTGCGGCGCGGGAGTGTGCTACAGGCTTATGTGCGTTATGTATGAAAATGCAGGTATTCCTTTCGGACAGACAGAAATACTGCTTCAGTATGCAGCCATTGCAACTGTTGCGGATGTAATGGAGTTAAAAGGCGAAAACAGGATAATAGTGCGTAAGGGGCTGGAACTTCTGTCGCATACCGATAATCCGGGACTATGGGCAATTAAGGAAGCTAACGATATAAATGGAAGGGACATTACGCCTTATCATATAGGATTTATAATAGGTCCGTGTTTTAATGCTGTAGGCAGGCTTAAAACCGTAGAGCAGGCGTTTGAACTTCTTAAACAGGAAGATAAAAACCGGGCATACAGACTGGCTCTTAAAATAAAGGAGCTCAATGATTACAGGAAGAATATGACTGAAAAAGGTGCGGAATGCGCTTCCGCTATTGCAGAGAATACAAAATACAGGGACAATGATGTGCTTGTTATATATCTGGACGGCTGCCATGAAAGTATTATAGGCATAGTAGCGGGAAGGATAAAAGAAAAATATAATAAACCCGTTATAATATTTACCGGCGCAGAAGACGGGACATATAAGGGTTCCGGACGTTCAATACCGGCTTACAATATGTATGCGGAGCTTAATAAATGCAGAAACCTTTTTACCAGATTCGGAGGTCATAAAATGGCGGCGGGAATGTCGCTGCCGAAAGAAAATTTTGAAGAATTAAGAAAGTTTCTTAACGATAATTCACCTCTTACACAGCAGGATTTTATACCTGTTATAAATATAGACGCACAGGTATATCTAAGGCATGTTTCCATACCGGTAATAGAATCTTTTTCCGTGCTTATGCCATTTGGGGAGGGAAATCGCGAACCATTGTTTTATGGAAGAAATTTTAAAATAAAACGCGCGCAGATTATTGGAAAAAACAGTAATGTGCTTAGAATGTCCGTAAGCGATATTGAAGATACAACATGCACGGCAATGATGTTTGACAATATTGAAGATTTTCTGGAGGATGTTAAGAACGCATATGGAAGCGAGGAACAGGAGAAAATGCTTCGCGGGGCGGCAAATAACGTACATGCCGAGTTTGTCTTTAATGCAAAAATAAATGAGTATAATGGTTTAAGAAGCGTGCAGCTTATAATAAAAAACTATAAGATTATCAGGAGAGCAGGGAAATAGTGATTATTGGGATAAATATGGAGGGATTAAATTGTTAAGCGTAATTATACTTGTTGTTATGGCATCGGTGGATATTGCCGTTAAAAATTATATAGAAAAAAATTATACATATACAGATGAGAAGAAAATTATGGCGGGTCTGGTGACTGTAAGAAGGAGCAGTAACAAAGGCGCATTTTTGGGATTGTTAAAAAATTGCAGAAAAATTTTAAAGGCCGTAACGGGAATATTAATAGCGGTGTTGTTTATCATATATGCGGTTTCATTTGTTATGAAAAAAGGCATGGGAGTAAAGGCGGGCATTGCTTTTATTCTGGCAGGCGCAGTATCAAATGAGTATGACAGAATAAAAAAAGGCAGCGTTACTGATTATTTCAGTATTAATCTGCCTTTTATAAAACATATTGTATTTAATATCGGTGATTTTTCAATCTTTGCAGGCGTTATTCTGCTTTTTCTTTCTGATACTGCAGAGCAGCTCCGATAAATCCCTTGAAAAGCGGATGCGGCCTGTTCGGTCTTGACTTAAATTCCGGATGCGCCTGTGTTGCAACAAACCATGGATGCGAAGGAAGTTCAAGCATTTCGACAATGCGTCCGTCAGGAGAAAGACCTGAAAGTTTAAGTCCGGATTTTATTAAATCATCTCTATAATAGTTATTTACCTCGTAGCGGTGGCGGTGGCGCTCATATATCGTTTCACTCTGATAAAGTTCGTATGCGATACTCGATTTGTCGAGTACGCAGGGATATGCGCCAAGACGGAGCGTGCCGCCTATGTCTTCTACGCCGTCCTGTTCAGGCATAAGATGAATGACGGGATGCGTTGTGGACGGGTCGAGCTCGGCGCTGTGTGCATCTGCAAATCCAAGTACATTTTTGGCATATTCTACAAGCGCAAGCTGCATACCAAGACACAATCCGAGATATGGAATTTTATTTTCACGCGCATAACGTATGGCAGCAATCTTTCCGTCTATTCCACGGCTTCCGAAACCGCCTGGCACAAGTATTCCGCTTACGTCGCTTAAAAGTTCTGAAGCGTTTTCATCGGTAACGTCTTCAGATGAAAGCCATTTGATATTAACTGACGTATTATGTGCAAAACCACCGTGTTTGAGAGATTCCACGACGCTTATATAAGCATCGTGAAGGGCGGTATATTTACCTACAAGCGCAACCGTCACGTCGCCCTGTAAGTTTTTAATAGTATCGACCATGGTCTTCCATTCGGTAAGATCAGGCGTAGGATTATCAAGATTCAGACACTTGCATGCAATATCTGCAAGGTGTTCTTTTTCTAAAGCAAGAGGCGCTTCATATAATGTTTCAACGTCGATGTTCTGAATAACATTTTCAGGCGGAACATTACAAAACAGCGCAATTTTATCTTTAATGCCCGGTTCCAGTTCCTTTTCAGTACGGCATACAAGTATGTCAGGCTGTATTCCTATTCCCTGAAGTTCTTTTACGCTTGCCTGAGTAGGTTTGGTTTTCATTTCGCCTGATGCGGAAAGATAAGGGATGAGAGTAACATGTATTATAATTGCATTGCTGCGTCCGACGTCGTGCTGGAACTGTCTTATTGATTCAAGGAACGGCTGGCTTTCGATGTCGCCTACGGTTCCTCCTACTTCAATAATGGCAATCTGTGTATCGACTGAACCGTCGTTTCTGTAAAAACGGCTTTTTATTTCATTTGTTATATGCGGTATAACCTGAACGGTGCCGCCGCCGTAATCGCCGCGGCGTTCTTTTGAAAGTACAGACCAGTATATCTTGCCTGTGGTAACGTTGCTCTGCTTTGTAAGGCTTTCGTCAATAAACCGCTCGTAGTGCCCAAGGTCAAGGTCTGTTTCCGCACCGTCATCCGTTACGAATACTTCTCCGTGCTGTATGGGATTCATTGTTCCCGGGTCTATATTGATATAAGGGTCAAACTTTTGCATGGTAACGTTGTAGCCTCTCATTTTTAAGAGCCTGCCGAGAGATGCGGCGGTAATTCCTTTTCCAAGACCTGATACAACGCCGCCTGTAACAAATACATACTTGACTGACATAAAACCCCTCCTGATTTTATAAAAATACATATATGTAAAACAATTGACAAAGGTTAATAACACACGTTCATTATTATAACAAAATAAATTTGATTTTTCAAGTTGATTTATATCATATTAAGACTTATAATAATAGAATATTACTAATTTTTGAATTGAGGTAGAATATGGACAATAATAACAACAATAACAACAGGAAAAAGAAAAGTAATCTTCGTTTTATCATCGTATGTATCGTAGTAACGCTGCTTGCATTCATGTTTATATCATTTGTGAACAAAAAGCTGCAGGAAAGTTCGCGTATTGAGATAACTTATTCCAAATTTATTGAAATGGTTGAACATGGTGAAGTTGCGGCGGTAAAATTTGACGGCAATGTTATTTATATTGCTCCAAAGAAAACGGAAGGTATTTATTATAAAAGAATATACTATACGGGAGCTTTAAATGACGATGAGCTTATTGGAAAACTGACGAAAGCAGGCGTGGAATTTAAAAGTGAAATACAGGATACGAGTACGGGAATACTTGATTTTATTATGATATATATTCTGCCGCTTGCAGTGCTTTGGCTTGTGTTCTGGTTTATTTTCAGAATGATGTCCAAAAACGGCGGTGGCATTATGGGAGTCGGTAAAAGCAATGCCAGAATGTATGTGCAGAAAGAAACCGGAGTAACTTTCAGGGATGTTGCCGGACAGGAAGAAGCAAAGGAGTCGATGAGGGAAATTGTCGATTTTCTCCATAATCCTTCCAAATATACCCAGATAGGTGCGAAACTTCCGAAAGGAGCGCTGCTTGTAGGCCCTCCGGGTACAGGAAAAACTCTTTTGGCAAAAGCCGTTGCAGGAGAAGCAAAGGTTCCTTTCTTTTCATTGTCGGGTTCGGACTTTGTTGAGATGTTTGTCGGAGTAGGAGCGTCAAGGGTAAGAGATTTGTTCAAACAGGCTCAGCAGATGGCTCCCTGTATAGTATTTATTGACGAGATAGATGCTATAGGAAAGAGCAGGGACTCCAGATATGGAGGCGGCAATGATGAACGTGAGCAGACGCTGAACCAGCTTCTTTCCGAGATGGACGGATTTGATTCGTCAAAGGGAATCATAATGCTTGGTGCTACGAACAGACCGGATGTACTTGATAAGGCGCTTCTGAGACCGGGAAGGTTTGACCGGCGTATTATTGTTGAAAAGCCTGACCTGAAGGGCAGGGTGGACGTCCTTAAAGTACATGCAAGGGATGTATTAATGGATGAATCGGTAGATCTTGAAGAAATTGCGCTTGCAACTTCCGGCGCAGTCGGCTCTGACCTTGCAAATATGATTAATGAGGCCGCAATAATGGCTGCAAGGAATGGCAGGAGGGCTGTTTCTCAAAAAGATCTTTTTGAAGCGGTAGAAGTTGTTATTGCCGGAAAAGAAAAGAAAGACCGCATACTTAATGACGAGGAAAAGAATATAGTGTCTTATCATGAAGTCGGACACGCCCTTATTACGGCGCTTGAAAAACATGCAGAACCGGTGCAGAAGATTACTATCGTACCGAGAACGATGGGCTCGCTTGGTTATGTAATGCAGGTGCCTGAAGAAGAAAAATATCTTATGAAAAAGTCGGAACTTGAAGCAAGGCTGGTTACGCTTCTTGCAGGACGTGCTGCTGAGGAGATTAAATTTGATTCGGTAACTACAGGAGCGGCAAACGATATACAACAGGCTACTTCGATAGCAAGGGCGATGGTTACGCAGTATGGAATGTCTGAAAGATTTGGTCTTATGGGGCTTGAAAGCGTAGAAAGCGTATATCTCGACGGAACGTCGGTAACCAACTGCGGGGATGCTACGGCTGCGCAGATAGACGAAGAAGTTAAAGAACTTCTTGCCAGATGCTATGAAAAAGCTAAGACGCTTCTTCTGGAAAATATGGAGGCGCTGAACAGAATTGCAACATACCTTAAAGAAAAGGAAACTATTACGGGTAAAGAATTTATGGAAATATATAACGATGTAAAGGGTATGTCAGATGATGGACAGTCAGATGATTAACAGCCGTTATAAAATGCTTGCGCTGGATATTGACGGAACGCTTACTACCAGTGAGAAGATTATTACGGAGCCTACAAGAAAGGCAGTAACAGGACTTCAGGAAAAAGGGATAAAAGTAATAATTGCATCGGGAAGGTCTGAATATGGATTCAGGCATATTGTGGACGAGCTTGAATTTGTAAAATACGGTAGTTATGTAATGTCCTTTAACGGCGGCAGGATAATTAATTGCGCAACGGGGGAAATTGTATATGACAATCCGCTGTCATTGTCTTATCTGCCGGAGATATATGAAACGGCAAAAGAAAATAACCTCGGTATTATAGGTTATGAAGATGACAGACTTATAAGCGGAAACGGAATTGATAAGTATCAGGAATATGATGCGTGGGCATGTAAAATGCAGCTTAAACAGACGGACAAATTTCCGGTTTATTTTAAAAAACCATTTAATAAGTGTCTTCTTACAGGTGAGCCGGCCCATTTGCGCGGTGTACTGCCTGTTATACAGAGGCGGTTTGAGGGCAGGCTGAATGTATTTTTATCAGAAGAATTTTTTATAGAAGTATTGCCGCTTAATGTGCATAAGGCGGCAGCGCTTGAAAGTTTTGTTACGAAACTTGGAATGAGTCCCGAAGAACTTATATGTATTGGCGACGGCGCTAATGATATAACAATGATAGAATATGCGGGAGTGGGCGTTGCAATGGCAAATTCCAACCCGATGCTTATTGAAAAAGCGGATTATGTAACGGATTCAAATGATAATGACGGAGTAGTAAAAGCTATTGAAAGATTCTTTTATAATCATTTATAGGAATAGGATGTGCGTGAATGTTTGATTTGGAGGAAGAACTTAAAAAACTTCCCGATAGTCCCGGAGTATATCTGATGCATGATGGTACGGACAATATTATATATGTTGGAAAGGCAATAAGCCTCAAAAACAGAGTAAGACAGTATTTTCAGCCGGGCAGGAATGTTTCTCCCAAAATTGAAAAAATGATAAGCCAGATTGCCAGTTTTGAATATATCATTACTGACTCTGAAGTTGAAGCACTTGTTTTGGAGTGTAACCTGATAAAGGAACATTCACCAAAGTATAATACAATGCTCAAGGATGATAAAAGTTATCCTTATATAAAAGCGACCGTGCAGGAGCCATATCCAAGGCTCCTTTTTACACATAAAAGACAGCGCGATGCGGCGAAATATTTCGGACCGTATACAAGTGTAAGCGCAATGAAGGAAACTCTGGATTTTCTTATAAAGACGTTCTCACTGCGTACCTGCAATAAAAAACTGCAGGAGGGTGTAACCGTAAGCAGGCCCTGCCTGTATTATCATATTAAAAGATGCAGCGCGCCTTGTCAAGGATATATAAGCAGGGAGGAATACCTCAAAAATTTTGAGAATGCACTGGCGGTGCTTTCAGGAAATGCCTCTTTGGTAATTAATGATTTAAAAGAAAAAATGGCGGAAGCTTCAAAAAACCTGGATTTTGAAAAAGCTGCGGTATACAGGGACAGTCTGGCTAATATACAGAGAATCAGCCAGAAACAGAAAGCATCTGTAAATGAAAATGAGGACAGGGATGTAATTGCTATGGCAGCGGCGGACGATGAGGCTGTAGTACAGGTGTTTTTCATACGTTCGGGAAAGATGATAGGAAGGGAGCATCACTATCTTACCGGAGTAACAAATGAGAAAGAAGAAGATGTTATAGCGTCGTTTATTAAGCAGTATTATGCAGATACTCCGAATATTCCAAAGGAGCTTATGCTGCCGTGTGAAATATCTGATGCGGATATTATATCTGAGTGGCTTTCAGGTAAGCGCGGGAATAAAGTATACCTGAGGATGCCTAAAATAGGAGAAAAAGGAAAGCTTATAGAGCTTGCGAGAAAGAATGCAGCGCTTGTTCTTATGCAGGATGCGGAGAAAATAAGAAAAGAGCAGGAAAGAACGGAAGGAGCAATGCACGAATTAGCTGAATGTCTGGGAATACCTGATATCACAAGAGTGGAATCTTATGATATATCAAATACAAACGGGTTTGAAAGCGTAGGTTCAATGGTAGTATTTGAAAACGGAAAACCTAAAAAGCACGACTACAGAAAATTTAAAATCCGTACCGTAAAAGGACCGGATGATTATGCTTCGATGAAGGAAATGCTTACCAGACGTCTTGAGCATGGCATACGTGATATGGATAAAAATTCCGGATTTGCAATATTTCCGGATGTTATATTGATGGATGGAGGAAAAGGACAGGTAAATATCGCATTGTCTGTATTAAAAAATCTGGGACTGGATATACCTGTGTGTGGAATGGTTAAAGACGACCGTCATAGAACAAGGGGACTGTATTATAACGGAGAGGAAATTCAGATTCAGGTTTCGAGTGAATGTTTTAAGCTGATTACGCGTATACAGGATGAAACTCACAGATTTGCTATTGAATACCACCGTTCTCTTAGAAGTAAAGAACAGGTAAGGTCTGTTTTGGATGATATTAAGGGAATAGGACCAAAGAGAAGAAAAGCTCTTATGAGATATTTTAAATCGCTGGAAAGGATAAGGGAAGCTTCTGTAGAGGAACTTGAGAAAGTTGAAGGCATGAATATATCATCAGCAAAACAGGTATATGAATTTTTCAGAGCAAAAGGGGAAAATAATGATACATGATTTTTTGCCGGTTTCAAAAAAAGATATGGAAAAGCGCGGATGGACGCAATGTGATTTTGTGTATGTAAGCGGCGACGCATATGTTGACCATCCGTCTTTTGGAGCTGCCATCATTACAAGGACTCTGGAAGCATTTGGATATAAAGTGGGAGTAATTGCGCAGCCTGACTGGAAAGATGACAACAGCATTATGGCTCTTGGAGAGCCGCGGCTTGCATTTCTGGTGTCGGCAGGGAATATGGATTCCATGGTAAATCATTATACTGTAGCAGGTAAAAGAAGAAAGACAGATGCTTATACTCCGGGCGGAAAGACGGGCAAAAGACCGGATTATGCCGTTGTGGTATATTGCAACCTGATTCGCCATGTATATAAAAAAACGCCTATACTTATTGGCGGAATAGAAGCAAGCCTAAGACGTATGGGACATTATGATTACTGGTCAGACAGTATAAAGAGGTCGGTGCTGCTGGATTCGGGAGCGGATATTCTTATGTATGGAATGGGCGAACATGCTATGGTTGAACTTGCGGAAGCTCTTGATGCGGGGATAGATGTTTCTGATATTACTTATGTACGTGGCACGGTATATCGTACCGTAAAAGAAAATGTGCCTGACGACGCCCTGATTCTTCCGACCTTCAATGATATATCAAAAAGCAAAAAAGCGTACGCTTCAAGTTTTTACATACAATATCAGAATACGGACCCGTTTACGGCAAAGGTAATGTGCGAAGAATATCCTAATAAAGTGTGTATTATTCAGAACCCGCCGGCATATCCGCTTACCACGCGTGAACTTGACGATGTGTATTCTTATGGATATATGAATACGTATCATCCGTCGTATGAGCCGTTGGGAGGAGTAAAGGCAATAGAAGAAATTAAATTCAGCATAACCGGCAACAGGGGATGTTTCGGTAGCTGCAATTTCTGCGCGCTGACATTCCATCAGGGACGTATTGTTCAGGCAAGGAGCCACGAATCCATATTGGCTGAGGCAGAACGCATGACAAAAGAACCTGACTTTAAAGGATATATACACGATATAGGAGGACCTACGGCAGATTTCAGGTTTCCTGCATGTAAGAAGCAGAGCAAATATGGTGCATGTAAAGACAGGATGTGCCTTTTTCCCGATATATGTAAAAATGTCCGTATAGATCACAGTGATTATGTAAAACTGCTTAAAAAAGTAAGGAATCTTCCGGGTGTTAAAAAAGTATTTATCAGGTCGGGAATAAGATATGATTATGCGGCAGCCGACAGGGACGATACATTTTTATATGAATTATGCCGCCACCATATAAGCGGACAGTTAAGGGTTGCGCCCGAGCATGTGTCGGATTCGGTACTGGGGCTTATGGGTAAGCCGTCCCATGCCGTATATGAAAAGTTTTGCAGAAGATTTAATAAGATAAATGAACGCAGTAAAAAGAAACAGTATATTATACCGTATTTTATGTCATCGCATCCCGGTTCTACGCTTTCGGATGCAGTAATGCTTGCTGAATATATACGTGATCTTGGTTATATGCCGGAACAGGTTCAGGATTTTTATCCAACGCCTTCGACTATATCCACATGTATGTATTATACGGGACTTGATCCGAGGACTATGAAGAAAGTATATGTGCCTAAAAATCCGCACGAAAAAGCTATGCAGAGAGCGTTAATCCAATACAGACGCCCTGAAAATTATGACCTTGTAAAAGAAGCGCTTATAAAATGCGGACGCAGGGATTTAATAGGATTTGGAAAAAAGTGCCTGATAAGACCGAGGCAGTAATTATTCCGTATTAAACTTTTTGGATGAACTTGCATGGTCGCATGTACAGTATTCTTTCGGAGCTGCTTCATCGGAAAAATATTCTATTTTCTCGGCGCCGTAAGCTGAACATACGCCCTGGATTGCAAGTTTGCCGCATATACGGCATATAGCTACCCGGTTTACGGAAGAATCAATATTAAATTCAGTTGTGGGAAGATTCTTTGCAGTGTGTACCTGTTCCATAATGGTTTTCCATATTGTTTTATGATACGTTGTATTAACCTGGTCTTTATTAAGGTCCCATCCGCCCCATATTCCTGCGGTATAGTATGGAGTGAACCCTTCAAACCACAAATCTATATCATTCGATGTAGTACCGGTTTTTCCTGCCTGAGGCATCTGGATTTGAGTAAATTTTGCGGCGGTTCCCGTGCCTATTGATATTACATCTTCCATGGCGCTTGTAAGTAATGTGGCCGTTGATTTCTTGAATACCTGACGTGTTACGGGATTTTTTTCAAGTAGAACATTTCCGTCATGGTCAAGTATTTTTGTATATAATATAGGTTCCGTATATACTCCGCCGTTGGCAATAGATGCGTATGCGGCAGTAAGTTCTACATTGGTAACACCATCTGTAAGTCCGCCAAGGGCCATAGGCAGTTGTATATCGCTGTATACTTTTCCGTCGGTTCCAACCCTATTGTCTACCAGTGTAGTAAACCCTAAATTTAAAAGATAATCATATGCAACTTTCGGAGTTACTTTTTCAAGTGTCTTTACGGCTATTACGTTCATGGAATCGTATATTGCCTGACGCAGGGTTACATTGCCTTTATAGGATTCTCCGTTCCAGTTGTGCACCTGTGTTTTTGTGCCCGGATAATAATATTTTTCATCTCTTTCTACGGTAGACAGTGTCATTCCTGCCGTATCAAATGCCGGAAGATAAGTTGACAGTATCTTGAAAGTAGAACCCGGCTGCCTGAGAGAGTCGGAAGCGCGGTTAAGTGTTCTTGAACCTGTTTTTTTACCGCGTCCCCCAACCAGCGCAAGTATTTTTCCGTTACTTTGGTCCATAAGTACAAAAGATACCTGCGGCTGTATTATATAATTTATATTTTCACCGATAATCTTATCCGTATCCTTTACGACATGTTTTCTATATTTTTTAATATAGGGTTTAGCGGATTTTTTATCGGTAAAATATATGTCGAAATAAGGGTCGCTTTTAAGAAAATATGATTTTAGCGTCTGTTCGCTGTAGTTTGTCTGTGTGCCGTCTGCTGACATTACTGAAAGCTGATATGAAAGCTGATATTCCGAATTAGTTGGATAATATGCCGGGTCGTTGATAATTTTGTCGCATATTTTCTGTATACCCGAATCCTGGGTCGAATAAATGTCAAGACCTCCGCGGTATACGGCGTTGTATGCCTGTGTTTCGGTATATCCGAGTTCCTCTTTAAGGTCGTTTATTACCTGTTCAAATAAGGCGTCGTTAAAGTAAGAGGTTACTGATGAAGAATCTGTTTCGGATACAAAGTTTTCATTATATTCCGCAATACGGTCATAAACATTGTCGTTCAGAGCGTCGTTATATTCGGTATCATTTATGTAGCCCTGTTCATTCATGTATTGAAGGACAATTGCGCGTTTTTCCTTATTATCATCAGGATGTGAGATAGGATTGTAGGCGGCAGGGTTCTGTGTGATGCCTGCAATGACTGCTGCTTCTGATATGTTAAGTTCGCTTACGCTTTTTCCAAAATATCTTTTTGATGCCGCCTGTACTCCGAGTGTGTTTTGACCGAGGTTAATTGTATTCAGGTAGTATTCAAGTATCAAATCCTTGTTATTAAGTTTTGCTTCAAGCTGGACTGCAAGATACTGTTCCTGAATTTTTCTCTGTATTTTATCAACATCGGAATGTTCGGCGCCGCCTTCAAATACAGTATTTTTAAGAAGCTGCTGTGTGATTGTGCTTGCGCCCTGGTTTAAATCGCCGTTTTTTAGCGTACTGGCGGCGGCACGTATTATACCTGTTATATCTATACCGTTATGTTCCCTGAAACGTGAATCCTCTATCGCAATAAAAGCATTTTGGACACACTCGGGAATCTGGTCCAGGGTAACATATATACGGTTTGCATTCTGTCCTACCAGAGTCTGGGTGACTTTTCCTTCAGAATCATATATTGTAGTCGAATATCCTTCGGGAGATACGTCGATGGTATCTATATTGGGCGCAGTGTCTATAAGACCGCGCAAAACGCCCGCTACTGTGGTTATACCTACAAGCACCGTGGTTATTATAATGACCAGAAGAAGCCTGAAGGACAGTACGCTTAGTTTTGACAATATTCGTCTGCCCGGCGAAGTAAGACTGTGTGCAATTTTTGACGTTGCTTTTTTCCTGTAATCCACAAACAATGCCTCCAATTATTTTAAAGATATCCGATTAATTGATTATTATAGCAAAAAAACAGTATTATGTCCAATCAGAATGTGATATGCTATATTAAATAGACGGTATTGTATATTAATTTAATTGCGGAGGTAATATGCAGGATTCATACAAAATGGTTTTTCGTGGTGGAAGCGGAGAGATTGTTGTGAAAAAATCCAGGTTCATAGCCAGTGTGTTTTCCGTGGATACGACAGAAGAAGCAGAGAAAATTATTGAACAGGTAAAAAAGAAGTATTGGGATGCAAGACACAACTGTTACGCATATATAATAAAAGAGGACATGCTCATGCAAAAATGCAGTGACGACGGCGAACCGCAGGGAACTGCGGGACGGCCCATGCTTGATGTGCTGTACGGAGAAGAAATATATAATATACTTGTAGTTGTAACCAGATATTTCGGCGGCACGCTTCTTGGAACCGGAGGACTTATAAGGGCTTATACGGACGCCGTAAAAGAGGGTATTAAAGCATCTGATATAATGGAAAAGTACAGGGCATACAAAGTAAAGATAAAAACTGATTATACATTTTTGGGAAAGATACAGCATATTGCGGCTTCACATGATGTAGCAGTACAGGATATAATATATGGGGATAAGGTGGAGTTTGTAATGCTTATTTTACATGATATGTATGATAGATTTACGGATATGATAATATCGGCTACTTCAGCATCAGCGGATATACAGAGAGAGGATGAAGTATGGTACGGATATTCCGCAGATGGAAAGATACATGTATTTGAAAGATAACGGGAGATGTTTATTATGGATTTGTTTGATTATGTGAGCGAAAGTAAAAAAGAAAAAGAATCGCCTCTGGCATCGCGCATGAGACCCAAAATTCTGGAAGACGTTGTGGGACAGCAGCATATTATAGGAAAAGATAAGCTTTTGTACAGAGCTATAAAGGCGGATAAATTAAGCTCAATAATATTTTATGGACCGTCAGGCACGGGAAAAACCACCCTTGCAAAAGTTATTGCCAATACGACAAAAGCTGTATTTATGCAGATTAACGCTACTTCAGCCGGTAAAAAAGATATGGAGGAAGTAGTAAAAAGCGCAAAAGACAATCTTGGTATGTATGGTAAGAAAACTATTCTTTTTGTAGACGAGATTCACAGATTTAATAAGGGGCAGCAGGATTATCTGCTCCCGTTTGTAGAGGACGGAACAGTTATACTTATAGGGGCTACTACTGAAAATCCGTTTTTTGAGGTGAATCAGGCGCTTTTGTCGAGGTCGCAGCTTTTTGAACTTAAACCGCTTAGTGCAGATGATATAAAAATACTTATAAACAGGGCGTTGACTGATAAACAGGACGGAATGGGAATATATAATGCAGTGATAGAGGATGATGCGCTTTCTTTCCTTGCTGATATGGCAAACGGCGATGCCCGCAATGCGCTTAATGCTATTGAACTCGGCGTGCTTACAAGTACGCCTGACGAGGATGGGAAGATACATATAACACTCGAAGTGGCGTCGGAATGTATTCAGAAAAGGGTATTGAGATATGACAGACAGGGAGATAACCATTATGATACAATATCAGCATTTATTAAAAGTATGAGAGGTTCGGATCCGGATGCGGCAGTATATTATCTTGCTCGTATGCTTAATGCAGGGGAAGATGTTGCGTTTATTGCAAGAAGGATAATGATATGCGCGGCAGAGGATGTGTCAAATGCGGACCCTAATGCTCTTGTTGTTGCCGTGGCGGCAGCGCAGGCGGTAGAAAGACTTGGTATGCCTGAAGGAAGAATTGTACTTGCCCAGGCGGCGTCATATGTGGCGTGTGCGCCTAAAAGCAATTCAGCTATTACGGCAATAGATGAGGCAATGAGCGTGGCATTACAGGATAATAATATATCTATACCGCCTTATCTTATGGATTCACATTACAGCGGAGCTGAAAAGCTTGGACACGGTATAGGATATAAATATGCGCACAGTTATGAAAATCATTACGTAAAACAACAGTATCTTCCGGATGAACATGCTGATAAGATATTTTATGAGCCGTCGGATAACGGTTATGAAAAGGTGCAGAAAGAATATCTGAACAGGACAAAACGTAGTAAAAATTAAAAATTATTCAGATTGTTCCGTATTTTCAGGTTCATCCTTTTCAGTTTTGGAAACAGCATCTTCGGAAGACGGAGGCAAATTTTGTTTCATGCTTTTTGCTCTTGCTTTAAGAACTCTGTACATAAGAATATATCCGTAACATATTACAGGTATAATAATGGTTGCATATACGCACGCTTTAAACAATTGCGGTGTATATGGAGATGTAAATATGGCAGATATAAGTGTTGCTATGTATATAAGTAAAAGACCCGCTACTCCAATTATGGCTGCTATTTTTTTCATAATGATTCCTCCATTAAATCAGGATAGTTTTATAGATACTAATTCATATATTAGCAAAATCAGTTTATTGTTTCAATAATAAAATATAATCCGAAAATAATAAGCCCCATACGTCTGAGTACGTATGAGGCTTATTTATAGGGGAGGATTAAGTATTAAAACTTCATCCTTAGTGTTACGCCATGCGTGTAAGAGGGGGTCGCACTTCATGGCGTGTTCCGTAAGACTGAATATTCAGGTTCTTATCGGCTTGTTAATATTATTTACCGTTTTTGGCATTATATACACCTTATTATGAAAATTTTTTTCTGAATAAAAAATCTTCACGTCCACATAATAATATAAATTGGATTTGGAGGTAGTTTTATGAATTATTTAAAAATAACAGATGTGCATGGACGGGAAGTGCTTGATTCGCGTGGAAATCCTACCGTAGAAGCCGAGGTTACTATTGATGATTATTATGTTGGAAGGGCGATTGTCCCAAGCGGGGCATCTACCGGAAAATATGAGGCGTCGGAACTTAGGGATACACAGGAAAAGCGTTATAATGGAAAAGGGGTAAGGCAGGCGGTTAAAAATATAAATACTGAGATAAAGAAAAGCCTTATCGGGCATAATGCGCTCGAACAGGCATTAATAGACCATGTAATGTGCAGCCTGGATGGTACGGAAAATAAAGAAAGACTTGGGGCGAATGCAATTCTTGCAGTATCCGTTGCATGTACAAAAGCTGCTTCGGAGGCTTTGGGAGTACCGTTATATATGTACATTGGCGGGGCGCAGTCACATAAAATGCCGGTACCGATGATGAATATACTGAATGGGGGACGACATGCTGCTAATGGGGTTGATTTTCAGGAATTTATGATTATGCCGGTGGGAGCGGATACATTTGCCGAGGGATTAAGAATGGGAACTGAAGTATATCATGCTTTAAAGAAAATATTGAGCGACCATAAAAAGTCTACGGCGGTAGGTGATGAAGGAGGATTTGCGCCTGATTTAAAAGATTCGTTTGAAGTATTTGAATATCTCCTAAAGGCGGTAAAGGCGGCAGGATATGAACCCGGAAAAGATATTGTGTTTGCAATGGATGCCGCCGCAAGCGAGCTATATCAGGCAGACTCCGGGATGTATCTTTTTCCAAATGAAATAAAGGATGATTCCGGTAATAAAGGGGTAACGCGTACTACTGATGAAATGATAGAATTGTATGAAAAATTGTGTGAAAAGTACCCGATTAAATCCATAGAAGACGGACTTAATGAAGAAGACTGGGACGGCTGGAAAAAGCTTACGGTGAAACTTGGCGACAGGATACAGCTTGTAGGAGATGATTTATTTGTTACCAATTCAAAAAGGCTTGTAAAAGGAATAAGCGGTAAATGCGCAAATGCTATTCTTATAAAACTAAACCAGATAGGAACAGTTACTGAGGCCATAGAAGCTGTCAGGACAGCGCATGACGCAGGATTTCGCACTATAATCTCGCATCGCTCGGGAGAAACTGAAGATACGACTATAGCGGATATGGCGGTTGCGCTTAACTCGGGACAGATAAAGACAGGCGCGCCCTGCCGTACAGACAGGGTTGCAAAATATAATATGCTGCTTAGGATAGAAGAAGAACTTCATTACAGCGCAAGCTATAAATCACCTTTTTAATTCGGAAAATATAAAGTAAAACAGAAAATTGAGAATAGAAGTAAAAATGCGCATGACCACGACGGACAGAAAAATTTTCCGGTGTGGTCATGTTATGTTTACGGTTGTAAAATATTTTTATCTGTTTGTTACCCTGTATAACCGTACCGTTTCGGTTGAATATTCACAGGGGTATTTATCATGTATCGCCTGTTCGTCAAGATTTGGGAAGGTACTATATTCTTCACTGCTTACAAGAATATAGTCAACGTTATATTTAGCGTATAGGTTTTCAGATTCATTTACATTTTCATACATAGGAGTAAGGCTGGATTCACGTTCGTAAAAGTCCAGACCGTGGAAATATAAAAATGTTGAAGAACCGCATACTATATTTCTTCCGGTAAGTGATGCAACGGCATTATTATGGTTGTTTGCAGTAAGTATAACTGAATCGGCAGGGGTGTTTTTTTCAATATATCTGCATACATCCAGAAGTTCGCTGTTGTAAAGTTCATAACAGGCGTTTTTGGTTCCGCTGTAGTATTCGCGTATCATTGTAAGAACGCCTGATACGGTAAATAGAATTACACATATGACGGTAACGGTGTATTTCAATATACGGCCTGTAAGCTTGCTGTTAAAGAAAGCTAGCTTTAGCCAGTCGCATATTGCGCCGGCAACAAAGCAGCATATAAGCATGTATGCGGCGAGAAGAAGTTTATTGTTATCGTATACGTTCGGCTGAAAGACTATAAATTCACATAAGAACCATATTATCAGAGCAGGAAATACCTGCGCGATATCTTTCCTTTTTGAAAAAATCCATGCGGGTATAAACAGTATTGCGGTAAGCCCTATATTTTTCAGATAGTATAAAAGATAGGGTTCGGCAATATCTCCGGTATTGGACCAGTTAAAGTGGCCTTTAAGCATATCGCCTCCTGCAACCTGTCCAAATGTCCAGTATAAAAGCTGCGGGGCGGCAAATATTATTACAATGCCAAGGAATACACCCCATGTTTTAATGATATTCATGCGGTTTTCTTTGGAAATTGTAAAGAATATATATGCTGTTAAGCATAAAAGTATAATAACGCCTATGATTCCTGCGGCAAGATATATTTTATCGTTTATTTCTTCTGCAGCAGAATTTTGTATCGCAGATATCACAGAGAAAAATATAAATGCGAATAAGATAATAGAGGCAAGAATTATTCTCTGTTTCTTTATATTTTTTCCATCATTATCCGACGAGAAAAATTTTGTTGTTTTACCCATATCGGCAATAAGCCATCCGAGGCTTATTATGCCAAGCGCCAGAAATGAATGTGTGTGTATCATCGGAAGTGCGCCGGCGATGATTCCTACAATTATAAAGAAGTCTTTTCTGTTTTCATTCCACGCGCGTCTTAAAAGGTAAAGGGCAGGGAATAAAAGAGCCCATCCGAATAAGGTCGCGCGTTGAGGCAGCAGCATATCTACTATTGTATTTGTCCATCTTATATTGACGTCTATAAGGTTGGTAGGAGTGACATAAAAACCGTTCATAAGTTCTGAAAACGTATATTTTCCATTGAGAAAATATATTATGCCAAAGCCGCCGTTGAAGAAGAAAAGCACGAATGCAAGGAAAGCTTTCCATTTACTTTTAAGCCATGATTCAGCAAAAGAATACATTCCGAACATAACCTGAAAGATTGCCAGCCACATTGGAAGCATATAAGCATAACGAAGCGATGCGCCCCATATATATATGCTTGAGGAAATAGTATCCGACAAAAAGGGATATGAAAGCTTCGTATCGGGCAGAAGCGAATAATAAGGCGGAAATGTGTGCTGGTTTGCAATGCTTGTAATGAAACTCAGGTGCATATTCATATCGCCGAAACCGCACTGTCCTGTAGTAAAGGCGCCGGAATCCGAAGTGACAAGCGTATGGTTTGAAAGCATCATGCAGAAAAATATGAAAAGAGGTATTCCTACAATCAGGAAAGGATAATTTTTAATTGAATCATGTTGTTTTGGCTCGGCATGATTTTGTTTTTTTCTGTTTTTATTTGTTTTTTGTCCGGAAACTTTAGAAGGACTTTTAATATATACTACAAGTATTGTAATCAGCGCAAAGAAAATAAGTCCGCATATATGTGAAGTCTTTGTAAATCCGGCAATGAAAGAGAAAAGTATCGGACTCCAGCAAAGACCGATTGTTCCAAACACAGAGCCGATTAATATGCGTATTGCGCTCTTTTCTTTTTTTAATAGTATCTGTGCAATAAGTATGCCTAAAATCTGATAGGCAAGCATATACAGTGTACCTGTTATATTTCCTGAAATATTTCCGTCAAACATAACCAAAATCCTTTCTGAAGTTATTGTTCCTTTATTTAGTATTAAATTAAATCCAATAATTGTATGCGGCGATAGTTCCGACGAGATTTAAAGCAAATCCGAATATAAGTATAAATTGTGTGACAGGTTTAAATTTGTCATTATTCGGCATACACAGCATTGTACCGGTAAATATTGCGGGAATAATGTCGCATGTGTACCGGTTGCCGAAATGCCATCCGCCGAGAGTCCTGTGCATACATAAAATTATTATGTGTGCTAAAGCAAGTGACAGTATAAGAAACGGGGTGCTTAACCCGGTATTGTCATATATGTGTTTATCCGCTTTTTTTCGGATAACGGTATATGTTTTATATACGAGAATGATTAAAAACAATATAAATACGGGATTAACAAGCCAAAAAGCTATACCGTCGCAGTTATAAAAATTTAAACGGTTTGTTTCGTTAAATACAGGAAGCCTGAACATCTGCTTCAGGTTTTGCGCCAGATATGCAATGTTGAACTGACCTGTTTCGGTACGTGTAAATTCAGGCAGATAATTATGCCCAAATTCAAATATACTGCCGAATCTTGCATAGTTCAAAATAAAATATGACAGCGCAACTATGAAACAGGGTATTCCTTTGTACCATTGTTTTTTAATTATTCCCGTAATTGTAAATTTACTATCCTGTTTGCGCCATACATTCAGCATGAGAATAATAAGTACGGGTAAATACAGTATCTGAAATGGACGGCAGCCTACTGCGCATGCCCAGAAAAACAGCGATAACCCCGGTTTTGCACATGCAGCATAGTACAGGGCAAGTATTGTAAGCGTAAATGAAAAGTTCTGCGCGATAAACCATACCCAGCCGTTGTTTATGAAAAACAGTGTATTGCTTCCTATATAAATGAGCATTGTCAAAAGAAAAGCGGTGTTTTTCCTGTCATTGCCTAAAAGTTTAAGAGCCAGCTTATAAGCATATAACGCTCCGATTACTGTTGCTATATCGCTTATCAGGTTGTCCGGAGTATTGACTCCGAAAAAATAAACAAAAGGCAGGAGCACATATGACGGGAAAGGCGGAAAACTTACGTAATATTGTCCATTGTATATTGCAAGTTCGAGATGTTCGTAGTTTCTGTCAAGAGCGAGATTTCCGTTGAGCCATGCGTCTGCCTGCAGCGCGTATGAGTTGAAGGCATTGCTGCTAAGCGGCCATATGCCGGTAAAGGCTCCGAATATAAATAGAACAGATATCATACATAAAGGTATTATTATAAAATAATGGTCTGATAGTATATATTTAAATTTTTTCATAAAAATGCTCCTTTGAAACGTTGTCAGGTAATATATATAATACCCATATGTGTCTAATTTTACCATAATCCGAACTATTTGACAATGCCGGTATTATCATATAAAATTGTATTTGCTATTTAAAATTAAGGAGTATTGACATGATTGGTGATATATTAAAAGAAAAGAAGCTGGTATGCTCGCTTGAGGTGTTTCCGCCGAAAAAAACGGATGATGTACAGTTGGTTTATGACGCAATAGATGAAATGAAAGTATGTCGTCCCGATTTTATAAGCGTTACATATGGTGCGGGCGGTGGTACAAGTAAGGAAACGCTCGCAATAGCGTCATATATAAAAAACAGTTGCGGGATAGAATCCCTTGCGCATCTGACATGCGCTGCGCTGACTCAGGAGAGTCTTGTGAAATATACAGATAGCATGAAAGCAAACGGACTTAAAAATATTCTTGTACTGAGAGGAGATAAGCCGCGCGATATATCGCAGGAGCAGTTTGATTCAAGATATTATAAACATGCTTCTGACCTTGCAGGGGCGATAAAAGGAGAGTTTTTTATTGCAGGCGCATGTTATCCGGAAAAACATCCGGATGCGGTATCCATTGAGGAAGATATTCGTAATCTCAAAAAAAAGATAGATGCGGGAGTATCCATGCTTACAAGTCAGATGTTTTTTGATAACGAGAAGTTTTACAGGTTTATTGAAATGACGGATGCCGTTGGGATAAATGTGCCAATTATGGCAGGTATTATGCCTATAACGACAGCAAACCAGGTGAAGACGATGATAGAGCTGTCGAACGCATCTACACCTGTAGAATTGCTTAACAGGATAGAAAAATACCGTGATAATCCTGACGATTTGAGAAAGGCAGGTATAGAATATGCAATAATGCAGAAACTTGACCTTATAAAACATGGAGTAAAAGGGATTCATTTGTATGCAATGAATAAGCCGGATGTAGCAAAAACATTTTTTAACGCATCTTGACAATAGGGATATATTAATTTATAGTTTAAATAAAGACGAAGGCGTCCTGATTAAATCAGGGCGCTTTTTGTTTTCGGGAATTTAAAAGAAATATATATAAATTAAGGGGGCTTTATAATGGCTGCATTTGAACGGGTAATGTCGGGAATAGAAAATATGGATAAAGCGTTTGATAATATACGTCTGGGTGATAATGTGGTATGGGAGGTTACAAACCTGGATGAATTTCGTATTTTTTTAAATCCATATGTAGAACAGGCTATAAAGGACGGAAGAAATCTTATATATTTCAGGTTTGCTTCGCATGAACCCCTTGTAGAAGAAAGAGAAGGAGTAAAGGTTATTCCGGTAGAACTGTCGCACAGGTTTGAAACATTTACCGTAGAAATACATAAGCTGATTGAAAAGGAAGGGTATGATGCGTTTTATGTATTTGACTGTCTTTCTGAATTGCAGACTGCGTGGTCTACTGATTTGATGATGGGTAATTTTTTCAAGGTTACATGCCCATATTTGTTTTCTCTTGATACGGTAGCGTTTTTTCCTTTAATAAGGGGAAAACACTCGTTTAAGGCAATTGCAAAAATAAGAGATACGACGCAGCTTTTTCTGGATGTATATTCAGATAGGGAATATGTCTTTGTAAGACCGGTAAAAGTATGGAACAGACATTCGGACACCATGTTCCTTCCTCATCTGTATGATATGAAAACAGGTGAGTTCAGCCCGGTAATGGAAGGACTTATGGTTAGCAGATTTTATCAGATTATGAATGGCGAGGATAACGATAATGACAGGAATATGGACAGTTGGGACAGATTTTTTAATCTGACTGTGCAGATGTATAAGCAGGGTATGGATGTAAGCGCGGCGTGTAACCGTATGTGTGATATCATGATGAGCAGGGATTCAAAGCTCAGGGTTTTAATTAAAGAAAATTTTGAACCGGAAGATTATTTCAGAATACGCAGCCGTATGGTTGGTACGGGTATGATTGGCGGCAAGGCGTGCGGTATGCTTCTTGCCAGAAAGCTTATACAGAATAAAAGACCGGATTTGTATAAAAAGATTGAACCGCACGATTCATTTTATATTGGTTCGGATGTGTTCTATGCGTTTATTGTGGATAATAATTTCTGGGATATAAGGATACGTCAGCGTACTAAAGAGGAATATTTCAGTCTTGCGGATACATTCGCAGAACATCTTATGAAAGGGGAGTTCAGCGGTTCGATAAGAGAACAGTTCTGTCAGATACTTGATTATTATGGACAGGACCCCGTTATAGTACGTTCAAGCAGTATACTTGAAGATGGATTTGGAAACGCCTTTGCCGGAAAATATGAATCGGTATTCTGCCCAAATACAGGAATGCCGGAGGAAAGGCTGAAAGCATTTGAAGATGCCGTAAAGACTGTATATGCAAGTACAATGAGTACGTCTGCGCTTGATTACAGAATGAGGAGAGGACTTGCCGGACGTGACGAACAGATGGCAATTCTGGTGCAGCGTGTATCAGGTTCCAGATATGAAGATATATTCATGCCCTGTGCGGCAGGCGTAGGGTATTCTTTCAGCCCATACCGGTTTATGGAATCTATTGACCAGAGCGCGGGTATGCTGAGGCTTGTTATGGGACTGGGAACAGGCGCGGTAGACCGTACTCAGGGTTCTTATCCGAGGCTTGTGAATCTTGACAAACCTGAGCTTACGCCGGCCACCACAAGCGCTGAAAAGCATCAGTATTCACAAAGACTGGTAGATGTAATAGACGCCTCGGAAAAGAAAGTGTTAAGCTGCGAGCTTTCAAAAATTGACAACAAGATTCCGCGTTATCTGAAAAAGCTGCTTTTGGAACATGATTATGATGCGGAGTATATGTTCCGTGAGAGGGGACAGAACAGACAGATACAGTTTGTGTCCTGTCATGGAATAGTAAAAAACAATGAAATAATGAATACATTTAAAGATATGCTTGCGCTCATACAGGAAGCTTATGATTATCCTGTAGATGTGGAATATACCATAAATATATCAGAAAGCGGAGAGTATGTTATCAACCTTCTGCAGTGCCGTCCGCTGCAGGTTGCAAAGGAATACGGAAATATAACAATGCCCGAAAATATTAATACAGACCGTATATTTCTGGAGTGCAGACATGCTTCAATGGGAATGTCGCATGTTATCAAAATTGATTATATAGTCTATGTAAATCCTGTTGCATATTATCAGATGGAATATAACAGAAAATCCAAAGTGGCATCTGTTATAGGACGTATTAACTGGTATTTCCGTGAAAAAGGATGCCGTCTTATGCTTCTTGTGCCGGGAAGGATATGTACGTCCTCGCCGGAGCTTGGAGTACCAACGACTTTTGCGGATATCAGTGAGTTTGACGTAATCTGTGAAGTATCGGAAAAACGTGCGGGCTATATGCCTGAATTATCATATGGAAGCCATATATTCCAAGACCTGGTTGAAGCTGATATTTTGTATTCTGCTGTTTTTGACAATGAAAAAACACTGCATTTTAATCCGGAAATATTAGACGGGCTCGATAACAGGCTGCCTGATTATTGTGATGAAAGCAGGGAACTGTTAAATGTTATCGGCATATATGATGTGTCTGAAAAGGAATTTATGGTATATCATGATATGAAGGAAGAACATCTTCTGTGTACTTTTTCTGTTTAAATTCCAGACATACCATAATGACGGATGCCGCGAATGCAAGGAAATCAGCAATCGGACCCGCATACATTATACCGTTGATTCCCGCAATAACCGGAAATATAATGATAAGGGGAAGCAGAAATATAATCTGCCTCGTAAGTGATAAAAATATTCCTCGTTTTGGTTTGCCGATAGCAGTAAAAAAGTTGGAAGTTATAGGCTGCATAAAGTTAATAAATGTAAAGAAAAGGAATATATGAAAATAGTTTACGGCAAATCTGTAATATTCTTCGGAGCCTTCTCCGAAAAGGGATATTATTTGTCCCGGAGCCAGTTGGAAGGTGAAAAACGCTATAGCGGACAATATAAATCCGGCTGATACGGCATATAAATATGCAGATTTTACCCTTTTATATTTTCCGGCTCCGTAATTAAAACTTACTATGGGCTGGAGCCCCTGTGATATTCCAATAATAAATGAGAAAAACACCTGATTTACCTTGGTAATTATTCCGGCGCAGGCGATAGGAATGGAATCTCCGTATGCTGACAGCGCCCCATAATATTTTAGTGATTTGTTCATTACAATCTGTACAATCATCATTGCAAGCTGATTGCTGCACGGCGCAGCGCCAAGAGCGGTTATGCGCATGACAAATTTCCACCTGATTATGAGATGTTTTTTCAGTATGCTTACCGTGCGGCAATGGGACAAAAACCATATTGCCAGACTTCCGGATATAACTTGTCCTATAACCGTGGCTGTCGCTGCGCCTGCCATTCCCATATGGAATACCATTATAAACAAAGCGTCTAAACCGGTATTTATGACAGCTCCGATAAGATTGCAGAACATAGTTATTTTAGGACGGCCGTCTGCGCGTATCAGGTGACCTCCGCCGGTAGTGATTATCAGAAAAGGAAAACCAAATGATACGATTCTTGTATATATTTTGGCATAGCCAATTACATTTTTGGGAGAACCGAAGAATCTGAGCATGGGCTCAAGAAAAATCTGTGTAATCAGGCATAATAAAACTCCGCATCCAAACATCATAACGGCAGCGTTTCCGAGATAGTAAACGGCCTTTTTAAAATCCCCTTTTCCCATTGATATATTGAAAGATGACGCACCGCCTATTCCAAAGAGGAGCGCAATTGCAACGCATGAAATAGACAGCGGAAATGAAATATTGGTTGCGGCATTGCCAAGTTCACCGATACTGTTTCCTATAAAAAACTGATCTACGATATTATAAAGAGAACTGACAAGCATAGCAATAATGCTTGGAACGGCAAACTGGTAAAGAAGACGGTTTACCGGTTTGGTTCCAAGCGGATTTTCGTGTGTTTTATTATCAGTAGGTGTTTTTGATAATTTGTCCATAACGGCATTTATTATACACCATATGAATAATAAATGTAAATATTATACGGGCAGTATTACTCCGCACCCGATTTTTTCGCCGGAATCTCCGGAGGGCTGGGATGTAAAGTCATCTCTGTTGTCGTGAATTACAATGGACCTTCCGGTTATATCTTCGATTCGCAGAAAACTGTCGTAAAAGGCGGTAAATGCGTATCCGTTGCTGTTTAAAAGAGGCACTAAATCTCCAAGGTGGAAAGGATGGTCGGCTCCGGTAGGATTGTAGTGCGTACCGGTGTCTGCAAAATTGTCGGAACAATCTCCATATTCATGTATGTGCATTCCAAAAAAACGTGGAGAATATGAAGGAGAATTGGGAAGACCATACACTTCAACTTCAATAATGATACCTATATCCCATCTGGTCGTATAAAAATTGGCTATGCCATATAATCCCGGGTACATATCATTCCCTTTAATTATTGCCATTGCATCAGGAATGTCGCGTAGTATGGATGTTGAAAAAATACTGTTATCATTCATGGATTGTGATAACTCCGTCTGGGTTTAGAATTTTATATTTAATATATGCAGATATATTTACTATTGAGAAAGGGAATGATGGATATTATAATAATTTTTAAAGGAGCAGGGATTTTATGGATAGATTGATTTTTCATATAGATGTGAATAGCGCATTTCTTTCCTGGGAGGCGGCAAGGCGCGTTGCAGAGGGAATGGATGATATAAGGCTTGTCCCGTCTGCGGTAGGCGGTAATCCTCAAAAACGAACCGGAGTTATACTTGCCAAATCAATACCTGCAAAGCGATTTGGAATAAAGACGGGAGAACCTGTTTCCATGGCTTTGCGTAAGTGTCCTGACCTTTTACTGGCAGAGCCTGATTTTGTATTATATAATAAATGCTCCGGAGATTTTATGGACATATGCAGAAAATATGCTCCGGTAGTTGAAAAATATTCTATAGACGAATGTTTTCTGGATATGAGCGGTACAGGCATGATTTATCCCGACCCGGTTAAGACTGCGTATGATATAAAAAATGAAATACGTGATACTTTGGGATTTACGGTAAATGTAGGAATAGGAAATAATAAAGTGCTTGCAAAGATGGCAAGTGATTTTGAAAAACCTGATAAGGTTCATACGCTGTTTAAAACAGAGATTGAAAAGAAAATGTGGCCATTATATATAAGGCAGTTGTTTACCGTAGGGGAGGCCACGGCTTCCAGACTGGAAAAGGCGCATATCAGAACCATAGGCGACCTTGCACTATCAGATATTACTCATATACAGTCATTGATTGGAGTAAAAGCCGGTACACAGCTTTATAACTATGCAAATGGAACAGACGAATCACCGGTGCTTAGCGAGCCTGAAGAACCTAAAGGTTATAGTATATCTACCACGCTTGAAGAAGATGTAAAAACAATAGATATTGCATTTAATATTTTACATGCGCTGTCAGACAGCATTTCTGCAAGAATGAGGGCGGATGGTACAAGCGCATTTTGCATAGGTGTAACCATAAGGTCTAATGACTTTAAAAATAAATCACACCAGAAAAAATTGTATGAGCCAACGGACATAACATCGGAAATATTTGAAATTAGCAAAGAATTATTCTGTGAGTTGTGGGACGGACATACACCTCTCAGGCTTATAGGAATATCTCTTACAGATGTTACGAAAGGGGAAGCCATGCAAATGCAGCTTTTTGAAGATGCGCATAAGGAAAAGGAAAGGCAGATTGATAAAGCTGTGGATGAAATACGTAACAGATTCGGGAACGATATGATAATGAGAGGTTCTTCGCTTAATTCGACGCTTAAAGTGGGGAGAAAATATAAAGCAGAACTCGAAAATAAAAAAGGAGGAAATATATAAATGGTAAAAATAATTGCGGACAGTACATGTGATTTGTCGGATGAACTTGTGGAAAAATATAATATATCAATTCTGCCATTACATATTATTCTGGGCGAAAAAGAATACAGGGATGGAATAGATATTAAACCGGAAGATATATTCCGCTGGTCTGATGATAATAATGCAACTCCTAAAACGTCAGCGCCTTCTGTTTCTGAAGTTATTGACGTATTAAAGCCTTTCACGGATGACGGTAACAGCGTGATATGTTTTACTATTTCCAAAGAAATGTCTTCAACCGCAAATGTGTTTAAAATTGCTGCGGAAGAACTTGGAACTTCTGATAAAGTGTGGGTAATTGATTCCGCAAACCTTTCTACGGGGATAGGGCTTCTTGTTATTGAAGCCGCAGTTATGGCGGAAAGAGGCGAAACGGCAGAAACAATTGCAGAAAGAATGGAATATCTCAAACCGCTTGTAAGAAGCAGTTTTGTAGTCGATACGCTTATATTTTTGCACAGAGGAGGACGCTGCAGCAGTATCAGCGCAATGGCGGGAGGAGTATTAAAAATTCATCCGAAAATCGTCGTAGAAAATGGTAAGATGGACAGTACGAAAAAATACAGGGGAAGAATTGATAAAGTGATTCCTGCGTATGTAAAAGACATGGAAGAAGAACTGAAGAAAGCAAAGCCTGACAGGGTGTTTATTACACATTCAGGCTGCGATGATTATATTGTAAATTCAGTAAAAGAGTATCTGAAAGAACTGGGTGTATTTAAGGAAATACTTATTACCCGCGCCGGTGGCGTTATATCGAGCCACTGCGGACCGGGCACGCTCGGAGTGCTGTTTATTGACGGAAGGTAAATGTTTCGGAGTTTAAGACTCGCCTTTAACATAATTAAAATTGAATTTTTGTATCTCCATATACTTGTTTTTGCTGTCATACATCATACTGTATATTTCATATTCTCCCGAATTGTCCGGGAGTACGTTATAACTGTTAAGTGTTTTGTTGTATATTGATATATATGCATTTTTATCTGTATAATAGATAAAAGGCATAAATATCTGAAATGCGGAATCCATATCTTTATATGGTTGCCATGTATCGCTGTTTTTAATACTGTCTGATAATGCAGAAGTATCCTCGTATTGATAATCTGCGCTTATGATAGTGTGGTCATAATAAAGACCTTCACTATCAGCATCATCGGGTATGTCTAATATCTGTAATTCCCCGTTTTCGGGGAGATCAGCGTTAATGATACTGCTGTATTCATAAATATCACTATATTCACTGGAATAACCATCCAGATTGTTTTGCACAACAAAAACAATAGAAGCAATAAAACTAAGACCTCCGTATACTAATAATATAAATCCTAAAATGAAGCCGGCAACTATATTTTTAGTGCATTTCAAGCCTGCGCTGTTATATTTAAAGCCGTATATTATAGAAAGAATCGGTATAATAAGCCATATAAGTATCAATACGGAAGCAATCCACTTCTGCATATCAAAATATCTGACTGCGACTGTATATGTGGCAAGAGCGCCATGGAAGCAAAGAAGGGTTAATATAAAGAGTATCATCATCCTGCGTTTTTTGGACTTGACAAAAGCTTCAGTGCCTGTGCTTTTGTCTTTTATCTTTTTTTGGGGATTGCTTCCAGTATCATTATACCTGTCACGTATAAATGTTATGATCTCCGGAGGACATTGGTTTTTTGGCAGTATAATGATTCCGTAACCGGCAATTTTGATATAGAAAGCTATTTCGTTTTCAACACATTTTTTTATGTCTGAATAAGCAATCCTTGCAGTAACGTTTGTAGTCTGCCTTATAAAGCAGTCGTCATAAAATTCTAAATGGTATTCACTGCTTAGCAAATTCTTTTTCAGTCTGTTGGAAAAATCCCTCTCTGCAATATCGCCGGCTTTTACTTTGCAGTAAATCATGAAAAATATCTGCATACAGATAAATGTTGAAATAGTTGTTATCAAATTGGAGCCTGTAATAGCAACTATAGCAGATACGATCAGACTGACAAATGATAATGTAAGAACATTAATCCAGTATATAGAAGGAAAGCAATGGACAGCTTTTTTATAATCTTGAGCAGTTATAGTACAATTGCATGTATATAATAAGGGGTTTTGTTCATTCATATGATCGGGTTCCTTTCCGAAAAATATATATTATATTATACCTTATACTACAGTTGACTGCAAGGCGCGGGAACAGGTTTGTTTATAAACAATGATGAGGTTGCAATTGTTTGTAAAAAAAGATACCATATTTACAAATAAGTAAAGGAAGGATATTTTATGAAGTCACAGTAAGAACTTTTGAAGGATGTTTATCTGAGGCGGAGAAAGAAGTCGGATATTCCGGAAAGTCGTTTTGTACATTTTGATATTCCGCTGACGATGGAACATGAAACATCTCTGCTGCGAAACGCCGGATTTGTTATCGAAAGTATCATTGATGAGAATGCGGCGATCATTATATGTAGAAAACCGGTTGGCGATGTATACTAAGTTCTTTTAATAAATTCTCATTATCTATTAGAAATGGCGGGAAATTCTTCCCGCCTACGGTGGTCCAAAGAGCTTTCGCCCAGACCAAAGTTGTAACTCGTTATATCTTTTATTGTGTTCACAGCATACTATATCTATCCGTAATACACAAGGATTTTTAGAAAAAATTTTATTCCGTATTTAAGCGAAAATTTGTATTCTTGTTGTAATACTAAAATAAAATGTATATAATATATTTAGGGAAATTACAAAGATAGGAACTGATTATTATGACAATGATAAAGGTAGAAATTGATGTGCCGGAAGCAATTGTACCATATACAGTGTTGGATGATAAGGAAGCACAAATAACCAGAAACGCAATGTTGTCTTATCAAAAAAGAAAAGACTTAAAATTAGTACATTTAGAATTGCAGAGAGATATCGCAGACAACGTATTGGAGAAGGCGCAATTGGATTGATTTTGTGGAAGTGGCAGCAGTTGGATTGTACAGAGGTCTATGTGACAGTATTTGATAAGCATACAACATTAATTTCACAGTTTGAAAAATTTGGATTTCAAAAATGTGGTGTAAATTTAAATGGAGAAAATGTTCTTATAAAGAGTCGTGAGCGAATTGATTTTAGTGATCCTTATAGGGCTTTCCCATTTATAAAAGATAATTTTGACTATGCCGGCTACATTATTATTGATGACAAGTATCATGATACAATGTTTGCATATTCGGAGCTTGCTAATACAAACTCTTTATATACAGAGATTGGCAGTAGTGTAAGTAACGGACTTTGTAAAATTTATGTTGGGCAGGCACCAAAGCAAAACCATAAGATAGGAGAACCTGTTTTAGTTTATAGACGCTATACACAAGGGTCGGGGAAAAGATATCGTTCTTGTATTACTTCTTATTGCGTGGTGACAGATGTTATTCAAGCGAAGGTTAATAATCGTTATTTGATGACATTTGAAGAGTTGAAACAGCGAATTGAGAATAAATCAGTGTTTAATGAAAATGAACTGTTTGGGCAATATCAAAATTATAAAAGTGTATCTATAGTTGAACTGCTTTATTATGGTTATTTTGGTGCAGGAAACAATGTAAATATGGATTGGCTTGACAATAATGGATACTGGGCAAGTCAAGGTCAATATCCAACACAAGTTCATTTAACAGCAAACCAGTTTAAAAATATTTTAATGGAGGGAAATGTCAATGTGTCAAATGTTATTGTCAATTAATCCAGAGTATGTGGAAAGCATACTACAAGGAGAAAAAATGTATGAATATCGAAAATGCCGTTGTCGAGATGATGTTGATAAGATTATTATTTATTCAACAGCTCCTAAGAAGCGAGTAGTTGCAGAAGCAGAAATAGCTGACATCATTGAAGATGATGTGCTGAATGTTTGGCGGAAAACCAAAGATTACTCTGGCATTACATATACATTTTACAGAAAATATTACAAAGGAAAGAAAAAAGCAGTTGCCTATCATTTAAAAAATGTAGTTATGTATGAGAAACCGCTTACATTAGAAGAAATTGGGGTGTCTTGTGCACCGCAATCGTTTTGCTATATTTCTTTGTAGACACAAAGTAGAACAAAAATAGTAACCCAACTACCATTTGACACACCAAAACATCTATGCTATCATTGGAAAAAACAGGGGAGCTGGTGTATCCGGCTGAGAGGAAGTTATAACTTCGACCCTTAACCTGATGCGGATAATGCCGTCGTAGGAAGTCATATTTAATTGATTTTAGGAGAGCCGCATACAGGCTCTCTTTTTGGTATGTAGTTGCAGGAATACAGGCAAGGAGGTGACGTAAGAATGCTTGTAAACGGAGAAAAAAAAGATATACAGGATGGTATGTCTTTACTTGATTATCTGAAAAACGAAGGTTATAACCCGGATAGGGTTGCAGTAGAACACAACGGGGATATTGTTCCTAAAAATAAATATCAGGAAGAACTTCTTCATCAGGAAGATACGATAGAGATAGTACAGTTTGTAGGAGGCGGTTGAGCATGGTGACGAAAGAAGATATGAAAAAAAGTCTTGACGGACGTTTTCCTATAGAATGGTATGAGATATTAAATAAAGCGGATGTTGCGATAGCAGGACTTGGAGGGCTTGGCTCGCATATAGCGGTCATGCTTGCAAGAAGCGGGATAGGAAGGCTTCATCTGGTTGATTTTGATGTGGTGGATATAAGCAATCTTAACCGTCAGGAATATGACGCGCGGCACATTGGAGTAAAAAAGACGGAAGCGCTTACAGACAGGTTAAAGGAAATCAATCCATATGTGAAAATCACTTCAGATGATATCAGAATAACGCCGGAGAATGCCGCATATATTTTTTCAAAATATCCTATAGTATGCGAGGCGTTTGATAAAGCTGAGGAAAAAGCAATGCTTATAAGTACGCTGCTTGCTGAATGTAAGGATACAATTATCGTATCAGGAAACGGTATGGCGGGTATTGGCAATGCAAACGGGATAAAGACGAGAAAGGCAGGACGCAGATTATACATATGCGGTGATGAAAGCACAGATATTGGCGAAGGGGTTGGACTTATGGCTCCAAGGGTCAGTGTATGCGCAGGTCATCAGGCTAATCAGGTTATACGTATTATATTAGAAAAGGAAGGAATTGTATTATGAAACAGAAGGACAGTCTTATAATAGGGGGACATGAATTTACTTCGCGTTTTATTCTTGGTTCAGGTAAATATAATCTTGAATTGATAAAGGCTGCGGTAGAACATGCGGGCGCACAGATTATTACACTGGCTTTAAGACGCGCTAATACGGCGGGAAGTGAAAATATTCTGGATTATATACCGGAAGGAGTAACTCTGCTTCCAAACACTTCAGGAGCTAGAAATGCAGACGAGGCGGTACGTATCGCAAGGCTTTCAAGAGAACTTGGCTGCGGTGATTTTGTAAAAATAGAGGTAATAAGAGATTCAAAATATCTTCTTCCGGATAATTCGGAAACAATAAAGGCGACAGAGATACTTGCAAAGGAAGGTTTTGTGGTGCTTCCTTATATGTATCCGGACCTTAATGCCGCAAGAGATATGGCAAATGCGGGAGCGGCGGCAATCATGCCGCTTGGCGCGCCAATAGGCTCCAATAAGGGACTTTGCACAAAAGAATTTATAAATATTCTGGTGGATGAGATAGACCTTCCGATAATTGTTGATGCAGGAATCGGACGTCCGTCGCAGGCGTGTGAGGCAATGGAAATGGGCGTGGATGCAGTTATGGCAAATACGGCGATTGCTACTGCAGGAGATATACCTGTGATGGCGGAGGCATTTAAAAAAGCAATAGAAGCAGGAAGAAGCGCATATCTTTCAGGACTTGGAAGGGTACTTGAAAAGGGCGGTTCGGCGTCATCACCTCTTACGGGATTTCTGGAGGATTAAAAGCTATGGAAAATATAAATGAAGAAAAACGTACAAATCATATGGAATATATGGAGGGAATGGAGATACTTGAAGATTCCACCGTTATGGAAGATGTCATAAACGCCATGAATGAATACGATTATGATGTATATACAGAAGAAGATGTAAAAGCGGCGCTTGAGAAAGATATATGCGGACCGTGGGAATTTGGTGCGTTTCTATCTCCGGCAGCAATGCCGTATCTGGAACAGATGGCGGCGCGCGCAAGAGATGAAAAAAGAAAACATTTCGGGGATAACGTGTATCTTTTTACACCGCTTTATATAGCCAATTACTGTGAAAATTACTGCATATACTGCGGCTTTAACTGTCACAACAGCATCCGCCGCGCAAAGCTTAACATGGAGCAGATGGAGCAGGAAATGAAAGCGATAAGTAGTACGGGACTGGAAGAAATACTTATACTTACCGGAGAAAGCAGGAAGATGTCGGATGTAAAATATATAGGCGAAGCATGTAAGCTTGCGTCTAAATATTTTAAAATGGTAGGAATTGAAGTATACCCGATGAATTCATCAGAATATGCTTATCTGCATGAGTGCGGAGTAGATTATGTAACTGTATTTCAGGAAACCTATGATTCGGATGTGTATGAGAGGCTTCACCTTGCGGGACATAAAAGGGTATTTCCGTATAGGTTAAATGCGCAGGAGAGAGCGCTTAAAGGCGGCATGAGAGGAGTTGCCTTTGCCGCGCTTTTAGGACTTAGCGATTACAGGAAAGATGCGTTTGCTACAGGTATGCACGCTTATCTTTTACAGAGAAAATATCCTTATGCAGAGATATCATTTTCATGTCCGAGGTTAAGACCTATTATTAACAACGATAAAATTAATCCGAAAGATGTACATGAAAAAGAACTTTTGCAGGTGATGCTTGCATACAGGCTGTTTATGCCGTTTGCAGGAATGACGATATCGACGAGGGAACGCGCGGGATTCAGGGACAGGGTAATAGACCTTGCGGCGACCAAGATATCTGCAGGAGTAAGTACCGGAATCGGCGGTCACGGAAATGAGGAGGAACAGGGCGACGAACAGTTTGAGATAGCAGACGGAAGAAATGTGGATGAAGTTGTAGAAGCTATAAAGAAACAGGGACTCTGCCCGGTAATGAACGAATATGTGTACGTTTAAAAAGATACTTATAACCAACAGGCATATATGTAAAATACCGCTTATCGACCGGCTTGAAAAAGCGCTGCCTTATGCAGACATGGTTATTTTAAGGGAGAAGGATATGAAAGAAGCAGAGTATGAACTGCTTGCAAAAGAAGTTATAAACCTGTGCGGTTCATATAAAAAAGAATGTGTGCTTCATTCATTTACGGATGTGGCGGTAAAGCTTGGACATAAAAAGATACATCTGCCGCTGCCGCTTTTAAGAAAATATGGCGGAGCGTTATCTGATTTTGATATAATAGGAGCTTCCGTACACTCGCTTGAAGAAGCGGTTGAAGCGGTAAAATTAAAAGCTACATATCTTACAGCCGGGCATGTCTTTGAAACAGACTGTAAAAAGGGAGTTACGCCGAAAGGCATTGATTTCCTTAAAGAAATATGCGAGGCAGTGCCCGTGCCTGTATACGGACTTGGCGGAATAAACGATTCAAATGAAGAACTTATAAAAATGGCAGGCGCAAAAGGAGCCTGCCGGATGTCGGACTATATGAAATAAAATATTAATAAATGGAGGTATATTATGGACTATACGACACAGATGGATGCAGCAAGAAAGGGTATAATAACAGAGCAGATGAAAAAAGTTGCAGAGTATGAAAATATTGATGCAGAGGAGATACGCAAATTGGTTGCCTGCGGACATGTAGTAATACCTGCAAATAAGAATCACAAATGTTTAACCCCATATGGAATAGGAAGCAGGCTTAAAACCAAGATTAATGTTAATCTTGGAACAAGCAGGGACTGCCTTGATCTTGATGTGGAGATGGAAAAAGTACAGGCGGCGATTGATATGGGAGCCGAGGCTATTATGGACCTTAGTTCCTATGGGGATACGCAGGTATTCAGACGTAAGCTTACAAATGAGTGCAGCGCAGTTCTCGGTACGGTGCCGATATATGATGCAGTTGTGTATTATAATAAAGCGCTTAAAAAGATTACGTCGGATGAATGGATAGATATTGTAAGGATGCATGCTGAAGACGGAGTGGATTTCATGACGATACACTGTGGTATTAACCGTGAAACGGCAAGAAGATTTAAACAGAACCTACGTCACACCAATATTGTATCCAGAGGCGGTTCGATTATATTTGCATGGATGGAGCTTACAGGCAATGAGAATCCGTTCTATGAAAGATTTGACGAGATTCTTGAAATATGCAAACAGTATGACGTTACGTTAAGCCTTGGCGACGCATGTCGTCCGGGAAGTATAGAAGACGCGGGAGATATTTCACAGATATCGGAACTTGTAATGCTTGGCGAACTCACTATGAGAGCGTGGAAAGAAAATGTACAGGTAATGATTGAAGGACCGGGACATATGCCGCTTGACCAGATAAGAGCCAATATGGAGATTCAGAAAACGATATGCAAGGGCGCGCCATTTTATGTACTGGGGCCTCTTGTAACGGATATTGCGCCGGGCTATGACCATATAACAAGCGCTATCGGGGGAGCTATAGCGGCTACATACGGAGCCTCTTTCCTCTGCTATGTTACGCCTGCGGAACATCTCAGGCTTCCTACTGTCGAAGATGTAAAGGAAGGTATTATAGCTTCAAAAATTGCGGCGCATGCGGCGGATATAGCTAAAGGACTTCCGGGAGCGAAAGACTGGGATTATCAGATGAGCGAGGCAAGAAGGAATCTGGACTGGGAAAAACAGTTTGAACTTGCGATAGACCCTGAAAAAGCAAGGAGATACAGAAGTGAAAGTACGCCGGAAAGGGAAGATACATGTACTATGTGCGGAAAAATGTGCGCCGTGCGTAATATTAATAAAATCCTTCGCGGTGAAAATGTAGATATTATGGAAGACTAGCGCCGTGGTAATGAGGTGAAATATTTGAAGATTACAGAAAATACGCTTTTGCTGTATGCCGTTACCGACCGTTCGTTTTTAAATGGCAAGAGCCTTGTATCGCAGGTTGAAAGCGCAATACGCGGAGGGGCAACATGTATACAGCTCAGAGAAAAAAATCTTGGTTATGACGAATTTTTAAAAGAAGCGTTAGAAATGAAAGAACTTTGCAGTAAATATAAAGTTCCGCTTATTATTAATGATAATGTTGAGATTGCAATAAAAAGCGGTGCGGACGGCGTCCATATCGGTCAAAACGATATGGACATAAAGACTGCAAGAAAGATGCTTGGCAGCAATATGATTATCGGTGCGTCGGCAAGAAATGTATCCCTTGCGCTCAGAGCAGAGGCAGACGGCGCGGATTATATCGGCTGCGGAGCAGTGTTTGGAACAGATACAAAGTCAGATGCACGTAAGATATCACCGGATATACTAAAAAATATTACGGAATCGGTGTCAATACCTGTTGTTGCAATCGGAGGAGTGAACAGCTCCAATATAAGCGGGCTTTCGGGAACCGGAATAGCAGGAGCGGCAATCGTTTCGGGAATATTTGCGGCAAAAGATATTGAAGCTGAGTGTAAGAAACTTAAAAAAATAATTACTACAATAGTGAAATGAGGTGATTATTATTAAAACAGCTCTTACGATTGCAGGAAGCGACTGTAGCGGCGGCGCCGGGATACAGGCGGACATAAAGACTATGACAATGCACGGAGTGTATGCAATGAGTGCGATTACGGCGCTTACGGCGCAGAATACTCTGGGCGTTTGGGGAATACAGGAATCATCTCCGGAATTTCTGAAAAAACAGCTTGACTGTATTTTTACGGATATAAGACCCGATGCGGTAAAAATAGGTATGGTTTCTTCCGCAAATCTCATACATGTGATAGCGGATACCCTTATAAAGTATAATGCAGAAAATGTAGTTATAGACCCGGTTATGGTTTCGACAAGCGGCTCCGGACTCATATCGGATGAAGCTGTGGAAACATTAAAAAGTGAACTTTTTTTATGCGCGGATATTATAACTCCAAATGCAATGGAAGCGGAAGTATTATGCGGATTTGCGGTAAATGATAAAGAAGATATGGAACGGGCGGCAGCTAAGCTGGGACAAAAGTATGGCTGCGCCGTATTATGTAAAGGCGGACATACAAAAAACCCTGCGTCCGATGTTATGTATTCGGATGGCAGGCTTACATGGTTTTGCCAAAAGACAGTCGACAGTAATAATACACATGGTACAGGGTGTACGTTATCTTCTGCAATTGCTGCAAATCTTGCAAAGGGAATGAATCTTGAAAAAGCGGTAGACAATGCAAAAAAATATTTGACGGAAGCTCTTTGTTATGGACTGGATATCGGACACGGAAACGGCCCTCTTAACCATGCTTATGCTATATCAAAAAAACAATAAAAAACGGTTGACATATGTATCCCCATGGAATATAATATAAACAAACATATGAACATATGCTCATATGAAAAACTTGAACATATGTTAAAAATCAGGATTAAAGTCATATGTAATATATATTATATGGAGGATATATTAATGAAAAAGACTTATAAGATTGAAGTAGATTGTGCAAACTGTGCTAATAAGATGGAGGAAGCGGCAAAGAAAACAGAAGGGGTGCTTGACGCGTCGGTTAATTTTATGGCGCTTAAAATGAATGTAATATTTGAAGAAGGCTGCGACCATAAGGAAGTAATGAAGCAGGTGCTTAAAAATTGTAAAAAAGTAGAAGATGATTGCGAGATATACATATCATAATAGGGAGTTTTAAATATGAATAAGAAACAGAAAAAGGTATTTATCCGTATCATCATTACCGTAATTATAATGACAATACTGCCGTTTATTCCGATAAAAGATAATATAAAATCATTGTTATATTTTATACCGTATCTGGTTATAGGATACGATATATTGAGAAAAGCGTTAAAGGGTATAATTAACAGACAGGTTTTTGATGAAAATTTTCTTATGGCAATAGCCACGGTAGGAGCAATGCTTCTTGGCGAGTATACGGAAGGCGCGGCGGTCATGCTGTTTTACCAGATAGGCGAGTTGTTCCAGAGCTACGCCGTCGGAAAAAGCCGTAAGAATATCGGCGAACTTATGGATATAAGACCGGATTATGCTAATATAATCCGCAACGGAGTTATTGAAAAGACAGACCCCGATGAAGTGGAAGTTGGAAGCATAATTATTGTACAGCCGGGAGAGAAGAATCCGATAGACGGAATTGTTTATGAAGGCGAGTCAATGCTTAATACAAGCGCGCTTACGGGAGAAAGTATGCCGGTAAACGTACATGCCGGAGATACTATAATAAGCGGCTGTATTAATATGACAGGCGTTCTTAAAGTAAAGACTACGAAAGAATTTGGAGATTCTACGGTATCTAAAATATTGGACCTTGTTGAAAATGCAAGTTCAAAGAAATCACATTCTGAAAATTTCATTTCAAAATTTGCAAGATATTATACACCGGCTGTATGCTATGGAGCTTTAGCGCTTGCGGTCCTTCCGCCTCTTATAAGAATGTTGTTTATGGGACTTTCGCCTGAATTTGGCGATTGGGTGTACCGGGCTCTTACATTTTTGGTAATAAGCTGTCCATGCGCTTTGGTTATAAGTATACCGCTTGGATTTTTTGCCGGTATAGGCGGTGCGAGCAGGGAAGGAGTTCTTGTAAAAGGCTCAAATTATCTTGAAGCTTTATCAAAGACGGAGTATGTTCTGTTTGATAAAACCGGTACATTAACAAGCGGAATATTTAAAGTTGCAGGAATACATCACAGCTCTTTGAGCGATGAAAAACTTCTGGAATATGCAGCTCATGCGGAAGCGTTTTCCTCGCACCCGATAAGTAAAAGCATAAAGGATGAATACGCAAAGGAGCCGGATATAAAAAGGGTATCGGATGTACAGGAAATAAGCGGTAACGGAGTGATTGCAAAAGTAGATGGAATATCGGTTGCGGTAGGAAATGCCGGACTTATGGAAAAGGCGGGAGTGGAATATATTGAGTGTCATGAACAGGGAACAATTGTGCATGTTGCGGTAGATGGCGTATATCAGGGGCATATACTTATAGCGGATGTCATTAAACCCAATTCAAAGGAAGCCGTGGCTTCGCTGAAAAAATGCGGAGTAAAAAAGATTGTAATGCTTACCGGCGATGCAAAAGGCACGGCGCAGAGTGTGGCAGATAAACTTTGCGTTGATGAAACGTACAGTGAGCTGCTTCCGGCAGATAAAGTAAAAAAAGTTGAATATATGCTGTCTGAAAAGACTAAAAAAGGAAAGCTGGTATTTGTTGGCGATGGAATAAATGACGCGCCCGTGTTATCCAGGGCCGACATAGGTATTGCAATGGGAATGGCAGGCTCTGATGCGGCTATAGAAGCAGCCGATATAGTGCTTATGGATGATAATCCTCTAAAGATTGTAAAGGCTATACGCATAGCGAAAAAATGTATGAGGATAGTATATGAGAATATATATTTTGCAATAGGTATAAAATTTATATGTCTTGTACTTGGAGCGCTTGGAATTGCAAATATGTGGCTTGCGATATTTGCAGATGTCGGCGTTATGGTTATAGCGGTATTAAACGCAATAAGAGCGTTGTTTGTAAAGAAAATTTAATAAATCATTGCCGGAATATGGTTGACAATATGCCGGCAATGATTTATTTTTGTCTATGAAGGATGTGATAGGATGTACGGTAAAAACGAGGCGGAGTGTTGCGAACAGGTAGAACTTCATGAAGATTTATTAAAAATAGTAAATGAAACAATGCCTGAGGAAACTGAATTATATGATCTCGCAGAACTTTTTAAGGTATTTGGTGATTCTACAAGAATAAGAATTTTATTTGTTCTTTTTGAAGCGGAAGTGTGCGTATGTGATTTGGCGCATGTACTCAATATGACACAGTCTGCAATATCGCATCAGCTCAGGATTCTTAAACAGAATAAACTTGTAAAAAACAGAAGGGTAGGGAAATCAGTTTTTTATTCGCTTGCAGATGAGCATGTACGTCTCATTATTGCGCAGGGACGCGAGCATATAGAAGAAGATTAGTAAGATAAAGACATACAAAGAAAGTTACATAATGAGAGGTTTATAATAATGCTTAAAAAATTTATACGATATTACAGACCACACAGGCTGCTTTTTACATTGGATATGACAGCCTCTTTTTTTGTGGCTCTTATCGGAATTGTTTATCCGGTAGTCACAAGAAATATGTTGAACGATTTCATACCAAATAATAAATATAAAATGATAGTAGTTGCAGGGCTTACGCTTCTTGCGCTGTATTTTGTGAGAATGCTTTTGCAGTATTTCATACAATACCAGGGGCATATGATGGGTGTAAAAATACAGGCTCAGATGAGGCGGGAAATGTTCTGTCATCTTGAAAAACTTCCGTACAGTTTTTATGACAACCACGAAACCGGAAAAATTATGTCAAGAATGACCAATGATTTAATGGATATCAGCGAACTTGCGCATCATGGACCTGAAAATATACTCATATCGTCGATAGCCATTATTGTATCTTTTTTGTATCTGGGAAGCATAGACTGGTATCTTACGCTTATTATATTTGTCTGTGTTCCTTTTATGCTTATTATTACAATGATAATCCGCAAAAAGATGAGAAAGGCATTTATGGACAGCAGGGTTTCGATTGCAAAGATTAATGCCTCGCTTGAAAGCAGTATATCAGGGATACGCGTGACTAAGGCGTTTAACAATTCTGAAAGGGAAAAAGAAAAGTTTGAAGAAGGCAATATGGAGTTTGTTGAAGCGCGTCGGGATGCTTATAAGGCAATGGGACAGTTTCATTCGGGAACTTCGTTTATAACGGATATATTTAATGTAATTGTACTTATTGCAGGAGGGCTTTTCCTGTATAGCGGAAGAATAGAATTTGGGGATTATTCGGCTTTTGTAGTGTCTGTAAATATTTTTCTTAATCCGGTGACGACGCTGATTAATTTTATGGAGCAGTACCAGAATGGTGTTACGGGATTTGAAAGATTTCTTGAGATTATGAAAGAAGAACCGGAAAAGGATGCCGCAGAAGTTACGGATGTTGGTAAGCTGCAGGGACATATTGAATTTAAAAATGTATCGTGCGGCTATGAAGGTGATAAAAATGTATTGAATAACATCAGCCTGAACATTGATAAAGGAACTAAATTTGCTCTGGTTGGACCGAGCGGAGGCGGTAAAACTACCATATGCCACCTGATACCTCATTTTTATAATATTACCGGCGGAAGCATACTGATTGACGGTATTGATATAAGAAAAATGACTATGGAATCACTCAGGCGGAATATAGGAATTGTGCAGCAGGATATATATCTTTTTAATGCCAGTATAAAAGAAAATATTTTATATGGAAAGCTTTCCGCTACAGATGAAGAAGTTATAGAAGCGGCAAAAAAAGCAAGCATACACGATTATATAATGACTCTTAAAAACGGATATGATACTGAAATAGGGGAAAGAGGAGTACGCCTGTCGGGAGGGCAGAAACAGCGGCTTAGTATTGCAAGGGTGTTTTTGAAGAATCCGTCGATACTTATACTTGATGAAGCCACAAGCGCGCTCGACAATACGACGGAAATAATTATACAGGATGCGCTTGACGAACTTTGCAAAGGCAGGACTACACTTGTAGTGGCACATAGGCTGTCAACAATAAAAAATGCTGATGAGATAGCTGTAATAGCGGACGGAAATATTCTCGAGCAGGGAAGCCACGATAAGCTTATGGAGAATGACGGACTATATAAAAGACTTTATAATGAACAGTTCAGGCAGGATTAACTGGGAAAGGGTTTATAATATTAATGAAGTATTTCGGCGATAAAAAATTTTACTCAATGGTGATTAAGATAACAATCCCTATTATGATACAGAATGGAATAACTAATTTTGTGGCGCTCCTTGACAATATCATGATAGGAGCCGTAGGTACGGACCAGATGTCCGGGGTATCTATAGTGAATCAGTTGATATTTGTATTTAATCTCTGTATTTTCGGGGCGATATCGGGCGCAGGAATATTCAGCGCGCAGTTTTACGGTCAGGGCAACCATGCCGGAGTGAGAAATTCATTCAGGTTCAAATTAGTTATATGCGCTGTGATTACCGTACTGGGAATGGGTATCTTTATTATATTTGGCAGTCCTCTTGCTTCGCTTTATCTGCATGAGGGAGGAAAAACCGGAGATATTAATGCTACGCTTGGTTATTCAATGAGCTATATGCGAATAATGCTTATCGGACTTATCCCTTTTGCGTTTGAACAATGCTATTCGGGAACGCTTAGGGAAACGGGTGAAACGGTTGTTCCGATGAAAGCGGGAATAGTATCGGTTTTTATAAATCTTGCGCTTAATTATATATTGATATACGGTAAAGCAGGTATTCCGGCGCTGGGAGTGAACGGGGCGGCAATAGCAACAGTAATAGCGCGTTTTGTAGAATGTACTATTATAGTAGTATGGACTCATAGACATAAACAGAGAAATGAGTTTATTAAAGGCGCATACAGAAATTTTGCAATACCTGCAGATTTATCTAAAAATATTATTATTAAAGGAACGCCCCTGCTTTTAAATGAATGTCTTTGGGCGGCGGGAATGGCGGTGCTTACCGGGTGCTATTCAATCAGAGGCCTTTCGGTAGTTGCAGGACTTAATATAGCGTCAACAATAGGTAATCTTTTTAACATAATGTTTATAGCCGTTGGAAGCGCAGTCGCGATTATTGTCGGGCAGCATCTGGGAGCAGGACGTTTTGAGCAGGCTAAGGATGCGGCTGCAAAGATTATTGTAATGACATTTATCAGTAATGTTGTTATAGGAATCGTATTGTTTGTTCTGGCTCCGCTATTTCCTGAGATATATAATACTACAGAAGAAGTAAAAGAACTTTCGGCAAATTTTATAAGGGTCATAGCGTGCATGATGCCAATACAGGCGGTACTGCATTCAACATATTTTACTATAAGGTCAGGCGGAAAAACGTTTATTACCTTTCTGTTTGACAGTACATATGTATGGATAATCTCCATACCTGTTGCATATGTTTTAAGTCATTATACAGCCCTGTTTATAGTAACTGTATATCTTATATGCCAGCTTGCGGATTGTATCAAGCTTGTTATAGGGCTGATTATGCTGAAAAAGGGAATATGGATAAGCAACATAGTTACAAAACTGTAGAATATATAAAAGAAAGGAAGATAAAAATGAAACTGGCGGATATGAAATGTACGGAATTTATTACAGCTCTCAAAGGTTCGGCCCCGGTACCGGGAGGCGGCGGAGCTTCTGCTCTTGTAGGGGCAATAGGCATATCGCTTGGTAATATGGTGGGAAGTTTAACGGCGGGAAAAAAGAAATATGCAGATGTGCAGGATAAAATAATAGTTCTTATGGAAAAAGCCGAAACGGTTATTGATGAACTTGTGCAGCTTATCGATAAGGATGCCGAGGCGTTCGAGCCATTGTCAAAGGCATATGGACTTCCGAAAGGCGAAGAAAGGGATATAATAATGGAAGACGCTTTAAGGCGTGCCAGTGAAGTGCCTTTAATTATAATGGAAAAATGTTGTGAAGCAATAGAATTAACAGAGGATTTTGCAAGGTATGGAAGTAAAATTGCATTATCTGACGCAGGGGTTGCTGCAGCCTGCGCAAAAGCGGCGCTTACAGGAGCTGCGCTTAATATATATATTAATGCAAAATCTATGAAAAACAGAGATTATGCCGATGAAATTAATGCAAAAGCTGATAAAATGATAGAAGAATATGGCAGCCGCGCTGATAAGGTGTATGAAGAGGTAGCGGAAAAGGTCAGATAATAAGAAAGTTACTCATAACAAAAGGAGATTAGTATATGGCGGAAATATTATCGGGAAAAGATGTTGCCGGTGCAATGAGCGGGCGCATTAAAAGCGAAGTAAACAGATTGAAAAACTTGGGAATAACTCCTACGCTTGGAATAATCCGCGTAGGGGAAAATGAAAGCGACCTGTCATATGAAAGGGGAGCGGTAAAACGCGCGGAGGCGCTGGGAGTTGAATATAAAAAATATATCCTGCCGCAAGATGTGTCGCAGGAGGAGCTTTTAAATGTAATAGACAAGGTTAATAATGATGACGGTATACATGGCGTGCTTTTATTCAGGCCGCTTCCGCCGCATATAGACAGCGCGGTTATAGAAAATGCGCTAAAACCTGAAAAGGATATAGACTGTATGACCGATATGTCATTGTGCGGAGTATTTACAGGAAAGGATATAGGGTATCCTCCATGTACGCCGGAAGCCTGTATTGAGATTCTGGACCACTATAATATATCCTGCGAAGGGAAAAATGTCGTAGTCATAGGGCGCTCGCTTGTTGTTGGTAAGCCGGTATCCATGATGCTTGTTAAGAAAAATGCAACGGTAACAATATGTCATACGAAGACAAAAAATATGAAAACCATTGCAAAGGCTGCCGATATACTTATTGTTGCGGCAGGCCGCGCAGGTATTGTAAATAAGGATTATGTAAGCCGGGGTCAGATTGTTATTGATGTAGGAATCAATGTGGATGAAAATCAAAAACTGTGCGGCGACGTTGATTATACAAGTGTAGAACCAATAGTTTCCGCTATTACTCCGGTACCGGGAGGAGTCGGAAGCGTGACAACCTCAGTACTTATTTCACATGTTGTACAGGCGGCAGGAAAACGGGTATGATTAAAATAAGACCTGCGCTATATTCTTGTATGGCGCAGGTCTTTTAAAAAATTAATATATCTGATTATTATTTTATCTTAATGTTACGTTTAAATTTCTTTGATGCGCCGGAAGCGGATTTAACAGTAATTATAAGTTTTGCAGTTCCCTTTTTAAGCGCGGTAATCTTAACCTTTTTAGCAGATTTCTTGATTTTAATCAGTTTCTTTCCGGATTTAATCTTAACCTTTACCGATTTAACTTTTGAACCCGGGGCTTTTGCCTTAAAGGTAATGCTTTTTTTGATTTTCAGTGAAGAAGTTTTCTTTCCTGAAAGTGAAACCGATGCAGTCTGTGCACTATCGGATGTAACTGTTCCTGCGTTATTGTCTGCATTTGCTCCGGAAGTTGCAGTTCCTGAAGACGGCTGCCCGGAATCTGAAGGAGCCGAAGGAGTGTCAGGAGTCTTTTCACCCGGCGTAACTGTAACCGTAATTGTATCTGAAATATCCGGATTATCCGAAGATACGACTGTAATAACTGCTTCTCCTTCTGACACACCGTCTATTGTAGCTTTTGCGCCATCTGCTGTTACCCGGGCAATACTATTATTTGAAGATGAGAATGATACATCTTTTACAGTTGCATTTTCAGGTGCAACAATTGCTTTTATATCTATTGATTTGCCGGCGGCAACTGTGAGCGCTGCATCGTCAGCATATGCGTTGTTATCGGTATCAGCAATTGCTACGCTGCTTACGGGAACCTTTACATTTACGGTACATGTGGCTGTTTTATCAACATCTTTACGCTTCGCTGTAATTGTAGCTTCCCCTGCTTTCTTTGCTGTAATGGTAACTTTTGAAACAGCGGTATCTCCTGCCGTAAATGCTGCTTCACTTATTGAAACTACATTTTCATCACTGCTCGACCATTCAATAACATCTTCCTCAGCTACATTAAATGAAGCGGTAAGCTCTGCTGTATTCTCACTGTTTTCATCTAATGAAATACTGATGTTAGTTTTATCAAGAGAAACAACTCTTTCAGGTATTACTGAAACTTTTGTAACGGAAAATTCGTTGAGGTATGCGTTATAAGCATAAATATCCGCAGTACCAATCTGGTTTGCTGTAACTTTTCCGGAATACATATCTACGTCGGCAACCTGTGGGTTGCTGCTTATATATGAGATTCTGTCAGTAACGGAAGAAACGCCGCTGTTTACTTCAAGATTTTCTGTCTGTCCTTCTTCAAGCAGTATACTTTCAGGAGTTGTAACAGATGAAGCATGTATGGGTTCAGCCACAGGTATGATTTCAATACCGTTAAGACGCGCTGTTACGATAGCGTCTTTTATGGCTGAAGAATCAATGGCATCTTCCGTTTCATTATAAAAATCAAAAGCCTGGATTCCGAGAGCCTTGCCCGGAGAATTACCTTCTTCATCAGGTATATCTGCGGCAATATCATCGAGCGCCGCGCCAATGCTTATCTGATGTGAATTTGCATAATTTTCATTTCCTATAGTATCATCTGAAAAGTATGCTGTAAGTGTTCCGTAACCCGAACCGTTATCCTTTATATCAATAACGTATACGCAATAAGGATTCGCCTTATTGTCGTCGTTGCCATAAAACTGTCTGGACTCGGTAGAAGTCTGGTCATAGTTTAACGGAGTATCGTTAATAACTTCATTGGCAAAATTTACTATTGTAGTATTGCCATATGCTTTTGTTTTATTACCTGTGTATACATATACATAATATTGTCCGACAGGTAAGTCTGCGCTGAAACTGTATTTTTCGCCGTCAGGTGAAAATACCCAGTCTTTAAAATAGTTGCCGCCTTCGGTGGTTTTTGCCGCCGGAAGGACTTTGTTAAATCCTATATGCTGTGTGCCTGCAGCATCAGAACCGTAAATATCTTTTATTGTGGTTTTGTCATAAAGATAATTTCCATGTCCCTCTTTAAGTATTTCAGCACAATCTTCAGCGCTTATTTCAGGTATATATTCAACCTCGTTAAATTTCATTGTTGAATCAAGGTCAGAGCCGTCTCCGCATATACCAAAATCAAGAGCTATACTGTTTCTCCACCCGGTAGTGTCGGTATCTGCAGCGGATGTCTTTTCAGGAATTATGAGAGAACCTGAAACGAGTGCCGCGCATAAAATGAGTGAAAAAGTTTTTTTGATAAAATGTTTTTTCAATTTCTATACCCTCCTTATAAAATATATAAAAAAATTTTAACATATTTCATGAGGGTTTTCAACACAGGAGGACGGAATTATGGTATACTGTTTTTAAATAATTATGAAGTCAGGAGTATAAGGAAGTTACTATGGAATATATAATTTTAATTTTATGCGTGCTTATAATTGTATTATTAATAATGCTGTTAATGAAAAAACCGGCAAAGGACAATTCTTCTGAATTGCTCAGCCAGAAGATAGATATTAATTCAAAACAGAGTTCTGAGCAGATGAATCGTATTTTTGAGCAGATGAATATGCTTACCGAAAAGAATTATGAACAGCAGATAAAGCTTATGGAAACACTTGACCGGAATGCTGAAAAACAGACGAGGGTTATATCTGAATCAATTGCTTCCATGCAGAAAAATAATGAAGAAAAGCTTGAACAGATGCGAAGGACTGTGGATGAAAAGCTTTCCGAAACTCTTAATAAACGTCTTAACGAATCATTTAAAACCGTATCCGAACAGTTGTCTAATGTATACAGAAGCTTAGGTGAAATGAAGGAGCTATCCTCAGGCGTTACTGATAATATCAAAGGTCTTAACAGAGTGCTTACGAATGTAAAAAGCCGCGGAACGTGGGCGGAAGTGCAGCTGAGCAATATACTGGACCAGACCATACCCGGAATGTATGAAACCAATGTAAGCACCAATCCGAAATATAACGGGCGCGTTGAATTTGCCGTTAAGATACCTAATAATGAAGATGATTCATTTACGTATCTTCCTATTGATTCCAAGTTCCCTATGGAGGATTATGCAAGACTTTCGGCAGCGGCTGAAGAAGGCGATACGGAAGGAATAGGCAAAGCAAAGAAAGCTCTTGAAGCAAGGATAAGGGATGAAGCAAAGCTTATAAAGAATTATATAAGTTCACCGGAAACAACTCCGTTTGCAATTATGTATCTTGCAACCGAGGGTCTGTATGCGGAGATTATGGGGTCAAAGACGGGTATTTCAGAAAGGCTTCAGGCGGAAGGAATAATGATTGCAGGTCCGTCTACAATTACAGCCCTTTTAAATTCGCTGGCGATGGGATTTCGGACTATGGCTATTAATAAAAAAGCAAATGAAGTATGGAAAACGCTCGGAATAGCGAAAAAGCAGTACGGTATGTTCGGAGAACTGCTTGCGAAAGCGCGTAAAAAAGTGGAAGAAGCAGGTAAGGTGTTAGACGATGCAAATCATAGAAATGACGTTATACAGAAACATTTGCGGAATGTGGAAACGCTGGAAGACAATGGGAATGATTTGCCCGGGTTTGAAGAATAATATAATTTATGGTGAGGAATGAAATGTTTACAAAAAAATGCATCTTATTTGACTTGGACGGAACTCTTACGGACCCAAAGGAAGGGATAACTAAAAGCGTGCAATATGCTTTGCATAATATTGGTATTGAAGAAGACTGCGAGAACCTTCTGCGTTTTATAGGGCCGCCTCTTATGGATTCTTTCAGGGAATTTTATGGGCTTGATGATGAAACATGCGGCAGGGCCGTAGGTTATTACCGTAAGAGATATGCTAAAACGGGAATATTTGAAAATAAAGTGTTTGAAGATGCGCATGATACGTTAAAAGAGCTGAAGGCGCGCGGTAAAGTGCTTGGTGTAGCCACCAGTAAACCTGAGGTATTTGCGGTTCAAATATGTGATAAATACCATTTGTCGGAATATATGGATGTGATTGCAGGAAGCGGGCTTGACGGAAGCTATTACCACAAAAGCGATGTAATAAAAAAGGCTCTTGATTTGTTGAAAATATCTGCGGAAGATGCGGTCATGGTTGGAGACAGAAAACATGATATAACAGGCGCAGGAAAGTTTGGTATGCTGACTATAGGAGTGCGCTGCGGATATGCGGAAGAAAATGAACTGGAGGATGCAGGAGCAGATTATGTGGTGGATAATCTGTATGGTATTACAGAACTTGAAATATTGCGTTAGCAGATACATATATTAAAATTAACTATAATATATTATTGTAATCAGCAAAATTACGGGTAATTATAATGATATATGTAGTTAAAGAGGGCGACAGCGTATATAGTATTGCGAGACAGACAGATACTTCAGCGGATGATATTATATATGATAATCAGATAAATGAACCGTACATACTGGCGGAAGGTCAGGCACTTTACATAAGGGATTATATGAACACGCCGGAAAGAAGCGCTTATATAAACGGATACGCGTACCCTTTTATCAATGAAAATATTCTTGAAGAAACGCTTAGATATCTGACAACATTATCAATATTTTCATATGGATTTACAACAGAGGGGGAACTTATAGCGCCTTTACTGGACGATAGCCGGCTGATTAATCTGGCATATGATTATAATGTAAAATCAATACTTACGCTTACCCCGTTGGGGATAGACGGAAAGTTTAATAATCAGCTTATTCATGAGCTTGTAAACAGCCGAAGCGCAAGATATATGCTTATATCGGAACTTATTGCCATATTGGGAGAAAAAGGATATGGCGGGGTAGATATAGATTTTGAGTATATTATGGCTGAAGACAGGGATTTGTTTACGGATTTTGTGGCGCAGGTTACGGACGCCCTTAATCCGTATGGTTATGAAGTATCGGTTGCGCTTGCTCCTAAGATTAGCGCGGACCAGCCCGGACTTTTGTATCAGGGTAAAGATTATGGCGGACTTGGGGCGGCGGCTAACAGCGTGCTTCTTATGACATATGAATGGGGATATCGTTACAGTGAACCCATGGCGGTAGCGCCTATTAATAAAGTACGGCAGGTAGTAGAATATGCGGTGACTGAAATCCCGACATACAAGATTGACCTTGGTATACCAAATTACGGTTATGACTGGCCGCTTCCTTATGAGAAGGGAGTGACGGAAGCCGTTACCATTGGAAATATAGAAGCGGTTAATATAGCGGTAAAATATGGAGCGAGAATTAACTTTGATGAAATTGCAATGTCGCCGTTTTTTAACTATACGGATGAAAATGGAACAGAACATGAGGTATGGTTTGAGGATGTAAGGAGTATGCAGGCTAAGTTTAATCTTATAAAGGAGTATTCGTTACGGGGAGCAGGTTACTGGCAGCTTATGAGGTTTTTCAGGGCAAACTGGCTGCTTCTTTCGGAGGAATTTTATATAAATAAATTATTATAGTTTCAGTAGTTTTTTTATACGACGGAGGCTTTGACATAGAGAGGCAGAATCACTATAATAAATACTAATAAGAATGTAATGGATAAGACGGTTTATTCCGTTGGCAGATAATTAAAAAAGCAGAGGAGGTACTGTAATGTTTCATTATGACTATAAGACTAAAAATACATGCTCACAGATGATAAGCCTGGATTTGGATGGGGATATTGTACATAACGTACGTTTTACGGGTGGCTGTAATGGCAATCTTAAAGCCATTCCGTTGCTGATTGAAGGCTGGACGGTAGAACAGGTTGCCCAAAAGCTGTCGGGAGTTATTTGCGGACACAGAGCGACCTCTTGCGCAGACCAGCTTGCGAGGGCGGTCAGGGAAGCTTATAAGGCAGAACAGCAGGCGATTTAATAAATCATATAGAGAATACGGACAAGCCGCATGTCAGGTATGAAAAAAGAAGGAGTTAATAATGGTAAATAAAGTAAAATACAGTGTGCAGTTTGATAAAAATGTAAAGTTTCAAAATAAGGTGGATTATTGCATCGGTACAGGAAGAATGGGTCTGGCGCTTCAGAAGGAATATTATGCCCAGTTAAAATATGTTCAGGAAAATATAGGATTTCAGCATATAAGAGGACATGGGTTGTTTTCTGATGATATGGCTATATATCAGGAGTATAAAGATGAACAGGGAAATGTTATTACGGAATATAATTATACATATCTTGACCTTGTGATGGATTCGTATATATCATTAGGACTTAAACCGTTTCTTGAGCTTGGTTTTATGCCCGATAAACTCGCTTCAGGTACCCAGACGGTATTTTACTGGAGAGGAAACGTAACTCCACCGAAATCATATAAAGGCTGGCGTGACCTTGTAAAAAATACGCTTGGGCATCTTATGGAACGCTATGGCGCTGACGAAGTTGTCACATGGCCTATAGAAGTATGGAATGAGCCCAATCTTCCGGGATTCTGGAAAGATGCCGACATGGAGGAATATTTCAGACTGTTTAACGAAACGTTTTATGCGATAAAAGAAGTGGATGAAAGATTCCGTGTAGGCGGACCGGCGATATGCGGTGTTAATGATGAAGTATGGATACAGAAGTTCATGCAGTATTGCCACGATAATAAAATAGCTCTGGATTTTGTGACCAGACATCACTACACTACCGAAATGCCTGAACGTGACGGGCATTATTCATATCAGGAATTATCAAAATGGGAGTATGGCAGGGATAATCTTCATAAGACCAGGGAGATTGTAGATAGTTTTGAGGAATATAAGGGAAGTGAGATACATATTACGGAATTTAATACTTCATATGTGCCAAACAATCCTATACATGATACTAATCAAAATGCCGCTTATCTGGCGGGACAATTATCCTGGCTGGGCGACGATAATGAGTCTTACTCATATTGGACGTTTGGAGATATATTTGAGGAAATGGGAGTGCCGTATACGCCTTTCCACGGAGGATTTGGACTTGTCGCCAACGGTGTGATTCCAAAGCCGACTTTCTGGACGTTTGTTTTTTATAAAATGCTCAAAGGATATTCGTGCATACACAGAAGCGAAGATTCGGTTATAGTATCAAACGGGAAAGACGAGTACCGTGGAATAATATGGAACAGTACATTAAAAAGGCAGGGAAAAACACTTGACTATAGCTGTAGTATAAAACTTCCGGATACTGAAAAAGGAGAGTACAGTATAGTATATAAAACAGTTGATGAAGATGTGTGCAATCCGCGAAAGGTGTGGCATGACCTTGGAGAGCCTTCTTCGCTTACGGATAATCAAAAGGAAATATTAAAACAGGCGTCAACGCCTCATGTATCATCTGAAAGAAAAGATGCTTCAGATGGAATACTTAATATTCAAAAAACGTTATCAGAATTTGCAGTTGTATATTTTGAATGTAAAAAATCAATCATAAAATCTGACAGAGGATATTCATATGACAGATTATGATAAAACAAATTAATTGCTTCAGGATACAATAGAAAAAATATTTTGAAACGGAGGATAAGAAAATGAATGGAAATGCACCTATTAAAGACGCCAGGAGCCTTGGAATCCCAAAGATGCTTCTGCTTGGACTGCAGCACATGTTTGCCATGTTCGGCGCAACGATTCTGGTTCCCATACTTGTGAACGGATATTTTAACGGCGAGGGACTGTCCATACAAGTGACGTTGTTCTTTGCAGGCATTGGCACCCTGTTTTTTCATCTGTGTTCCCGGTTAAAAGTTCCGGCGTTTTTAGGTTCATCATTCGCATTCCTTGGAGGTTTTGCTACAGTTGCAAAGCTTGACACAGGAATTTTTGCGGATATGAGTTACGGAGAAAAGCTGCCCTATGCCTGCGGCGGTATTGTGGTGGCAGGACTTCTGTATCTGGTTCTGGCTCTGATTATTAAGCTGGTTGGCGTTAAACGCGTCATGCGTTTTTTGCCTCCTGTCGTTACCGGTCCGATTATTATCTGCATAGGTTTGAGCCTTGCGCCGTCGGCTGTGAGTAACGCATCGACTAACTGGATTCTGGCCCTGATTGCTCTGGCAGTGATTGTAATATTCAATATCTGGGGCAAAGGTATGTGGAAGATTATTCCCATACTGATGGGAGTTGTAATCGCTTACATAGCGGCCTGTATTTTTCAGGCGTTGGGAATTACAAATCCGGACGGAAGCGCTATTCTGAATTTTTCCGGCGTGGCGTCGGCTCCGTTGTTTGGGGTTCCAGATTTTCAGATTTGTAAATTTGATTTGACGGCGATTCTTGTTATGGCGCCTATAGCTCTTGCAACCATGATGGAGCATATCGGCGATATTTCGGCAATCTCAGCGACTGTAGGCTCTGATTTTATAAAGGACCCGGGACTGCACCGTACACTTATCGGAGACGGCCTTGCGACTTCCCTGTCCGCATTCTTTGGCGGGCCTGCAAATACAACTTACGGTGAAAACACGGGCGTTTTGGAGTTAAGCAAAGTACACGACCCGGTAGTTATCCGTATCGCGGCATGTTTTGCCGTTGTTCTTGGATTCATTCCCAAAATGGCTGAAATTATAGGCTCTCTGCCGTCTTCGATTATTGGCGGCATAAGTTTTGTACTCTATGGAATGATTTCCGCTATCGGCGTGCGTAATGTAGTTGAAAATCACGTAGATTTCAAAAAATCCAGGAATCTTCTGATTGCAGCCATGATACTTGTATGCGGTCTCGGTTTTTCCGATGGCATTACCTTTAATATTGCCGGCACGGATATTACGCTGACGGGTCTTGCGCTTGCGGCAATCGTCGGCATTGTGCTTAACGCTGTTTTCCCGGGAAATGATTATGTCTTTGACAGAGAATCCGAAAGTGATAAAGATAAAGGTATAGAACGAAAGTAAAGGATAGGAGAATATTTTATGGAAAACATAACTATTTTGACACATCCATTGATTCAGCACAAAATTTCACGATTACGCGATAAGAACACCGGAACGAGCGAGTTTAGGGCTTTGGTGGAAGAAATTGCCATGCTGATGGGGTTTGAAGCTCTCAGCGACCTCCCGCTTGAGGACGTTGAAGTTGAAACTCCCATAGAGAAATGTATGACGCCTATGATTTCTGGAAGAAAACTGGCAATAGTCCCAATACTGCGCGCAGGGCTGGGAATGGTAAGCGGTATTACGGCGCTTGTTCCCACAGCAAAAATCGGACACATTGGTCTGTACAGGGACGAAGATACACATGAACCGCATGAGTATTATTGTAAGCTGCCGGACCCGATAGAGGAACGTACGATTGTCGTAACAGACCCTATGCTTGCAACCGGCGGTTCTGCTGTTGAAGCCGTAAACTTTATTAAACAGCACGGCGGCAGAAAGATTAAATTTCTCTGTATTATTGCAGCTCCGGAAGGCCTTGAACGTCTCAGTACAGCGCATCCGGATATACATATCTATGCCGGCCACGTGGACAGATGCCTGAATGAGAACGCATATATCTGTCCCGGTCTGGGAGATGCGGGAGACCGTATTTTCGGCACCAAATAAGTGCCCGGGTTATTTTAAATGGGATTTGTCTTTATGAGCAAATGTATTTTTATATTTAAGCGGCGGGAGACCATACTTTTTTTTAAACATACGGCAGAAATAGGAGGGATCTGAAAAGTCATAGTTATATGCAGTTTCCGTTATGTTTCTGCCGTTAAGTATATCTGTTTTTGCAGCTTCAAGCCGGAGGTTTTGCATATAAGAAATAACAGTTTCACCTGTATAGCTTTTAAAAAGACGCATGAAATATGCTTTAGATATACCTATATTTCCGGCAATTTCTTCAACCTGTATTTTACGGCTGAGGTTTTTATTTATATAAGTTATGCTGTTTTTTATATACCGGCTGCCTGCTGCAGGAGAATTGTCCTCTGAAGTTATATTATATCCGTCTTTTTGTATCAGGAACATTAATTGAAAAAGACTGCTCATAATAAATAACTGTGTGGTTTTTGTTACAGGCAGCGATATGTTTGTAAGTTCACGCATAATTTTTTGAAAATCGGTATTATCTTTTGAAAGAACTGCAGGAAAATGCAGGTTATAATTTTTTTCATTCCCGGAATAGTATATATGTAATAATGTTGGGTGTATTATTATATGATATACCAACCCTCCGGTATCCAGATATGTGCTGTGAAGTTGTTTTGAATTGACAAGCATTATGTCATTTTTTGAAAATCTTATTTTTTCTCCGTCCAGTACAAGGGTGCCTGTTGTTTGGGCATATAAAATTTCAATTTCGTCATGCCAGTGCGGAGGAACGCACATTCCCTTTTTGCCATATATTTTATAAGGATAAAATGGAAATATATTATCCGGGCGATCATTTATTTCTTTATATTTTGAATATTCTTCCATATTTCGGACAATCCCTTCAAAAATATTAATTAATGTCAGTATTAATGTCACTATTATACCAAAAATAATCATTATATTGCAAGATAAACGCTGCATATATCATTATAATATAATATATATATATATCGAAAGAAGGAATTGTATGAAAAAAGGTATTATAAGATATATCTTTATCGCAGCATCTGTTGCGGCAATAATGTTTCAGACGATGTTTTCAGTAAGTACAGAGGCAAAAACATATATTAAGCCAAGAAAAATAATAATGAATAAAAAACGTGTAACTTTGAGAGCAGGTGAGAGTTTTAAATTGAAAGTAAAAGGAGTAAAACCCAGGTATGCATCTAAAGCAGTATCATACAAATCTGTCAGCAAAAAAATTGCAAAAGTTACAAAGAAGGGGATAATTAAGGCAGTAAAAAAAGGAAAAACACAAATTATTGTTTCTTCAAAATACAATAAAAAGATAAAAACTAAAGTAAGGGTAACAGTAAATAAAGCTTTGCCGGTAAAAAATAATGATATAACTGCTGCGCCTTCAGATATAACCGCCGCGCTTTCAGTACCGACAGATAATGTTACCAAAGCACCTGATATTGAAAAAAACACTATACAACCGGTTTTTAATCCTGAATATAAAGAATTAGTCGGACGTTCAGACTTGAAGTATGAAGGACTTGTAACTTTCAGTCCATATGGTATGCCTGTTGCAAACGGACGTTTTGGCGGTCCTGTATGGGAAGATAATGAAAGTACATTGTCAATGCAGCTTAATCATACTGATACGTTTATGTTTAATGATGCGTCTGCTAATTCTGAATGGGATTACAGAAGCGGCGCGCTTGGACAGATTAGTATAGATTTTGGAAATGAAGTATTTTCAGATACACTGTCACAGCATCTTAGTCTGTATGATGCGCAATTATCGATGGAGGATAATGAAGTATCAGTAAATGTGATTGCAGACAATGCCAGAGATACCGTGCTTATACAAATAAATGATAAGAGAAAGAATCAGACCGACATTAATATTGACCTTAAAATGACGAGAGATCCTGTCGAGACGAAAGGAAAATGGAGCGCAGTATCATCATTTGAGGATGATGACTCAGGTGATTATGGAAGAACGGTTACGTTAAATCAGGTATTCAGCGAAGAATGTGATACGGGAATAAAAATAAACGATTATTATTGTGCTACTTCTGTATCTGTAGGAGTTCCCGGGGCAGATATATCGGTAAACAGTATTGACAACCGCACTAAAAGGATAACCGTTCCTGCAGGAAATGATAAATTTACTGTAATAATAGGAGGCTGTTCAAGTATGGATCAATCAGATGATGTATATGATATTTCTTATGGAAACTGTGTGGAATCAGAAGGATATGACAAGGTATATGCTTCCAATAAAAAATGGTGGAGTGATTTCTGGAGCAAATCATATGTATACTTGCCTTCGCAGCCTGATTTTGAACAGAGGCGTACGTATTATATGTATCTGGCTGCTATATCAAACAGAGGTAATTATCCGTCAAAGTATAACGGAGGCAACTGGATTGCAGAAGGTGATAGGAGAGACTGGGGTAACTGGTACTGGAACTGGAACCAGGACAGTCTGTATCAGCCGCTTAATTCGGCAAACCATATGGAGCTTATGGAGCCGTTTTATAAGATGAGAGAGAAATGTTATGAACAGTATAAAACTGCGGCACGGCAATACTGGGATATTTCTGGCGGCGATGCGCTGTTTATTGGAGAAACCTCCGGTGTACTTGGCGCAGAGACCCTGCCAGAGGATATTGTGCCTGAACTTCAGGCTTATCTTGCCGGAACGGGAAGCCTTACAGATTCAATACGAAATATGGGAGAAAGAAGAAACCGCTTTTTGGTGCCATGGAACTGGAAATTTTCATCAGAACCTGAGAATAACAGTGTAAGTTACGTATCGCATACAATGGTGGCAACACAGGAAACAGCGGAATATTATTGGCAGAAGTATGAATATACCAAAGATATGGACTGGCTTAAAAATCATGCATATAAGTTTATTAAAGGCGCAGCCGAGTTATATAGGAATTATTATGGTTTTGTAAAAGAAGAAGACGGATATTATCATTTCTACAGAACCAATCTTCATGAGCATATATGGGGTGGAAAAGATGTAATTGATGATCTTTCGCTTGCAAGAGGAATATTTGCCGTAGCGATAAAAGCGTCTGAAATACTTGGCACCGACAGTGGACTAAGGGTGAAGTGGCAGGAATGTCTTGATAATATTGCGCCATACCCTCTTATGTCAGAACCGGATGCCGTTGGTTATACAACTACCCCGGATGTAGACGTATGGGCTCAGGGCAGACTGCCGTTTTCACATAATACCGGGGGATGCGCAGGTACTGAGAGTCCCAAATTTAAAATGCTTGAGAAATTCGATGTTTTGAATCTGGAGACAAGGGACAGGGGACTTGATTATGGAGAATGGGAAATTGCTGTAAATACATATTACGGTTCGCCTGGATATGCAAATCAGGTATTGAAATCTGAGGAGGATAAAAATGGTTCAAGCAGATTTCCTGAAGATGCGGCTAAGCTTGGCATGAGTGAGGATTTTGCTGCTATACTTACAACACAGTATAAAGCATTTCAGGATACTCCAAATCTTATACATGACCAGGGAGATTATTATTCAGCGGAAGGTTATGGAACATTTTCATCTGCAATACAGCAGGCGCTTAATCAAAGTCTTTCACCTTTTCCGGGTGGGGAAAGTGTGATAAGGGTATTTCCTGCATGGCCTAAAGACTGGGATGCTAAATATAAACTTCTTGCAAAAGGCGGATTTCTTGTATCGTCATCAATGACAGACGGTGATATTGAATATGTAGAAATAGAATCACAGCTTGGAAATACATGCCGTATAAGAAATCCATGGAACTCTGATATAGTATTATACCGGGATGGTATAAAGTCCGAAACAGTTAAAGTAGAGGAAAATGAACTTGTTGAATTTAAAACATATGCAGGTGAAGATATAGTAATCGTAAGAGAAGGTACTACGCCTGATATGTACAGGACAGATACAGTTTGAACAATTATAAAAAGGACGATAAAATGAGAAAATTACTTAAAAAGATATTCGGAATAATATTAGTATGCGCAATGATTGCGGGGTCTGTGAATACGTATGCATCACAGGAAACAGCAAATTCAGAAGATAGAAACAAAAAGGTGGCAGAAACTATGGAGGAAAATCGAACATACGGATATCTTGCAGTATATACGGCGGAGTATGAGCCTGATATGGGAATGGAGTTTGCACAGTATCCGTCCAAGGAGTATACAGATACATATCGTACTGATGTATTGTATTATGCGCTGTCCAAAGATGGAAAGGTATATGAGCCGATGAATAATAATAAGGCGGTAATGTCGCCGCAGAATTGTTATAAAATGGGCTCGCCGTCGCTATTTCACAAACCGGACGGAACTTATGGGCTTATAGCAGCAGTTGATAACACGACTGATAAGGTAATGATATTTGATACAAATGATCTTATTTATTATTATAATCAGCGTATAATTAAGCTTAATAATAATGGAATTACCGTCATGAATCCTTATGTCAGTTATAATGATTCTGAAGGATGTTATGATATTTACTGGGAAGGCGGAGACGGAAAATCATATTTAACCAAGAGTGAAGATATGCTTGCAGTGAGCGAGCCTGCGGAGACTTCTTATTCCAAATCGCAGGTTGATGCCAAACTGCCTGATTATGCAAAGGAAGATGAAGCAGCGGTATTTGAGCTGACCAAAGAGGAATATGACCGGATAAATAATAAATTTGGAAATATTTACAGTGTATCGGTTGACATAAAAGATATAAATATAAAACGGGGAGAAGAGGCGGTTCTGCCTGATAAAGCGGATGTCATATACAGCGATGGCTCAAAGACTCCTATGAACATAGAATGGGATACGAAAGAAATTGACCTGAAGAATCTTGCTGCCGGCGAGTATACTGTAAACGGAAAGATTAATGCGACATCGGATTATAACAGCCCTTTGGCTTACTACAGAGCAGATCCTTATGCAGTATATGATGAAGAAAAGGACGTATATTATTTTACAGGTTCCAATATGAATGAAAAATCTGCAAGCGGCGGCAGAGCTTATCAGAGTATAGTGCTGCGGCAGTCGGACAGTATTAATGGAATTACGGACGCTGACGAGGTTGAAGTATGGACAGACAAAACATTAGAAGACGGAACGAGGATAACCGGTTGGTACTGGGCGCCCGAGATTCATAAAATAGGCGGTAAGTGGAGAATAATTGCACAGGCATCGGTAACCGAACCCGGAGAATCATCAGGTGGAAGCAGGCAGTGTATATTTACATGCAATGGGGATGAACTAACCGATCCTGATAACTGGGAATATACAGGATATATTCATAATACTACTGATAATCAGACAGTAGGCGCATTTGATACTACTTATTTTGAATATGAGGGACAGAGCTATTATGTTACTCCTAAATCATCACAGATATGGATTACAACAGTAGATCCCAAAGACCCTATACATCCTACGGGACCACTAGTGCGTTTGTCAGGCGCAGACAGGGCATATGAAACTAATAACGGTTCAGGCAAAGCAGGTTTTGGGAGCATTAATGGTATGCCGGGACAGGCTATTGAAGAAGCATCGTCAGTTCTTATCCATGGAGATAAAATATTTATAGTATATGCGGGCTGCACTATTGATATGATGTACTGCGTATGCGCGCTGTGGACATATATTGATGAAGATTTTATGAATCCTGACAGCTGGCAGAAATATCCGTATCCGCTTTTAGCTACACAGGATCTTACAACGACACTTAAGAAAGCCGATTATTATGCAACGGATGGAACTACTGATGTAACGGGCCATGGAGATAGCGGACTTCTTCCGGGAAGCGAAGGAGAGTATGAAGGTACATTCGGACCCGGACACAATTCTTTTACTATTGATGAAAATGGCAATCCGGTAATTATATATCATGCAAGAGACTGGGCGGACAGTTATCCCGGGGCTACAGGCTCGGATAAATACGGGCTTGTGGATCCCGGACGACATGCATATGCAAGACCTGTGATATTTGATGCAGAGGGATTTCCGGTATGTAACCTGAGCCCGGAACAGTACCTTTCGGAGAATCTCAGAAATGTTTCGGTAAAAATCACTGTGTCTGATTCTGGTTCTCAGATTAATTCAAACGGTACAAATGGAGACAATAGTAGAGTAGGAAATAATACGGATAGAGCAGATGTACATACTGTGAAAAAAGGAGATAAGATAATTGTAAAGGGTGCGGTGTACAAAGTTCTTAACGCTGGTGCACAGGGTATTGGTAAGGCTGAATTTGCAGGCGTAAAGAAAAAGAATGTAAAAAAGATAATTGTTCCCGATAAAATCAAAATTCAGGGAAAGATTTTTAAAATAACGGGAATTGGAAAGAAAGCTTTCTGCAAATGCAGGAAACTTAAAAAGATTACTATTAAGGCAACGGGTGTTAAAAGTGTCGCAAAAAATGCATTTAAAGGAACTAATGAAAATTTAAAGGTATACGTTCCTAAGAAAAAAAGGAAAGCTTATAAAAAAATATTTAATAAAGTGCACCTGTCATATAAATAATGGCAGGTGACACAGTAAATTGTTCTTTATAATTTGCGTTTCTTTGAGATTATGCTCGTGACAATAAATATAATGCACAACAGTATAATTACTGAAAGAATCATAAGCGCGCAGTTATAGAAAAACTGTTCCGGAAGAATAAGTATTATCTCATCAGTTTTTGCATCGAAAAGCCAGTTATCTTTACCCGGAAAAAATAACATATGAAATACTTTAAACGCATTTTCAAAGTCGGATATTACAATAATTCCTATAATTGTAATCAATGATATAAGTCCTGCGCCGGAATAGAAATAAGGCGTATGCCCGAAAAACTTATAAGGCGAATATCCGGTTTTAATACAGATGATTGCAAATATAATAAGAAAAATTAAAGTAATTATTAGCACATGGATATCTAAAAGAAACAGGGATTTTACGTCTTCAAAATGAGATTTACCCGACTCGGAGTATTTCAGTACGCCTGTGCCAAAAGTATCTGATATGCCTGTGCAGTAATCAAGCATTTCGTCATATGCGTCTATAATCTGCTGTCTGTCAAATCCTGTGCTTTGTACTAACTCAAGCGAATCAATCTGTGAGTAATAAAAAGGCCGTATCAGAATCGGCGCGGCTATACCGAATGACAGTGTAAATGCAGCCGTAATAATTGAAATAATAACTGAAATTATTATTGAAACAAATTTTTTCATAAAGTCCTCCGGTTATTGCAGAAAGAGTACGTAATAAGAACCTGTGACGGAAGGTAAAATACCCACATAAGTAAGCCGGCTCCCGATAGTACCCGGTGTAATGGAAAGTCAGTAAAATATATTGTAATATTATTTAAACCTACGCATGTATCGCACATAAGAAAAAGCAGCAGCCCTATTGCATATATTAACCCGTGCCGGTGCAGCTTCCTTATCAAAAAAGCCTGAAGTACATTTGCAAAAAGCTGTGTAAATGACCATGCGGCAGCTATGGAAAGCAAATCGGCCGAATCAGTTATTGTAAGAATAAGTACGGCAAGTATAAACAAGCTTATACGGGGTATTATGCTTTTTTTGCCGGACAGCGATATCATATAAGCCGCATACAAAGTCTGTACGATACAGAACGATAAAACTCCGATAATATAATATTTGTCAAGCAGCAGAAGAAAAGTATCGGCAAATAATGTAAGGGCCATAACAATTGAAATAAAGTATTCATGTGTTTTTATCGAATGATACATTGCCGTAATAAAGCAGATGAATATTGAAATGTATTTTATCCATACGGATGCCGCGCCGAAAATATCCAGTGTAAGAAAAGCAATATATAATAATATCTCTGTAAATATAAACATCATATGGAAAACCTCTGTAAAATTATGTAAAAACACAAGATACAGTATACATTATCTGATAAAATTATTCAATAAGCCTTGCCCGATTGGGAAAAAAATGTTATTCTTATGCTTGGTTGAAAACTTACGATTAAATATTGTTTATGAGGAGTAATAATAATATGAGCGACAGTTTATTAAAAAAATGGAGAGACCTTGCATATGGACAGGAAATGCAGGGGAAAAAAGGCGAAAGATTCTGGGGTGAATATTTTGAACTGGAAAAGGGGATATATAAGCAGCTCCTTTCGGCTCCTGACGAAGTAGTGTGCGGTACCGTGGCTGAACTTGCTGAAAAATATGACCTTGCAGTAATGTACATGGTAGGATTTCTTGACGGAATAAATGACAGCTTAAAAGAGCCTAACGATATCGAAACAATGACGGAAGAAACAGAAGTAAACCTTGGTTTTGACCCGGAAAAACTTTATTACAATATGGTAGACTGCAAGGCAGAATGGCTGTATACGCTTCCCGAGTGGGACGCCCTGCTTTCGCAGGAGCGACGTAAAGAACTTTATAAAGAGCAGAAAGCGTCCGGAACTATAGTTAAGGAAAAGAAAATAGGACGTAACGACCCATGCCCTTGCGGAAGCGGTAAAAAATATAAATTCTGCTGCGGAAGATCATAGAATAAACACTATAAGAGAGCGATGCAATATTTATGCAGAATAACGGCGTTTTGCAGGAATATTATAAAGAGTTCTAATTTAACATATTTAACAGCTCAATAATGAGTTTCTTTTTGGCATCAGGCAATTCAAAGTATATTGATAATGCTTTGGAAAGCTCGATGTCATTTCGTATTTTTTGGGTTATATTATCGTTTTTGCATAATCTGTCCGGATATTCTCCGGTCATAATATATTCCATAGGAACATTTAGCTTTTTGGATATATCAAGTATTCTGCTGGATGGAATATCTTTTGCCTTGGCAAGCGAGCCGTTGCTGTATCCGAGTTCTTTTTCAAGATCTGTAATAGTAATACCATTTTCTTTGCAAATAAGTCTTATTCTTTCAATTATTTTCATGTTTGTCTCCTAATCCCAAATAATAATTGGAAAATATTAAAAAGATAGCTTGACAAACTAGAATATCTTCTATATAATGGCAATGGATAGAATATCTTCTATTAAAAAAGACATAAACATAGACGATATTCCTTGATGTTGTCTGAGTAACTTCATTTTAGGATATCGTCTGTAGTATGTCAATAGAAAGGATTCTAATTTTATGCTGCGGAAGAAAGGAGTGGGGTAAGTGAAATATCGTAGTGTTAGCCTATACTACTCCGATAGTTAAATGATAGCCGGTAACGGCAAATTGTTTGTGCTTAATTCTGTGCATAATTATGAAAAAGCCCTAAAAGGCTAAATTTAAAGGAGGAAGAATAACCATGAAGAAGCAAAACAGAAGAATGTCAAGAGTGCTTCGTCGGACTATAGCTTTTATGGCGGCTGTAGCGCTGACAATGTCTTCACTTTCCGTACCTCTTTCTACGGATGCGGCAAGCAAAAAACAACCCGGTCTTTCAGCAAAGAAGAAAACTCTTTACTACAACAAAGCCGGAAAGAAATCCTATACCTTAAAAATAAAGAAAAATAAGGTTAAGATAAAGAGTACTAAGTGGAAGACAAGCAAAAAAAAGGTAATAAAGCTCAGTAAAAAGAAGAAATCTTCTGTAAAACTGAAAGCAAAAAAAGCAGGAAAAGCAAAAATCACTGCCATTGTAAAGTATACGGTTAAAGGCAGCAGCCAGGTAAAGAAAAAGAAACTTGTATGCAAGGTGAAGTCTAAGGCCGCTGTAGATTCGGCTCAAACGCAGCAGGGTACGAATACAGCTACTGTAACAGACGTACCTCCGACAGGTGGTTTAGCAACAAATGTTCCTGTAACGGAGACGCCTGTAACAGAAGCACCCGAAACAGAGGTTCCTGTAACGGAAGCGCCTGTGACAGAAGCACCCGAAACAGAGGCACCTGTAACGGAAGTGCCTGTAACACAAGCACCTGTAACAGAAGCTCCCGCAACGGAAGCACCTGCGACAGAAGTGCCTGCAACAGAAGTGCCTGCAACGGCTACCCCTGTTCCTACGCCGATGGTGAAATCAGTTGCTATAAGCGTTTCGGAGGCTGCAGTCAGCACAGTAAAAGATAAGAACACTGTTACGCTGAAAGCAGTTGTTACCGACAGCGAAGACAAAGAAATAAAAGACGCAAAGATTGTTTGGAAATCTGACAAAACCGAAGTTGCAACAGTAAGCGACGGAGGAGTTGTGACTGCTGTGAAGGAAGGAGTAGCAAATATCACAGCATCTGTTGGAACAATTACATCCAAACCGTGTAAGGTGACTGTAGACGCTAAAGCTCCAACTGTAACAAAGGCAGAAGTAACGGATTATAAGACGATTACCGTAACCTTCAATGAAAAAGTAAAAGGCGAGCCGGCAGTTACCGTTAAAAACGGCGACAAGGAAGCAGGCAAAATGAGCGCAGCTCTTGCTAAAGACGGTAAGTCAATCAGTATTTCTTCTGAAAAAGCATTGGCGGCAGGAACATATAATATAGTAATAAACGGTCTTTCGGATATGGCCGGAAACGATATGGCAAAAGATACCGCAGCGAAAGCAGAAAAAGCAGCCAGCGTTATTAAAGAATTTATTGTTGTAAACGATAAAGCTCCGGCATTTGGAAGCTCAAGAAGTTTAAAAGTTTATTATACAGTAAAGGACCAGTATGGCGAAGCTAAAGAAGCTATGAAAGCCGGCGGTACATTAAGCGTAACCGCAAAGATTCCGGAGTCCAATTATCCTCTGAACGGAAGAACAGATGATAATAAAATCAAGATAGTCAACGATGGAACAAATCGCGGATATGTAGAGATTCCGGGTGATACAGCCATGGTAGCAGGTAAGACAATAAGTATCACCGCAACTAACAGCCTTGCAGATAAAAATAAGACAGTTTATACAAGCGAACTTACAGTGAAATTAGAAAAGGCTGACGGATATGGTCAGGCGGTAGAAGTATCCAGACTTGAGGCAAAACCGGAAAAGATGAAGAATAATGGAACAACTGAAGAACCTCAGTTTATACTGACGCCTGATGAGGCAGACAATACGTTTACACTGACTCCTACATTATCGGATAAATTCAAGTATGAGTTAGAACTGCCCGACAGTGCTGAATTTAAAAACATGAACAACACTGTAAAATATGTTATTGACGACACAAGTATACTGAAGTTTAATGATAATACAAATGAAACTACAAAGAAATCCAGAGAGCCTGCATCCTTTAAGATTCTTAAAGCGGGAACTGCAAAGGTAACGGTATATCTGACAAGTGACGATACAAAGAGTAAGGAGATTACTATAGTTGCAAAACCGGCTGAGCTTACGGGAATTAAAGTAGGAACTCTGTCAGCGGGAACAAACAATAAAGAACAGAAGACAGAAGTAACGCTGACCCCTGCTACAACCGGACTTAAAGCGGCAGACCTCAGTATTCTTATAAACGAAGGCGCCGACGGCTTTGAAACACCTGTACTGACCGACGGTTCAGGACAGGATGCCGGAAAAATCTTTGTTACTGTAAAAGCAAAAGCAAACGGCAAAAAGAATAAATTGAAGTTTGTAGTATATAAAGGAAGCTATGATGCCGGTAAGAAAGAATTTTCAAAAGAAACGGTTAAGTCAGACGAAGTCGTATATGATTCTGCTCCTTCGCAGAAAGTAAGCAGTATTAATATTGCTGCTTTTGATGAAAATGAGATTACTGCAGAAGCTTCAGCAGAAACAACGTATGAAGTTATAAACGACCAGGGCGAAAATATTACGGCAGATGCAGAAGTCAAGTATTCTGTCGGTAATGCAGAAGTTTTAGCAGTAACAGAAGCTGCAAAAGGTAAGTTGAAAGTAAACGGCCTGAAAGAAGGTACGACAAAAGTTACGCTTAGCAGCGGAACGGTATCAGCCGAGGTTGACACGAGGGTTGCGCCTAAGTGTTATGCGGCAGAAATTACGGCAGAGAAAGATGTAGCTGATGTAATTGATAAAGATACGGCGCCTGTTACGGTAACGCTTAAAGCAAAAGACCAGTATGGCAAAGATTACAAACTTACGTTAGCGGAAGTTAAGGTACCGCAGGTTGCCGATTTGTCAGTTAAGTATTATAAGACAGTTGCATCACAACAGGGACCTGCGCAGGAAGCAACCGCAGGCACAGACCAGGTAGTTGCAATCGGATTTACAAGTAACAAGGGAGTAACGGCTGATGTATTAAAAGAAGTAAAAATTGAGAGCACGAATAATCCGGCTCATTTTGAAGCTGTTACCCTGAAAGTAACAGTAAAACCTGCCCGTAAGGAAAACAGTCTTGCATTTAGCAACGCAGCGCTTACAGCGTTGAAAGGTGTGGCGGTTATCAATAATGTTACATTAAAGGATCAGTATGGCGCGCCTATGAACAACAAAGCTAATATTAAGTTTGTTGTAAAGGATGCAGATGGAAAAGACGCATCTAAGATGGTTGACGCGGAAGCAGGGGATTTTGATGGCAAAGCAAATGCGTTCCCGGTAACAGTTTCAGCAAGCGTGTCCGGAGTATATACGGTTATCGCATATGTGGATAATGACGGAAAGGCAGGATATTCAGAAAAGGATATACAGACTTCCTTCACATTTAAAACAGATGTTGCTTCTAAGCTTATTGCAAAAATTGAACTTGAAAACATTTTGAAACCGGGTGCAGATTATGTGAAAGTGGCGGCAGACGGAGCAGAATCTACTCCATTGAATTTCAAATTCAAAGCATATGACGCAGACGGAAAAGAAGTAGCCGGAGGCTCATCGCTGACTGAAGGCATGGTATGGAGCGCGTCGGGAACAGATGTAACTACTACGGTAGATGGTAGTACAATAAAAGTAAACACAGCTAAAGGCAAGTCAACAGGTAAAGTAACTGTTAAACTGCATTTTACGCCGGGAGATAACGTAATCGCAACGCTTGATGTACCGGTAAGCAGCGCGGCGCCGGTGGCTAAGGCCGGAACATATACAATCTACAAGGCAGATGATCAGAAGAAGACTGACATTAAAGGAACATCGATGCTGATTGCTTATAATACGTCTATTGAACTTGAAGTAGGCGCGAAAGATCAGTATGGCGACAACTTTACGGTAGATGTAAGCAAGTTCTACTCCATAGTATCTACTGATACAGACTTTGCAACAGTATCTGCAAGCGGAAACAGGATTACTATTACAGGCGTAACAACAAATGCAGGAAGCGCTGTAATAAAAATAATGGTAGATGCAAATACGACTTATACGGTTACTGTTGCGGCTCAGGGCGGAAATTATCTGAATCTTGCCGAAGCAGTGCCTCAGCAGCCTAATGAGATGAGTGTAGAAACGAAACCTGATGGAAGCATTAAAGTTGTCTGTACAGGAAACTATAAAACCTTAGAAATTCCTGTACCTGAAGATTTAAAACAGGGTACAGACGGAGCGCAGGTAGAAGTTTCAGCGCAAATGTCAAAGGGCGGATTTTATCTTGCTGTAGATGACAAAGAAGGTAAAGAAATTGTCAATAACGGATATAGTCGTAATATTGTAGATATCCCGGCAGGAAAAAGCGCCGGTAAAATCAGAATCATGACACTGGAATCAGATGTTACTATGGATATCAAGTATGTTAAATTTAGTTTTTGGACTAATCTTTCATTAAAAGGTTTTGAGGCAAATGGCGCGGTAAGCAAAGTAGATAATCCTGATGGAACCGTTACGGCTACATTCAAGGATGTACAATATACAGGCTCAGGCTTGAATGTACCTGAAGAATTGCAGGACTGCTCCAAAGTAGAAGTAACCATAGAATGCCATACGCCGGAAGCTCCCGGTACACCGAAAGAAGGAGTGCAGATTGCGCTTAACGGTGATGGAATAGACGGGGTTGCAACATATTATGCCGGATGGAATAATAATTATGGACCGATGACACTTGATGTGCCTTCCGGAGCAAAGCTGAAACGTATTATAATTCAGGTGCAGGATGGAAGTGAAAGAATATTAACTATAAAGAGTATCAGAGTTCTTAAATAAACAAATTATTTTATACGCTTAATGCTTGTAAAAAAAAGAAACCGGCCCAAAAAGGTCGGTTTCTTTTTACTTAAATTTATATTACCTTTGACAATTCTTCATAAGACGTAAGCAGATGTTTCCTTATGGGGAGTTTCTGCGGACATTTGGTTTCGCATAATCCGCAGCCCTTGCACATGCTGGCAATGGAATTATTGTTTTTCATATCGTTATAATTCCAGTTTACCGCACCGGCATTGTTATACATTCCGTATCCGTTCCATACGGAAAAATTGCGGGGGATATCAACGCCGTGGGGGCATGGCATACAGTAACGGCAGCCTGTGCATCCGTTGTTTACGCGCGCTCTTATTTTACCTATCATCTCATTGAGGAATGTGTGTTCATCATCAGACAGAGGTTCAAAATTATTAAATGTTTTGAGATTATCAAGAACCTGTTCTTCCGTACTCATTCCGCTAAGTATAACATGTACGTTAGGAAGACTTCCTACCCACCTCATCGCCCATGATGCGAGAGAATATCCGGGTTTGTAATCATAAAACTGGTTTTTAATATCATCTGCATAGTTGGCGAGCGAACCGCCTTTTACAGGTTCCATTATAACTAAAGGGATTCCGAGTTTTTCAGTAAGTTTATAGCCTTTCATTCCGGCCTGTTCGTCAGCATCCATATAGTTAAACTGTATCTGGCAGAAGTCCCAGTTATAATATGTAATTATCTGTTCAAATACTTCATAACTGTCATGGAAAGAAAAGCCGATATAACGCAGCTTGCCTTCAGCCCGCAGTTCCTCGAGTATGCTTACTATATCAAGTTCGGTAACGGTTTTAAAGCTTCCGGCGTTGAGCCCGTGCAGCAGATAATAGTCTACGTAATCCACCTGAAGTTTTTCGAGCTGTTTATAAAACAGGCGTTTTACATCTTCTTTTGTTTTTACATCCCACATAGGAAGCTTTGTGGCAAGATAAAAACTGTCCCTTGGATATTTCTTTAATGCTTCACCCAAAAACAGTTCGCTTTCTCCATTGTGATATGGGAAAGCTGTATCAATATAATTAACGCCTGATTTAATTGCAGTATCTAACATTCCTGCCGCATATTCCCTGTCAATAACTTCTTTGCCCTCTTTTACTGTCGTTGGAAACCGCATACATCCAAAACCAAGAAGGGAAGGTTTCGCACCGATTTTTTTCATTTCCCTGTATTCCATAGAGAGACTCCTTTCATAAAGTGATTTATATATAGGCGTTTGCGAAACGCCAAAAGCCGCATAAATACGGCATATTTTTGTTGTAAAATAAAATATCTCCTCTCGGTT
>CANPYY010000004.1 GCA_947588675.1 uncultured Lachnospiraceae bacterium | reverse complement strand
AGCCGTGAAAAGGAGGCGCAGTTTATGCTGCTTGAGGAGATGTTGAAGGACAGATATACCGAAGGAATATCTGTTGGTTATTCGCAGGGGGTTTTGCGCCAGCAGAGTGATATCTTTGCCATTTTATCAGAGCTTGGCACTGTGCCTGAGGTTATTAAGAACCGGCTTGAAGCTGAGAGTGATGCAGACAGATTAAGCCGGATGTTGAGGCTTGCAGCAAAGGCAAAAACTATTGATGATTTTGAAAAGGGACTTGAAGATTAGTTTTCTGATGAATCTGTATATCGAAGTTTATCAGTTTTATTCTTGGTAGTGTAACTGACCATATCGGTCGGAATCTTGTATTTATAAGCAGGGGAATCTTTTGTTATACGAATATATAATATGAAAATCTATTTTGTATATCTTTTACCTGTCGTATACGGGATAAGGATATTTGTCAAGGGCCTCACGTGCGGCGTTCATTGAATCTTCATCATAAAACTCGATTCTCAGTACGCCGTCTTCGTATTCTCTGTTGTGGACGATGCCTATATTTTTAATGCTGACGGAATTACTTGACAATATAGTGGCAATAATAGCGATAATACCAGGTACATCAGGTATGTCAACATATATGTCATATACCTTTGGAAGGGTGCCTGACGTGGAATTTGGTATGCTGTTACGGTAATTTCTTGCAGTTTCAAATATATTATATAAAAACTCTTTGTCCTTTGAAATAAGAGCTTCTTCCACACGATTCAGGGAATCCCTGTATATATCAAGAAATTTACGGATGCTGCTTGTATTGCACAGGCATATGTTCTGCCACATTTCGGGCGAGGATGATGCAATACGGGTAATGTCTTTAAATCCGCCTGCGGCAAAGGTTTTCATGTATTCTTCATCATTGTCGTTTTCGCGAACCATATTTACAAGAGAAGCTGCGATTATGTGAGGAATATGGCTGATTGCAGCCGTAATATCATCGTGCAGGTCGTTTTCCAATATAAAAGGAATTGAACCCATATCCTGAACAAGATGGTACATTGTGTCTATGACACGTTTAGGCGTATCGGCTGATGGCGTCAAAAGGTAATATGCGTTTTCCATAAGCTGTGCCGAGGAGTTTGTATATCCCATACGTTCGGAACCGGTCATAGGATGTCCGCCTATAAAATTAGCTGATAAACCAAGACGTTCTGCTTCCCTGTGTATATTGCCTTTTACGCTTCCAACATCGGTTATGATACAATCTTTCTTTATTACATCTTTAAGCCTTTCAAGGTAAGGGATATTATACAGGACGGGTGCGCATAAAAATATAATATCGCAGCAGTTTAAACCGGCAAGGTTGTCTGCAGCATAATTAACAACGCCGTCATTTATCGCTTCATTTATCATAGGATTTTCTTTTGGAAAATATCTGTTATATGCGTAAATAACATAATCCTTATGAGATTTTCTTATTGCCTTTGCAATAGCTCCGCCTATTAATCCAAGACCAACAAAACCGATGTTTAAAGACACGGCAGTTCCTCCTTCCGCAGACATTAACGTCCGGCATTTTCAAAGATATGCTATCACTGAAATGCTCAAAAGTCAACTATAATAAAGGTTTACTGTGAACGCAGCGAGAAGTAATCTTTTGTAAGGTCTGCGTCAGTTTTTAACCTTATGTCTTCACAGGAATGACCTATATTAATTCTGTAAATGCCTGCGTCGGCACGGTAGCAGGAATCCTTGGGGCTGTAATATGCAAATGCCGGTATTTTCAGCGTAAATGTTATATTTTTTTCTTCACCCGGCAGGAGATTTATTTTTGTAAATCCTTTAAGTTCCAAAACAGGTCTTTCAGGCGTGTTATTAAGAGGTGTGATATAAAGCTGTACGGTTTCTTTACCTTCAAGTTTGCCTGTGTTTTTAACGGTGCACGTAACCTTATATAAAGAAGTGTTATCTGGAGTATCGTTTGCGTCTGTACCGATATATTCCGCCTTTATGTCAGAATATTCAAATGTAGTATATGAAAGACCGTGTCCGAAACAGAACAGAGGTTTTACTTTTCGCGTTTCATAATATCGGTAGCCGACATAGATGCCTTCGCTGTATCTGCCATCCATATTTTTTGCAGGACAGTCTTCAAAACTTTTTGGGAAAGATACAGGAAGCCTGCCCGATGGATTAGTGTGACCAAACAATATTTCAGCAAGTGCAAGTCCGCCCATCATTCCATTCATTGAACTGTAACATATTGAAGGCGCTTTGTGTGCAAATTCCAACATATTTATTGCAGACCCTGCATTTATACATACTACTGTGTTTGGATTTGCGCTTATTATTTCAGATATAACATGGCTTTGATTGTAAGGAAGGTCATAAGATGTGCGGTCAAACCCTTCAGTATCGTGCGAACGGTTTAATCCTCCTACATATATTACAACGTCACATGTTTTTGCAAGGGATACAGCCTCGTTTAAAAGCTCCTGTCTTTTGCGGACGGTATCGCTTTCACAGGAATGGTTTGTTATGTTTTCTTTTGCATCAAGACTGTCAGCCTGCCAATTTACGTCGCCTTCAGTATTTTCTTCGTTATCTACATAATATCCTTTTGCATAATGTATTTTACATGAATCTCCTGCAAGCATTGATATTCCGAGAAGCGGCGTTATTTCAAACAACGCGTCTATTTCAGAACTTCCTCCGCCGGGTGCAAGCTTACGTGCCGCGCCGTCGCCTATTATTGCGATATTTTTGAGTTTTGAGGCGTCAAGAGGCAGGAAATTATTGTCGTTCTTCAAAAGAACAACAGATTCCCTTGCAGCGTCAAGCAGGGTTTTGTGTGATGAAAGTAAATTATATGAGCCGGTTTTTCTGTCTTCTCCGCCGGTTTTCTTTATTTTATCAAGAAGTTTCAGAATGCGGAGAACTTTGGAGTCAAGAACTTCACCGGATATTTTATTTTCTTTTATTGCTTTTAAAAGCGGCGCTGCAAAAAAGTAGTTATCAAAATCACAGCTTACGCCCATTTCAATATCCACGCCTGCATTAAAGCTTTCTTCGGTACTGTGTACGGCGCTCCAGTCGGATATTACGACGCCGTCATAGTTCCATTTTTTGCGCAGAACGTCGGTAAGGAGATATTTGCTTTCACTTGCGTAATCGCCGCGGAAACGATTGTAGGAGCACATTACCGAATATGAATTGCCGGCGGTTAAAGCGGCTTCAAATGCGGGAAGGTATATTTCATATAATGCCCGCTCGTCTACGCGTACGTCTACCTCCATGCGGTCGGTTTCCTGATTGTTAAGCGCAAAATGTTTTACGCAGGCGGCAACATCATTTTTTTGTATACCCTGTATTTCTTTTACAGCCATCATGCCGGTCAGATAAGGGTCTTCGCTCATGTATTCAAAGTTACGTCCGCACAGCGGTGTACGGTGTATATTAATGCCCGGCGCAAGTATAATATCTTTTCCGCGTCCGCGTGCTTCCATGCCGAGTATATTTCCTATCTCATATGCAAGTCCGGTATTCCATGTAGAAGCAAGAGCCGTACCTGATATAAGCCATGAACAGGGGCATATGTCTTCATTTTTACGCTGCCACATGTTGTCTTCAAAATCAAAGCGCACGCCTAAAGGCCCGTCTGACATAATAAGCGGAGGTACGCTAAGCCGCGGAATACCTCCATTATGGAAAAGCGCCGTTCCATGTAAAAGATTTACTTTTTCTTCTATTGTCATCTGTGAAATAAGTTCATTATAATTTTTTTCCATATCTTTCTCCATATCTTTTTATTTTGTATTTTTAAACAGTATAACATGATTTTGGATGTTGTGCATTGACAATATTTATACTTTCATGTAATGTGATTGCGAGGCATATAAAAAATAGCAAAATTATTAACAGGAGCAGTAGATAATGGATATATTAAACAAGATAGCGCAGGAGCTGAATATTGAAACCTGGCAGGTAAAAGCTGTTGCGGATTTGATAGACGACGGAAATACCATTCCCTTTATAGCCAGATACAGAAAAGAAAAACATGGTTCGTTAGATGATACCGTATTGCGTAATCTTAATAACAGGCTTACATATCTGCGTAATCTTAAAGAGAAGAAAGAACAGGTAATTGCGCTTATTGAAGAACAGGGAGTGCTGACAGACGAACTGCGTAACCGTATTCTGGCAGCAGATACACAGGCAGTCGTTGATGATTTATACAGGCCGTTTCGGCCAAAAAGGCGTACAAGGGCAGGAATTGCAAAAGAAAAAGGCCTTGAGCCTCTTGCAGATATAATAAGACTTCAGTTGACGGAAGAAGATATATATTCGACGGCATGTAATTATATATCTGATGAAAAGGGCGTAAAGTCAGCAGAGGAAGCCGTGTGCGGAGCATGTGATATTATAGCCGAGGGTATATCGGACAATGCTGATTACAGACTGGACATAAGAAATATGACGCGTGATGAAGGAATATTGGTATCGGCCGCTAAGGATGCTTCGGTAAAAAGCGTATATGAAAATTATTACGAATTTTCCGAACCTGTTAAAAAGATTGCCGGATACAGGATTCTTGCTATTAACAGGGGAGAGAAAGAGAAATATCTTAATGTAAAAATAAATGCTCCGTCTGAAAGGATTATAAGATATCTGGAAAAAAAGGTTATATTAAAAGACAACCCATATACAACGCCTATATTAAAAGAGGCGGTAAACGATAGTTATGAACGTCTTATTTTGCCTTCAATAGAAAGGGAAATAAGAAATGAACTTACGGATATGGCGGAAGATAATGCCATTGGTGTATTTGGGAAAAATCTTGCACAGCTTCTCATGCAGCCTCCGGTACAGGATAAAGTGGTGCTGGGCTGGGACCCTGCGTTCAGAACGGGTTGTAAGCTTGCGGTGACAGACAGTACCGGGAAAGTGCTTGATACACGTGTGATATATCCTACAATGCCGCAGAATAAAGTGGAAGAATCTAAAAAGACAGTAAAAGCTCTTATAAAAAAGTATGGAATTACATTGATATCCATTGGTAACGGAACGGCATCGAGAGAATCCGAAAAAATAGTGGCGGATATCCTTAAAGAATGTCCGGGGGTTGAATATGTAATAGTAAATGAGGCAGGAGCGTCCGTTTATTCAGCAAGTCAGCTTGCGTGCGAGGAATTTCCGAATCTCGATGTAGGGGCAAGAAGCGCTGTATCTATTGCAAGACGTATACAGGACCCTTTGGCGGAACTTGTAAAAATTGAGCCAAAGTCCATAGGGGTAGGGCAGTATCAGCATGATATGAACCAGAAAAAACTTGGAGAGGCTCTTTTGGGAGTAGTGGAGGACTGTGTAAATAAAGTAGGCGTGGATATTAATACTGCTTCTGCTCCGCTTCTTGAGTATGTATCAGGAATAACAGGAAATGTTGCTAAAAATATTGTTGCATACAGGGAACAGAATGGTAAATTCACAGATAGAAAGCAGATACTTAAAGTAAATAAGCTTGGAACTAAAGCTTATGAGCAGTGTGCAGGATTTTTGAGAATAAATGACGGCATTAATCCTCTTGACGCAACAAGCGTGCATCCTGAAGCGTATGATGCGGCGGAAGAACTCATTAAAAAACTTGGATTTGATATAAACGATGTAAGATACGGAATTACAGGAATCAGAAAACTTATCGGTAAAAACAATACAAAGAAGCTGGCAGATGAACTTAAAATAGGAGAAGCTACGCTCATTGATATAATAACAGAACTTGAAAAACCCGGACGTGATCCGAGAAAAGAGATGCCGAAACCGGTACTCCGTACGGACGTGCTTGAAATATCAGACCTGAAAGAAGGAATGATTCTTAAAGGAACGGTGCGTAATGTTATCGACTTTGGGGCATTTGTAGATATTGGCGTACATCAGGACGGACTTGTACATATATCACAGCTTACAGATAAGAAATTTGTAAAGCACCCTCTTGAAGTGGTAAGTATAGGCGACGTAGTAGACGTAAAAGTATTGTCTGTGGATATTGCAAGAGGAAGGATTCAGCTTAGTATGATTATGTAGTGCAAGAAAAAGATAATGAAATGGCAACATTGCCGACACTATTGGGCGGGATATTCGCCGAATGGGCACATGGTGGTCGATGACTTAAAACAGACAGCTGCATCTAAAAAAGGAACTGATATAAGGGGGACTGAAAATGGAACATAAAGGTACAAAGGAACTGCAAACAGAGCGTCTTATTTTGCGCCCGTGGCGGGAAAGTGACGCTGAGGAAGCCTTCGCCAACTGGATGAACGACCCGGATGTGACCAAATATCTGACATGGATGCCACACGGCGATATTTCACTCACCCGTGCCCTTTTGAAAGCGCGCGAGGAGGAATGCAAACGTCCGGACTGTTACCATTGGGCTATTGTATTGAAGAACGGGAACATTCTCATCGGCGATATTGAGGCGGGAAACGTTGACGAGTATCAGGAGACGGGTGGGCTCGGTTACTGCATGGGAAAAGCATGGTGGGGCGAAGGAATTATGACCGAAGCTCTCACAGAGGTTTTACGTTACTGCTTTGAGGAAGTCGGATTCTATCGCATAAGCGGCAGCCATGCAGCGGAAAACATCGGCTCGTCGCGCGTCATGGAAAAATGTGGCTTAAAGTATGAGGGGACTCGCAGAAAAGCATATCGGCTGCTACTGACGGGCGAACGGGTAGACATTGTTGAACGTGGCATATTGAAAGAGGATTATTTTAGGAATAAGCTATTATACAATAAATAAAATGTCAACACATATTCTGCAATACATAAATTATAATATTTTATAGAGTAAGGAGCATCCGGACGGGCATGGCTCTCTGTTATAAGACTGTTTGAGGCCGCCGGTGCTTAAACAGCGTTTTCTGCTGTTTTATGCACCGTTGCGTGGCGAGACAAGTGAAAACGTGTCTTATAACAGAGAGCCCATGCCCTGCCGGATGTTTTACCTTATATAACAAAATCAGCATATCTTTTTCTGCAACTCTATTACAGGAATTGGCATAAATGACAATCCAATAACCACAATCCATTCCCATGCGCTTAACATAACAGTATTAAATACCGGATTTAGCGCGGGAACACATATAGTGACAGCCTGCAGGAAGGCGCATATTATAGCGGATACAACAAGCTTATGGTTTTTGAAAAATCCGATTTCAAAAAGTGACTTTTCGCTTCTGGCGTTAAATGCGTGGAATAATTGCGTGAGTCCAAGCACGGCAAAACACATTGTATTTGCGCTTGCTGGACTTGTATTAAGGCCTATTGCGTAGGCTGTAAGCGCAAGGCTTCCGATAAAGGCTCCTTCAAGAGCCGTTTTAAGACCCAGACCGCCGGAAAATATACCTGCATCAGGAGATACGGGAGGCCGTTTCATTATATTTTTATCAGGCGGTTCCATTCCGAGAGAGAGGGCGGGAAAGGAATCTGTTATAAGATTAATCCACAAAAGCTGTACGGCGCATAACGGGGCAGTAAGTCCAAATAGTATAGCAAAAAATATTGTAATTATTTCACCTATATTACAGGAAATGAGAAAATGTATTGATTTTTTAATATTATCGTATATACGCCGTCCTTCTCGTACGGCGAGTGTAATCGTAGAAAAATTATCATCTTCAAGAATCATGTCAGACGCATTTTTGGCAACGTCTGTTCCGGTAATTCCCATAGCGCAGCCTATATCGGCAGCTTTTAGCGCAGGGGCGTCATTTATGCCGTCTCCGGTCATTGCGACAATCTCTTTGTTTCGTTGCAGCGAGCGTACAATCCTTAATTTGTGCTCGGGAAGTACCCTGGCAAACACACGGTATCTGCCGATGTTTTTATCAAGCGTTTCATCAGACATTTCAGATAACATGCTTCCTGTTATAACTTCAGGCGTGCTGCCTGTTATTCCAAGGTCTGAGGCTATTTTTGCGGCTGTAGCGGCATTATCGCCGGTAATCATGACAGGCCTTATGCCGGAATCCGCACATTCTTTTACGGCGTGATACGCTTCTTTTCTTGGCGGATCAATAAGCGCAACAAAACCGGCAAAGGTAAGGTTGTTTTCACAATTTCTGATATCATGCGCATTTACGTCATTTTTATAAGCTACGGCAAGGATTCTAAGTCCGCAGGAAGCATAATTGTTGTTTTTGGACAGTATAATTCTTCGTGCAGAAGAATTAAGGGGCAGTATTTTTCCGTTATCAGCTTCATAGTGGGAGCAAAGAGGTATAAGCATTTCCGGAGCGCCTTTTGTAATTGAAAATGTATGGTTATTTCCTGTATGCAGGGTTGTCATGAGTTTTCTTGCAGAGTCAAAAGGAATTTCGTTTATACGCCTGTAACTTCTTTTCAGGGAATCTATATCTGTGCCTGAACTGTAGGAAGCGTTAAGAAGTGCGTTTTCCGTAGGTTCACCGATAGCGTCGCCGTTTTGCATTATTGAATTGCAGCATAATGAGCACATACATAAAAGCCGTTTTCCGTAATCGGATGTTTCCGGAATTTCTCCCGCAAAATCATATACTTTAGCAACGTGCATTTTATTCTGCGTAAGAGTACCTGTTTTGTCCGAACATATTACTGTGGTGCTGCCAAGTGTTTCAACGGCGGGAAGTTTTCTTATAATTGCATTGTTTTCTGCCATTTTAGTTACGCCGAGGGATAACATTATTGTAACAATTGCGGGAAGACCTTCCGGTATGGCGGCTACTGCAAGGCTTACCGAAGTCATAAACATATCTATTATCGGACGTTTCATTATAACGCCGGCCGCAAATATGATAACGCATATTATAAGAGCGGTAATGCTTAATATTTTTCCGGTGACTGCAAGCCGTTTTTGCAGAGGAGTTTCCGGGGCGTCTTCATATGTGAGCATATCTGCTATTGCGCCAAGTTCGGTATTGGTTCCGGTTGCGCATACGATACCCAGACCATGACCATAACATACCATGCAGCCGGAATATACCATATTATGTCTGTCGCTTAACGGAGTATCCGCAGGAAGTGTGTCGGGCTGTTTGCAGACCGCCTGTGACTCGCCTGTAAAAGATGATTCGTCAACCATAAGGTTATGTGATGTTATTATTCTTGCATCTGCAGGTATGAGATATCCCGTTTCAAGCATGATAATGTCGCCCGGCACAATATGGGAAGCCGGGATTTTTCTCCATGATGAATCTCGAAGGACGGTAGCGGAAGGAGCAGTCATTTTTTTTAGCGCCGCGAGCGAATGTTCAGCTTTTTTTTCCTGAAATACTCCGATAACGGCATTTACTATTATGATAATAAGGATAATGGAGGGCTCAATAAAATCAGGCTCTCCGTTTAACCATGAAACAGCAAAAGATATTCCGGCGGCGCAAAAGAGCGTATATATCATAAAATCTTTAAATTGCATAAAAAACATTTTAAGCATACTGACCGGCTTTGAACCGGGAAGTTCATTTTTTCCGTATTTCTGCAAAAGTTTTTTCGCCTGTGTTTCCGAAAGCCCGGTTTCGGTTGAAGAAGAAAACCGGTTTATGATTTTATTTATATTATAGCTGTGCATCTGCACGCCTCCGTTGGTAAATCCGCTATTGCTATATTTCTATTCATGATGTGTTAGAAATATTATTGGAAAACTTGACATAAAAATAACATATTGATATAGTAATTGTTTAAAAGGCGTATATATAAAATAGTATCAGGAGAGGTCTGTAATGATGAAAAAAAGAAAATTAATAAATTGTGGAATAGCTTTTGCTCTGGCAGTCTTTGTCATGCTTTCATGCCTGATTGTAAATACTGCAGATTCAGAAGCTGCATCTACATATAAAATAAGAATAAATAAACAACAGAACTGCGTTACGGTTTACAAGTTAAATTCAAAAGGACAGTATGAACCTTTTAAGGCAATGATATGCTCGGTAGGCTCTGCGACTCCTTATGGAACTTTTGGACTGAAAGAAAAAATACGCTGGCATGAACTTGAAGGACCTGTATATGGACAGTATTGTACAAGGATTACGGGACATATATTGTTTCATTCCGTATGGTATTATCAGAACGGAAATCCCGCAACATTATCAAATACGCAGTATAATAAGCTGGGCAGCATGGCTTCGCACGGGTGCGTAAGACTGAATGTAAGAGATGCAAAATGGATATATGATAACTGTCCGTCGGGAACGCCTGTAGAAATATACGCTTCAAAAGACCCGGGACCTCTTGGAAAACCTGATTCAATAAAACTTCCGGCAGGAAGCGGATGGGACCCTACGGATGTGACTAATCCGTCCAATCCATATAATAAGAAAAAACCGTCAATTACAATGGCTAAAGGTAAGAAAGGAAGTACGTATATAAAATACAATTCTTCTTTTGACCTTCTGAAAACAATCACGGCAAAGAACACGACGGGATTTGACGTAAATGATAAAGTGACCTATACTGTAAAATATAAAGCGGGCAAGGGAAAATATATTAAAGTAAAGAAGATTAACACTTTAAAAAAGGGTATATATAAAGTAAATTTTAAACTTGTTGACGAAATCGGAAGAAAAGCGTCGCTTACCGTGAAGTATACCGTACTTAATAAGATTAACCTTAAATCAATAAGTCTTAATAAAGATAATGTATATATGTATATGGACCATAAGGAAAGCTGCAAGCTTAAACTTGCTTCATATAAACCGAAAAAAGCTTCAATTAAAGAACTTACATTTATGTCATCAAATCCTGCGGTCGCAACTGTAAACAGTAAAGGAAAAGTTAAAGCGGTAGCTCCCGGGGATGCAGTTATAACTGCGATGTCTAAGGACGGTTCGGGAGTAAAAGCAGAATGTCAGATACATGTAAGGAAGTATGCGGACGCTATGACGGCGGCTGTGGAGAAAGGTACCATTAATAAAGGCGAAGTAACAAGAATACTGTGTACCTTACTGCCTGCGGGCGCTACAGGTAAAGATTCGCTAAGATATACTTATGTATCATCTGACGCAGGCGTGGCATCGGTAGATGCGGCAGGTAATGTTACCGGAATCGCAAAAGGAACGGCGGTTATTACAGTAACGGCATATGATGCGGCAGCAGACGGCGCAGCGCTTACATCGCAGGTTACGGTTACGGTGGATGATACGATGCAGAGTGAAGTTTCACCCGGAGCGCTTACTGTACAATAATAAATATCTTATGGAGGAATGAAAAAATGGCAACACCCTACAATCATAAGGAGATAGAACGGAAATGGCGTAGCAGTTGGGAGAAAAATCCGGTTAATGTTAATGATGGTAAAAAGCCGAAATATTACTGTCTGGATATGTTTCCATACCCATCGGGAAGCGGTCTTCATGTAGGTCATTGGAGAGGATATGTTATATCCGATGTATGGAGCAGGTATAAGATGCTGCAGGGATATTATCTGATTCATCCGATGGGCTGGGATGCCTTTGGACTTCCTGCAGAAAATTATGCTATTAAGATGGGAGTGCATCCGAAAAAATCCACGGCGGAAAACGTGAGTAATATAAAAAGACAGATTAATGAGATTTCCGCTATATATGACTGGGATATGGAAGTAAATACTACAGACCCTGAATTTTATAAATGGACGCAGTGGATATTTGTAAAGATGTTTAAAGAAGGGCTTGCATATGAGAAAGAAATGCCTATTAACTGGTGCCCTTCATGTAAAACCGGTCTTGCCAATGAAGAAGTTGTAAACGGATGCTGTGAAAGATGCGGAGCCCAGGTGACTAAAAAGAATCTTAAACAGTGGATGCTTAAAATCACCAAATATGCAGACAGGCTGTTAGAAGACCTTAAAGAGCTTGACTGGCCTGAAAAGGTTAAAAAAATGCAGACAGACTGGATAGGAAAGAGTTATGGCGCCGAAGTTGATTTTAAAGTAGACCAGAGAAGCGACGTTATTACGGTATATACAACGCGTCCCGATACGTTGTATGGAGCTACGTTTATGGTACTTGCGCCTGAACATGAGCTTGCGCGCAGTCTTGCGACAGAAGAAAACAGAGAGATTGTGGAAGACTATATATATAAATCGTCAATGAAATCATCGGTTGACAGGCTTCAGGATAAGGAAAAGACAGGCGTGTTTACGGGAAGTTATGCGATTAACCCGCTTAATAATGAAAAGATTCCTATCTGGCTTTCGGATTATGTTCTTGCAGATTATGGTACCGGAGCTATCATGTGTGTTCCGGCACATGATGACAGGGATTTTGAGTTTGCAACCAAATTCGGCATACCGATTATACAGGTAATAGCAAAGGACGGTAAAGAGATAGAAAATATGACGGAGGCTTATACGGAGGCTTCGGGAACGATGATTAATTCCGGCGAATGGAATGGAATGGAATCATCAGTGCTTAAAAGAGAAGCACCTGAAATGATTGAGAAAAAAGGCTTCGGAAGAAAAACGGTAAATTATAAACTTCGTGACTGGGTATTTTCAAGACAGCGTTACTGGGGAGAACCGATTCCGATAGTCCACTGTCCAAAGTGTGGAGCAGTACCTGTGCCTGAGGAAGAACTTCCGCTTCTCCTTCCGGAGGTTGAAAGCTATCAGCCTACGGGAACAGGGGAATCACCTCTTGCAGACATAGATGAGTGGGTAAATACCACATGTCCGTGCTGTGGCGCGCCGGCAAAACGTGAAACCAATACAATGCCGCAGTGGGCAGGTTCATCATGGTATTTCCTGCGTTATGTTGACAATAAAAATGATAAGGAACTTGTATCTAAGGAAAAAGCAGCGAAGTATCTGCCTGTTGATATGTATATCGGAGGCGTTGAACATGCTGTGCTTCATCTCCTGTATTCGAGATTTTATACAAAGTTTTTGTATGATATAGGAGTGATTGACTTTAAAGAGCCGTTTACCAGACTGTTTAACCAGGGAATGATTGGAAAAGACGGAGCCAAAATGAGCAAGTCCAAAGGCAATGTAGTATCGCCGGATGAACTGGTAAATGATTATGGCTGCGACTCACTCCGCCTGTATGAATTGTTTGTCGGACCGCCTGAACTTGATTCTGAATGGGACGACAGGGGAATAGACGGGGTATACAGATTCATTAACCGTTTCTGGAAGCTTGCAATGGATAATAAAGATAAGAATATTGCTCCTACTGATGAAACGGTAAAATTACGTCACAGACTTGTAAAAGACATAACGACAAGACTTGAGGCGTTTAGTCTTAATACTGTTGTCAGCGGTTTTATGGAATATAACAATAAAATGTATGAGGTTGCAAAGAAACAGGGAGGAATTGACAGAGAACTTATAGAAACAATGACTATACTTCTTGCGCCGTTTACGCCTCATGTGGCATCGGAAATCTGGGAACAGTACGGACATGGAGGCAGTATATTTGATGAATCGTGGCCGGAATATGATGAGTCCAAAATGGTAGAAGATACGATTGAGATTGCAGTACAGATTAATGGAAAGACTAAAAATACAGTGGAGATTTCTGCTTCTGCATCTAAGGAGGAAGCAATAAATATTGCAAAAGAAGCAGTTGCAGGAAAACTTATGGGAACAATTGTAAAAGAAATATACGTTCCCGGAAGGATAGTAAATATAGTTCAGAAGTAATTAATAAAAGTAAAAAATGCAGCCATAATAAAAAGGGTTGCATTTTTTTAAACATAGTGTTATAGTTGGAATAGAACAGATAAAACAAATTAAAGGAGGGAGATTTATGAATATAAAAAAATTTACACAGAAATCAATGGAAGCGGTCAATATGGCTGTTTCCACGGCTGACGAGTATGGTAATCAGGAGATTGCTCCCGTGCATCTTCTGTATTCGCTTGTAGCCGCTTCCGAGAGCCTTATAAAGGACCTTCTTAAAAAAATGGATATACAGACGGAGGTGTTTGAGGCGCAGGTAGAGGGGTTTATAAGAAAGCGTCCTAAAGTATCCGGCGGAGAACCGTTTGTAGGAAAAAAGCTTAATGAAGTTCTTACCCATGCAGAAGATGAAGCGAATGCCATGAAAGACAGTTATGTATCTGTAGAGCATATATTTTTAAGCCTGATGAAATATTCGGACGAAGAAGTTAAGTCGCTGCTTGAGGAATTTAATATTACCCGTGATTCTTTCCTGCTGGCGCTTTCCCATGTAAGGGGGAACAAGTCTGTGAATACGGATAATCCGGAAGATACGTATGATGTACTTACCAAATATGGCTATGACCTTGTTGAACAGGCGAAGAAACAGAAGCTTGACCCGGTAATAGGCAGAGATGACGAGATAAGGAATATAATCAGGATATTGTCGCGTAAGACTAAAAACAATCCTGTGCTTATCGGAGAGCCCGGCGTAGGAAAGACGGCAGTGGTAGAAGGACTGGCGCAGCGTATTGTCAGAGGTGATATTCCGGAAGGGCTGAAAAATAAAAAACTGTTTGCGCTGGATATGGGTTCGCTTGTAGCAGGGGCAAAATACAGAGGCGAATTTGAAGAAAGGCTAAAAGCGGTTCTTAACGAAGTTAAAGACAGCGCCGGTGAAATTATTCTTTTTATTGATGAACTTCATACGATAGTCGGCGCGGGGAAAACTGACGGAGCCATGGACGCGGGCAACATGCTTAAACCTATGCTTGCAAGGGGAGAGCTTCATTGTATTGGAGCTACAACGCTTAACGAATACAGGCAGTATATTGAAAAAGATGCGGCTCTTGAAAGACGTTTTCAGCCGGTCATGGTAGACGAGCCGACTGTGGAGGAAGCAATATCCATATTGCGCGGGCTTAAAGAAAGGTATGAAGTATTCCACGGGGTAAAAATATCTGATTCGGCGATAGTATCAGCGGCAGTATTGTCGGACAGGTATATTACGGACAGATTTCTTCCGGATAAGGCTATTGACCTGGTGGACGAGGCGTGCGCCCTTATTAAGACACAGCTTGATTCAATGCCCGACGAGCTTGAAGATCTTCAAAGAAGGATAATACAGCTTGAGATAGAGGAAACCGCATTGCAGAAAGAGGAAGATAATTTAAGTAAGGAAAGACTTGAAGCCATACGGAAAGAACTTTCAGAAGTGAGAGAAAACTTTGCGGGTATGAAGGCAAAATGGGATGTTGAAAAAGGCATGGTAGAGCGTACAAGCAAAGTAAAAGAAGAACTTGAAAAGATGAAGAAGGAGCTGGAAATCGCAAAGAGAAATTCTGATTATAATGAAGCGGCCAGACTTCAGTATGGTGTCATTCCTGAACTGGAGAAACAGCTTAATGCGACGGAAAATGGCGGAGAATCAGTCTCGGAACTTATAAAGGAGAGCGTGACCGAGGAAGAAATAGCGGAAATAGTTTCAAGATGGACGCAGATTCCGGTAAAAAAACTGACTGAAAGCGAAAGAAGTAAAACTCTTAATCTTGACAAGGAACTTCATAAAAGGGTAATCGGACAGGATGATGCGGTAATAAGAGTATCGGAGGCAATACTTCGTTCAAAGGCGGGAATAAAAGATCCGGGGAAACCTATCGGTTCATTTCTGTTTTTAGGACCTACGGGAGTTGGTAAAACTGAATTGGCAAGGAGCCTTGCCGAATGTCTTTTTGATAATGAACAGAGCATGATAAGGATTGACATGAGCGAATATATGGAGAAATTTTCAGTATCCAGGCTTATTGGAGCGCCTCCGGGATATGTGGGTTATGATGAGGGAGGACAGCTTACCGAGGCAGTGCGGAGAAAACCTTATTCGGTTATATTATTTGACGAGGTTGAAAAAGCGCATCCGGACGTATTTAATATAATGTTGCAGATACTTGACGACGGAAGGGTAACTGATTCCCAGGGAAGGACGGTAGACTTTAAAAATACGATACTTATTATGACGTCAAACCTTGGCTCCGAATATCTTCTGAATGGAATAGATGCTGACGGTAACATTAACAAAGAGTGTGAAGAAGCGGTTAATAATCTCCTTAGAAGTTCCTTCAGGCCTGAATTTATTAACAGACTTGATGAAATCATTATGTTTAAACCGCTTACTAAGGAAAATATATCTGATATAATTAACCTTATAATAAAAGATATTAATAAAAGGATTTCCGATAAGGAAATTGTACTTGAAGTATCGGATGCGGCTAAAGATTATATCGTAAGCAGAGCGTATGACCCCGCATATGGAGCAAGGCCGCTTAAAAGGTATATACAGAAGAATGTTGAAACAGTTCTTGCAAAAGCAATACTTTCGGGCGACATAAATACTGAAAGTGTGGTATACTTAGACAGAACGCCTGACGGAATAGGTATAAGAGCGGGTGAATAACTAAGATACGGAGAATATAACATGAGTATTACGGTAGTGCTGCTGCAGATGATAAAACTTTTTATAATAATGTGCGTGGGGTATCTGTTATATAAGATAAAACTTCTGGATGACCATACAAGGGTGCATCTTACGAAAATACTTCTTTATGTAACTACCCCTGCGCTTATTATACATTCGTTTATAGAAAATGCAGGCGCGGAGAAGAAAGAGATGCTTCCGGGACTGTTTGTGATTGCAGCAGCCATGTACATACTCCTGCCGGTTGCGGGGCTTATAATAACATTTGTTTTGCGGGTAAAAAGACAGCATCAGGGTTTATACATGTTTATGACAGTTTTTTCAAATGTGGGATTTATGGGATTCCCGGTATGCGACGCATTATACGGTACGGAAGGGGTATTTTATGCGGCTGTATTTAACTGTGTTTTCAATATATGCGTGTTTACCATGGGAGTGGTTCTGGTAAATTATCCTAAGGACAGTAATGATAAGCGGCATGTGCTAAATGCGAAAAAACTTCTTAATCCGGGTATACTCTGTTGTTTTATTGCAGTTATAATATTTCTTTTTGAAGTTCCGGTGCCGGGAGTGATTATGGAGGCGCTTGATTCAGTTGGCGGCCTTACTTCGCCTCTTGCCATGATGCTTGTGGGAGCAAGTCTTGCCATGATGGATATACGTGAAATGTTTGGCGATATAAGGGCGTATATATATACAATTATAAGACAGCTTGCGCTGCCGCTTGCCGCATGGCCTGTTATTGAAAGGTTTGTAAGTGATGGCACTGTGGCGGCAATTACACTTATACTTGTTGCCATGCCGGTTGCCAATACAGCCGTTTTGTTTGCAACAGAATATAAGAGAGATGAAAAGACGGCGGCAAAAGTAATATTTCTTACGACGCTCGCCGCAATTATTACAATACCTCTTGTTATATGGCTCTGTCTGGGATAAGTTTATTGAGACTGCGTCTGGGATTTTTTATAATCTTTACGGTATATTTGCGGGGATTTTTTGTAGTGCTTCTTAAATACCCGGCTGAAATACAGCGCATCGGAATAACCAAGCTGCCTGCTTATCTCGTCTATACTGTAAAAGGTTGTCGTAAGCAGCCTGCGTGCCTGTTTCATTCTTAAACCGGTATGATACTCAAGTATTGTCGAACCGGTGCTTTTCTTAAACGCTGTTCCCATATATTTGTAAGTAAGGTAAAACCGTTTTTCCATATCTCTTGTATTAAGGGGCTGGTTTACATACTCTTTAAGATAACTTATTATTTCGTCGGTGAGATTGTTCTGGAAAGGATGGTATTCCCTGTTCATTTTAATACATTCGGCTAAAATATCATAAAACGCCGTATTTATATTGATTACGGATAATTCTCCGGGGTTCTGAAAATATCCTGCATAATCACGGATTTTTATATCTAATATCGAACCTGATATTTCGGAAAGCATTTTCGGAACGGTATAAACTTTTGAAAGTTCATGGATTGTTTCACGTTCCTGTTCCATATAAAAGAAAAAATAATAAAGATGTATTCCGGATTTGCCGGACACACTTATTGTCCGTCCGGAATTTTGCCTGAGGAAGATAACGTCGCCGTTTTTCAGATTGTAATTAATTCCGTCTTCGGTTATTGCAAGTTTTCCGCCGGTAACATAAAGCATAATGTGGTAATCCGCCGATTCGACAGGCTGTATTCCGTCAGGAAGTTTTTCTGAAAAACCGGCGTCTAACACGATTGGAAGCAACTGGTTGTTGAGAAGTAATTCATTCATACAATAATCACACCTAACAGCATTTATAAGAAAATTATCTATATAAATACGATTATAATACATATTTATATGCAGGTCAATAGACTATAATTGTATTTACGAGGACTTATAGGAGGTATCTTTATGCCGGAGAGGAAACTGGGCAGTTTAAGAGTAAGGCTGTTGATATCAATGCTTTTTGCCGCATTGATACCAATACTTGTTATTGACCTTATAATGTATAACAGATACCTGGCGATAATACAAAATAATACAAAAGAACTTACTCAGGCCAACCTTTCGCATATAGAAACGTCCCTTGATACCTGGATTGATTCATACAGTGATATTATGCGGCAGATAGATTCCGACGGGGATATTAAAAATATGCTGGCAAGATATGATAAAAACATGCAGAATAGCATGTTAAAAAATGATATACGCCAGAAACTGCGTGATTTTTTACAGACAAAAGAGTATGTTATGTCTATCACGCTGGTATCCGAAGAAAATGATGTCTTTTTCTATGACAGGGTTACTCCTTTTTCCTATAACCCGTTCTGGCTTCATGAATATTCCATGACGCTGCATGAGATGTATGATATTGCAGCGCAAAATGACGGTGATACATATTTTTCAACAGAATATGCAAAAAGCGGTCCGAATAAAAAATATTACCTGTTCCATATGGCCCATGCAGTGACGTATAAGACGGAATATCAAGAAGAAAAAGCTGTGGTAATAGTAAGCATAGACGAGCAGCTTCTGGAAAAAATATGCAATCCGAGCGGATATAAACGGAAAGACTCCGTTACTTTTATTGTTGATGGAGAAGGACATGTAATATCATATGAAGAATCACAGTATTTGTCCGATTATATAGGCACATCTGCACAGTCATATACAGATTTTGTAAAAAGTGCAGGGACGCTGAAAGAAGAAAATCTGTTTTCGGAAGTTAAGAATGACAAAAAACTGGGATGGGATATTGTAAATGTATCGCTTGCCAATAAATATGATGCAGAGATTTCACAAATACAGCAGATGGTTATTTCAATGGCTATAGGTTCTGCCGTGCTTGTTATAATCATAGTTCTGATTACTACGAGATACCTTATGTCGCATGTAGACAGGATAGCGCGTAAAATGAACCTTATTGAAAACGGAGATATGAGTGTGCGGATAGAGACTACGTCAAGAATGCCTACGGAGCTTGCAACCATAGCCGACCATCTGAATAATATGCTTGATCAGCTTGAAATATCCATGGAAAAAGAAAAAATGCTTATTGAAAGGGAGAAGGTTGCAGAGATTGCCGCTCTTGAGGCGCGCATTAATCCGCATTTTCTTTATAATACACTTGATACGATTAACTGGATGGCGATTGATAACGATGAAATAGAAATAAGCAATGCAATAAGCGCGCTTGGCAAGATACTCCGTTATGGAATAAATAACAGCAATGGAATAGTAAGCATTGCAACGGAGATGGAATGGCTTAAACAGTATATATATCTTCAACAGACAAGACTTAAAGAAACTTTTAAATTTGAACTTGATATAGAACCGCAGGTAATGCAATACAATATACATAAGCTTCTGCTGCAGCCGTTTGTTGAAAATTCCATAATACATGGATTTAAAAATAAGCAGGAACTTCATATGCTTAAAATAACCATAAAAGCGGACGAAACACTTAATATCATTATAGAAGATAATGGAGTGGGAATGAGCAGGGTGCAGGTTGAATCAATTAATGCGGGACATTTTCAGTATAATAATGAGAAATATCATGTGGGCATGGAAAACGCATTCCAAAGGCTTAAAATGTATTATGGCGAAAATGCGGACGTGCACATTGAAAGCGAACCCGGTAAGGGAACGATAGTTTATATCAGGTTGCCGAAAGACGAGGAAGAAAAATGAAAATAATTATTGTAGAAGATGAAATAAGAATATGCGAGGGAATATGCAGGCTGATAGAGAAAATAAGCGATGATTATGAAGTCGTTGCAAAAGCAGATAACGGAGAGGATGGCTTGCGGCTTATTCTGGAACTTTCGCCTGATATAGTTATTACCGATATTATGATGCCTGTAATGAACGGCCTTGAAATGCTTACAGAGCTTAAAAAAAAGGACAGAATGCCAAAAGTAATAGTTATAAGTGCGTATTCTGAATTTTCGTATGCGCAGGAGGCAATGCGGCTTGGAGTAAGAGAGTACCTTACAAAGCCGATTACAATAGGCGAGCTTACCCAGTCGCTGAAAAGTCTGGCAGACGAAGTATCGGGAAACATGGCAGTACCTGAAACATTAAGTTCGCTTAATAATATTTTTCAGGGGATAATAAACGGTATAATAGACACGGATGAAAAGCTTAAACAGTACTTAGATAACCGTCATGGGATAAAGAATGAAACAGTATTTGCAGAGCTTGCAGCGTATCTTGGATATTATTATGAGGAAAAAGTGTCTGCAGTAAAAAAGAACCTGGAGAGTATGCTTGATAAGATAAAAGGAGTAAAATATATAATACTCGAATTTCCGCGCACAATGTCGCTTCTTGCCGTGATATACAGTTATGACGATTCTAAAGATTTGGAAAAAGGTATTCAGATGAGCGTACAGAGAAATCCGGTGTCAATGCAGGGGGTGTGTATGGGAATGATAAAGGCGGAAGGCCTTGAAAATATACAGAGCAGTTACAGGATTATTGAAAGCTGCCTGCACTGGAATATGATATTTGGCGATGGAGTGATAATAACATTTCCGCAGATTACGGAAATCAATGTGAAAAAGTGCGATTATCCGACAGATATAGAAAATTCAATGAAAAAATCTCTTTACTCGATGGACAGGGCGGCCACCTTAAATTCAGTAAAACAGTTTGAAGATTATTTCTTTGACGGGACGCTGTATAATCCGAAAGAGATAAAGGAAGCATATACGAGATTCATATGGGCGGCTTTTGGCATATTAAAAGAAATAAATGAATTTGAACATGTTGTTTTTGAACAGAAACAGTTAATAGAAAAAATTGATGCGGCAAAAAGCGCCGTGGAGATGCGCGATATACTTGACATGGTATTTGGAAGCCTTTTTGAAAACCGGAAGGAAAAAGAAAATTTAGGACTTACGGTTAAAAGGACAATCAATATGATACATGAGTTTTACAAAGATGGAATAACGCTTGACGAGATTGCAGGCAAACTGGGAATTACCCCGGAATATTTAAGCACGCAGTTTCAGAAAGAGATGGGACTTAATTTCAGCGCTTATATAAGGAACTACCGCATAGGAAAAGCAAAACTTATGCTTATAGGAAGCAGTATGAAAGTATATGAGATTGCTGCGGAGGTGGGATATTCGGACCCCAAGTATTTCAGCAGGGTATTCAGGCAGGTTACCGGGCAGAAACCGGATGAATACAGAAAAACCCAAAAATGATGGTGACAAAAATATACATTAGATATTTGCACCCGGCATTAGATTTTTATTCTGACATTTTTATCAATATAAAATTATAATTAAGCATATGGAATCTGTATTAGGATTCTGTAAAACATAATGCACCGAAAGGGCATACTATTTTAGAGGAGGACAAAAAATGAAGAAGAAGTTTTTAGGTGTAGTACTTAGTGTAGCTATGGTTGCAACACTTCTTGCAGGATGTGGCAAAAAAGAAGAAGCTCCTGCAGATGACGCAACAGCTACAGAAGCTCCTGCAGACGACGCTGCTGGGGACGATGCAGAAACACCTGATGACAGTGCAGCATCAGGAAAACTGATTAAGGTTGGTATCATTAACAATGACCCAAGTGAGTCAGGATATCGTACAGCTAACGTTAACGACCTTCAGAACTGGTTTACAGAGGAAAAAGGATATGACGCATCTTTTGAGTACAGCTTGAAGAATGATGAACAGATAAAATTTGCTCAGAAGTTCATTCAGGACGGTGTAGATTATCTCCTTCTTTCAGCAGCAGGTACAGCAGGCTGGGATTCAGTTCTTAAAGAAGCTCAGGACGCAGGAATCAAGGTTATCTTGTTTGACCGTACAATCGATGCTGACGAAAGCCTTTATGAAGGTTCTATCGTATCAGACATGAAAGCTGAAGGACAGAAAGCAGTTGATTGGTTAGCAGAGCAGGGCAAAGATGAGTACAACATCATCCATATCCAGGGTGAAATGGGTTCAGCAGCACAGGTTGGACGTACAGAAGCACTTCAGGAGAAGGTTGATGCAGAAGATTCATGGAACATTGTTGCACAGCAGACAGCTGATTGGGATGAAGGAAAAGCTCAGCAGCAGGTAGAAGCTGTTATCAACAAAGGTGATGACTTCAATGTAATCTATGCAGAGAACGACAACATGGCTAAAGGTGCTGTAGCAGCGCTTGATAAAGCAGGTATCACACATGGTAAAGACGGCGACGTAATCGTTATCGGTTTCGACTGCAACAAGTGGGCATTAGAGTCTGTACTTGCAGGAGAGTGGAATTATGACGGACAGTGTAATCCATTCCAGGCAGAACTTCTTGATGATGTTATCAAGACTCTTGAAGCTGGAGAAGAAGTTGATCCGAAAGTCGTTATCATGGATGAGAAAGGATTCGACTGCGAAACTATCACACAGGAAGATGTTGACACCTACGGTATCTAATATCCTAATGTAGATAGCATATTATGTAAATGTTTAAAGAGCGTGGTGGAGCGTTATTGAATATCAGTATGCTCGCCACGCTTTTTATAAAAAAAGTTTAAGGGGTGAATGCACTAGTGAAAGATAAATCTATATTGGAAATGAGAAATATTTCTAAGAGCTTTCCTGGAGTACGTGCTTTGCAAAATGTGGATTTCACTCTATGTGAAGGCGAGATTCATGCGCTGATGGGGGAGAACGGCGCAGGAAAATCAACTCTGATAAAAGTGTTGACCGGTGTTTATGGAAAAGATGAAGGTGAAATTTTCCTTAAAGGCATGGAGAAAGCAGCGGTTATACATTCTCCGCAGGATGCACAAAAGCTTGGTATAAGTACAGTGTATCAGGAAATTACATTATGTCCTAATCTTTCAGTTGCTGAAAATATGTATATAGGACGTGAAAATAAGATATATCAGAACTGGAAAAAGATTAATGCAGACGCCGACAGGATGTTAAAAACTTTAGACATACCTGCACAGGCAAAGCAGCAGCTTTCAACCTGTTCAATAGCAGTGCAGCAGATGGTTGCAATTGCGCGTGCTGTGGATATGGATTGTAAAGTATTGATTTTGGATGAGCCGACATCATCACTTGATGAACATGAAGTAGAAAAACTCTTTACCCTCATGAGGGATTTGAAGAAGCGTGGAGTTGGCATCATCTTTGTTACGCACTTCCTTGATCAGGTATATGAGGTGTGTGATAAGATTACAGTTTTACGTGATGGAAAACTTGTAGGTGAATATGAAATAAAAGACCTTCCGAGAGTTAAACTTGTAGCTAAGATGCTTGGAAAGGATTTTGACGACGTTGCAGACATTAAAGATGAAGGCGCCTGCTATAAAGGTGAAGATGCTGATAAAGTTGTACTGTCGGCAGAGAATCTTTGCAGCAATCAGGGAATCAAACCATTTGATTTCTATATTAAAAAAGGCGAGGTTAATGGATTTACCGGACTTCTCGGTTCGGGAAGAAGCGAATGTGTGCGCGCCATATTTGGAGCTGACAGGGTGACAAGCGGAACTGTTAGCATGAATGGTAAAAAAGTTAAGATTTCCAAGCCGATACACGCCATGAAGAATGGTATAGCATATCTTCCGGAAGACAGAAAGATAGATGGTATTATAGGAGAGCTGTCAGTAAGGGATAATATTATTCTTGCACTTCAGGTTCTTAAAGGTGCTTTCAGACCATTTTCCAAGGCTGAAGCAAATAAATTTGCTGATGAATATGTTAAGCTTCTTGAAATAAAAACGGCTTCAAATGATACGCCTATAAAATCTCTTTCGGGAGGAAATCAGCAGAAAGTTATACTTGCGCGTTGGCTTCTTGCTAATCCGGAATACCTGATTCTGGACGAACCGACCAGAGGTATTGATGTCGGTACAAAAGTTGAAATACAGAAATTGGTTCTTAAACTTGCGTCAGAGGGCAAGAGTATAACCTTCATTTCATCAGAAACCGATGAGATGATACGTACATGTTCGCGTCTTGTGGTTATGCGTGACCGTAAAGTGGTTGGCGAACTTTCAGGCGAGGATTTGACGCAGAATAAGATTATGAGCACGATTGCAGGAGGTGGAGAAGAATAATGTCAAAAATATTTAAAAATCAATTATTTATTCCTATAGCTGCATTGTTGCTGCTGGTACTGTTTAATCTGATTGTTGATCCGGCGTTCTTTGCATTGTCAAAGGGAGTATATGATGGCGATTCGATTCTTACAGGTAACCTTATTTCGATAATAGATAACGGTTCGGAACTTGCAATACTGGCAATTGGCATGACGCTGGTTACGGCAGCTTCAGGCGGTCAGGATATCAGTGTTGGCGCTACTATGACGCTTGCAGGTTCGGTTATTGTTAAGGTTCTCCGCGGTTCTGAAACATCGCCTGTTACGCTTCATCAGTCAATTATAGTTGCATTTTTGGTTGGATGCTTAGTTGCAATACTTTGCGGAGCGTTTAACGGAGCGTTGGTTGCATTTTTCAAAATACAGCCGATGGTTGCCACGCTTATTCTGTTTACGGCGGGACGTTCAATTGCTTCATGGGTTAATAATAACCAGAATATTATTATTAAAGATGAAAAATTTAAGTATTTTGGATATTATCTTCCCAAAATACCAATACCTACGCCGTTTATTATAGCGATAATATGTATTATAATTATGGCGTTACTGCTTAAATTTACAACGCTTGGTTTATATACCCAGGCGGTTGGTATTAATGAAAATTCTTCAAGACTTAATGGTATCAATCCGACATTAATGAAGTTTGTCAGCTTTATTATACTCGGCGTCTGCGTAGCTGTAGCAGGACTTATAAAAGCGAGCAGGCAGGAAGGTACTATAAGTTATGGCGGTTTTGCAAAATACATAGAAATGGATGCAATCCTTGCCGTAGCGCTTGGAGGTAATCCTCTTGGCGGAGGTAAATTCAATATGGCGGCATCTATTATAGGCGCTTATGTTATTCAGTTCCTGACAATCACATTGTATGCGCGCGGCGTTAATCCTGAAGCGCTTCCTGCATATAAAGCAGTTGTCGTAATCATACTGGTTGTTATTAGTGCCCCTACTGTTAGGGATAAAATTTCTTCTCTTACGAAAAAGTTAAGAGTACCTAAGAAGGAGGTGTGCTGATATGTCAGATGTAAGTAAAGCATCACAAAGTGGTGGATTTAAAAATAAATTAAAGAATATATCAGATACCAATATACTGCTTGTAATAACGATTGCTATTTTCGTTATTATGTATGTTATAGCGATTACGGTATTTAAAGGCGGATTTTTGAAACCTCAGACATTCTTTAATATGCTGAACAGCGATGCGGCGCTTATTATTGTATCATGCGGAATGAGTATTGTAATGATTACCGGTGGAATCGATATTTCAGTCGGTGGTGTCGTAGCTCTTGTAAGTATGAGCTGTGCAGTAAACCTTGACTATCAGGGCGGTAATATTTTTACTTCGATACTTATTGCCATAGGAATAGGTCTTGCATTTGGTATTGTACAGGGATTCATTGTTGCATATCTGGATATTCAGCCGTTTATAGTTACATTGGCAGGTATGTTCTTTGCGCGTGGAATGACGACTATAGTACATAGCCAGCAGTTCAATGTGGCAAATGAAGCATTTATGAAAATGAAAGATACGCATATTAAAGTATTTGGAATCGGTTCATATAACAAGAATGGTACTTTTGTACCGGCATATGTCCTTATTGGAACGATAGTTGCGATTATAATTGTAATTCTTCTGTTCTGTATGCTTAAATGGACAAAACTGGGACGTTCATTCTATGCGGTTGGCGGTAATAACCAAAGCGCGCTTATGCTTGGTATCAATGTAAAAAGAACCAAGTTCATTGCCCATGTGCTTTGCGGTCTTATGGCGGGCATTGGAGGCTATGTGTACTTTATGTTCGTTGCTTCCGGTTCGCCGTCACATGCGAGCGAGATGGAAATGAATGCAATAGCGTCTTCAATCATAGGAGGAACAATGCTTACCGGCGGCGTTGGTAATATCATAGGTACATTGTTTGGTGTGCTTTCGCTTGGTACTATTAAAAACATTGTTGGTTCTGCAGGTTTTACGGATGCATGGTGGACTAATATAACAGTTGGAAGTATGCTTTGTATCTTCCTTATTTTGCAGAGTGTGATTATTGCACGTAAGAGAAGAATGTAACAATGTAAAATATAAGTTAATAACAGAATGTTTAAGGGCTGCTGCAAAACTTTCGTTTATGCGGCGGCCCTGTTATTATGTAAAATTCAGCGCGGCATATTTGCCCGCACTATGCAGAACTGCCATATACCTTGCAAAAAAAATATAAATCTGATATAATTTTTCGATGAAATAACATATCGTGAAACATTTCTGAATCATTTCAGGGGGTGCATGAAATGAGGTCCGGTTTTCTTAAAACAGGCATGATATTATTACTTATAGCGACTATACTGGGCGGTTGTCAAAATATTGAAAATCCGGTTGAAAACCCGTCGGCGTCTGCCACGCCTGCAACGGATACAGGTGAAGATAAGGACAGTGATAATTTAATAACGGTAGGATTTGCGCAGGTTGGTCATGAATCTGACTGGCGTATGGCTGCTACAGAATCTGCAATGGATACTTTTTCCGAAAAAAACGGCTTTAACCTTTCATATGTTGATTCTGATAATAATCCGGATATGCAGATTGATGCAGTCAGGGGTTTTATTGAGCAGAAAGTAGATTATATCGTTATAGACCCGATAGTGACAACGGGCTGGACTCCCGTTATGGAGGAGGCGCGTGACGCAGGTATTCCGGTGTTTGTAATAGACAGAATGATAGACTGTGATGAAGATTTGTATGTAGCCTGGTTTGGTTCTGATTTTACTGCGGAGGGCGAAGCCGCAGGTGCATGGCTGGATGCTTATCTGGATGATAAGGGCAGAGGCGATGAGGACATTAATATAGCGATTATTGCCGGAACAGAAGGCTCATCCGCACAGATTGGAAGAAGCGAGGGGTTTGACGGATACACAAGGATGAAACCTAATTGGAATAAGCTTGATGAAAGAGACGGAGAGTTTACCAGGAATGGCGGAAAACGCGTGATGAACGAATATCTGGAAAAATATAAGGATATTGATGTTGTAGTATGCCAGAATGATAATGAGGCGTGGGGAGCTATAGAGGCGCTTGAGGATGCAGGCATCAGTTTTGGAAAAAGCGGAATTATTATAATTTCATTTGATGCGGTTTATGACGGCCTGTCGGATGTGCTTGAGGGAAAAATCAATGCAGATTTTGAATGTAATCCGCTTTCGGCGCCGTATGTGGCGGATGCAATAAGGAAGATTGACAGAGGAGAACAGATAGTTAATAAGATTAACTATATAGATGAATCCTGCTTCCAGTATGAAGATAATGTAAAAAGCATTATGCGTGACGGACGCATGGCAGATATGATTACGGTTACGTGGGATATATTGATGGAAAGAGCGTATTAACCGTATATTTACAGACATATCCATGTAAGTAAAAATGTAGAAAACACATGAAAACACTACAAGAATATTGTCTATATAAGCACGAATTATGTACATATTCACCTTATAGGGATTATGTTATAATTAATTATTAGTATTTATTTGATACTATAATATAAAATTTATGGAGGTAAGCATAATGAAGAAAAATTTATTTAAAGCAGTAGCAGGCTGTGCGGCAGTTTGCCTGGTAGCAGGTGCAATGATTGTCGGCGGCAATGCTAACGATGCTGTAGCCGAGGACAATTATGTCATCAATCTTGATTTTGAAGATGGTCAGATTCCAAGTGACGAACATATAACAGCAGAAGGCTGCAAGTTCGAGATTGTTGACGGAGTTAGCAGTAATGCGTTTGACGGTACAGGAAGCAAATGCCTGAAGGTTACCAATCGTACAGGCAGCGGCTGGTGGGAAAACAGATGCTTCACATTTAATATGAAGGATCTTGAACCGGGCAAAAAGTATGACATAGGAGTTGACGTATGGCATGATAACGGTCCGGACGAGAATGAGGATGAGGCAAGACAGTTTAAGCTGGCAACCTATTTTAGCGAAGGATATAACGGTGATGTAAACTATAATGACCTTTCATCAGAAGAAAAGGCAGAAGTTACTCCGATGTATTATCAGATAGGCGATATTGTAGGAATATTTAGCGGCGAGAAATGGGAACATATAGAGGGAACAGTTACCATTAAGGAAGACACAAGAGGCAAGGATTATCTCGTTCGCGTATTCATGGGATACAATGAAGAAACGCAGAAGAACGGCGGAGCCTTCAAGATTGAAAATAAAGAAGATTATTACATGGATAACTTCACGGTAAAAGAGCATGTTGACGCTACGGAAGCACCATCGCCGACAGCTACAGCAGAACCGTCTCCGACAGCGGAAGTACCGGCACCGGGTAACGACAATAACGGGGGTACACCGTCAAACGGCGTTACACCACCGCAGACCGGCACAACTCCGACAGAGGGCACGGCAGCTCTTGAAGCAGGTTATGAAGAAACAGTTGGAAATATTACTTACAAAGTTATAGACAGCGCTTCTGTAGCTGTCATCGGCGGAACAGGCAAAAAAGTTAATATTCCTGCAACAGTTTCAATTAAGGGTCAGGAATGCAAAGTAACAACTATTGAAAAAGCAGCATTCCAGAAAAGTAAAATTAAGAGCGTAACGATTGGCGCAAATGTAACAACTATTGGAAAGAGTGCATTTGCAAAGTGCAGCTCACTGAAGAAGATTACGATTAAATCAACTGCTATAAAGAGCATTGGAAAGAAAGCTTTCAGCGGCATAAATAAGAAAGCTGCCGTGAAAGTTCCAAAGGCAAACAAGAAAGCATATAGTAAGCTTCTCAAGAAAGCAGGACTTCCTAAGAAGGCAAAGGTTAAATAATTGTATTGCTAATCGGAGGTATGACAGCTTATGAAAATTAAAAAGAGATTGCAAAGCGTTGTTGCGTGCGCGGCAGTTTTTGCTATGGCAGTATCTCTTGTAGCCACAGCCTCTCCTGCAGAAGCGGCAGGTAAGATAAAACTTAATAAAACGAAACTCAGTATATCTGCAGGAAGCAAAAAAACTATTAAGGTAGTTGGGAAGAAGATTAAGAGCATTAAATGGAAATCGTCTAATGCAAAAATAGCTGCCGTTAAGAAAAAGAAAGGCAATAAGGCAGTTATAACAGCTAAAAAGAAAGGAAGCGCTGTCGTTAAGGCTACGGTTACGGCGGGCAGTGCAGGTAAAAAGGTTTTGAAATGTAAGGTTAAGGTAACGGCTGCCGAAGAAAAGAAGTCTGAGGGTAATAATAACAATCAGTCAGGTAATAACAACAATAATAATAATAATAATCAGGCTGTGCCTGTGCCTACAGATGCGGTTACGGTAAACAATCCTACGCCGGAACCTACGCAGCCGGGACCGACAAGCGAACCTACGGAAACCCCGGTGCCTGTACTTGATGAGAATAATCTTGCAGTAGCAGAGTATCCTACAGTGTTTTCAGATGTACCGGATTGTGATTTTATCCGTGTTGGCGGCAATTATTACATGGTAAGTACAACGATGAATATGTGTCCGGGAGCTCCGATTATGAAGTCTACAGACCTAGTTCATTGGGAAATTGTTAATTATGTATATGATACGTTGTTTGATGATGACGCCAATAATCTGGAGAATGGAAAACAGGTATACGGCAATGGTTCCTGGGCAGCGGCAATCAGGTATTATGAAGGTAAATTTTATGTAATATTTAACAGTAATAATTATGGATTCTTCCTGTTTACTACGGATGATATTGAAAACGGAAAATGGCAGGGATATTTCATTAAAAGTAGCTTTCATGATCCGGCGTTGCTGTTTGATGACGGACATATGTATGTAATATATGCAGGTTCGACGCTTCAGGAAATACAGCTTAGCGAGGAATATGCAGACGGTCCGTCAGGGGATATTGGAACTATAGAAAAAGTCGGTAAAGAGAAAACACTTTTCCAAAAGTCTTCTGCGTGGGGACTTTGGGAAGGCGTACACGCATACAAGATAGGCGATTACTATTATCTTATGATTATTGCATCTCCTGCAACAGGATGGTTCCGTACTGAGGTATGCTACAGGAGTAAAAAGCTTCTGGACAGCGAGCCTTCAGACTGGGAAGAACAGATTGTATTCCAGGGTTCAACATATGAGTATGGGACAGGAATTGCGCAGGGAGGAATTGTAGATACGATTTATGGCGACTGGTATGGAATACTTTTCCAGGACCATGACGCTATAGGACGTATACCTTCAATACTTGCAGTAAAATGGGATTATTCTTATACTGACGAAAACGGAGATAAGCATGATTATACAGACTGGCCGATGATGGGTTACTATAACGATAATGATGAATTTGTATCCTGTCAGAGTACATCGGATAAAGTGCTTAAACCGCTTAAAATAAGGCTTAATGACAGCGGTAAAGAGAATTATATAGCAGGCTATGATGATTTCACATATGCTGAGGGCGATAAACTTAAACTTGTATGGCAGTGGAATCATAATCCTGATAACGATAACTGGTCAGTAAGTGATAATCCGGGTTATTACAGAATTACAAATGGACGTACATGTAATAATGTATGGTTTGCAAGAAATTCTCTTACACAGAGAACGATTGGACCTGAATGTACATCTGAAACAGCAATCCTTACAAACGGAATGAAACCGGGAGATTATGCAGGACTTGTTGCAGTGGGCAGCGACTATGGAATGGTAGGAGTCAAATGTGATGAAAATGGTGACAGATACATATTCCAGGGAAGCGGTTCATGTAATAACAGCAGACCTGCAAATGTAGCTGAAATTACTGAAAATGCTGTAGCTGATAAGGTAGAAGGTGATACTGAGGTATACCTGAAAGTTGAATATAAATTCAATAACGGAAACAAAAGAGCAGATACAGCTAATTTCTATTATAGTCTTGATGGTGAAAACTGGACTAAGATAGGAAAAGAACTGAACATAAGTTTCTCGACAAGTACTACATTCATGGGAACAAGAACCTGGCTTACTAATTATGCTACATCTGAAGCCGGTGGATATGTTGATTTTGATTATTACAAAATATATCAGTAATTAATATATCTTAGATACAAAATAATACAATTGTCAGGGCAGGTGTAAGTATGAGAGCTTACACCTGCTGTTATTAAAATATATTTAGGGAGAAAGTAAATGCATTCTATAAATATTAAGAAGAAGACAGGTGATAATAATCCAATTATCGCCCAGAGATTTATGGCTGACCCATATGCGATATATTATGAAGGCAGGGTATATGTGTATGGCAGTAATGATTCGGACAGCCTTATTGCTGACGGAAACGTTTATCCTAAAAACGAATACGGTAATATAAAAAGTATAAATTGTATTTCCTCTGAGGATATGCTGAATTGGACAGATGAAGGGGAAATACAGGTTGCGGATGATGATAAAAAGAATAAAACAGGTATAGCAAAATGGGCGGCAAATTCATGGGCTCCGGCTGTATGCTACAATAAAGTGCCTGATAAGAATACAGGAGAAATGGTTACTAAATTTTTTATATATTTTGCTAATTCGGCTTCCAGTATAGGAGTGCTTACTTCTGATTCGCCTACAGGACCATGGACAGATCCTCTGGGTAAACCTATGATTACGCATGACATGCCCGGGTGCAGCGATATATTGTGGTTGTTTGACCCGGCAGTATTGGTAGAAGAAGATGGAACGGCTTACATATATTTTGGAGGCGGAGTTCCGGAAAATCAAGAAGTACATCCTAAAACGGCGCGGGTTGCAAAACTCAATGCTGATATGACCGGGATAGAGGGTGAACCGGTAATTATTGATGCACCGTATCTTTTTGAAGATTCAGGTATTAACAAAATTAACGGTAAATATTATTACAGCTATTGTACTAACTGGTCGGAAGCTGCCCAGGATGCAGACGGAAAAGCCCAGATTGCCTATATGGTCAGCGATAGTCCGATGGGACCTTTTGAGTATGCGGGAATAGTTATGAAGAATCCGGGGCAGAGTGAATGTTTTTCTACAGGCGCATGGGGCAACAATCATCATTGTATGCTTCAGATTAAAGATAAAATATATATGTTTTACCATACCCCGCAGTATGAGATTGACCTTGGGTTAAAGTTTAATTCTGAGGAAGGCTGCGCATATAGGACAACTTATATTGATATGGTTACGTTAAAAGAAGACGGAAGTATTGTTGTGGAAAAAATGACGAGGAAGGGAATAAAAGCCCCTCTGAAAAACTATGACCCATATAAAGAAAACAGGGCGTTTGCCTGGGGTAATGGCGTAAAAACTGCCGGGGAAACATCAAATCTGCTTGTATTCGGAGGGAATAAAAGCTTTATCGGTTTGGACAGCGTAATGCTGTATACTGAAAAAACATCTAAGTTTACCGCAAAAGTTGTAAAAAGCAGTTCATGCGGGAAGTTGTCGCTGTTTGCAGGAGAACCTGAGGGTGGCCGCCTTATTGCGGCTGTTAATATACCGGCAACGGATTCGCCTGTGGCGCTTGAAGAATGTACAAATAAAGTAGCGGACGGAATTTCAGATTTATTTATAATATATGAATCCTCTGATATTGATGCAGAACTTATTTTGGAATCGTGGAGCTTAGGCTGATTGCAGGATAATTATCAGCAATAATATTTTCGGGTAGACCGGAGCCGGATTTTCCGGCTCCGTTTTTGTGTAAACAGTTGCTATTTGCAACTGTTTTTATCAATAGAAGGATTGTAGGCATAAAAGTTTTTAGGATTAAGAGTATCCTGAACCCTTCTGAGGGCTTCACCGAAACGCTGGAAATGCACAATCTCACGTTCACGCAGGAAGCGTATAGGGTCGGCAACTTCAGGATCCTTTACAAGTCTTAAAATATTGTCATAGGTACTTCGCGCTTTCTGTTCTGCCGCCATATCTTCATATAGGTCGGTAAGAGGGTCGCCTTTACACTGAAATTCACATGCGTTAAAAGGAATACCGCCCGCAGCCTGCGGCCATATGCCAAGAGTGTGGTCCACATAATATTTATCAAACCCTGAAGCTGCTATCTGGTCAGGAGTGAGGTCTTTTGTAAGCTGATGAATAATTGAAGCAACAATTTCAAGGTGAGCCAGTTCTTCTGTACCTACTGAAGTATCGGAAATGTTCTGATTGCCATTTTCTTATATGAAACCACCCTATTGGTGGATTTTAAGTTGGGTGATTAACTACGGTTGATTTTTCCTTGTAAATGTGATATCTTATATGAAACTACCCAACCGATGGATTTGCTTTCGGTTGGATTAGTATAGAGGTGAGCAGATGTTGGATTTGAATGCGATCAGTGCGCTTAGAAATATTTTCTCGGATTATCAATATATCATGACGACCGCCGAGCTACAGGCGGAAAAGCTGTATTATGCGGATATTCAGCTCATGTTGAAGGAAGGCTTGATCGAGAAGATCAAAAGAGGGTACTACCATTGGGTGGAAGATACGATAGGCAGCGAAGTTCTGATTATCAACCGCCTTTTCCCCGATGCTGTTTTGTGTATGGAAACCGCATTGTTTTATTACAGATACAGTGACCGTAACCCTGCCCAGTGGAATCTCGCACTGAATAAGAATGTTTCCAAAGAGCGAACAAAAATGGATTATCCTTTTATAAGAGTCTATCGAATGGAACCTTCTTTACTTCCGCTCGGAGAGACAACCGGCGAAATAGATTTTACCAAAGTCCGAATTTATGACCGTGACCGTACCATTTGCGATGTGTTGCGGAATATGAACAAGATGGACAAAGAAGTATTTAATAAGGCAATTCAAGGATATGTGAATGATACAAAGAAAAACATTCCAAATCTCATGCGATATGCAAAGGAACTTCGTGTGCAGAAAAGAGTAAGGGAATTGATTGGAGTGTGGTTGTAATGGCAGATCAGGCGGCATCGGTTCTTGCAAAGCTTCGGAACAAAGCTAAAGCATCCGGCATTAGCTATCAGCAATGCTTGCAGCTTTTTGTGCAGGAGGAATTTTTAAGGAAATTATCGAAATCCGGATATGATGAGTTTCTGGTACTGAAAGGCGGTTTGTTTATTTATACGCTGACAAACTTTGAAAGTCGGGCAACGATTGATGTGGACTTCCTTTTACGTGGCTTTTCAAATTCCGTAGAAGATGTGAAGGAATTGATTGGAAATATTATTGCCACTCCAACCGGTAACGACTATATTTTAATGACGGCCAAAGGGTTTGAAGAAATTTCTCCGCAGAGGAAATACCACGGTATCAGTGCACAGATTATTGGGCAGATTAAAAATGTACGCGTGCCTTTTAATGTGGACATCGGTGTGGGCGATGTGATTGTACCCAGAGCGGAACAACGCACAATCCATACGCAGCTTCCCGAATTTGAAGCGCCTGTGATCAAAACTTATTCTCTTGAAAGCACCATAGCCGAAAAGTTTGATGCTATACTGCAACGCTTTGAACTGACAGGGCGCATGAAAGACTTTTACGATATTTATTATCTGGCAAGGTTTTTTGATTTCGATGGCGAAAGGCTGCAAAAAGCAATCTTTGAAACCTTGCAGCATCGTGGCACACCCTACGGTATAGATAGCTTTAAACGAATTGTAGCACTTGCTGAGGACGTAGATATGCAGAAGCGGTGGAGATATTTTTTGAAGAACATTAAGGACAACACGCTTGAATTTTCTGCCGTGATTAAGGAAATTCAGACTTTTCTTGAACCTGTATTTGATGCGATAGTGAATAAGGATGAATGGCATAAAATATGGACTTGCATGAAAGCAATGTGGACTTAAATGAAAACTATATAAACTTTAAAGAAGGAAAGTTCACCACCAAAGCATGATTATATATATATAGTTAAAATAAAAATAAACAATGGGAAATTTTTGAAAAAGCGCTTGACATTGATATATGTACTTCATAAAATGATATCAGGAAATTAACAAAATAAGTTTAACGATAATAGCAAACTTGTTGAAAAGCAGGGACGCAAAGCCAAGGGTCTAAGGTCTTAGGACTATGACAGCCGGTTGCCGAATTAGACGCTTAAAGTCGTCTGCTTTTGGTGTGGGCGATTTTTATTTTGTATACCATATGGGGAATAAATGGGCTAAGATTCGGAATTAAGTTATTTTCCTGAATAAAAAATAGGAGGACATGAAAATGAAAGCTTTAAAAAGAATTTTAGCTACATCATTAGCAGTCGTTATGTGTATTCCATATAATATTTCGGCTGTAGTAAATGTGTCAGCAAAGGAAACAACAGATTCAGGCATATCAGTTGCCGCGGAGGAGAACGGGGAAAATGAGTACAGGTATTTTTACTATCAATTGACTCCGGAAGCAAAAAAACTGTATGACGCAATGTACAATATGTATAAAGACGGTTCATTTAAGCGCGGCGAGGATTGCGATTTGCTTGAAAAAGGTTATGTGACAGAAGAACAGGTTACCAGTTATGCGTTGGAAGGAAACCAGCAGTTGTTAAACGATATGGGAGCGGCTAGAGATGCGTTTGAGAATGATTTCCCTGATGTGTTTTATGTTGATTTTTCTGCAATATCCATAAGGGTTAAGAGGGACAGCGCAGGTTTCCACGGATATCTTGGCGCAGGCAAGAGAGATAACTACTTTATGCCGGGATTTGAACCGGGTAATATTGAAGAAGCTATTGTAAAGTACGAAGAAGCAGTAAATAAGGTTGTTGATATTGCAAAAGAAGCAAAACCCGCTTCGGGAAGGGAAAATGAATCACCTGCCAAGACTATGACTGAAGCAGTTCATACGTATATCGTAGATAATATGATATATAAATATGAAGATGAGGTTACGAATGAAAACTGCAATTCCAGAACAGCATATGACAGCCTTATATATGGAGAAGGTGTATGTGAAGCCTATACAAGGGCGTTTAAAGCTGTTTTAGACAGACTTGAGATTCCTTGTGTCTGCGTATATGGAGTTTACCGTGCATCACAGACTGAAGTCGGTGAACATATATGGAATTATGTTGAGATTGACGGAATATGGTATGGCGTTGACGTTACGCATGACGACCCAAGGGTTAAGGACAGAATGGGAGAATATAGTAACGAGAAAAAAAGCGGCGCCGAAACAGAACAGTACCTGCTTGTAGGAGAAAATGATTTAGCAGCGCACCACATTCCGCAGGGAGTTATGTCTGCAGCAAATTATGAATTTTCATATCCAACACTTAGTCAGGAAGCATTGAGAGGAGTAGAGTTTTACAATGACGGTGATTTTAAGGTAAAGCTTTGTGAAGATTCCTATATTGAGGCAAAAGATGGTGTGGTTAAGTCAGGAACAATGCTTGTAAGTTATAAAGGGCTGAATTACACTGATAATGCAAAAAATGGTGAATATATTGTTGCAAGGTTTGCAATATCCAATGATGAAAATAGTCTGGAATACAGTGACTGGGGATATGTATGCCCTGAGATGTATAGTTTGGATTTGGAGATGCAGAAAGGCGATAAGGGATATGACAGCAGCATGGGAGAAAGTTATCTGAAATTCTATATGCCGCATCTTCAGTTGGCGCAGTTTGCTGTTACGAATGTGGCTCCGGATATTTCGGTAGAAGCCGTACGAAAAGGAAGTCTTTACTGCAGCTATTATGGTACCAACCCTGCGCTGTTTGCAGCTATGACGCAAACATATCAGAATACTTATTATGACGGATATGTTGCGCCGCCTTATCCTCAAAAGGTTACACCGGCTATGAGCGGAACGTTATATATAGGAGAAAGCCATCATATAAAAGCCGTATATGATCAGGAACTTGCATATACGGGTTCAAAAGAAGATTTTAAGATTGTCCTTGAAAATTCTACTTCAAATAACAGGGATAATGTAACGGCCGGCGAATATTGTACAATTAAACATCTTACATTTGACGGGGACAGAACAATAGAATTTGACTTTACACCAAGTGCCCAGTTTGCAGACGACGGCGTTTTCTATAGTCTTCATTTTGAAGGTATTGCAAGTAAAGAAACAGGACGTGATTTGGTTAATATAACGTATCTTGCTGGCTTCAGGTGTGCAGCATATGTCTATAAATCACAGGGATATGACTGGAACGTATTTGGTCAGCCACAGCTTATTGATACGTCTGATGTGGCTACAGGCGAATGGATTGGTAAGAATACGGAAAGCGGAGAACTGGAAGATGTAGATATCAGCAGTAAAATTTCCCACAGGCTTACTCTTGTAACAACTGAAACGACACCTTTACAGAGCAAGCAAATGGAAACGACACTGCTTGAGGATGATAATATTGATGTTGCAAAAGAGGATATTCTTTCAAGCAATACGTACAATATCAAACTTACATTGTGTAAAAAACAGATTGTAAGGACAGGTCAGGGAGTAAGGGTATCTGTAGGATTCCCGAAAGGCTTTAATTATGATTCAAGCCTTAACGGAGTAACGTTTAAAGCTTATCATTATATAACAGATGATAATACCGGACAGATTACCGGAGTTGAGGAAATTCCTATTACGGTAACGCCTTACGGACTTATTATTACAGTTCAGTCTTTCAGTCCGTTTACAATTGCGGCTGTGGATTCACATGTAGAGATTCCGCAGAATACTGAAAAGACAGTTATCCTGTCACATGATGAGGGAGGTACAATTACTGCGGATGATTCTTCGATAGGTCTGCTTACGCTGCATGAAGGTGAAAGCAAAACTGTTACGGTAAAAGCTTCAGAAGGCTATGTAATTGATTCGGTTAATGTAGCAGGTGAATACAAAGATGTTGAAAGCATCAGCAGAGATATGCAGATTGACCTGAATTATGCAGATATACAGGATGGAAGTATTGTTGATGCCAGATTTATTTCAGAGAAAGTTGCTGAAAAAGAGAAAGAAGCTAATGAAACGGTTGTGTTACCTGTAGCGGAGCCGGCTAAGATTACTTTGAAAAATAAAGTAACCGTTACAGAAGGTTCAGAACTTGTGGTATCTCCTGAAATTTCAGCAGGAGAGCATACTTATCAGTGGTATCATGGCGAGGAACAGCTTACTAACCAGGTTGATAAGAATCTTGTTATAGATAATGTAAAACAGTCAGATGCCGGAGAATATACTTTAAAGGTAACGACATTTACAGGCACCACAAACGCTGTTGCAAGCGCTAAATGTACTGTAAACGTCACTGAAAAGAACCATGAGCATGTTGCCGGTAATCCGGTAAAGGAAGATGAAATATTGCCAAGCTGTGTAAAAGCAGGTTCTCATGAAGAAGTGGTATACTGTACAATATGCGAGGCTGAGCTGTCACGCAGTACTGTAGAAGATGCGGCAGAAGGCCACAGTTTTGGAGAATGGGAAGATATAAAACATGCAAACTGCAGGGATACGGGAATTAAGCAACGTGTATGTAACGTATGTGAATATTCTGAAAGCGAGATAACGGCAGTTACAGATGAACATACATTTGGTGCATGGAAATTATCAGATGATGGAAAAACTGAATCCCACACATGTACGTTATGTGGAAAGCAGGAAACAAGGGATGCAGAAGTACAGGCAACAGAGGAACCTAAGGCAACAGAAGAACCGAAAGCAACAGATGCGCCTAAGGCGACAGAAGAACCAAAAGCAACAGATGCGCCTAAGGCAACAGAAGAACCAAAAGCAACAGATGCGCCTAAGGCAACAGAAGAACCAAAAGCAACAGATGCGCCTGAGGTAACGGAAGAACCGAAAGCAACAGAGGAACCCGGGGCAACGGAAGAACCAAAAGCAACCGGAGAACCACAGGGTACGGAAACCCCATCCGGTAAAGAGACACCGTCAGATAATAATACAGGTAATAGTCAGAATACAGTTCCGGGTACTTCGGAAGTTCAGCCTGCAGGCCAGACATCTGCCCATCAGGAGGGAGATATGGTTCCTGTTGAAGGTGTTAAGTATATGGTAACAGGAGCGGCTTTGCAGTCGGAGACAGTAGAATTTAGCGGCGTTGATACTTCTAAGAAAAAGGTAGTTATACCGGATGAAGTATTGATAGACGGAGTTTCGTATAAAGTTACTTCTATTGCCGACGGAGCATTTAAAGGAGATAAAAAACTTCAGACGGTAAACATCGGAAGTAATGTTACTTCAATAGGAAATAAAGCATTCTATAAATGCAATAAACTTACAAAGGTAACTATACCGGCAAGTGTTAAAAAGATTGGTAAAAAAGCTTTTTATGGATGCAGTACAGTAAAGAACATTAAGATAAAATCAGCTAAAATTACTAAAAAGGGTATAGGAAGCAAAGCTTTCTATGGTATAAATGATAAAGCTAAAATAAAAGTACCTAAAAAGAAAACCGCTGTGTATAAGAAACTGTTAAAGAAAGCGGGAGTAAGTTCCGGAGTAGTAATAAAGTAATAAAATAAAGTAATCAATAGCGGAAGTCCTAAATTATTAAAACAATTTAGGACTTCTGTTTTTTTGCAAAAATTACAGGATACCGGAACCTGATTCCGATACGGCATATAGGACAATCTCTGTATCATATATTGATAGTATGAAAAGAGGAAAAACAGAAATGAATTATCACAAATATGTATACACCGGCGGTCCTGCCGAAGAATTAAATGTATTGGAATGTAAGGAGCTGGTAACGGGTATCCGGACGGCAATACTTATTTCATTGGAAAAAAGAAAGTTATTGACAACATTTCAAAGAGAACGCTGCATGGACAAACTGTCTTTACATAATAAAAATAATCCGGAGAATAATTGGAATGAATAAATATGAACTTTTAAATCAGAAAGAAGGAAATTCTGAAGTAAAAAAAAGAGTAGCGGCATACTGTCGTGTTTCAACGGACAGCAGGGACCAGGCAAACTCTTTTGAAAGTCAATGCAGATTTTTCAGACAATATATAGATGGTAATGACGGCTGGAAATTATACAGGATATTCGCAGATGAAGGAATATCGGGGACCAATACAAAGAAACGTAAAGAGTTTAATAACATGATAGAATGTGCCATGAATGGCGAGTTTGATTTAATTATTACTAAGGAAATATCGCGTTTTGCGAGAAATACCCTGGACAGTATATATTATACGCGTATTCTGAAAAAACACGGGGTGGCCGTTGTATTCATGAATGACAATATTAATACCATGGATAGCGATGCGGAGCTTCGTCTGGCGATAATGTCTTCAATTGCCCAGGAAGAAAGCCGTAAGACTTCTGAACGTGTAAAATGGGGACAGAAGCGTCAGATGGAACAGGGGGTGGTATTTGGGAGAAGTATGCTTGGCTATGATGTGCGTGGCGGTAAAATGTATATTAATGAGGAAGGCGCTGCTGTTGTGCGGCGCATTTTTCAGAAATTTGTTAATGAAAGAAAGGGTACTCACGTGATTGCGCGGGAGCTTCAGGAGGAAGGCATACGGCCTGTACGAGTAAATAAATGGCATAATACTGTTATTTTGAGAATTATAAGGAATGAAAAATACTGTGGAGATTTGGTACAGAAAAAGACTTACACGCCGGATTTTTTGTCGCATGAAAAGAAATACAATAAGGGGCAGGAAGAATTTATTGTTATAAAGGAACATCATGAACCTATTATTTCTCGTGAAATGTTTGAAGAAGCAAACCGTATTCTGGATGAACGTTCCGCATCTCAAAAAGGTCGGGCAAAATACAGTAACCGTTATATATTTTCGGGAAAAATCAAATGCGGCTGCTGCGGTTCAAGTTACGTGGCGCGGTATAAGAAACGTAAAGATGGAAGCACGTATAAAGCATGGCGTTGTAATAATGCTGTTCAGTATGGCAGACCCCATACTGACCGGTATGGGAATACGGAAGGCTGTTCGGGCAGGAACATACGTAATGAAGATATAGTACATATTATGTGCCTTGTTGTAAAAAGCCTTGAAAATGAAATGGTAAAAATCAGAAATAATCTTATTACGGTTATAAAATCTGCCGTTACCTTAGATATAAAAAATCTGCAAAGTATTTCTGATGCTGTTGATGAGATTGTTGGCGGAATGGAATATGAAGATGAATTTTACAGATATATATTAGACAGAATTGTGGTAAATGATAATGACAGTATTGATGTGTATCTGAAAAACTGTTCGGTAAAATGGACATATACTGCATGTAAAAAAGATACTTAGGAACATTTGCGGTGCTTCTGCACCTATATCCGTAAGTAATCCTGCTACAGATTTGTCAGTCATGGAATAACGCTGTGACAGGTAACGCATGGAAGCGCTCATCTCACCGTCGGGTCCTCCGTACTGGCTTATAATTACCTGTGCTATTTTAGGATTGCATCTTGTTATTTTTACAGGGTATTGAAGTCTTCGTTCATAAGTCCACATACAATCACACTCCTTCCCATGGCCATGGCTCGTCTATCCATGTCCATTTATCATCTGATTCTACGCCGTAGCGTGTAATAGGACCATAACATTTTTCATATTCTTTTATAGATTGTTTGCGCTGAACCATATATTTTTTGTAATAATCAAGCGCTTCTTTATCGTCGGGATGGGTATCAAGATACAGGGAAACGTCGTCAAGTGCAAAACTTACTTCGTTAATAAACTGCATAAGATTCTTCTTAGCATTGTTCATACAAACCCCTCCTTTTATCACTGCAGGCAGCGGCTGCACCATAGAAAGGTAAAACCAGTTCAGCAAAAATTGTGCCATAACTTAATCCTTTGCCGGCGTCCATTACCTGGCAGAATTGCTGCCATGGTACATATGCGCTTCCGAGAGGCATACCTTCAAGACGGTCGTAACTGAACTTGTCGTTAAGCTTGTTACATTCCATAAAAAACTCCTTTTTGCAATAATGTTTTATATCAATTTATGTCTTTTATTGTAAAAAGTTACAGAATTATATGGGTTTATATTCTTGACAAAGTTATAGGGGGCATTGATAATAATATATAAATATATTGTGTAAAGGGGAAATGTATATGAAATTTAAATTAAGGGGGATTGTAGCATGTTTTGCCTTTGTGACAGCGCTTGCGGGAATGTTTTATGCGTCACAGAGGATATATGCAGAAGATGCAATAACAATTAATTTTCCAACAGATAGAGGAATATTTCAGAGAAATTATGATAATGTTTCAGAGGTGTCTGTAGATGTAAGTTATGAAGGAGAAGGGCAGGTAAAGGCAAGAATAGTCGATGGAAACACGGCGGTAAGCGACTGGGTGGTACTTGATAAAGAAGAAGCAAAGTATAGTGGAGTGATTCCTGATGTACCTGCGGGAGGCTGGTATCAGCTTGAGGTATCTGCATTTGATGCTTCAGGGATGGAAACGGCATATGAAGCAGTTGAACATATCGGCGTCGGAGAGGTGTTTATTACCGGAGGCCAGTCCAACTCGTGCAATTTTGGAGGAGCAAAGACAAGTTCGGCATATGATACGGTATCGGCGTATGATGCGGCAAAAGGGACGTGGCAGCATTGTGAAGACAGTCAGCCAAACAGCAGCGGATTTGCCACAGGAAACGGAGGCGGTTCACCATGGCCTACCCTTGGTGATGAGTTGTCGGACAGGCTGGGAGTACCGATAGGATTCTGCTCTACGGGATATGGTGGTACTACAATGGAAGGGCTTTGCACTGAGCATTATGAAACTATCAGGCAGGCTATAACGGGTCTTAGTCAATATGGATACAGGGCGTTCCTTATACATCAGGGTGAGGCGGATACCGACGCTACCCCAATGGATGAATATAGTGCGTCGCTTAAAAAACTGATTGAAATGACAAGAAAAGATGCAGGATACGACCTTGTATGGATAATCGCTCAGGTATCGTATGCTTGGTCTAATTATAATAATGCTGAAAAGATGGAAGCGATAAAAAGTACGCAGAGGTCAGTCTGCAATAATTATGATATATTTATAGGACCGACTACTGATGACCTCCTTGGAGATTACAGATATACTGACAATCTTCACCTTAGTGAAAAAGGGCTCATTGAGCATGGAAAACGATGGGCTGACGTAATTATGGATAAACTTTTTACGAAATACCGGATTACTGCAGATGCAGATGTTGTACACGGAACCATTAATCAATGCGGGAACTCGTATTATGCAGGAGAAAATATTAAACTTACTGCGCAGGCGGAAGACGGGTACTATCTTGTTCCGGGTTCGTTTAAGGTGACAGGTAACGAGGGCAGTATAAAGATTGACAACGATACATTTAAAATGAGAGCAGAGGAAATTACCGTTACGGCTGAATTTGCGCAGCTTCCGGAGCACCTTATGGCTCTGGGGGATAAAATAAAAAAAGCTGAGCTTATCAATCCTGCAGAATATGAAACCGGCGGTATGAACACGCTTAAAAATGCTGTTGCGGCTGCAAAGAAAGTATATGCAAATCCATCGGCAACAGAAGCCGAAGCTGCAAAGGCGGCATCTGATATTGACAGAGCGCTTGCAGGGCTTGTAAAGATTCAGACAGGCATGGGAAATGTTGACAGGCCGGCTTCAACCGGACCGGTAACTGAACCGATAACTACAGACATTATACCTTCGCTTGTAGGAAACGTTTATAAATCAGGCGGATTAAAATACAGAATTGTCACATCGGGCGGTGAAAATGAGGTTGTTGTAACAGGACCTGTAAATAAAAATAAAAAGTCTGTAACAATACCCGGAACAGTTAAAATAGGAAATAATAAGTACAAAGTAATTGGTATTGCGAAGAAAGCGTTTGCGAAAGCAAAAAAACTTAAAAAAATAGTCATAAAATCAACTTATATAAAAAGCATAGGCAAGAATACATTTATGGGAACGAGTGCAAAACTTAAAATTAAAGTACCTGCAAAGAAGCTTACGGCATATAGAAAACTAATTAGAAAATCAGGTTTAAAAAAGGTGGAAGGAATAGTAAAATAGTAATATAAAACAGAGCAGAATATTGTTGACAGCCTGAGTGCAAATAAGATATTATTAGATAGTAATAATTACTATTATTATTAAAAAATTCAAATAAAAGGAGAGATTACATTATGGCAAAATATGTATGTTCAGTATGTGGTTATGTACATGAAGGAGATTCAGCTCCTGAAAAATGTCCGCAGTGCAACGCGCCTGCAAGCAAATTCACAGAGCAGAGCGGAGATATGACATGGGCATCAGAGCATGTTGTGGGAGTTGCACAGGGAGTACCTGAGGATATTATTGAAGATCTGCGTGCAAATTTCAATGGAGAATGTTCAGAAGTCGGAATGTATCTTGCAATGGCAAGAGTAGCGCATAGAGAAGGATATCCTGAGATTGGTATGTACTGGGAGAAAGCAGCTTATGAAGAAGCAGAACATGCTGCCAAATTTGCAGAGCTTCTCGGAGAAGTTGTAACCGACAGCACCAAGAAGAATCTTGAGATGCGTGTTGAAGCTGAAAACGGAGCTACGGCAGGAAAGACAGATCTTGCTAAACGCGCTAAAGCTCTGAACCTTGACGCAATACATGATACCGTTCATGAGATGGCAAGGGATGAAGCCCGTCACGGTAAGGCGTTTAAGGGACTTCTTGAGAGATATTTCGGTTAAGAAAATTTGTGGATTAAATATGTATTGAATTAAAAAGGGATAATCCGTAGCCGGGTTATCCCTCTTTTAATTGCCGGAATACCGGAATAGGTTCTGACCGGCAGCCGTATCAGTTCCATTCTTTTGCAGTCAGAAAATCACGGATATTTTTATGCTTGATACCGTTTTGGCTCATGTCAATCTCATCCATTGTAACGACGTACTTAGGGTAATTATCCCGTATGAGCTCATAAGCGCCAAATTCCCGCCTGACTGTTTCTTCAGTGGCCAGCAGATAGGCAACCTGAACGTATAGTTTTTCCCTGCGGCGGTGGCAGACAAAATCAATTTCAAGCTCTCCGACTCTGCCGACGGTAACTGTGTATCCGCGCCTGAGAAGTTCCATGTGAACTATGTTCTCAAGGATAAGGTTGATGTCCTGCATATTTCCGCCAAACACAGCTTCACGTATACCGTGGTCTGCAATATAGTATTTTTCATTAGATGCAAGGAGCTGTTTGCCTTGTAAATCCTCCCTTTTGACTTGATAAAGAAGGTAGGCGTCGCAGCAGTATTTTATATAGTTGAGCACGGTTTCCACGGAAGCAGAGCGGTGTTCGCTTTTTAAGAACTTTACAAGAGAGTTTGCGGAGAAGGTAGTCCCTGCATTTGACATTGCATAAGTAATGATTCGTTCCAGTAAATCCACATCGCGCACTTTGTTTCTGCTGACAATATCTTTAAGCTGAACGGAGTTGAAAAGGTCAGTAAGGTATTGTCGGGACGGTTCTTCAGCATAATTGAGGTTTGCGAGGTATGGCATCCCGCCGGACACAAGATATTTTTGAAAGCATTGCTGAATTGTGGCGTTCGGTTCAACTGTATGATAAAGTTTCAAAAATTCAGAGAAAGAGAACGGGTATATTACAAATTCCACATACCGCCCGCCAAGGTATGTTGCAAGTTCGCCGGACAAAAGCTTTGCGTTTGACCCTGTGATATATATATCACAGTCAAGAGATATGCGGAGAGAATTTATGCACTTTTCCCAATCTGCAACTTCCTGAATTTCATCGAAAAACAGGTACGCTTTTCCGTCAATATTTTCTGCCATGTTAAAGATTTTTTGATGAAGTGCATCTGCAGTAAGAAGATGGGAGTTTTTCATATCCTCGAAATTGAAAGCTATAAACTGTTCATCCGAAACGCCTGATTCTGTAAGTTCTGTTTTTATAAGTTCAAGCATGACGGATTTTCCGCTTCGCCGTATGCCGGTAATTACTTTGATGAGGTCATTGCCGATAAACGGGCGGATACGGCTCATATAGGCTTCTCTTTTAATCATAGATATTCGGCTCCTTTCTTCTGATTAATTTCAGTATACGTCAGATATAATGAAAAATCAATGAGATAATCAAATTTTATACGATATAACTGATAAAATTTGTGCTTGCCTACGCTGCCATACATGATACCATTCATGGGATGGCAAGGGATGAAGCCCGACAAGCATACAAATTAATTAACCATAACATTTTAAGTATATAAATACAGTGATATAATAATATATATAACTTGACAATAATGCAATAAATGGTATAATTATTATAATAAAATAATATAATATATAAATTTCAATAAATAATAATATTATATCATATCATCCCGACATAATAAGACTTATTGAATTAAGGTATATAAGGTATGCCGGAAAACAGATAAAATATGCGTACATTGTATGTTTAGAATGTAAAAGGCGGGGGAGGGAAGATGAAAAAAATAAAATTTATTATTGAAGAATTTTTGCGAAGTTTTAGAAAAAGTCTGTTTAAAAATCTTCTTATTATGGTTATGTTTACCATAAGCTTCATAATGACTGCGATTATGTGTTCTTACTATTTGGATTTACACGAACGTTATGGAAATGATATGTATATTGATAATAGTCAATATTACAATTTGTCATATTCGGATGATGCTGCAGAAATTTTTAATCATTGCAATACTGTAAATGGTTGTATGAATGTAATTAACTATTGCAGAGAAATCCAGGAAAATGAGGAATATGATGTCGTTGCTATGGATATTGATCAACCCAATGTTGTAAGAGAAGCAGATGCTGAGAAATATTTCGGCAGTAAAGATTATAAAAATTTTCTGGATAAAAATAACCCAGAACCTATTCCGGGGTATTTTGGCGCTGATGAAACCGGTATTGTATTGGAATTAAAGGCATGTGAAGTAAATTTAAACGCTTATAATATGTTTGGGTTAAAAATAGAAGAAGGGGAAGGATTTACGAAGGATAATCTTACAATAAAAAGTCCCTCTGACGATATTCCCATTATAGTAGGGAATGAATATAAGGGCATTTTTGATATAGGTGACAGAATTGAAATTGCTGCTTCTGAATATATTTTTCCGTGTAAGGTTATCGGTATTTTGAAAAAAGGAGAGATACTTCCTGATATTGAAAGCAAATCAGGGGATAGAAAACTTGATTATTATATGCTTTTTCCGTTTGGGATAAATATATCGGGGAACGTTACTGAATTAAAAGAAATTGAAAAATACGTTTTCTGGAATTGGTTTGAAATGCTTTTCAGCCATATGAAAGCTCCAAAAGATAAGAGCCTGCATGATGTAACGTATGAATTACAGGATGCTGCAAAGGAGTTTGGAGTGCCTGCAGTTTCTATATCGGGTACATCTTTGGGAATGTATCTGCTGAGAAAAGAATCAGCCGACAGCGTAAGAATCATATTAATTCTTACAATTATTTTAATGTGTTACACATTGTATGGCGCGTTTGTTATATTTTATGACAAAATACAGGATAACATGAAGACGTACGGCATATATATGATGAATGGCTGCTCGTTGGGAATGATACTTGTTTCGTATTTTATTGAGATAGCAATTGTACTGTTGCCGTCTGTGCTTTGCAGTAGTTATCTTTTTACAAAAGAAGATTTGTGGGGAGGCTCCCCGGAAATGGTTTTAAGGCTTGCATATTATATGATAGGGGGAATGTTTATTATAGGAATATTTTATATAGTATTTTTATTAAAACGCATTGATACCGAACATTTGATAAGACAAAAAGAATGATGAAAATATTAAAAAAGATAGGGGGATTTAATTATGAAAGGTTATTTTAAAGTAATTGCAATTATAATAGTTATGGTATTTATGGTTACGGGCTGCAGTAAAAAAGAAAGTGAAGAAATACGGAATCATAAGGCCAGCCTGATGAAAGAAAATGGGGTATGGGATGAAAGGTTTTCACAATACTCATGTGTAACTTCAGATGACAGTTACCTTGTTAAGCTGTCGTTATCGGTAGATGTAATTACTGATATGACAGAGCAGGATATGATGGAAGTTTTGGATTATTATGAATTGCAGATGCAGGAACAGACGGAAACAAATATCGGTAATGGAGATGTTGTTGAAATATATGCGGAGTTTTATAAACAGGATACCGATGAAGAATTAATGAAAGCTAAATATGTAAATGGGGAAATAGAGGAATATACAGCTGAAGAAGAAAGTAATTTTTTACCGCCGGATATAATTGGCTCGGATAGTGAAGAAGAATAGGAGAGAAAATTAAAATGGCAGATAATTATATAATTGAAATAAAAGATATACATAAAACATTTGGTAAAAAAGACGGTAAGGTAGAAGCGTTAAGAGGAATTGACATTGCATTTTGCGAAGGAGAAATGACGGCTGTTATGGGTAAAAGCGGTTCGGGCAAATCTACGCTTTTAAATATAATAGGCGGAATGATGTCGTTTGACAGCGGCGAATATCTTTATAAAGGTAAAGAGGTTAATTTTAAAAGCCAGTCGGAACTGACAAAATTCAGAAGAAAAGAAGTGGGGTTTGTCGTGCAGTATTTTGCGCTTGTGGATGATCTTAATGTTTTTCAAAATGTGGCGCTTCCGTTAAAATATATGGGAGTATCGGGGAGAAATATAAAGAAAAGGGTTATGGAGGCGCTTACCGAACTGGATATAAAAGAAAAGGCAAAGGCATATCCTAATGAACTGTCGGGAGGTCAGCAGCAGAGAGTAGCTATAGCGAGGGCTATTGTAAAAAATCCTGAGTTAATACTTGCAGATGAACCGACAGGCGCACTTGATGAAGCTACGGGCGAATCGGTGCAGGATATATTCAGGGAATTAAATAATAAAGGAAAGACGGTTATTATTGTAACGCATGATGAAAAGGTTGCAGAAAAATGTGACAGGATAATAAGGATAAAAGACGGAGTGGTTGATGATACATATGAAACAGGAAAGGAAAGTGATAATAAAGGAGAAAGCGTATGAAAATCTTTGGAAAAAAGATTCCGGGAGGCAATTTTCTTCTTTTCCTAAGTTTTACAACTATATCCGTATGTATAATTCTTATAGTATCCACGATGCGTAAGGAAAGTATAAATTCTCTGAGTAAAAATGCGTTGTATACCGGACACCAGAGAGAATTTTCAATTAAATATTCAGAAGATGAAAAACAATGGGAGCAGGTTATTCCTAAACTTTGCGGGAAAGGATATAATAATTTTGCAGTGTATGCTCCACTAGAGGATTCTGAAAAGATTGTAAGGGGACTGTATATAAAAGGAAAAACAGATATACCGCCTATGGTCCGGGGAAAATATTTTGATGAATCAACATCGTGGTCAGATAAACCGTATGCAGTGCTTGGCAGAGAATTTGAACGGGATGTATATGTCAGGGATGGAAGACGATATTACTCATATAATAATAAAGAATATGAAGTGCTTGGAATTATGGGTACGAAAGAAGACAGCAGAATAAATTATATGGTAATAATAGATTTCAGGTCAGCGGTAGGTATTGCAGGAATAAATAAAGAATATGTGCTTGATACTAAAAAGGAGTCAGACCTGTATGATGTGGGAGGAGATTTAATAGTTTATTTTGCTTCTCCGGCAGAAGTGTATATAGGACTTGATAAAGGCCCTGAAGAATCCTTTATGGAAAAACTCATATCCAGTGAAGTCATTATGGATACTATGCAGATAATGATACTTATAAGCTTTCTTTTAAGTACAATTATTGTAACATTGATATGGTTCAGATTCAGAAGGCAGATGATGTTTGCATGGAAATTATGCGGATATGAAAAATATGCAGAGTATATTGAAATGGCAAAGAGATATTATATGACGGCAGGCGTCAGTTTTGTTGCGGGAAGTATAATAATGTTTGCAATTATGGGTATTATAAGTAATATGGCTATAACGGCGGGGGATATTATAACGGCGTTAGGAATGACAATTGGTTTCGGTACGGTTATACTTTTTACATGTTATGCCATAGAAAAAAGAAGATTGCAGAAAAATAGCAAAAAATATTAAAAATTAATATAATCATGCTTGACATTATTATATAGACAGGATTATAATATGTCATATAATCGGACGTTAGGTGGTGAAAAAGAGTGGATAATATTTCGTTGACAGAAAATGAATTAGAAATCATGGAATTGTTATGGCAGGAGAACAGACCTCTTTCAAGATCAGAGATTATTGAATTGTCGCCTGAACGTTCATGGAAGGCGAGCTCAATTCATATTCTGCTTAATAAACTTTTGGAAAAAGATGCAATATGCGTTAAAGGTTTTGTTAAGACGGGAAAGAATTACGGAAGAACTTATTTCCCGAATATTACTCCGGAGGAGCATATTGTATTATCATTGCAGCAGAATAATTTTTATAAAAAGTCGAAGAAGTCTGCTGTTGCATCAATATTTTCAACGCTGATTCGTGATAAAGATATAGATGATGAGCTGCTTGGTGAACTTGAACAGATGATTGAAGAAAGGAAAGAACAGTTGGGGAAATGAATATAACTTTATTTTCATTTATAATGGCGATGTTATGGTGCGATATTATTGCTGTTATAACATATTTTCTAATGAGGAAACAGAGTTTTGTACTTAAAAATATAACAATATATTCAGTGTTATGTCTGGCAGTATTCGGTGCGCTCAGGATGATATGCAGTTTTGAATATGAGGGTGCAGTAATAATAAACTCGTACAAAATATTACCGGCTGTCAGGGATTTTCTTGATTGGATTCCGTTTCATAATGTGTCCGCCCTATCCCATATAAGAATTAAACATATATTTTTTATGGTATGGGGAATAGGAACCTTAATCTATTTAGGCGTATTGGTATATGGATATTTCCGTTTTAAAAGATTAATATTAAGTGAACAGGAAGTAGATGATGAAGATATACTTCAAATGATGAATGAGATTAGCGGAGGAAAGGCTGATAAGGTACGGATTATATGTACATCCGCTATCAATGTACCTTTGATAACAGGTCTGATAAAGCCGGTGATATGTCTTCCTGACATTGAATTTTCGTATGATGAATTATATAATACGCTTCTTCATGAATGGCAGCATTATTTACATAAAGACCTTTGGCTCAAGACGGTTATAGAGGTTGTATGCGCATTATATTGGTGGAATCCGGTTATATATTTTATAAGGAATAATATTAACAATACTCTGGAAATAAAAAGTGACCTGAATGCAGTAAAGCGTTTTGATGAAACTGAAAAAGATACATATCTTAATTGTATCGTTAGGATTATGTCAAAGATACAAAAAACAAAGCCGGAGTATAAATATAACCGAATTATGCTTGGATTTACAACTGAAAGGATAAAAGGCAGACCGATGCGGCAGAGGTTCAAATATGTAATTGAATCAGAGAAAAGCAAGTTTTTCAGGCGTTTTGGAATCGCAGCGTTTTTTGCATCAATGTTTATAACGCTTATTATGTCATATGTTTTTATAATACAGTCGGCTGGTTATCCGCCGGGAGCCAGTCCGGAAGAAATTGAATCAGGCAAGTCCGGTTATTTTTGTGAGGATACAATTGATAAGTACATAGACACTTCATATTTGGTGAAGGAAGCAGACGGAGTATATTCGCTTTATATAAATGACCATTATTATGGTTATTTAGAAGATCCGTATAATGATAAAATGTTTTCCAAGTTAAAAATATATAAAAGGGAGGAATTGAAATGAAATTAAAAAGATGTTTTGCCGGCGTGGCGCTTGCTCTGTCGCTTATGGTTGTATGTATGCCTGAAGCTCCTGTAAGAGCGGCTTCTAACGACGGCGCGGTGGTACAGCCGTGTGTGAATAAAACACAGTGGTATTACAGAACGTATAATGGTAAACGCCAGAGAAGACTGTGGTCTATCACATATGAAAAGTGGATGACTGACTGGATGTATTATTGATTATGTTATATGATTAATTTTATATTAAATGAAAACAGTTAAAAAGCCGGATGCACTATAAGAAAAAGGTGCTGCCGGCTTGATTTATGTTTACGTTTTTAAAATGCTCTTTACAAAACCATATATTGGTGATAGTATACATATAATCCTATAAAAATAATAGGAATTAATTGTCCGATATAAATTAATATAAAATCAGGAGGATTCACTATGAGTAAAAAAACATATGCTGACAGAGAGCTCAGGTTTGAAACTTTACAGCTTCATGTGGGGCAGGAGCAGCCGGACCCGGTTACGGACGCAAGGTCTGTTCCGATATATCAGACATCATCATATGTATTCAGAAACTGCGAACATGCTGCCGCAAGATTTAATCTTACGGATGCAGGCAATATATACGGAAGGCTTACCAATCCTACGCAGGATATTTTTGAACAGAGGATTGCAAAACTTGAAGGAGGAATGGCTGCGCTTGCTGTCGCTTCCGGTTCGGCCGCGGTGACATACGCTGTTCAGGCGCTTGCTGCCGGCGGAGGGCATATAGTTTCTGCGGGGAATATATATGGAGGTACTTATAATCTTTTTGAACACACGCTCAGGCAGTACGGAATTGATACAACGTTTATCAATCCTTTTGATTATGATAGTGTTGAAGAAGCAATACGGGATAATACCAAGGCGCTTTATATAGAAACCCTGGGTAATCCGAACTCAGATGTTGTTGATATTGAAAAATTTGCGGAAATCGCCCATAGGCACAATATACCTCTTATTGTAGATAATACGTTTGCGACGCCTTATCTGGTAAGACCTATAGAGTATGGAGCCGATATAGTAATACATTCGGCCACTAAATTTATCGGTGGGCATGGCACGACAATCGGAGGAGTGATTGTTGATTCCGGAAAATTTGACTGGGAGGCAAGCGGAAAATTTCCTGCTATATCGGAACCCAATCCTTCGTATCACGGACTTAGTTTTACAAAGGCGGCTGGTCCGGTGGCTTTTATTACCATGATACGGGCGATACTTTTACGTGATACGGGAGCTACGATATCTCCGTTTCATGCGTTTTTCTTCCTGCAGGGGCTTGAAACGCTGTCGCTTAGGGTAGAAAGGCATGTGGAGAATGCGCTTAAAGTTGTAGAGTATTTGAATAACCATCCTATGGTTGAAAGGGTTAATCATCCTTCGGTATCTGAAGACCCTGTCCAGCAGGAACTTTATAAAAAGTATTTTCCTAATGGCGGAGGCTCAATCTTTACGTTCGAGATTAAGGGGGATGGGGAAACGGCAACAAGGTTTATAGATAACCTGGAACTGTTTTCGCTTCTGGCAAATGTTGCTGATGTTAAATCGCTTGTTATACATCCGGCGACTACAACACATGCGCAGCTTAATGAAGATGAGCTTTTAGAACAGAGCATCAGACCCAATACGATAAGACTGTCTATAGGAACAGAACACATAGATGATATTATAGAGGATCTTTCAGAGGCGTTTAAAGCTCTGGGATAGCGGGTGTATAATATGAGGATATCTACAAAAGGAAGATATGCCCTTAAAATTATGATTGACCTTGCGCAGCATGATGATGGGGAATATGTTTCTTTGAAAGAGATTGCAGGACGTCAGGATATTTCAATCAAATATCTTGAGGCGATTGTGGGAATACTTAATAAAGCAGGTTTTGTAAGCAGCCAGAGAGGTAAAAGCGGAGGTTACAGACTGGCGATGGCGGCAGATAAATGCACGGTGGGCTCGATACTCAAAATATCGGAAGGAAGCCTTGCCCCGGTGAGCTGTCTTTCTGATGAAGGCGGATGTGATAAAGCCGGAGAGTGTGTATCGCTTCCGTTATGGCGTAATCTTGACCGTATAGTAGATGATTATCTTGAAAGTGTTACTCTTAAAGACCTGCTTGAAATGAGCGCAGTAGATGAATGATTAAAACAAATGGTATTTGATAAGGAGAGTATGTATGGAAATATATGCGGATAATGCCGCTACAACAAAAATGAGTAAAACCGCAAGGGATGCAATGATAAATTGTATGGATGAGTATTATGGTAATCCGTCAAGTTTATATACGATAGGTCAGCTTGCTGCCGCAAGGCTTTCGGCTGCGAGGGAAACAGTTGCTGCCTGTATAAATGCATCTCCTAAAGAAATATACTTTACATCGGGCGGAAGTGAGGCAGATAATCAGGCGATTATTTCGGCAGCAGAATTTGGACGCAAGAAGAATAAGAAACATATTGTTTCCACGGCATTTGAACATCATGCCGTGCTGCATACGCTTATGAAACTTGAAAGGCAGGGATTTGAAGTAACCTACCTTGATGTTCATGAGAACGGAGTGGTTACTGCAGACGAAGTTAATGCTGCAATAAGGGAAGATACTATTCTCGTAACTATAATGTATGCAAATAATGAAATCGGTACAATACAGCCAATAAAGGAAATAGGCGCCGTATGCAGAGAACGAGGCGTGTGGTTCCATACGGATGCAGTTCAGGCAGCAGGACATATAAATATTGATGTTGCCGGTCAGAATATAGATATGCTTTCAATATCTGCGCATAAATTCCATGGACCGAAAGGAATAGGAGCATTATATGCAAGAAAAGGCGTACCTCTTACCAATATTATTGAAGGGGGTGCGCAGGAAAAAGGAAAGAGAGCAGGTACGGAAAACCTTCCGGCTATAGTGTCAATGGCGGCGGCGCTTAAAGAAGCATGCGGTAATATTGAAACAAATGCGGAAAAGATAACGGCGCTTCGCGAAAAGCTTATTGAAGGACTTAAAAAGATACCTCACTCAAGGCTGAATGGCGACAGGTATATAAGGCTTCCGGGAACGGTTAATTTCTGTTTTGAAGGTATTGAGGGAGAGTCGCTTCTGCTTCTTTTAGATGCAAAAGGTATATCTGCTTCTTCAGGTTCGGCATGTACTTCCGGTTCGCTTGACCCGAGCCATGTGCTGTTATCTCTTGGACTTCCCCATGAAGTTGCGCACGGTTCGCTCAGGTTATCGATAAATGAGTTTAATACTGATGAAGAAATGGAATATATAATAAAGTCAGTGTCTGAAGTGGTTGAGTATCTTAGAAATATGTCGCCGGTATGGGAAGACCTGACAACCGGTAAAAAAGAATTTTATTTTGAATAAGAAATTGATGTTAAAGGAGAATGGCAATATGTTATATAGTGAAAAAGTTATGGATCATTTTCAGAATCCAAGAAATGTCGGCAAAATGGAAGATGCAGATGGTATTGGTGAGGTTGGTAATGCCAAATGCGGGGATATAATGAAAATGTATATAAAAGTTAATGACGGAATTATAACAGACGTTAAATTCAATACATTTGGTTGCGGTTCTGCTATTGCTTCAAGTTCAATGGCAACAGAGATGATTAAAGGGAAACCTTTGGAGGAAGCGCTTGAAATTACAAATAAAGCCGTAGTTGAAGCTCTTGACGGTCTGCCGGCGCATAAGGTTCACTGTTCAGTGCTTGCAGAGGAGGCTATTAAAGCGGCTATAGAGGATTATTACAGTAAACATGGAAAAGAATAAGAAGGTAATTATAGCTATGAGCGGCGGTGTGGACAGTTCAGTTGCCGCTGCTTTACTTAAATCAGAAGGATATGAGTGCGCAGGAGTTACGATGAAATTATATGATAATGATACGGATGATTCTCCTGCTGTAAAAACCTGCTGTCAGATAGATGATGTGTATGATGCAAGGAGCGTAGCGACAGGTCTGGGCATTCCATATTATGTGTTTAATTATAAAGATGATTTTAAGAGTCAGGTAATTGACAGGTTTGTAAACGCATATGAGAATGGAATGACGCCGAATCCCTGTATAGACTGTAACAGGTATATGAAATTTGAAAGACTTCATATGAGGGCGGAAACCCTTGGTTATGATTATGTCGCAACCGGCCATTATGCAAGGATTGATTATGACGCCGGGTCGGGGAGGTATCTGCTGAAAAAAGGTCTGGATTCTTCAAAGGACCAGAGCTATGTGCTTTATTCAATGACGCAGAAACAGCTTGCCCATACCATATTCCCGCTGGGAGAGTATACTAAGGATGAAATACGTAATATCGCAGAAAATTATGGGCTTATTAATGCAAAAAAGCGTGACAGCCAGGATATATGTTTCGTGCCGGATGGCGATTACGCAGGATTTATAAAAAAGTATACAGGTAAAAATTATGAAGAAGGAAACTTCGTGAATCGTAAAGGCGTAGTTCTTGGCGGGCATAAAGGGATTATATATTATACGATAGGCCAGAGAAAGGGACTTGGACTTTCGCTCAAAGAGCCTGCCTATGTATGTGAAAAGCGTCTTGATACGAATGAAGTGGTACTGGGAAAGAATGAAGATTTATTTAGCAGTTCGCTTATTGCCGGTAACTTTAACTGGATTGCTTATGAAAAACCGGAAGGAAAGATAAGGGTGACGGCAAAAACCAGATATTCGCAAAATGAGAAACCGGCGCAGGCAAAAGTGCTTGAAGACGGGCGCGTAGAGGTAATATTTGACGAACCGGTAAGGGCAATTACAAAAGGACAGGCAGTGGTATTATATGATGACGATATAGTTGTGGGCGGCGGAGTGATAGAATGACTGCCTGTATATTTATTATTTTGCGTTATAATATGCTTTGTGCGGTTTTAGCTTGATTCCCTTATACTGCATAAGTTCAGAAACCGAAACAATGCGATAACCCTGTTTAATAAGTTTGGGTACGGCTATTTCTACAGCCGCGGCAGTTTCCTCATACAAATCGTGCATAAGGACTATATCTCCGTCGGAAACGCTGTTCAGAATTTTTCTGGCAGTTTTTCTGGCGGATTTTTTCTTGTTTGATATTTCCGTTCTTGTTTTCCAGTCAAGCGTATCTATACTCCATAATATTACAGGATAATTGACATGTTTAAGTACCTTTTTGGAATGTGCGCCGTAAGGGGTTCTTACAACTCCCGCCTTTATTCCGATAATATCCATAAGTATATCGTTGGTTTTTGAAAACTCAGCTTTTATTTCCTTTGCTTTTTTATCGTTAAACGACGCATGGTCAAAGGAGTGGCTTCCTATTTCACAGCCAAGTGAATAGGCGCGTTTTAATGTGCTTTCACGTCCCCTGAGCCTGTTTCCTACAACGAAAAATGTTGCATGGCAGTTATATTGTTCAAGTACGTTGAGTATTTTTTCTGTTGCCGTCTGCGAGGGACCGTCGTCAAATGTAAATGCTATTATTTTGGCAGGTTCGCCGGGAGCCGGCGTTGACTGGGAGTAAGGGTCGGCTTCCGTAATCTGGGAAGGTTTGGCATATGGGTTAAATGACATATAAGGCTGTATTTCATCGGCGGATACAGGTACGCTTATACATCCGTTTTTCTCGCTTGCGGCTAATCCCGGTTCAATGTATATGGTAATTCCGCGGTCGGAAAGCGTAAAATCCAGTGAATTTATATCGGGCTTATAATTTTTTATGCCAAATTTTTCTGACAGATAATCAGAAATCTTAGACTGGAAAAAAACGGTGTAGTCGCCTGTAAAAATATTTTCATATGTAAGCCGGCTGCCGTTTGCAAGAGAAAAGACATGAGTATGTATTTTCTGGACGGGCTTTTTATCGCCTGTAGAATAGCACTGTATATAATACATTACGGACAGTACGGCGTTCCCGGCAAAATATGACTCGTAATCCATAGTCATATCTGCATGATAATTCTTTTTTGGTTTTTCAGGCGTGTAGTCCTTTATATAAGAATCAATTATATTCTGTACATCGCTTTTAAGGACGTAGTCGATAGCGTCGTTATTTATAACGGGATAAGCGACGTTATAATAAATACTGTCTTCATCGTCGGATTTGAGAATTTCAGGACTTCCTGCCTGTTTGGTGTCGGTAGGAAGCATATTTTCAGAAGTTATAATATGATCGTTTACATATGAAACGCTTAACGGCGAATGGTATTTAAGCGCCTTCGCTATTATTACCATAAGGATAATTATTGCCAGTACGACAATAGGTTTTACCAGTAATGAAGCTATAGATTGTGAGTCATATCCTGTCCGTTTTTGCCTTTTCATTTTACATTTCTCCGTTCATGTATAGTTATATAAAAAACATATTTAACTACAATATATAATAACATATGCAAAAATATAAGTGTTATAATAATTTTACATTAATATTTTAATTTTGTTAAATGTTGCAATTGAGGTACGCTATGTGCTATAATTCATTATTGGTATTTTACTTAGTTTTATAAAGGAGATATAGAGTAATGAAAAACATTAAAAAAGGGTTATTGCATTTAGCGATAATATTAGCGGTGGTAGCATTATTTACCGTGGCTATTTTTATCGGACTCGGAAGACAGCATAAGGGAAGTGCAAAGAACATTCTTTTGGGTCTTGACCTTGCGGGAGGAGTAAGTATTACTTATGAAACTGTAAGGGATGATTGTACCCCTGAAGAAATCAGCGATACGGTGTACAAGCTTCAGAAACGTGCTGAAAGCTACAATACAGAATCCCAGGTTTATAAAGAGGGTGAAAACCGTATTAACGTAGATATTCCTAATGCGGAGAATCCACGTGAAGCTCTTGAAAAAATGGGTACGGCAGGTTCATTGTATTTTATATCAGATGATGTTTATAAGGAAGCTTCTGAAAAATATGAAACCACGTATAATGAAGACGGACAGGTAGTATTTCCTGACGACGTGCAGTTCAGTTCGATAATATGCGAAGGTTCTGATATTGATACTGCCAAGGCTGCAACCCAGCAGGACCAGACTACGGGAGCTACTGAAAATGTTGTTAATGTAGAATTTACCGGTTCCGGCGCAAACAAATTCGGAGAAGCTTCAACGGCAGCATTTAATAATGGAAAAGAACCCATTCATATAGTATATGATAATACGGTTATATCTTCGCCAAATGTACAGTCGCCTATTACGGAAGGACATTGCCAGATAAGCGGCGGATTTGAAACTTTTGAGGAAGCTGATTATCTTGCGACTACAATACGTATCGGAGCGCTGCCTATTGAACTCGAAGTGTTAAGGTACAATGTAGTGGGAGCAAAGCTTGGCGCAGAGGCAATTGAAACTAGTCTTATTGCCGCATTGATTGGATTTATACTGCTCATACTTTTCATGATTATATACTACAGGATTCCGGGACTGGCAGCGTCAATAGCGCTTGTATTTTATATAGGTGCAGTCATGCTTGCTATTAACGTAATGGATGTAACGCTTACCCTTCCGGGTATAGCCGGAGTAATCCTGTCGGTAGGTATGGCGGTTGATGCGAATGTAATCATATTTACACGTATCAGGGAAGAACTTGCAACAGGTAAAACTGTGCAGTCGGCGATAAAAATCGGTTTTGAAAAAGCGACATCTGCCATTGTGGATGGTAACGTAACTACGCTGATTGCGGCTGCGGTACTCTGGTTTTTGGGTTCCGGTACAGTAAAGGGCTTTGCGCAGACTCTTGCAATCGGTATCGTAATATCAATGTTTACTGCTCTGGTTATATCAAAACTTGTGCTTAAAGCATTTTACAATCTTGGCCTTAATGATGTTAAATTTTACGGCGTACAGAAGCCGGCGTCAAAGATACGTTTTGTAAAGAACACATATAAGTATTTTGCATTTTCGGGAATACTCTTTATAATATGTATAGTTGCGCTTATTGTAAATAAAGCCACTACGGGACAGATTCTTAATTACGGACTTGATTTTGTAGGCGGAACATCAACGCAGATAACATTTGATTCGGGAGTTGCTATTGACCAGGATATTAAGAATGATATCAATGATATTTTTAAATCGACTACATCGACGAATGAAATTGAAATATCTGACGTGGAAGGCGAAAACGCAATACTTGTTAAAACAAAGGAACTTTCGCTGGAAGAAAATGATGCTGTTACCGACGCTTTGATTAATTCGGAATATAAAATACAGGAAGGCAATATACAGACGCAGACCATAAGCGCTACGGTCAGTGATGAAATGCGTAAGGACGCGGTTATCGCTGTAATCATTGCTTCAATATGTATGCTCATATATATCTGGATACGTTTCAAGGATATAGGATTTGGAGCAAGTTCAGTTCTTGCGCTCATACATGACGTTATTGTCGTTCTTATGGTATATGCGGTATTCAAGAGCTGGATATCAGTCGGAAATACATTTATTGCATGTATGCTTACAATAGTAGGTTATTCGATTAACAATACAATCGTTGTGTTTGACCGTGTAAGGGAGAATGCGCGTATGAAACCCGGCAAAGCGCAGCTTGCAGAGGTTATTGATTTGAGTATCAACCAGACAATAAGCCGAAGCGTTAATACTTCGCTTACAACTTTCTTTATGGTATTTATGCTTGTAATACTTGGCGTGGATTCCGTAAGACAGTTTGCAATACCGCTTCTTGCAGGTATAGTATTTGGATGTTATTCTTCAATATGTATTGCGGGAACGTTATATTATAAGTTAAAAACACGCTTTAAAAAGGTTGAATATAAAAACGATGAAGATAAAATGGCAAAGGCATAAACTGCCGAGCCGGAATACGTAAAAATTAAAGTGATTTTATAAAAGCTGTCCGGATGCTGTATAAGCAGAAGGGCAGCTTTAAAAAAATATAAAATAACCTCTTGACAAATAATACATATAGTGATATCTTATCTATAAACAATTAGCACTCTACCTAAGCGAGTGCTAACAACAAAGGTGTGATGATGGTGGAAATGGACGATAGGAAATTGAAGATTCTTCAGGCTATTATCAGTAATTATATGGCAACCGGTGAACCTGTCGGTTCAAGAACCATTTCAAAATACACTGATTTGAATCTGAGTTCCGCCACAATAAGAAATGAAATGTCAGATTTGGAAGACATGGGATATATTATCCAGCCTCATACATCTGCAGGGCGTATACCTTCTGATAAAGGTTACAGGCTGTATGTTGATACAATGCTTCAGAAGAAAGACCGTGAAGTGGATGAGATGAAAGAACTTCTGGTTGACAAGGCAGACAGGCTGGAAACGGTGCTGAAACAGGTTGCGAAGCTTCTGGCAGAGAATACTAATTATACAACCATGGTATCGAAACCGCGTTATGTCCATAAGAAGGTCAAGTTTATACAACTTACGCTCGTATCGGATACACAGATGCTTGTAGTTGTTGTTATTGACGGAAATATAGTTAAGAACAGATTTATAAATCTGTCGGAACCGATTGGACAGGATGAACTTCCACAGATGAATTTCCTTTTAAATACAGCGCTTAACGGACTTGACCTTACTGAAATTAATATGGCGCTTATTCACAAAATGAAAGAACAGGCAGGACAGTATTCAGAGATTATAGGAATGATACTTGATGAAATAGCTGCGGCAGTAAGCGAAGAAGACGATTATCTGTATACTTCGGGAGCAACTAATATACTTAAATATCCGGAGCTTAGCGATAAGGAGATGGCTACCAAGCTGCTTACAACATTTGAAGAAAAGGCCGGTATCGGCAGTCTTATGAATCTGAATAATGATGAGGAACATGGAATACAGGTTTATATTGGGGAAGAATCCAATGTAGAAGCCATGAAGGACTGTTCGGTAGTTACTGCAACCTATAAGATAGAAGAAGGAGTATATGGAAAGATTGGAATAGTAGGGCCGAAACGTATGGATTACCAGAAGGTTGTTAATACGCTCGAGAACACTATGAAACAGCTTGACGATATATTTAAAAATAAAAAATAGAATACAGAATGAATAGGAGGTTGGCAAGTTGGCTGATAATAAAGAAAAAAGCACTGATGTGGAAACGGACGCTGCTGAAACGGTTGAAAAAGAACCGGTTTTAGAAGAATCTACTGAGGAAAAACAGGAGAAAGAAGAAACCGCATCCCACGAAGAAATTTCAGATGAAGCATTACCTAAAGGTAAGAAAGCCGCAAAAAAGGAAAAGAAAGAGAAAAAGGATAAGAAAGACATTAAAATAGACGAACTTAACGACAGGCTTATGAGGCTTATGGCTGAATACGATAATTACAGAAAGAGGACCGACAGGGAGAAATCAGCGATGTATGAAATGGGAGTAAGGACCATGGCTGAAAAGATAATACCTGTTATAGATAATTTTGAGAGAGGCTTTGACAGCATAAGCGACGACGATAAAGAAAATCCTTTTGTACAGGGAATGGATAAAGTATATACGCAGTTTGTAACTACTTTAGAGGAGATTGGAGTTAAAGCCATTGAGGCTGTTGGTAAAGAGTTTGACCCTAACATACACAATGCGGTAATGCATGTGGAGGATGAGTCGCTTGGCGAAAATATAGTAGCCGAGGAATTTCAGAAGGGATATATGTATAAAGATACTGTAGTTAGATGCAGTATGGTTAAAGTAGCTAATTAATTATTTAGATATAAAAGAAAGGAATGACAGTTATGGGAAAAATAATCGGTATCGACCTTGGTACTACTAACTCGTGTGTGGCAGTAATGGAAGGAGGAAAACCTGTTGTTATTACCAATACGGAGGGAGCAAGGACAACGCCGTCAGTAGTGGCATTTTCAAAGACAGGTGAAAGGCTTGTCGGTGAACCGGCAAAGCGTCAGGCTGTGACTAATGCCGATAAGACGATTTCTTCAATTAAGAGAAGAATGGGTACGGATTACAGGGTTAAGATTGATGATAAAAAATATTCTCCGGAGGAAATTTCAGCATTTATACTTCAGAAACTGAAAGCAGATGCAGAAGCATATCTTGGAGATAAAGTTACGGAAGCGGTAATTACCGTACCGGCATACTTTAACGATTCTCAGAGGCAGGCTACAAAGAATGCGGGTAAGATAGCAGGACTTGAAGTTAAGAGGATTATAAATGAGCCTACGGCTGCCGCTCTTGCTTACGGTCTTGATAATGAGAGCGAGCAGAAAATTATGGTATATGACCTTGGCGGAGGTACATTTGATGTATCCATTATAGAAATAGGCGAAGGCGTAATTGAGGTTCTTGCTACAAATGGTGATAACCACTTAGGCGGAGATGACTTTGACGACAGAATTACAAGATATATGATAGATGAATTTAAGAAAACCGAGGGCGTAGATTTGTCTACGGACAAGATGGCGCTTCAAAGACTTAAAGAGGCAGCAGAGAAGGCAAAGAAAGAGCTTTCATCAGCTACAACTTCAAATATAAGCCTTCCGTTTATAACGGCAACTTCTGAAGGACCGAAGCATTTCGATATGAATCTTACAAGAGCCAAATTCGACGAACTGACACATGACCTTGTTGAGAGAACTGCCGAGCCGGTGCGTAAAGCACTTCAGGATGCCGGAATTACGGCTTCAGAACTTGGAAAGGTTCTTTTGGTAGGTGGCTCTACAAGAATACCTGCAGTACAGGATAAAGTTAAACAGCTTACGGGTCATGAACCGAATAAATCGCTTAATCCTGATGAATGTGTTGCGCTTGGAGCATCAATTCAGGGTGGTAAACTTGCAGGCGACGAGGGAGCAGGCGATATACTTCTTCTCGATGTTACACCGCTTTCACTTTCAATAGAAACGATGGGCGGAGTTGCGACAAGGCTTATCGAAAGAAATACCACAATACCGACAAAGCACAGCCAGATATTCTCTACGGCGGCAGATAATCAGACGGCGGTTGATATTAATGTGCTTCAGGGTGAAAGGCAGTTTGCAAGAGATAACAAATCTCTTGGACAGTTCCGTCTGGATGGTATTCCTCCTGCAAGGCGAGGCGTTCCTCAGATTGAGGTAACATTTGATATAGATGCTAACGGTATTGTTAATGTGTCGGCAAAAGACCTCGGAACAGGAAAAGAACAGCATATAACAATTACAGCAAGTTCAAATCTTTCTGATGAAGATATTGATAAGGCTGTAAAAGAAGCAGCTCAGTATGAAGCTGAAGATAAGAAAAGAAAAGAAGGCGTTGATACAAGGAACGAAGCTGATTCACTTGTTTTCCAGATTGAGCAGGCGCTTAAAGATGTAGGAGATAAGATTGATGCGGCAGATAAAGCAAAGGTTGAGGAAGACCTTAAAGCTTTGAAAGAAGTGCTTGATAAGACTACAGTGGATTCAATGCTTGACAGCGACATTGAAGATATTAAAGCGGCAAAGGTTCGTCTTGAGGAGGATTCACAGGCATTGTTTTCAAAGATGTATGAACAGGCACAGCAGGCAGGAGCAGGAGCCGGTCCGGAAGCAGGTCCGGGACCTGATATGAATGCCGGCGGTTCTGAACCGGATGACGATGTTGTTGACGGCGATTATCGTGAGGTATAAAATAAACAGAATGTGCAGAGTTTGATAAATGATATAATTTTGGGGATATAACATATCGGACCTTATGAAGGTTCGGTATGAGTGTATCCCTTTTGGAGGTAAATATGGCAGAGAAAAGAGATTATTATGAGGTTCTCGGTGTGTCCAAAACGGCTACGGAGGCGGAAATTAAAAAAGCATACAGGGCTGTTGCCAAGAAAAACCATCCCGATATGAATCCGGGAGATAAAGATGCGGAAATGAGATTTAAGGAAGCGTCTGAGGCTTATGCCGTGCTTAGCGACCCTGAAAAACGCCGTCAATATGACCAGTTTGGTCATGCTGCATTTGAAAATGGCGGGGCAGGCGGATTTTCAGGCGGTTTTGATTTTGGCGATATGGGCGATATATTCGGCGATATATTCGGCGACTTGTTTGGCGGCGGAAGAAGCAGACAGAGGTCGGCTAATGAACCGCGGCGCGGACAGAACCTTCATACCTCCATACATATAAAGTTTGAGGAGGCATGTTTCGGGTGCGAAAAAGAAATTGAACTTAATCTGAAAGATGAGTGCAGTACGTGTCATGGAAGCGGCGCAAAGCCCGGCTCATCGCCTGTAACCTGCAGTAAATGCGGCGGTAAGGGTCAGATTGTATACACGCAAAATTCAATGTTTGGAATGGTTCGTAACGTTCAGACGTGCCCGGACTGTCATGGAACAGGAAAGATTATCATGGATAAGTGTCCGGACTGCCGTGGAACAGGTTATAAGACGGTACGAAAGAAGATACAGGTAAGCGTACCGGCAGGTATTGATAACGGACAGAGTATAAGAATACGTGAAAAAGGCGAGCCCGGCGTTAATGGCGGAGGAAGGGGAGATCTGCTTGTAGAAGTTCTTGTAGAAAGACATCCAATCTTTTTGCGTCAGGACTACGATATATACTCTACAGTGCCTATATCTTATGCGAAAGCCGTGCTTGGAGGAGATATGCGGATATCAACTATTGACGGCGATGTGATATACACTGTTAAGCCCGGCACGCAGACTGATACCCGTGTAAGACTTAGGGAAAAGGGCGTTCCTTCTTTAAGAAATAAGAAAATGAGAGGAGATCATTATGTTACTCTTGTGGTGGAAGTGCCTACGAAGCTTACCAATGAGCAAAAGGAGCTTTTGAAACAATTTGACGCTTCGCTTACAGGACACAATTATAATGATACATTTTCTGAAGATAAAACAGAAAAACGTAAAAAGAAATTTAAGAAATGAGTTTAAATAAAATTCAGGAAAGGAAAAGTATAATCAGTTTTAAAATAAAACCGGTTATACATTGAATAATTATGGAAATATCAAAAGATATAAAGTATATAGGCGTAGAAGATAAAGAACTTGATTTATTTGAAGGACAGTATCCTATCCCGGACGGGGTTACCTACAATTCATATGTTATTATGGATGAAAAAATTGCGGTAATGGATACTGTGGATAAAAGAAAGACTGACGAATGGCTTTCCAATCTTGCAGAAACGCTTTGCGGCCGTGAACCTGATTATCTGGTAGTTTCACATCTGGAACCGGACCATGCCGGAAGTATAGGAGCGTTAGTAAGCAAATATCCGAATATTGCGATTGTATCTAATGCAAAGGTATTTAATATGATTGGACAGTTTTTTGATATTAAGCTTACTGATAATAATAAAGTTGTTGTTGCAGAAGGAGATACGCTTGCGCTTGGTGAGCATACGCTTAGCTTTGTTATGGCGCCTATGGTACATTGGCCTGAAGTAATGGTAGAGTATGAGCATAAAGAAAAAATATTGTTTGCTGCAGACGGATTCGGTACTTTTGGCACGACGCCATGTTATGAGGATGAATGGGCGGCTGAAGCGGCAAGATATTATCTTAATATATGCGGCAAATATGGCGTTCAGGTACAGAATCTCTTAAAAAAGGCAGCGGCTCTGGATATAAATATGATATGTCCGTTGCACGGTCCTGTGCTTAGGGACAATCTGGGATATTATATTAATAAATACGATATATGGAGCAAATATGAGCCTGAAATTAATGGCGTTTTAGTAGTATATGGAACGCTTCATGGCAACACGAAGGAAGCTGCGCTTGCGCTTGCTGATATGTTAAGGGAAGATGGTATAAATGTAAGCGTGCGTGACCTCGCGCGGGATGATATGTCATATATTATATCTGATGCGTTCAGGTATAATGCAATGGTTCTGGCGGCCCCTACATATGATGCAGGGCTGTTTCCTAAGATGGAAGACTTCCTTAACCATCTTAAAGCAAAAAACTTTGGAAAGAGGAAGATAGGACTTATCGAAAATGGAACATGGGCGCCTATGGCGGCAAAACATATGAAAGCTGCTTTGGAACAGCTTAAAGAAATAAGTATATGTGATAAAGTTGTCACGGTTAAATCTTCTCTTACAGAGCAGAATAAGGCGGAACTTAAAGAACTTGCAGGGCAGCTTGGTTAATTTATCAGCTTTAGGAGAAATGAAATGGAATTATGGGATATATATGATTGCAATAAAAAACCTACAGGACGTACGATGAAAAGAAATGACTGGTGTCTTAAAGATGGCGAATATCATCTTACGGTGTTAGGCATTGTTGCAAGACCTGATGGAAAGTTTCTTATAACGCAGCGCGTCATGAGTAAATCCTGGGCACCCGGATGGTGGGAAGTATCGGGAGGCGCAGTAATGGCGGGAGAAACCTCGCAGGATGCGGTAAAAAGAGAGGTAACGGAAGAAACCGGTCTGGATGTATCGGAATGTGCTCCTGAATATCTTTTTTCATATAAAAGGGATAATCCGGGAACGGGAGATAATTATTTTGTAGACGTATACCGTTTTAACCTCGATTATGACGAAAAGGATATACACCTGCAAACCGAAGAAACCCTGGATTACAAAATAGTAAGCCGTAAGGAGATAGAGGAAATCGCATCACAGGGAAAGTTTCTGCATTATGACAGTATAAAGAAAGCGTTTGAATAATTGTTATTAAAAAATGAAGTTAAGATTGTTTTATAAAAAGCCGTTTATTAATACTTTTCAGGAGTATTAATAAGCGGCTTTTCATATAGATTATATAATTTCTAAAGATTGCCCGGATGATTATGGATTGCGATATATGAAACATAATAATATAAAATATATAATCATATATTAACAATTGACAAATTATTTATTGAATGGTATTTTATATACTATAAAACAATAATAAATTAATAGTATGTTAGGGGTGAGTTATAAGATGATTAAAAAGGTAAGAAAATATAGATAAAATATTTAAGATTGTAAAGGAAAATTGTGCACACGAATAATATATTATAAGGGAGGAATGTGTATGAAAAAGCTAAGAATAGCAACCATTATTTCGTTGATGCTGCTTATGAGTATTTATGCAGTAAGTGACACTCAAGCGGGTACAAAGAAAATAAAACTGAATAAGAAAACGATAATGCTTAATGTTGGTGAAAAGAAAACTATTAAGGTAAAAACAAAGGCAAAAGTGAACTGGAAATCAGGCGACGCAAAAGTAGCAACAGTCAGTAAAAAAGGCGTTGTAAAGGCTAAGAGTGAGGGAAGCACCAAAATAACAGCTTCGGACAAGAACAATAAAAAGATAAAGGCTGTATGCAGGGTTAAGGTAAAACAGGCAAAGAATATTGATAATACAACAACGCCAACGCAGGAACCGAAAAACACTCCTACACCGTGTAATACAGGTATTATATGGGTAGTATTTGACCATATTGAAAAGATAGATGATGAATGGTCATATTTGTATGGCAAACCAGATGAAAATGCGTATAAAGATACTCTTATTCATAACGGTATCGATATGTTGAAACTTAAAACCAGGAACAGCCAGATTGAAAAATTAAATCCGGTTAAAGGAGATAATCTCACTTATATTTTTAGTAATGGCTTGAAGTCACAAAGAGAAGGTAATACACTTAATTATTATGGAGATGTCGATGATGTATATGCACTTATGTATAATAATGGTCAGAAGGCTCAATTAAAATAATTAATAAAAGGGAGGAATGTGTATGAAAAAGCTAAGAATAGCAACCATTATTTCGTTGATGCTGCTTATGAGTATTTATGCAGTAAGTGACACTCAAGCGGGTACAAAGAAAATAAAACTGAATAAGAAAACGATAATGCTTAATGTTGGTGAAAAGAAAACTATTAAGGTAAAAACAAAGGCAAAAGTGAACTGGAAATCAGGCGACGCAAAAGTAGCAACAGTCAGTAAAAAAGGCGTTGTAAAGGCTAAGAGTGAGGGAAGCACCAAAATAACAGCTTCGGACAAGAAAAATAAAAAGATAAAGGCTGTATGCAGGGTTAAGGTAAAACAGGCAAACAATGTTGATAATAAAAATATTGATAATACAACAACGCCAACACAGGAACCGAAAGAAACGGTTGCACCACCTATGACAGATGCTATATGGGTAATATTTGACCATGTGGAAAAGATAGATGATGAATGGTCATATTTGTATGGTAAACCAAAGGAAAATGTATACAAAGATACGCTTATCCGCGATGGTATAGAGATGTTAAAAATTAAAACCAAGAACAGTCAGATTGAAAAATTTAATCCTGTTAATGGGGACCTTCTCATATATATATACAGTTATGGACTGAAGTCATACAGAGAAGGCAATATTCTCAATTATTATGGAGAAGGCGACAATGCATATGAACTTATGTATAACAGAGGCCAGACATATTAATGGAGAATTATTATGAAAAAAGATGGAGAGCAGTTTTAATAGCATTATTAGGGATATGTATAATTTCATATTTTCCGGCAAAAAAGATATTGAGCAAAAGTGATTTTATGTCTGAATGGGGAAAAATTCTTAGCAGCCGGAATAAAGATGCTGCCAATGAAAAAAGCAACAGTGGTATTAATTATCGATTGGCTGTAAAGGGAATAAGTTCCGAAAATTTTATATCCGGTGAAGATGTATTTGAAGAAGGTACTGATGTGTTAATAACTAATCAGGAAATAGAGGCTGCAAAATCCTTTTATATTCTGCAGGGTCAGGACGAAGCCGAGGCAGAACAGTCAGCGATAAAATATGTTGAAGAATATAATGCAATGTATATAGAAGCTGTTAATAATGGTTATGATGTTACTGAAGAAGAAGTTGATAAATATGTATCAGATTTTAAAATAATGGCAAAACAGGCGGATAATTCTGATGATATTATGAAAGTAATAGCCCAATTTGAATCAGAAAATGAGTATTGGGAATATCAGAAGGTTGTTTGTCAGAAACAGCTTCCGATACAAAAATATGTAAAGGTATTAGAAGAAGAATATATGGCCAGAGAAGGCGAAAACGAAGAAAACGCTGATGCTGCGGATTTATGGAATAAGGAATTGGATAAAATAAAGGAAAGAGCCGCAATAAATCAGAATTATAAAAAAATTGCAAATACAGGCAGTATAGATAAAAAGTTTAAAATATGAAATTATGAAGAAAAGTCATATATACGACGAAAACTATTTAATCGCTGTACTGCAAGTCAAATTGCAAGAGGCGGTTGCAGGAATAATTAAAAAGCCGGAAAACGGGCGTATTTTCGCCCGTTTTCTAACTTTTTAATTTATATGCTTATGAATTTACAGTGTCAGCGATGGAGCAGAATATACTCTTTCTGCAAGCTCCTTATCAAGCATATAGAGTGATTTCGGGTCGTTTCCAAAAAGCTCAAATTTCTTAACAAGTCCTTCTGCATTGGTTTCTTCCTCACCCTGTTCTTTTACGAACCAGTCGAGAAATTGCATGGTTCTGAAATCTTTCACATCATTTGCAGCATCATATATTGTATGGATGAGCTCTGTAACATATTTCTCATGTTCAAGTCCCTCTTTTAACGGATCTATCATATTGGTAAGGGTTTTATCAGGTTTGTCAATCGCCTCAAGATTTACGGAACATCCGTTATTCTGCATGTACTGAAGGAATAACATGGCGTGGTCGCGTTCCTCCTGTGCCTGAATCATATACCAGTTAGCAAATCCGTCAAGTCCATTATCTGCAAAGAAAATGGAAAAATCAAGATAAAGATAAGCGGAATAAAGCTCCTTGTTTATCTGGTTATTTAATAAATCACATACTCTTGAATCTAACATAAATAGATACCTCCTAATAAATAATATATATCTGTAGTAACATTTTTCGGTAAATATGTCAATATTTTAATGTAAAATCTATTGCCACAAATCGATATGTAAGTTATATTATTAGGTAGTTGTAATGAATTAAAATAAAATATAAAGGGGAAAGGTAAATATGAGTTTGAAAATGAAAAAAGCAATGACGTTATGTATTGCAGGCATACTTATGATATCATTTGTTTTTGCGGGATGCAGTAAGAAAAAAACTGAGGATACAAATGCAGTGGAAACGGCGGCGCCGGCTGATACAGGCAGTGAAGAAGCAGATGTAACCGATGCTCCGGATAGTACGGATGAATCTGATTACAGTAACAGGAGCGCTGAAGATTTAAGCCTTAAAGATATATATGCAGACAGATTTATGATTGGAGTTGCAGCAAATAGCTGGCAGCTTCAGGATAAAGAAACGATGGCTGCTATTACAAAGGATTTTTCAAGCTTTACGTGTGAGAATGAAATGAAACCGGATTATCTTCTCGATTATGATGCGACAATAGCGGCAGAAGATGGTATGCCGCAGATTAAAGTTGATACGTTAAATCGTATAATGACCATGGCGGAAGATGCGGGACTGAAAATGAGAGGACATACGCTTGTATGGCACAGCCAGACTCCGAAATGGCTTTTCTGTAAAGATTATGATGAAGATAAAGGATATGTAAATAAAAAGACAATGCTTAAAAGGATGGAATCCTATATTGAAAAAGTAATTACTTACTGTCAGGAAAATCATCCGGGCGTAATATATGCGTGGGATGTAGTCAACGAGGCTTTCAGCGATGACGAGGAAGGCGGTTACAGGCTTGACAGTCCGTGGTATGAGATAATCGGTGAGGAATATGTTGAAAAGGCATTTGAATTTGCAAGGAAATATGCGGACGAAGATGTTAAACTTTTCCTCAATGATTATAACGCTACAATACCTGCAAAAAGAGACAGTATATATGCCGCTGCGGCTACTCTTGCCGAAAAAGGGCTGCTTGACGGAGTAGGTATGCAGTCGCATCATGATATGAAATATATATCAATCGGAGATATTAAAGGCGCGTTATTTAAATATGCGCAGATACCGGGTATAGAAATTCAGCTTACGGAGCTTGACCTGCATAACCCTGATGATTCTGAGGGAGGATTAGCTACGCAGGCTGAGATTTACGGAGATTTGTTTAAAATGCTTGTGGATATGAAAGATGAAGGAAATGCAAATATTACCAGCGTAACTTTCTGGGGATTAAGCGACGCTACAACATGGCTTACCGCAAATAAAAACGAAACAAGTTATCCGCTTTTATTTGATGAAAATATGAAAGCAAAACCATGCTATTTTGCAATATGTGACGCTGCAACAAAAGAATAAATAAGTTTTATTGAAAAGGAGAGATTTTATGAAGATACGAACCAGGTATGCGCCAAGCCCTACAGGTAAAATGCACGTGGGAAATTTAAGGACTGCATTGTATGAGTTCCTTATTGCGAAACATGAAGGCGGAGATTTCCTGTTCAGGATAGAGGATACCGATACGGAAAGATATGTTGAAGGCGCAATAGATGTGATTAACAATACTATGGCGATGGCAGGACTGGTTTATGATGAAGGACCGGGAAAAGATGGAGGATATGGTCCGTATGTACAGAGCGAACGCGTAAAATCGGGGTTATATCTTGATTATGCAAAAATGCTTGTTGAGAAAGGCGAAGCTTATTATTGCTTTTGTACAAAAGAAAGGCTTGATAAGCTGCGTGCAGATTCTGTAAATGAACACGGCAAGGAAACAGCCAAATATGATAAACATTGTCTGGGACTTTCAAAAGAGGAGGTCGAAAAAAGGCTTGCAGCAGGTGAACCATATGTAATAAGGCAGAATAATCCTGAATCAGGTACGACTGTTTTTTCAGATATAATATATGGAGATATATCTGTGGACAATGCAGAACTTGATGATATGATACTGATAAAATCAGATGGCTACCCAACGTATAATTTTGCCAATGTGGTAGATGATCATTTGATGAAAATAACTCATGTGGTGCGCGGAAACGAGTACCTTTCGTCAGCGCCTAAATATAATCGCCTGTATGAAGCGTTTGGCTGGGAAGTGCCGGTATATATTCATTGCCCTGTCATTACAGACGAGGAGCATAAAAAACTTTCCAAGAGAAGGGGAGATGCTTCTTTTGAAGACCTTATTGAACTTGGATTTTTACCGGAAGCTATTGTCAATTATGTTGCGCTGCTGGGTTGGAGTCCTGCGGAAGACAGGGAAATATATTCTCTTGATGAACTTATTGAAGTATTTGATTATACAAGAATCAGCAAGTCGCCGGCAGTATTTGATATACAGAAGCTTAAATGGATGAACGGTGAATATATCAAGGCTCTTGATGATGAAAGTTATTATGCGCATGCGTTGGAGCAGGTAGAGAAGGTTGTTAAGAGAAAAGATTTGGATATTAGGAAGATTGCGGATTTATGCAAAAGCCGTATAGAAGTGTTTCCGGATATACCTGAAAAGGTTGATTTCTTTGAAAAGCTGTGTGATTATGATGTGTCGATGTATACGCATAAAAAGATGAAAACCAATTCAGAAAATTCGTTGCAGGCGCTCAGGGATTTGCTGCCTTTGCTTGAAAAACTTGAAACATTTTCAATTGATGGAATCTCTGATGTTGCAATGAAGTACGTGCAGGAAAAAGGAATTAAAAACGGTCAGGCGCTATGGCCTTTAAGAACCGCTGTATCAGGTAAACAGATGACGCCGGGAGGCGCTTATGAGATTATGGAGATTCTCGGAAAAGAGGAATCCCTGAGTAGAATTTGTACAGGTATACGTATGCTTGAGGAGAGTATTAATGCAGTTTAATGATGCGCAAAACAGAGCCGTCCGCCATGTTACCGGCCCCATGCTGGTATTGGCGGGACCGGGTTCCGGAAAAACAAGGGTTATCACGGGACGCGTAAAATTCCTTATAGAAGAATGTAATGTAAATCCGGATAATATTCTTGTCGTCACATTTACAAGGGCGACGGCAGAGGAAATGAAACAAAGGTATGTTGAATCCGGTGGGAAAAAAGGAGTTTTATTTGGTACATTTCATAGTATTTTCTTTTCTGTTCTAAAAAATGCTTATGGATTTAAAGCATCTGATATTATTAAAGAAGAAGATAAACGCAGAGTTATCGCATCGGCCGCCGGTAAAGCGGGAACAATCCCGGATGACAATTCAGATATATTAAAAGATATTATCGGCGAAATAAGTCTTGTAAAATCCAAAGGTTATGATATAGACAGTTATTATGCCTTAAAATATCCTGCCGAAGAATTTAGGTATATTTATAATGAATATGACAAATATCTTAAAAGAAAGAGATTGTTGGACTTTGATGATATGATGTTGTATACCGGCGAGCTTTTTTCGGCAAGAAAAGATATACTGGCAAGGTGGCAGGAGAGATTTACATATATACTTATTGATGAATTTCAGGATATTAATCTTTTACAATACCGGATTATTAAAATGCTTGCGCTTCCGGAAAATAATCTTTTTGCGGTTGGAGATGACGACCAGTCTATATATGGCTTTCGGGGTTCTGACCCGAATATTATGCTGGACTTTGCCAAAAATTATACAAAAGCAGATATTATAACGCTTGATATTAATTACAGATGCAGTAAAAATATTTCGGATATGTCGCTTAAACTTATAAATAATAACAGGGTAAGATATACTAAGAGGATAAAAACAGCTAAGCCGCGCGGAAGCGCTGTTGATATCAGATGTTTTAAAAATACTGCGGAAGAAAACGAGGCTATCGTAAAACTTGTTATGAAGTATCTGAAAGAGGGAGTAAAATATAATGAAATAGCCGTTCTTTACAGAACCAATATGCAGATGCAGCCGATTGTTAATAAATTTATGGAATATAATATACCTATATGCCTTAAAGACAGTATACCGAATATATATGAACACTGGATTGCATACGATATATTTTCATATATAAAACTGGCGTACGGCTGGGGAAACGGCAGTGACTTTCTGCGGATAATGAATAAGCCGAAAAGGTATCTGTCAAGAGATAGCGTAAGTCCGTCTAAGGTTGATTATGATGAAATAGCGGCAGTATATGATGATAAACCATGGGTAGCCGACAGAATATACCATATGAAAGCGGATATGAAAGTTTTATCGAAGCTTAAACCAAAACAGGCTGTAAGATATATACAAAAGGTAATAGGATACGGCGATTATCTTAATGAGTATGCAGAATATAAAGGAATAGATTCCGCTAACCTTAATGAGATATATGAAAAATTGTGCAATATGGCGGAAGAATATGACAGTTGCAGTGACTGGCTTGCCAGTACGGAGGAATATGCAGAAAAGTTGAAAAACAGCAGTTATTCGTCAGACAAAGCGGTTGCGCTTATGACATTGCACGGCTCAAAGGGGCTTGAATATGATAAGGTTATAATTGCGGAAGTAAATGAGGATATAATTCCGCACAAAATGATTGTATCTGCAGAAGGTATAGAGGAGGAAAGAAGGCTTTTATATGTCGGCATGACGCGTGCAAAAGAAAAGCTGCACCTGTTTTTTGCAAAAAACAGGTACAACCATGATTTGCAGCCGTCAAGATTTATAAGCGAGCTTATGAAAAATTAGTCGTCATATCCAAGAAGTTCGTTCCATTCATCTTCTTCCATAATCTGGTCAAAAGCCTCGGCCACGCTGTCGTATTCGGCTTCATCTTCAATATCCTCAATTTCGAGGTCTTCACCGCCGTTATATGTGCATCTGAACAGATATATCTCATCAGGCTCGCCGGAGCTTGGATAAAGCGCAACATAATCCTGTCCTTCTAATTCAAATATCAAAATAACGTCGCATTCAAGCTCGGTATTGTCTTCAAGAGTAAGAACTACTGTTAAAGTTTCGTCGTCCTCAAATTCATATTCCTGCATAAAACTGCCTCCCTTATAATCATTCTAATAATGAACATATCAAAAGTATCGGTAAAAGGCAAGGGGTTTTTAAAATATTTATAATATAAAACGTTTATTATTAGTGAAATATATGCTATACTTGGCATTATAATGTTATTATAGGAGATGAAAAACATGAAAAAAGTAGGAGTTTTTTTATTATCTGTACTTCTGGCGGCAGTGATGTTATCAGGATGTACAAAGAAGGATAACAGCCCGGAAACAGATGCCGGCAGTACGGAAACCGCTGCTCCTGATACTGAGGAGAAAACCGGTGATTCAGAAACAGGCAATTCAGAAACAGGCGATACGGCTGCGAAAGAGTTGCATCATGCGCAGATTGATATTAAAGATTATGGCGTAATATCCGTAGAGCTCGATGCAAGCGAAGCGCCTATATCGGTTGAAAATTTTATGAAACTTGCCAATGAAGGTTTCTATGACGGACTTACTTTCCACAGGATAATAAAAGGATTTATGATGCAAGGCGGAGATGGCGGTGAATGCGCCAATATTAAAGGAGAATTTAAAAATAACGGCGTAGAGAATAATATAAGCCATGTGCGTGGAGTAATATCCATGGCGCGCGCAAACGATTACGACAGCGCGTCTTCGCAGTTCTTTATTATGCATCAGGACGGAACATATCTTGATGGCGATTATGCTGCCTTTGGACATGTTACAGAAGGAATGGACATAGTTGATAAAATATGCGAAGAAGCCGTAGTTACTGATAATAACGGCAGTGTTGCGCCGGAAAATCAGCCTGTCATAAATACTATTAAAATAATAGACTAACGTTTTTTGTATTTAATTATTATAAACAGTGTGATTATTAATAAAGTAATTACGATAATACCTGAGATGATAAACACTGTAAATACTGAACCGGTATCTGCCGGTTCAGTATGCGTTATCAGGTCGTCCAATACGGTAAAGCTGTCCATTACCGATGTTACGTCGTCATTATTAATATCCTCGGCCGTCCCTGCATAAAGAACGATTGTATATTTATAATTTACCGTAGTTACAATATATTCTTCCATGTATACCGGGTCGCCGTTTTCCATTGTCCCTTCGTATATGATATGTACCGAGGGATAAATATTTTTAGAAAAAGAAACAATTTCGTGTCTGGTTATTTTTATTTCCGCTTCGCTCTGTGCTTTAAGTGAATCCAGAGTATCATTTGCAATATCTGCAATCTGTGATTCGGTATATTTTGCCGCATCCTCATAGTCCGTATTATTGTGTGTGCTTATTCCTATTGTTATATTATCTTTATACAGTGAAGTATAATTGGCAACTGTTTCGGAATCAACGGAAAATGTATCGGGTACGAAAATTGAATATTTGTCGTTACTGAATATATTTTTATCAGAAACAGATGACGCATATATATTTGCGGGCTGCGTTATAGATATGATTATTGCGATTATAACTATAATAAAATTCGGTTTTTTCTTCATTATAAATAATCCTTTCATACAATTTTGGAGCGGAACCAGTAAGTATAGTCATATTTAAAGCCAAGTTTTTCGTACAGGGAAACAGCGGAACCGTTATCCTTTACAACCTGGAGATATGAGTAATTTGCTCCCATTGATATTCCGCGTTCAATTATAGCGTTGCATATGCTGTAAGCATATCCGTGCCTACGGTGGTTTTCGGATGTATATATGGCATATATTCCAAGGTCGTCCCTGTCAAGAATACCAAGACCGGAAGCAGCCATTTTTCCATCCTTTATAACAGCAGCCACAATAGTTTTTTTAGGTATGGCTTTAAACATTCCCGGAACTATTCGGAGATGTACCGGGTTGGTTGTATGGTTGAGTGTGAAAAGTTCGGTTATCCAGTCATCTGTAATAATATCGCTTAAAATTACTTCAGTATTTTTATCTTTTATGGGTTTGTATCCTTTAAGCGACATTGTCATTACATTGGTAATGTGTTTTATATCATAACCCCGCAGTTTCAAAAAATCGTCAAAATCCGGAGCGACTACAGGGCTTATTTTAAAATTGCAGGGAGTATTATAATCAGAATATATCTGTTCGCAATAGCTTACTTTTTTACAGACAGGTATAGAAGATTCGCCTATCTGCTCTACGCAATTGGTTCTGTATGTATATTGATGTGAAAACCTTATAAGCCATTTGTCAAAAAGTTCTATTTTATAAGATGGCCAGGCGTTCATTGAAAGTTCTTCTATTTTTCTGATATGGTTATCCTGCATGTCGTGCTCCTTTTTCCTTTGCTGTCATTTATGATAACACAAATATACAAAACTGGCAAAAATTTAATTAAATAGCATAAAGCCATATGAATGACACATAATTTGACAATTATATTATGTGTTATGTGATGTAAATAATATACTGAAGATAGGAGATTGATTAATATGCGTTTATTTTGCAAATATTGTAAAATTCTGATTGTTTTTTTGGGAATATGTCTGTTTACGCTTTTTCCGGTTCATATATATGCGGATTCGACAGGCTTTTCGGAGGTGCGTGTAAGTAATTTACATAGCATATCTTATAGTGAAAGCATGGTATCGTTTGGATGGGATAAGGTGGAAGAAGCGGATAAATATGAGATATGGCAGCTTAATACCATGACAAACAGTTACGATTTGCTGGATGAAACTGAAAAAAATGAATATAAGCTTGAGAAACTCGAACAGGGAAAGAAATATACTTTTCTTGTAAGGCCATATAAGTATGATGAAAATAAAGAAAAGATATTCGGAAATTTTTCCGATATGCTCATTCTTGGGACAAGGCCTGATGATGTTACGGGACTTGTTGCAGATAAAACCAGTGATGTAGATGTTGTGCTTAACTGGAATAAAGTATCGGATGATGCAGAATATGTTATATACAGAGTTACTGAAGGAACTGAGGCGGCAGTACAGATAGGAACGTCGAAAACCAATTCATATACAGATACATCCGTACAGCCGGCATGCGGATATACGTACAGGGTTGCGGCATATGTCAATGATATTAAAACCATAAGCAGCAATCAGGCTTCGGTAATAACTGCAACCTGCCCTACCACGCCGTATATATCGCAGTGTAAAGGCGGCGACGGCCGCGTCAGGTTCAGGTGGACTACAAAAACTGCCGCGGGAAGCGGATATATACTTTATGTAAAAGATATATATGGCATGTATCAGGAAGTTTCGCGGATAAGCGATATAAATACGTCGGAATATATACAGCTTAATCTGGCGCAGTATATGTCGTATGATTTCAGAATTGTACAATATAAATCTTATAATGGCAGTGAATATATGTCGCAGCCGTCAAACGAAGTATCTGCAACTACTACAGGAACCTCCAGAACTTCAATAGAACCTGCGGTATATAAGAATAATAAAAAGCTTAAAAAATCAGCCTTATTTAAAAAGTACAAAGATTTTGCAGGTAAAATTACGTTTAATAAAAATGTAATTGTTCCGGGTATAAAAAGCACCAATGTTTATGGGTTTGAGAGTAATAATATGATTTTACAGGCGGTATGTTTTGCGGGTGATTATATGCTGATTTCCGCCTATGACAGTAAAGGCGAGGAATGTTCCGTTGTATATGTAATCGGACGTAAAACCGGTAAATATATAACGACTCTTGTGCTTCCTGACAGTTATCATGTTGGAGGAATCGCATATGACGGAAACAATATATGGGTATCTACCGGTACTGCGGTAAGCTGTTTTTCGTACAATCTGGTATGGCAGGCGGCAAATTCAGGGACGGATGCGGTATTTGTATCTTATTATGCCAAATATCCTGTTGCAGTCCAGGCGTCGTTTATATCTTATTATAATGATATTTTGTGGGTGGGAGAGCACAAGGAAACGTCCAATGCAAAAATGTATGGGTATAAAATATATAATAAAGCAGTCCAGCCGTCGCTTGTCAAAAAATATGTTATGGGTATTCCGTCCAGAACCCAGGATGTGGAATTTATAAATAAAAAGACTGTTATAATATCGCGCTCGAATCAGGTATCTTCAGGCAGCAAATATTATATTTCAAGAATGGAGAGATATAAGCTTGACTGGTCGCAAAAATCCTCCGGCAAGGTAAAACGTAAGAAATGTACCGGAAAGCTTACGATGCCGCCGATGATGGAAGGAATAGCGATAAGAAATAAATATCTGTATGTGTCGTTTGAATCGGCGCATATAAGTTCCTGCCCATACAAAATGGACAGGATATGCGCAGTAAAATTATCAAAGATAAAATGGAAAAAATAAATAAGATGAGTTATATTTTATGAAGTAACTATGTTCCTGTCTGTACCGTTAAGGAAAGCTTCTATATTTTTATATACTTCATCAAGACAGCGCTTTCTGGCTTCAATTGTACCCCATGCCATGTGTGGAGTGATTATAAGCCTGGTGCTGTCTTGTATTTTTAGCAGAGGATTATCTGCGCTCGCAGGTTCGCTGCAAAGTACGTCAAGACCGGCGGCGCCTATTTTTTCCTCGATAAGAGCAGTTGCCAGGGCGTCTTCATCAATAACGGGACCCCTTGCAAGGTTTAATAATATGGCGTCTTTTTTCATAAGGCTTATAGCTCTTTTGTCAATAAGCTTAAATGTATTTTTATTAAGCGGACAGTGTATTGATATTATATCAGATTCTTTAAGAAGCGTATCATATTCGCAGCGTGTAAATTCGGGATTATTATTATTTCCGCTTGTGGAATAGTATATTACCCTGCATCCAAAGGCTGCCGCAATTCGTGCGACTGCTGTTCCTATTTTGCCAAGTCCGATAATTCCGAAAGTTTTTCCGGACAATTCGTTGAAATACGGAACGAAGCATGAGAACAGCGGGTATTTGGAATATTCTCCGCTTTTAACAAATGTATCGTAAAAATGCAGTTTCTCATATAGATAGAATAATAGTGCAAATGTATGCTGTACTACGGAGTCGGTTGAGTAGTTGCGGGCATTTGCAACTTTTATTCCGCGTGTATTGGTATACTCAAAGTCAATATTATTGGTCCCTGTTGCGGAAGCTGCAATAAATTTAATGTTTTTTGCATCCTGCAATAAATCTTTGCCTATGGGAATCTTATTTACAACTAGAATGTCTGCGTCATGAACCCTTTCGGGATTGAGGGCAGGCTCTGAGCGGTTATACAGTACGACCTCGCCCAGTGAATTGAATGCCGAAAAGTCAACATCCGTTCCAAGTGTATCTGTTTCAAGAAATACTATTTTCATACTGACCTCCAATATATAGAAACTATAAAATATGACGGAGCCATATATGCGACTCCGTCATATTGATTGAAAGTTTTAAAACCAATTCAATTATTTCGACTCTTTGATTGCAAAGTTCTTGAAGTGGAATGTGTTATCCTTTCTGTATGCAAGTTTTCCGCCCGGTTTACTTGGGAAGTACAGATAAATACCAAATGGCCTTCCTGTTTCATCATCCTTATCACCGTTTACGGCGTCCTTAGGAATTGTAAATGTAGCGTCAAGCTTAGCAGTTGTGTTTGGTGCGAGCGCAGGAGAACCGTTTACTCCGGTCATGTTAAGCTCTTTTGCATAGTTGTTAGCAGCTTTGTCAGCGCCTGCCTCCCATTTCCAAACGATAGGATAATCACTAGGTTTCGTGTAGTTGAGCTGGAGAAGGATTGTCTTCTGACTGGTTCCTTCATAAGAAAAATCACCTGTTACAGTAAGCGGTGTTCCTCTGTAGTTATCCAGTTCAGGTCCCCAACCATCATTTAATTCTTCTGTTGTTGAGTCGTACTGGTTATCAAAGAAACCAACCATCCAGATAGCAAATACATCTTTATAACCCTTATGCTTATATCCTCTGGAGCTTGTTCCTTCTTCATACCATCTTGTTACATCGTAAGACTGCTTGTAAACATATCCTGAAGGATATGTCCTTGCTGTAGGTGAAGGCTTCTTGTTGTCGCCCTTGTTATCATTCTTGTTGCTATTTTTGTTGTCGCTCTTGTTGTCACTCTTATTGCCTGTTGCGGTATTGGTACTAGTTCCGGTTCCGGTTGAGCTTGCAGCTTTAACTGTAACTTTAATTGTTGCAGACTTTTTCTTTAATGTACATTTTACTGTAGCAGTACCTGCTTTAACACCCTTTATCGTTGCAGTATTTCCTTTTTTCTTTTTGACTGAAACGATAGAACTGTTGCTGGAACTAAACTTAGTCTTAGCTTTTGCCTTGCAGTTCTTAACTTTAACAGTCTTTGATTTTCCTACATTAACGGTAATCTTCTTTTTTGTAAAAGAGATTTTCTTTGCAGCGTTTGCTCCTGATGGAACAGCAATAGTAGGAACAACAAGCGCTACTGCAAGAGCAATTGAAGCTATGGCTTTGAACTTCTTGCTTAATTTCATTTTCATTTCCTCCTTATAATTATAATATGTGTATTCGGGAATTTATTATGAAATACATAATATTAAGCTACACACCCGAATAAGTAAATATATTATACCATTAATATAAAACATTTGCAATAGTAATAAGGGTTATTTTTTACTAAACAGTCTGTGCTTTTTTTTGCCTGCTTTTGAAGCGGCAGCCTCTTTTTTTGTAACGGTTACTGCTTCTACCATTGCTTCAATCTGTTTTAGGCGTACATCCTCGTCTTCATCAAGGGTTCTGAAAAGATAATTCATTTCCTTTATTATACGTTCGGAAGTATTTTCAGATATAATCGATGCAAGCCTGTCGTTGTTATTTTGTATCGCCCTGCTTATAATGGAATCCATGATTTCGCGGAACTGCCCAAGCTTGTCCCGGTTTTGGGAAGAACCTGTTACAGAGGAAGGAGTAACGGTTTTCAGAGTTCTGATTTCTCCGTCAAGGGTACGTTTTATTTCCTGAAGGGACATGCCTTCCGCTTTCAGGTCTCTGACCTGTCTGAACGTATCCAAATCTTTTTCGCGGTAACATCTGTGTCCAAGCTCATTGCGTGGAATATTAAGCTTTAATTCTTCCTCCCAGTATCTTAGAACGTGCGCTTCAATACCAAGGTTTCTTGCAGCGTCAGATATTGAATAATTATTATGTTTCATTTAATAACCCCCTAAAATGTTAATATATTCCAAGTTTTGTTAAATTATAACATAATAATTATTTCAAACAATGGTTTGCAGTTTTATATAATAAAAACTCATCTTCATAATAGTACATTATGAATGAAAAAAATAACTTTATCGACATATATTAGGGAAAAAAGTCATACGGATTAATGTTGTGCATTGGCAAACCTTGTATATTGCGGAAGCCATGCAAGGTCTACTTTACCAATGCTTCCGTTACGGTGTTTGCCTACTATAAGTTCTGCTTTTCCTTTATTGTCGGCATCGGGATTATATACTTCATCTCTGTACAGGAACATTACAATATCTGCGTCCTGTTCAATTGCGCCGGATTCACGCAGGTCTGCAAGCTTTGGACGTTTGTCTTCGCGTGTTTCAACGCTGCGGTTAAGCTGTGACAGTGCAATGACGGGAATGTCAAGCTCTCTTGCAAGAGATTTTAAAGCTCTTGAGATATTGGCAATTTCCTGTTGTCTGGATTCCGTACGTCTGCCGGATTCAATAAGCTGGAGATAGTCTATAACTACCAGTCCGAGATTATGTTCCAGTTTAAGCTTTCTGCATTTGGAACATATATCGTTGATGGTAAGTCCGGAAAGGTTATCTATAAGAAACAAATTGGATTCAGCAATATTCTGAACGCTTTCAACAAGCGATTCCCATTCAGCTCCTGTAAGGTCGCCTGTATTTATGGAGTGGAGGTCTACGCTTGCGTCCATTGACATCATACGTTTAATGAGCTGTATGTCTGACATTTCAAGACTGAATACCGCGGTTGGAATATGGGATTTTACCGCTATGTATTCGACCATGCTTAGGGCCAGCGCTGTTTTTCCCATTGCAGGTCTTGCTGCAATAAGTATAAGGTCAGAACGCTGAAGACCTGCTGTCATGTAATCAAGGTCTGTAAACCCGGTTCTTATTCCTGTGACGTTTCCCTTTGTTTTAGCCGCTTCCTGTATGCTTGTGAAAGTTCTGACGACGGCGTCTGATATACTTACAAAATCCCCGGTATTACGCGACTGTTGGGAAATCCTGAAAATATTTTTTTCTGCATCATCCATTATATCTTCGACGGATTCGCTGTCATGATAGCATCTTGCGGAAATCTCGTCGGAGGCTTTTATTGTTTTTCTTAATATGGACTTTTCAAATACAATATCTACATATGAGCGTATATTTGCAGAAGTAGGAACGGACGCAACTATATTGCTTATAAATTCAATGCTGTAAAGTTCCGGAGAGATGTTGCTTTCTTTCAGTTTGTTCTGTACCGTTATAATATCGGCGGATTTATTGGAATTGTGCAGCGAAACAATTGCATCAAAAATAATGCCGTATTGATTCTGATAAAAATCGTTGGCGGTAAGCCTTTCTGCCGCAATGGATATTGTATCGTTATCAATAAGCATGGAGCCGATAACTGATTGTTCAGCTTCATTGCTGTGAGGCATAATTCGCTTGATTGCTGCTTCGTCCATCGTGTATGATTCAATCCTTTCCTTTTACAATAACTTTAATTTCTGCAGTAACTTCCGGATGGAGTTTTATCGGTACGGAAAATATTCCCTCTGATTTTATAGGGGAATTTAAAACCATTTTTTTCTTATCAATATTTATGCCAAGCTGCGAAAGTATTTCAGCAGATATTTCTTTTGTTGAAACAGAACCGAAAGCCCTTCCGCCTTCGCCGGTTTTAATTGACATTGTTACCGACTTGTCTGCAAGTTCGGAGGCAAGTTTTTTAGCATCTTCATATATTTCCTGTTTGCGTTTTTCGTCATGCGCATTTTTTAATTTGAGGTCGTTGAGGTTTTTTGCTGTTGCCTCAATGCCGAATTTCTTTTTAAGAAGAAAATTACGTGCATAGCCGTCGTTGACTTCAACTATGTCGCCTTTTTTGCCTAATGATTTTACATCGCTTATAAGTATTACTTTCATTTTAAATCACCTTCCCTGAGCATTGTTGATATAGTATCTTTTAATTTGTCCGTTGCCATATCAAGACTCATGTCGAGCTGTGCGGCAGCGGCGGACACATGGCCCCCTCCTCCGAGTTTTTCCATGATAAGCTGGACATTTACCTCGTCGATTGAGCGTGCGTTTATATAAATGTGCGACTTATATTCCGATAGAACGAAAGAAGCCTTAATGCCTTTCATTTCTAAGAGCGCATTAGCGACTTTGGCTCCTATGACCGGGGTATTTCCATTGGTTCCGTAAACTGTTGTTATCACATAGGAATCCAGGAATATCTGTGCATTGCTTATGGCTTTGGCGCGTATCATGTATTCATCGGGTTCGCTTCTGAAAAGTTTGTGTATACGCGTTATGTCAGCGCCGCAGCGTTTGAGATATGCAACCGCTTCAAAAGTTCTTACGCCTACCTGCGCTGAAAAATTATTTGTATCTACCATTATGCCGGAGTATAGCGTATCCGCTTCTAATGGACGTGGACGTATACCGTCGTTAATATATCTGAAAAATTCCGTAACCATTTCGCACGCAGAAGAAGCGTAAGGTTCTATATAGGACAGGACAGGATTTTTAATCCGTTCATCCGTCTGTCTGTGATGGTCTATTACGACTATATGCTGTGTCTGTTCAAGAAGTGAAGGACATTGTACAAGCGAAACTTTGTTGACGTCTACTATTATGAGAAGTGTGTTAGGCGTCATTCTGTACCTCGCTTCTTCCGGACTGATTATAAATTTATCGTAATAGGAATTTTCTTTATATTTTTCAAGGAATGGGCGGATAGCAGATGTGCCGTCTGTTTCTACTACAATCTGCGCGTTTCTTTCGAGCGCCCTGGCAATTCTGTATATTCCTACGGCGGCGCCAAAGGAGTCTATATCGCAGTTCGCATGACCCATAATGAATATCTGTTCAGCCGCTACGATAAGTTCGTTAAGGGCGTGTGCCTTTACTCTTGCGCGTACCCGCGTATTGCTTTCTTTTTGTATATTGCTTCCTCCGTAATACAGTATTTCTTCACCGTCCTTAATAACCGCCTGGTCGCCGCCCCTTCCAAGGGCAAGGTCGATTGCGGTACGTGCGTACTCGTAACGTTTTGCATAGGAATCGGCGTGTACGCCGATTCCTATGCTTATGGTAATACGGATATCGTCGTTTCCGAGTTTTACATTTCTTACATTGTCAAGTATTGCAAATTTGTTTTCCTTAATAATATTCAGGTATTTGTGACGGAAAATGAAAAAATATCTGTCCTTCTCCATTTTCCTGTATATGCCGTCAAGTTCCTGCATACTCTGGGCTATCTGCCTTTCAACGAGCGCCATTAAAAGCGAACGTTTAAGTTCGTCGCAGTTAGCGAGGACCTCGTCATAGTCATCAATATACAAAAGACCCATAACGATGTCTTCATTTTTAATAAGTGAAGTATATTCCATTAACCGGGTTTCATCGTAAAGGTAAAGCGTTACAAATGTATCGCTGTTTTCAAAAAGGGATATATTTTCCATATCATCCGAGAAATCATAGTCATGGACCGAGGTCTGTTTAAGGAAAGCCCTGAGATATATATCTCCATATGAAAATGTAAGTTCTTTTGTATCTGATTCCTCCTCCGTATGATTTTGGGAACAGATGGGGAAGATATCAGATTTTATGTCTGTAAAGATGGAAGATATATGCTCGGAAATGACAGCAGATTCACCGGTAAGCGATGCAAACATGTCATTGTACCACAATAAATTGCCGTTTATGTCAAGAATGGCATAGGGTATATCAAATTCTTTTATCATGAGTTTAGTCAGTTCGTTATATGCTATGGCGTAATTAATCAGATTTGCCATTATTGTCTTTTTTTTGAAATTATATAAAAACAGCGCAATGAAAGCATAGCAAATAACATATATTGCGGATATGATTCCTGTTTTAAAATCCACAATAAGCAGATGTATTTCCATTATAACAAGAAACGGTATCAATATTACCGGCCAAAGCAGATGAGTTCTTAATGAGCCGGATATTTTTCCTTTATTCATAATGATACATACCTCTTTAAAATTTAAAATAAACTGAAATAAATTATAACACGTGACGGACCAAAACGCAAACTCTACCGGAAATCAACGTTGCTATACCGTCAAAAAACAGAGGGTATCCGGCCGGATACCCTCTGCTATGATTCTTAAAATCTTTTTAAAAACAGTTTCATTAATAATTAATCCATCGTATAAGGCAGTAAAGCGATATGACGCGCTCTCTTTATGGCAACGGTAAGAGCCCTCTGATGCTTTGCACAGTTACCTGAGATTCTTCTTGGAAGAATCTTTCCACGTTCTGAAATATATCTCTTTAATTTGTTGACGTCCTTATAATCGATAAAAGTAAGTTCCTTATCCGCACAGAAAGCGCAAACTTTTCTTCTTCTGCGGTTAGGGCGCCTTCTCATAGGGGCGTCAGTTCTGCCTTCTTTTTCAGGTTTTGTATAAGCCATGAAAAAAACCTCCTGACAAAAATATTAATTGGTAGTATTGAATGGTAATTCTTCCTCTATTCCGTTAGGGATGTTAAGAAAACCATCATCTGCTGCCTGTTCAGGTACAGGCATTCCGATCTGGAATCCTCCGCCTGACTGTGCGTTCTTGCTTTCAGCAAATTCGATTTCCTCTGAAATTATCTGTACACTGTAAACCTTTTCACCATTTTTATTGGTGTAATTATCGTTTTGGACACGTCCTGTTAAAAGTATCTTAGTTCCCTGCCTGAGATATTTTTCAACAAACTCAGCCTGACGTCCGAAAGCAGTACAGTTGAAAAAGTCTGTTTCAGCCTCGCCCTGCCTTTTAAATCTGCGATCTACTGCAAGTGAAAACCTTGATATTGCAAACTGGTTTTCTCCCTGTGAGTATCTCGTTTCCGGATCACGCGTCAGACGTCCCATAAGTATTATCTTATTCATAATCAGAAACCTCCATTTCTTATGCTTCCTGTTTAACGCATAAGTATCTGAGGACATTATCCATAATACGAAGTCGTTGTTCCAATTCGGCCGGAGCCTGCGGCTCGGCGTCGAACTTTATGAAATAATAGAAGCCTTCGTTCATTTTCTGAATCTCGTAAGCAAGACGTTTCTTGCCGGCTTCATTAATGTCAGTGATTGTACCGCCAAATCTTTCGATATATGCTTTTGCCTTATCTACTACAGCGGTTCTGACTTCGTCCTCAATCTTTGCATTAACAACTAAGGATAGTTCATATTTGTTCATAGTTGTCTGCACCTCCTTTTGGTCTTTGGCTCTCCCTTTATGGAAGAACAAGGAAAAATATACACCACAGAACAGTATTGTATCATGTGGTGTATAATAATTCAAGTATTTTTAATATTTTTTTCTACCTGCTTCCTGGGAAGCATAATCTGATGCGCGCAACCTCTGCATTTGAGTCTGAAGTCCATTCCTGTACGAAGGATTTCCCATTCATAGCTTCCGCAGGGATGAGTTTTTTTTAATTTAATTATATCACCGGTTTTGAACTCCATACATACTCCTTGGATATTTTATATGCCTGCAAGTGCGACGATAAGCCAGAATACCCAGAAACCCCAGAAGGCAACGAGCAGGGCAATCTTTACAAAACTGTCGCCGAATGCAATTTTTGAAGCAATTTCACTTTTTCTGTCTTTATCTGTCGTTTCCTCCCTTATTTTTTCAAATTGTTCATGAATAGAAGGTTCTTTTACGTTGTTATCTTCTTTTTGGGTTTCCATGATATCCTCCTGATATTTTATATTATTGTAAAACGCCGCCGCAGTTGAAAGGGATTAATCAATTTCAGCAAGTGCTTTATATTGGTCTTTCAGACTGTCGTACAGAGCCTTGTATATTTTATGATACTCATTATATTTTTTTGTATTCTCCGGTATAGGCGCGCATTTTTTGTCAGTATGTATCATTTTGTCACATGCAGCTTCCACGCTTTCATATATTCCGGCTCCGACTCCGGCAAGTATTGCAACTCCGAGAGCAGGTCCTTCGGTAGCTGATACCGTCATAACGCTGCAGTCGTACATATCTGCAAGCATCTGCCTCCAGATAGGGCTTTTTCCACCGCCGCCGCATGCCATCATCTCGTCTACCTTTGTACCCATTTCAATAAGTATATCGTTGCAGTCTTTAAGCGAATATGATACGCCTTCCATAACTGCCCTCAGAGTGTCTGCTTTTGTATGCATACTTGACAGACCGAAGAATACGCCGCGGCAGTCAGGGTCAAGATGAGGTGTTCTTTCGCCGTTAAGATATGGAAGATATATTATTTTATTGCTTCCTACAGGAATGTTGTCAATATCTGCATTTATGAGGTCGTAAGGGTCGCAGCCGCGTTTTTCTGCCTCTGCGATATAATCCTGACAGAAGTTGTCACGGAACCATTTAAGAGAGTGTCCGGCTGCCTGAGTAACACCCATTATGTGCCATGCGCCCGGTACTGCGCAGCAGAAAGTATGTACGCGTCCACGGGGATCTATCGATATATTGCTGGTATGTGCAAATACAACGCCGCTTGTACCGATTGTCGTAAATGCTTTTCCGTCTTTAACAACTCCTGTACCTACTGCTGCTGCTGCGTTATCGCCCGCTCCGCCTACTACGCATGTTTTGGTTGAAAGACCAGTGAGTTCTGCCATTTTTGGTGTAATATATCCTGTAATTTCAGGAGATTCATATACTTTTGCAAGCATACTCTTATCTATATCAAGCTTTTCAAGGACTTCATCAGACCAGCATCTGTTAGGAACATCAAGAAGCTGCATACCTGAAGCGTCTGATACTTCCGTTGCAAATTCTCCGGTAAGAATATATCTTACATAGTCCTTTGGAAGAAGTATATGCCTGCATTTGGCATAATTTTCAGGTTCATTATTGCGCACCCAGAGAATCTTGGAAGCGGTAAAACCTGTAAGCGCAGGGTTGGCGGTTATTTCAATAAGACGCTCTTTTCCGACTTTTTCGGTTATTTCATCACATTCCTTAGCTGTTCTCTGGTCACACCATATAATAGAAGGCCTGATGACATTGCAGTCTTCATCAAGCATAACAAGTCCGTGCATCTGTCCTGATATACCAAGTCCTTTAATATCATCTGCGGATACGCCGGATTTTTTAACAACGGCAGCTATTGTTTCGATTGCGGCATCCCGCCAGTCTTCGGGACGCTGTTCTGCCCAGCCGTTGTGAGGTGTGTACATAGGGTATTCTTTTGAAGATGATGCGATAACTTTACCGTTTTCATCAAATAAAACGGTTTTTGTAGCTGAAGTTCCAAGGTCAATTCCAATTAAATAATTCATATGTGTAATTTTCCTTTCCTTATAAAATATTATAAATAACTCTTAATAGGTAAAGTACCCTCAGAAGTTAAAAACACTTCTGAGAGTACTGAGAGATTATTATGTATTATGAAAAATTATGCAAATGGATTCTCGGTCTTATAAAGCATTCCCTTAGGCTGGTTGAATCCGATTTCTTCAACTTCAACACCGATATATTTGAATACTTCATAAAGAGCTTTGCCAAAGTGTCCGAATGCAACTGCGCCGTGATGTGGGAAGTTCTTCTCAATAAGAACATGACGATAGAAACGTCCCATTTCAGGAATTGCAAATACGCCTATGCCTCCGAAAGAACGCGTCTTAACAGGAAGAACCTCACCCTGTGCAATATAAGCGCGAAGTTTGGTATCTGCTGTACTCTGAAGACGGAAGAAAGTAATATCTCCGGGGATAATATCTCCTTCGAGAGTTCCGTTTGTAACTTCGATTGGAAGGCTTCTTGCCATAATCATCTGGTACTTCATCTCGCAGAATGAAAGTTTTCCTGAAGCTGTATTTCCGCAATGGAATCCCATGAAAGTATCTGTGAGAGTATAATCAAATTTGCCTTTGATATCTTCTTCATAAATATCAGCAGGAACTGAATTGTTGATATCAAGAAGCGTTACTGTATCTTCGCTTACTACTGTTCCGATAAATTCGCTTAAACATCCGTAAATATCAACTTCGCAAGATACAGGAATACCTTTTGCCGTCAGACGGCTGTTTACGTAACATGGCACAAATCCAAACTGTGTCTGGAATGCAGGCCAGCATTTTCCTGCTATTGCAACATATTTTCTGTAACCTTTGTGTTCTTCAATCCAGTCAAGGAGTGTAAGTTCATACTGTGCAAGTTTTGAAAGGATTTCAGGCTTCTTGTTGCCTGTACCAAGTTCCTTTTCCATATCGGCAACTACTTCAGGAATCCTTGAATCTCCCGCATGATTATTGAATGCTTCAAAGAGGTCAAGTTCCGAGTTCTCCTCAATTTCAATTCCAAGGTCATATAATGGTTTGATTGGGGCATTACATGCGAGGAAGTTGAGAGGACGAGGACCGAAGCTTATAATCTTCAGGTCTTTAAGCGCTGCAACGGCACGTGCGATAGGAACAAATTCCTTAATCATGTCTGCGCAGCCTTCTGCAGTTCCTACAGGATATTCAGGTATGTAAGCTTTAACATTGCGGAGTTTTAAGTTATAACTTGCGTTAAGCATACCGCAGTAAGCATCTCCACGTCCCTGAATAAGACCGCCGTCTTTTGAGGTTTCTTCTGCTGCGGCACAGAACATTACAGGACCGTCAAAGTGCTTTGCAAGAAGTGATTCAGATATTTCAGGACCAAAGTTTCCAAGATATACGCAAAGAGCGTTACATCCTGCTTTCTTAATATCTTCAAGAGCCTGAACCATATGAATCTCGCTCTCTACTATACATATTGGACATTCGTAGATGTCATCAGCTCCATACTTGTCTGTATAAGCTTTAACAAGCGCCTTTCTTCTGTTTACTGATAATGATTCAGGGAAACAGTCGCGGCTCACTGCAACAATACCTATTTTTGCTACTGGTGAATTGTTCATTTTAATAATACCTTCCTTTCATATTTTGATAATTATTATTTTGTATACTGCAAATAATATACATAAACCTATTTTAATTCATGTATGGAAAAAAAGCAATATAAACTTGTCATTTTGAAGGTATATTGATATTATATAATTGATAGAAGCTGTTTATCGGATTTGAAATCAGAGCCTTGTATGGCGGAGAGGAGTAAGAGTATGAAAAGAATAGGATTTTTGACGAGCGGCGGAGATTGTCAGAGCCTTAATGCAACAATGCGCGGTGTTGCGAAAACATTATACGAAAAAATTGAAGATGTAGAAATTATAGGCGTGCTTGACGGCTACAAAGGCCTTATGTATGGTAATTATAAAAGGCTGAATCCGAGAGATTTTTCCGGAATACTTACCGAAGGCGGAACGATTATAGGAACATCAAGACAGCCGTTTAAACTTATGCGTGAGCCTGATGAGAACGGAATGGATAAAGTTAAGGCAATGAAGAATAACTATAACAAATGGAAACTTGACTGCCTTGTTATACTTGGAGGAAACGGAACGCATAAAACAGCCAATCTTTTAAGCGAGGAAGGACTTAATGTGGTAACGTGCCCCAAGACAATCGATAACGACCTTTACGGAACTGATATGACGTTTGGTTTCCAGAGCGCTGTGAATATAGCTACTGCCGCTATTGATAATATTCATACCACGGCGGCGTCGCACAGCCGGGTATTTATTGTCGAAGTAATGGGACATTCGGTAGGCTGGCTTACGCTGCATGCAGGTATAGCGGGAGGAGCCGACATAGTGCTTATTCCTGAAATCCCATATGATATTGATAAGGTTGTTGACGCTATTAACAAGCGTACCGAACAGGGTAAGAAATTTTCGATACTTGCTGTTGCGGAGGGAGCTATATCAAAAGAGGATGCTAAACTTTCCAAGAAGGATATGAAGAAGAAAATGAAGCTTTATCCTTCAGTGTCCTATATGATTGGCGCAGAGATTGAAGAAAAGACGGGACAGGAAATAAGGATAACGGTTCCGGGACATACGCAGAGAGGCGGAATACCGTGTCCATATGACAGGGTTATTTCAAGCAGGCTTGGAGCTGCGGCAGCAGAACTTATTATAAAAGAGAAATACGGATATATGGTAGGAATTAAAAATAATGAGATAGTTCCCGTTCCGTTATCAGAGGTTGCAGGTAAAATAAAGGCGGTTAATCCTGATTCTTCTATTATAAGGGAAGCTAAGAATCTGGGAATCTGTTTTGGTGATTGATGATTAATAATAATTAATTAACTGACGCTACGGAGGTTATTATAAAATGTCTTATACGGCTTTATACAGAAAATTCCGTCCGGATGATCTTGGTGAAGTAAAAGGGCAGGATCACATAGTAAGGACTTTAAAAAACCAGCTTAAATTGGGAAGAATAGGACATGCGTATCTGTTTACCGGAACGAGGGGAACAGGAAAAACTTCCGTAGCTAAAATTATGGCAAAAGCAGTTAACTGCGAACATCCTACCGAGAACGGACCGTGTAATGAATGCGCCATGTGCAGGTCTATTAAAGCGCAGTCTTCGGTAAATGTTGTGGAACTTGACGCAGCTTCAAATAACAGTGTGGATAATATAAGGGAAATTATTGATACGGTGCAGTATTCGCCTGCCGAAGGCAAATACCGCGTGTATATTATTGATGAAGTACACATGCTTTCAACGGGGGCATTTAACGCACTGTTAAAGACGTTAGAAGAACCTCCGGAATATGTTATATTTATACTGGCAACTACGGAGGTTAATAAAATTCCGGTTACTATACTGTCCAGGTGTCAGCGGTATGATTTCCACCGCATATCTGCGAACGTTATTTTGGAACAGCTTTCAGCTCTTATAGAAAAAGAGGGTATAGAGGCGGAGGAAAAGGCTCTCCGTTATATTGCAAAATGTGCGGATGGTTCTATGCGCGACGGTCTGAGCCTTCTTGACCAGTGCATATCATTTTACCTTGGTGAGAAACTTACATATGACAGGGTGCTTTCAGTAATTGGCGCGGTTGATACGGATGTATTTGAACGGATGCTTAATGCGATATACGAAGGGAACGTAAAAAGCGCAGTTTCCATAATAGAGGAGATAGTAACGGGCGGACGTGAACTTGTATGGTTTGTGAATGAATTTGTATGGTATATGAGAAACCTGCTTCTTATAGCAACCTCTGACGAGGATTGTGAAGATATGATAGATATGTCGGGGGACAATATTAAGATATTAAAGGAACATGCACAGAACATACCGCCGGATGTTATTATAAGATATATAAGGATATTATCTGAACTGTCAGCTTCTATCCGGTATTCGGCGCAGAAAAGGGTTCTTGTTGAAATTGCGGTTATTAAGATGTGCAAACCGCAGATGGAAACTGACCTGACGTCTGTTAAAGAACGGTTAAGGAGGCTTGAAGCGGGGTATCATGATAACGACAGTGCGACAGTGCCTTCACAGGAAGTTTTAAAGAACCGTAAAGAGGAAAAAAAGATAAATATACTTCCTTCCGCTCTTTCGGAGGACGTTAAAAAAGTAGCTGAAAACTGGAACGATATTGTTGGTTCGCTGGATGCGGCGCTTCAGAATACGGTAAGAAGGATGACTTTGAGTATAGGGGGCGGCGATGAAAACGAGCTTATGCTTGTAAGTACGAATAAAGCGCTTACCATGATACTTGAAAACGAAAACTCATACAGCGAACTGTGCAGGCATATTAATGAGTATGTTCATAAAGACGTAAAAATCAATATAAGGCATATTGATGAGAGAAATAGCAGGGAAGATATTTATCCCGATATTGCAAAGCTTGTGAAAAGTGGCGTAGATATAAGCTACGAATAAATAAATTATTATTTTGGAGGAAATATTTATGGCAAGAAAAGGCGGATTCCCCGGAGGAATGCCGGGAAATATGAATAATCTTATGAAACAGGCGCAGCGTATGCAGCGTCAGATGGAAGAAAAATCAAAAGAAATTGAAAACAGCGAGTGGGAAGGTACTGCCGGCGGCGGGGCTGTAAAAGTCTGCGTGTCCGGAAAAAAAGAAATTGTATCGGTTAAACTTTCTGAAGAAGTTGTAGACCCTGATGATATAGAAATGTTAGAGGATCTTATCGTGGCCGCAGCCAATGAGGCTTTGCGTCAAATGGAAAAAGCTTCATCCCAGGTTATGGAATCACTTACCGGTGGTATGGGACTCCCGTTCTGACGAATGTGATGACCTTATTTTCATGATAAGTCTGGAGCAGGGTTTTTCTATGAGATAAGTCGTAAATACAGCCATTGCAAGACTTGCTGCAACGCATAAAAGGAAGTATTTCCACATCCATATCTTATCACCGGATTCGTTCGGCGCTATATCGCCTTCATAATAAGGTATACGGTGTTCTTTAAGCGCAATGGTAATAACCTGATGCCATATATACAGGTTAAACGATATTGTCGACAGGAATCTCATAATACGGTTTGAGAATATTTTCCTGTAAAAGCCAAGAGAAAATGATGTTGACAATACAAATATCATAAATAATACTGAAAGATAATAACGGTTGTGAAGCTGCCAGTTGTTGACCTTTTCAGCTAAACAAAGTTCTTTCATCATTATATAGTATACATATATACAGCCAAGCGAGGTAATTGTGGAGATAAGTCCGATATAGTTATCCCGCTTGATTTTTTTGCTGAGACCTACAAATATCTGCGCTCCCACAAAACCATTGGCATATACACCGAGATATGAAGGAAGCTGATGCAGCATAAATGAATTGTTTTCAAGTTTTTGCGCATACAGTATGAATGCGAATGAAATAATATTCATTACAATATAAGTAAGTATGGGCTTTTTGCGGAAAAAATACTGTATAGCCGGGAATATAATATAAAACTGTACTTCCAACGCAACAGTCCAGAGTACGCCGTTTAAAAGCGTATAAGTAGTTACTTCTTTGGACAGGTTAAATGTAAAAGTAAGATGTGTAAAAAGGTCTTTCATCATAAAAGCCGTATCGCCGTAATAAGCGCCTGAAACGGCATTGCATACAAACATAATTATAATGCAGAACAGATATGAAGGAAGTATGCGGGCTACCCTTTTTTTATAAAAAATTCCGGTTTTTGGAAGAACTTCGCCGTATATGCTATGTCGTGCATATGGAAGAAACAGGCAGAAACCGCTGAGAAATATCATAAGGGTAACCATAATATAACCCGTTCGCGGAATCCAGTCGAGATCAATCTGCGATATATTCAGAAAAGAAAGGGCGGGCGTATCGGCAATAGGCATTAACCAGCATTGCTGCCACATATGGAACCATACTACTATAAGTATTGCAAGAGCTCTTATTCCGTCTAATACATCAATATGATGTATATTAATATCGGAAACATATTTTTCCTGTTCGCTTTTTTGTGGTGATGCCATATCCTTTCTCCTTAATAATGCTGACTTTATAAAATAATATTATAAGTAAATCCATTATAAATAAATTTGCATAACAAGTCAAATATTTTGCAATTTTGAAAAAAATATATATAATATACTGTGTAAGTGAAATCCAAATTAGAAATCCGGGGAGGAAATATGAATAAACAGGAATTTCTGCATGAGCTTGAAAAAAGCCTCAGAGGAAAAGTTGATGACGGAGAGTTAAACAGACAGATTGAATATTATTCATCTTATATAAGAAATGAGATACATGCGGGCAGGACGGAAGAAGAAGTGCTTGAAGAACTCGGCGACCCAAGGCTTATAGCACGTACAATAGTCCAGACATATAATATGAAAGACGACCCTGTAAGGAATGAGTATAAAGATACGGGCAGTTTTGATGATGAAAGACAGGGAAACGAAAACCGGAATACCCTGAAATCAAAAATCAGCATGTATCTTGTCATTGCAGCAATTGTTATAATAATATTTGCCGTATTTTCGCTTGTGTTTTCGGTGCTTAGAATTATTTTTCCTGTTATTGCCATGGTAATTCTTATAATGTTAATTATAAGAATGGTAAGATAAAGTGAATATATTTTTTTAATAGGCACATACTAGTTGTGTAAAAAATATATTCAGGAGGTAAATGTCATGAGCGAAAACAGTTATGAAAAGAATAAAGCACAGAACAGTTCAAGAAATTCATCAAAGGACAGTTCTAAGAATTACTCACAGAACAGTTCACAGAATTCTTCAAGGAATAGTTCAAAAGATTCTTCAAGGGATTCATCAAAAGATTCCTCAAGAAACTGTTCACGTTAGTTGATATTTAGCAGATTATATAAAGGCATCTAAAGGCTATGAGGCTTTTAGATGCCTTTATATTTAACAAACATTAAGATGTACACATACATTATACAGGGGGGATTTATATGAAAATAATAACATATCCGGATATTCAGAAGATGATTAACGACGGAGAAAAAATACTGCTTATCGATTTAAGGGATTATGAAGAATACGCGCAGCACCATATAGATGATTCAATAAATATACCGGAAGAAAAATTTATACAGATGATGGATGAGGAAGATAAAATGTTTAATGAAATTACATGTATGTACAGAGAGGGCTATAATATAATACTGTATTGTATGCGCGGAAATATAAGTATGATTATTGCTGAAAAAATGGGAATGCATGAAATTGAAACATTCAGTCTTTACGGAGGTATTAATGAGTACGATAAATATGTCAGATATGAAAAAAGTGTTTGACGTATCAGTTATTATAGAATACTATATGAATATTAATATATAAGGCGGTTTATTATTTTAATGTACGAATATGAATGGATTGCACCGTGCCATTTTGGCACTGAGGCAGTATGCAGGCGTGAAATTGAAAGGCTTGGTTATCAGATTTCTGAAGTGAGCGACGGTAAGGTTACGTTTAAGGGAGATATTTCTGCTATGTGCAGGGCGAATATATTTGTGCGTACCGCAGAAAGGATACTTCTTAAAGCGGCGTCTTTTAAGGCATGTACGTTTGACGAACTTTTTGAAAATACAAAGAGTATTCCATGGGAAGAATTTCTGCCAAAGGATGCAAGATTCTGGGTTGCAAAAGCAAATTCCGTAAAAAGCAGATTGTTCAGTCCTTCGGATATACAGTCTGTTATGAAGAAAGCCATAGTCGAACGCCTGAAAATGAAGTATAAGGTAAACTGGTTTAAAGAGGATGGCGAAGATTATCCTCTGCGGGTTACAATTATGAAAGATACTGTTACTGTGGGAATTGATACAACGGGAGTATCGCTTCATAAAAGAGGTTACCGTAAGTGGACAGTAAAAGCTCCTCTTACCGAAACACTGGCTTCATCGCTCATAATGCTTACTCCGTGGAAGGCGGACAGGATTCTTGTAGACCCGTTTTGCGGAAGCGGAACAATACCTATTGAGGCGGCAATGATGGGAGCTGATATTGCTCCCGGATTGAGCAGGAGCTTCTTGTCGCAGAAATGGGAGTTTGATAATTTAAAAAAACTGTATGAAGAAGCATATGATGAGGCGAAAAGCAGGGTTAAACGGGATGCGTATATGCAGATTCAGGGATACGATATCGACGGTGAGTGTATAAAAATGTCAATGGCTAATGCAAAGCTTGCAGGCATATCTGACTATATACATTTTCAGAAAAGACCGGTAAAGGAACTTTCAAGTCCGAAAAAATATGGATTTATAATTACTAATCCGCCGTATGGAGAAAGGCTTGAAGAAAAAAAGAATCTGTGGGAGTTATATAAGGATATTGGAAATACATTTAAACTGCTCGATACATGGTCATATTATATAATAACGGCATATGAGGATGCGGAAAAATATATCGGCAGAAAAGCGGATAAAAACCGTAAACTGTATAATGGCATGATGAAAACATATTATTTGCAGTATATGGGACCTAAACCGCCCAAAAAGAATACATAATGGAGGAATTATGGAAAAAACGAAAATAATATTTGCGACAGGCAATGAAGGCAAGATGAATGAAATAAGGGAAATCATGGATGATTTTCTTAGTAAATATAACATTGAACTGCTGTCGCTTAAAGATGCGGATATACATGCAGATATTGTTGAGGATGGCAGTACATTTGAGGAAAATGCAATTATTAAGGCAACGGAAATAGCAAAGCTTACAGACTGTATGGTGCTTGCGGATGATTCAGGACTGGAGATTGATTATATGAACGGCGGACCGGGAATATATTCCGCCAGATTTCTTGGTGAAGACACTTCGTATGATATTAAGAATAATTATATAATTGACAGGCTTTCTGATGCAAAGGATGAAGAACGCGGAGCGCGTTTTGTATGCGTTATTGCATGTGCATTTCCGGATGGCAGTGTGATTACCGAGAGAGGAACCGTCTGCGGAAGCATATCGAAGAAGCTTATGGGAGAAAATGGTTTTGGTTTTGACCCGATATTTTATGTACCTGAATACGGGTGCACTACGGCAGAACTTACTCCTGAAAAGAAAAATGAGATAAGCCACAGAGGAAGGGCGCTTAAAGGGATGATGAAAAAGCTTGACAGTTATTTTGTAAATAAAAATGATTTTAGAAAGGAATAGTAACATGTTAAAACATTATATTATAATATTTTTAATATCAATGGTTCCGATAATAGAACTCAGGGGAGCAATACCCTATGCAGTTGGTTTCGGACTGCCGCTTGTACCGTCGTACATAATATGTATTATAGGCAATATGATACCGGTTCCGTTTATATTTTTCTTTGCAAGGAGAATATTGGAATGGGGAGCGGATAAAAGGTTTGTAGGAAAATTTTTTAAGTTCTGCCTTGAAAAGGGACATAAGGGCGGAGAAAAACTTAAATCTAAAGCAGGCAGAGGTCTTTTTGTTGCGCTTCTTTTGTTTGTAGGCATACCGCTTCCGGGAACAGGCGCATGGACAGGAACGCTTGCAGCAAGTATACTGGATATGGATTTTAAGAGGAGCGTTGCGGCAGTTATGCTCGGAGTGCTTCTTGCGGGAATTATAATGGGGCTTGTAAGTTCGGGAATATTTGGAGGACTTGGCGCTTTACTTGGTTAGGGAGGAACTATGAAAGAGAAAAGAACGGTACTTTATTTAAAAATATTTTGTAATTATCTGTTGGCAGCGGCAATAGTGCTTTTTGCAATATTTGTGCTTCCGGGTGCGCTGGCTTTTTTCTGGCCGTTTGTAGTAGGCTGGATTATAGCTCTGATTGCCAATCCTATTGTACATTTTATGGAACGGAAAGTAAAGATTGTAAGGAAGCATGGCTCTGCAATAGTTATAGTATGCGTTCTTGCGATAGTTATCAGTTTCTTATATCTTATAGTATATGTGCTTATAAAACAGGGAGTAAGTTTTGTCAGCAATTTTTCTAATATGTATTCCTATGTGACAGACCAGGTTCAGAGCGGGATTGATGAATGGAGGATGAAATATTCAATACTCCCTGAACGTACTCGTGAGATAATAGATATGGGAATTGATAATCTGGGAAAGATTATTAATCACTTTATTGAGGATATATCCTCAAATAATATTTCACTTAATTCTGCGGGCAATGTTGTAAAGAGCATGGCAGAGGGATTACTGATGACGGTAATTACAATTTTGTTCAGCTATTTTCTTACGGCCGAGCACAACAATATTATAAAGTTCTGTTCTGAGAAAATACCGAGTGGTGTAAAAAAAGTATATAATATGATTGTTGGAAATATGGTATCGGCGCTGGGAGGTTATGTTAAGGCGCAGTTTAAGATAATGTGTTTTGTATTTATTATTCTCACGGTAGGATTGTTTATATTAAAAGTAGATTATGCCGTTTTATTTGCGCTTGTTATTGCATTCGTAGATTTCCTGCCTGTATTTGGAGCGGGGGCAATCATATGGCCGTGGTGTATATATGAGATAATTACGGGTAATTATCTAAGAGCAGTTTTGTTGTTTGTACTATACCTTATATGCCAGGCAGTCCGTCAGTTTTTGCAGCCCAAAATGGTTGCAGACAGCATAGGATTAAGTCCGCTGTCAACGCTGTTTTTCATGTTTGTAGGATACAGATTCTTTGGAATACTTGGGATGATTATCGGAATACCGATAGGAATGATACTTGTAAGCTTTTATAAATCGGGAGTTTTTGACAGGCTTATAAAGGGCGCCAAGATAATTGTATCTGATTTTAGCGAATGGTTGAAATTTTAATCAGTAGTCCGTTCAGATAGTTGTTGTTAATTTGCGTTTCTAAAATTGCAACTAAAAAGTGCTTGACAAATGTTATATACGTCTATATAATGAAAAAGCAGTTTAAAAAAGCGAAGTAAAATACGTGGGATCTTAGCTCAGCTGGGAGAGCATCTGCCTTACAAGCAGAGGGTCACAGGTTCGAGCCCTGTAGGTCCCATTAAAGTCTTTTGGGATTACCTGAAAGACTTTAAATATGGCGAGATAGCTCAGCTGGCTAGAGCACGCGGTTCATACCCGCGGTGTCGGGGGTTCAAGTCCCTTTCTCGCTATTAAAATAAGGACGGTATGGCTAATGGCTATACCGTCCTTTTGAAATTTATGGTTGTGCCGGTTTATTTATTTTGTGAATATGGAAAAATGACCGTAACAGTCGTTCCTTCATTTTCAACGCTTTGCAGTTCTATTTTTGCATTATGAAGCCGTGCGGCGTGTTTTACGATAGATAATCCAAGTCCAGTTCCGCCCAGTTCTTTTGACCGGCTTTTATCCACTCTGTAAAACCGCTCGAAAATACGCTCTTTATGCTCAGACGGAATACCGATTCCGGTATCGGATACAATGAGGCGTACTTCGTCTGCAGAACAATCTGTAGATACCTTTACCATACCTCCCTGTCGGTTATACTTGATTGCATTGTCCGTAAGATTATAAACAATGCTCTGTAAAAGCTGAGGTACGCCGTTTACTATGGCTTGTTTGCCATCAATATTTAAAGAAACGCCGGCATTTTCCGCCTCGTTGGAAAGCGCTCTGACTGTTTCGGCAGCCAGAGTATAGAGATTAACATTCTCACGTTTCATATTTGCGCCGCCTTCATCGAGATGGGAAAGACGGATAATATCCTCTACCAAAGAAATCATGCGCCCTGCTTCGCCCCGTATCTGTGCATAGAATCTCATGGCATCTTCGGGACGCACCATGCCGTTTTCCAAAAGTTCTGCACAACCTGCGATAGTATGGAGAGGCGTTTTTAACTCATGGGATACGTTAGCCGTAAATTCTCTACGCATCTGTTCAGCCTGTTCTTTTTCAGTAACGTTAAGTATGAGAAGGACAGAGCCGGAAATATTGCCGTTTATACATACCGGGCTGATATCAAGCTGATATTTTCCGCCATTTATGTCTATGATTTTTTCCGCCCGCACACCTTTTTCTGCTTCCATAAGAAGTTCCGAGATTTCCATGCTGCGGTTTACTGATAAAATATATTTGCCTATACAGGTACGTGTCGTTTTAAACAGGTTTGCCGCAGAGCGGTTTATTCCTAAAATAACGCCTTTTGTATTCAGCAGGATAATGCCCTCCGCCATATTTTCCGTAACGGTTTCAAATTCCTCCTGCGTTTGCCGGAGTTTGTTTTCCTGTTGCCTGATTTGCCGTTTCTGGATTTCAATACGCCTAAGAAGCGGAGAAAGTTCGTCATATACTTCGTTGTTCAGCGGCTCGTCAAGATTCAATTGGTTTAATGGTGCAGTGATATGTCTGGAAAGACGATGCGCCAGCCAGAAAGAAATTCCTATTGCAATCAAAATTATAATTATAATAGGCTGCATCATTCCAAGAAGCAGCGTAAGGAGAGTGCTTTGTGCGACAGAAATGCGGACCACTGTTCCGTCAGGCAGTTTTTTTGCACTATACAGGGTTCGTTCCATCAAGGTAACGGAATACCGGGAGCTTTCACCATAGCCGGAGGATAAAGCTTCACGGATTTCTTCTCGTTCAAGATGATTTTCCATTTCAGAGGAGTCAGCGTCGCTGTCGTAAAGTACTGTGCCGTCCGTATCTATCCAGGAGATTCGGTAACCTTTGGAATCAAGTTTGTCAAAATATTTTATACCTGCATTTTGGATTCCCTGCGCAGCAAGTTCTGTCTGCGTCTTTAGACCGCTTTGCTGGACGTTCCTGAAATAATTGTAAAGCGCTCCAAGAAACAACGCCACGCAGGCAAGGAAAACCGTAGTTGCCACAAGGATAATCGACCTGAAAATTCGTTTTGTCATTTTCCTGCCTCCAATCGATAGCCCACGCCGCGCACAGTTTCTATGCAGTCGCCGCAACGCCCCAGTTTAGTACGAAGCGTACCTATATGGACATCCACCGTGCGGGTTTCGCCTATATATTCATCACCCCATATGCTGCCAAGAAGCTGATTGCGGGTAAACGCCCTTCCGGGATTCTCCATAAATTTTCGGAGAAGTTCATATTCTTTAAAAGTAAGCTCTATCCGTTTGCCGTCTATAATTACAATGTGTTGTGCCGTATCCATCTGTATTCCGCAGAGAGACAGCACCTCGCTTTTTTTGGCCGGTGATGTGCGGCGGAGTACCGCTTTCACACGGGATATCATTTCCATCATGCCAAAAGGTTTTGCAAGATAATCGTCTGCACCCAAATCCAGTCCTATAACTTTATCGTACTCAGTTCCCTTTGCGGTAGCAAGGATGACCGGCACCTGATTACCGTCTGCCCTGAGTTTTTTCAAAATGCTGATTCCGTCCTCGCCGGGAAGCATAATATCGAGAAGTACCAGTTCCGGGCTTTCTTCACGAAGCGCATAAAGAAATTCTGCTCCATCTGAAAAGCCTTTTGCCTCAAAACCCGTTGAGTTTAAAGTATATATCATCAAATCGCGGATTCCGTTGTCATCCTCAACACAGAAAATCAATAGATCCACCTTCTTTCTACAACAATAATATCATAGCGGTTTTTAACAATTTTTTCAATCTGCCTGTCCGTCATACGTTTTTTCACCGGTAACGGAAAATAACACCCAGCCGGCAATATTTGTAGCATGATCCCCGATTCTTTCAAAATACTTTGCTGCCATCAAAAGGTCAAGAGCATATTCTCCCTCGGTAGGATTCTGTGCGATAAGTGAAATCAGGCTGTTTTTGATTCCTATAAAAAAGTCGTCAACTATATCATCGGATGCAATGACCGCTTCGGCTATTGCAGTATCCTGTTTCACATAAGCATCCACGCTGTCCGTTACCATTTTAATGACCTCTTTTGCCATTTCACGGATTTTTATATGCTCAGGGAGTGTTCTGTCATTCAGAAAAGGCAGAATTTCTGCAATATCCTCAGCCTGATCTCCAATACGTTCCATATCTGTTACCATTTTTAATGCTGCGGATATTTGGCGCAGATCTTTAGCCACAGGCTGCTGCTGCAATAAAAGCCGCATACAGATAGATTCAATCTGTCTTTCTTTTTCGTCTATCTCATGAGCGAGCGGGGCAATTTTTGCAGCTAGTGCGTCGTCTTTTTTGATAAGTGCGGAAGCTGTAAGAGAAATTACTTCTTCGCATAATGCGCCCATTCTGATAAGTTCCTGATTCAGCGTGTTAAGCTGTTCGTCAAACCTTGTCCTCATTATCCAAACCTCCCTGTGATATAGTCCTCGGTACGCTTATCCTCAGGTTTTGAAAACATTTTTTGCGTGTCGCCATATTCTATGAGTTCTCCCAAAAGGAAAAACGCTGTTCTGTCCGAAATTCGTACCGCCTGCTGCATATTGTGCGTTACGATGATGATGGTGTATTTTTCTTTCAATGTCATAGCCAGCTCCTCGATTTTTGAGGTGGAAATTGGGTCAAGGGCGCTGGTAGGCTCATCCATTAAGAGTACTTCAGGTTCCACGGCAAGAGCGCGGGCGATGCAAAGCCTTTGTTGCTGTCCGCCGGAAAGTCCCAGTGCATTTTTTTTAAGCCTGTCTTTTACTTCATCCCAAATTGCGGCATTTCGCAAAGAACGCTCCACAATATCATCCAGTTTAGCTCTCGCTCGGATTCCGTGGGTGCGAGGTCCATAAGCGATATTGTCATAGATTGACATGGGAAACGGATTGGGTTTTTGGAACACCATGCCAATTTCCTTGCGTAATGTACCTACATCTACTCCGGGAGCAAAAATATCATTTCTTTTGTAACAAACCTCGCCTGTGATTTTAACGTCGGGAATCAAATCATTCATTCGATTCAGTGTTTTTAAAAAAGTGGATTTTCCACAGCCGGAAGGTCCGATAAGCGCTGTAATTGCTTTTTTCGGAATATTCATATTGATATGGTGTAGCGCCTGTACGCAGCCATACCACAGATTTAAGTCCCGTACTGTAATAATATCAATATCGTTCATACATTCTGTCTCCTTTTGAAATAATATCCTGTAATCATGGCAAAAAGGTTGATTATAAGTGTAAGTACCATCAAAACCAGGGCAATTGCAAACGCTACGCCAAATTCCCCCTGTTCCTTTGCATAAACATAGAGGGCGACAGTCAGAGTTGCCCCGGCGCTTTTTAGTCCGTAAAAAAATCCGTTTAGCGTGTGGGCAAATCCTGCCGTGAACAGAAGCGCCGCCGATTCGCCAAGAATACGTCCCACAGACAGGATGCAGCCCGTGATTATACCGTCTATGCAGCCGGGCAGTACAACTGTGCGTATCATGCGCCACTTGCCTGCGCCAAGGCCGAAAGCTCCCTCACGGTAAGAATTGGGTACGGTTTTCAGACTTTCCTGCGTTGTACGCATAATAGTAGGCAGATTCATGATTACAAGGGTCAGAGCTCCGGCTAAAAGCGAGGTCTGCATATTCAAAAACTGACAAAAGAACAGCATACCGACCAAACCATAAATTATGGAAGGGATTCCGGAAAGTGTTTCAGCAGCATATTCGATTATTGCAACTATCCGTTTGCTTTTTGCATATTCCGTAAGATAAACCGCCGCTCCTACGCCTAGCGGCAATACAAATGCCAATGTTGCAATAATTATATAAACCGTATTCATAATGTCCGGCAAAATGCCGATTTTTTCTGACAGGTAACTTGGTTTTGCAGACAGCAGTTCCCATGATATATTCGGAATACCTTTTGCAAATACGTAGAGCAGAAGAAAAAGAACCAGCGCGCAGGTAAATGCTGCACAAATTACGCAAAGATACCTTAGAAATGCTATTTTAATTTTTCGTTTTGTCCCAATCTTACTTTTCAATGTTTTTATTCCTCCTTACTACGCTTTAAAAAGAAATTAAGCGCCGCATTGATAAGCATAATGAACAGGAAAAGCACAAGTGCAATTGAAAATAATGCCTGCCTTTGTAATCCTCCGGAGTAGGACATTTCGCTTGCTACCGCCGTTGTAAGAAAGCGGACGCTTCCGAATAGTTCAGGAAGATTCGGTGCGTTGCCGGATACCATCATTACAGCCATTGCTTCTCCGATTGCCCTTCCTATACCCAGTACTACCGCTGCGGCGATTCCGCTTTTTGCGGCGGGAACCGATACCTTAAAGTAGGTTTCAACCGGGGAGGCGCCAAGAGCAAGTGAAGCATCCTCATATTCCTTTGGAACAGCCTCTAAAGCTGTGATTGACATATTGATAATAGAGGGCAGAATCATAACTGCCAGTACAATAATTGCTGCCAAAAGGCTTGCTCCGTCCGGAATGCGGAACAGGTTCCGGATGCCGGGTACAAGTACCATCATTCCAATAAGACCATAGACAACAGACGGGATACCTGCCAGTAGGCTTACGGCGCCTGATACAATCGTCCTGATTTTTGCCGGAGCGAGTTTTGCCAGATATACTGAGGTTAAAAAGCCAATCGGTACGCCTATAAGTATTGCGCCGGCAGTGCCGTATATGCTTGTCAGGATAAAAGGCAGGATTCCATAGGACGGTTCTTTTGCAGTAGACGCCCATTCTGCGCCGAACAGAAAGTCACACAATCCGATTTTGCGGATTGCCGGAATCCCGGCAAGTATTAGATAAAGCGTAATAAGCAGTACGCATCCGACAGTAATCATTCCAAGAATAAGAAATATGCCATGAACGATATTTTCAAATATTTTCTGCTTTTTCATTTTTAATTTCCTTTATTTTACCGGTACTGCGCCTGCTTGAGAGATGAGAGGAGCTGCTTCGTCTGACATTACAAAATCAAAGAATTTCTGCGCTGCATCGGAAAGTTTTTCTTCATTTTTTGTTACCAAAACAAAAGGCCTCTGGATGACATAGCTGCCATCTTTTACTGTATCTTCACTTGGAGCAACTCCTCCTACCAAAAGAGCTTTTACCTGATCGTTTACGGCGGCAAGAGATGCGTAACCGATTGCGTCAGGATTTTGTGAAACCGTAGTGATAACATCGCCGGTTGATGTAAGTTCCTGGCGGTATTTACAGACATTTTCAGTACCCGTAATAGATTCAAAACCATCTCTTGTACCGCTGCCGGCCTCACGCCCGATAACTACAATCTGTGCATCGTTTCCGCCAAGTTCAGACCAGTTTGTGATTTCTCCCGTATAGATTTTTGCAATTGTATCCACGTCAATGTCATTTAATGTGTTTTTGGGATTAACAATCACGGCGATTCCGTCATTTGCAAGAACTGTTTCCGTAAGACCGTCCGCTTTTTCCTCATCTTTCAGGCTGCGGCTGGAAAGACCGATGTCGCAGCGTCCTTCTTTTACAGCCTGAATCCCGGAACCTGAGCCGGTGGGATTGTAAGTAAAGGACATGTCGCTGTATTTTTCCTGAAAAGCTTCTCCAAGGACTCCTATTACTTCCTCCATAGAGGTGGAACCATCCGTGGAAACCGTTCCGTTTTGTTGCTTTGGGGAACAACCTGTAAGCGTAAGCGCCGTCAAAGATGCGGTAATGATAAATGTAAATATTTTTTTCATTTTAAAATTCTCCTTTGCTTTTTTCGTTACCTTTTGGGTACAGTTATATGGTAGCTCCGGAAAATAAAATCTGTTACCATGGTTATGTAAAATGTATGTAAAGTTCTTTATGGGGAATATGATACAGGTATGAGGTATGGAAATAGCATGGATAAAAATCTGTTCGTATGATGCAAATTGTATTGACCATGTTATTTTTGCTTTATAATTTGGATGAAATTAAAGAATTTAATACTGATTTGATAGAAATGGAGACCAGTTCATTTTATCTTATGGCTGATTTGTTGGAAATCCCAAGTATTGCTTTACTTGTCGTATCTGATAATTCGGCAGCCGACGCTGCTCTTGTAGGAAGGAAGAACAGCAGGTTTTCAGGTAAATGTCTTTTAACAAAACTAATTTTCATAATGTCCTTTACATGCGATTATCCCATGCACGATCCGACCATAATTTATTCATCTTCCGCCTCGATTAATTCATGCTGCTGCCCTTTGCCGGCTTCTAATTGTGCGATACCCCTGTCAATCATTGCAAGATATTCAACATTTCTTGCCGCCTTTTCATGCTTATTATATTTGTTCAGGCTCATCAATACGACATTTTTCTCATCTTTACGAGTAACGATAACTGTTTCATTTGAATCTGTTGCCATAATTACACCTTCTTTTCAGATTTTGATACTGGTAACTTATTTTATATCCTACAATATCAGAAACTTGTATTTTTCCACGCTGTAAAGCGGAACAAAAGGCAGCAGTATCGGAACAGTCTTTACATACTTCTGATACTCAGGATCCAAGCCGTAATTTTTATTCTGCCGTACCTCAAGCCGTCTGGCTCCGGAAAACATCACGAATACAATTCCCACATAACCAAACAGTGCAACAATCCACTGTCCTACAGACTGCAAAGATGTGATTCCGACTATCAGCACGCCGGTCCATAAAATCAGTTCTCCAAGGTAGTTTGGACAGCGCACGAACCGAAACAATCCTTTGTCGCAAAAGCGTTTCGGGTTGAGTTTTTTCTGACGGCTCTTGCTTAAATCAGACAAAGATTCCAGTAGGATTCCACCGGCCATAAAAACTGTGCCAATCACAAAGGATACCGTGCAGCCGGTGTTTCCGTTATAGTAACGGTAAAAAACCGGCGATATCATAAACAGATACAAAATACCGCAAAAAATCCACAGCATTACTTTAAACCACGGATTCATACCGGAGCCGTCCTTAATTTCCGTCTTCATATGTTTGCGGTAGCTGTTGCTTTTTACTTCACGATAAAGCAGATAGCCGCTAAGCCGTAATCCGTACAATATAAAGAGCAGACAACTGATTACCACCGGAATGTTTAGTCTGTCCCGCAGCAGAACCAGCATTGCCGCTCCCTGACCGGAAATTGCCAACCCATAACCTATGGAGATAAAATATACATATTTATAAAAACCGATAATGCAGCAAGCAAGTGCCGTAAGAAACAGGATTCCAAATTCTGTGGAAAATGTCATAAAACCCTTCCTTTCATTGAATTATACTTGCATGTGAATTAGAGTATACTAACTTGATTTCTGATGTTCAAGCAGCCAATGCAAAATATCCTCATAATCTGTTTGTCCTGCTGCTACACCAAGAATCAAATCTATCAGTTCTTTTTGTGAATACTCCAAATCATATCCATTCATTTCCATGAATACTAGCATAGCATGAGCACCAATTCTTTTATTGCCATCTATCATTGCATGATTTTTTACCAGGCCATAGCATAACCGCGCTGCTTTTGCCTGAATACTGGGATATGGTTCTTTTCCAGCAAAAGATTGAAAGGGGCTCTCTAATGCAGATTCAAGCAGTTTTTCATCTCTAAGTCCGTCACTGCCTCCGTAGGCTTTAATCAACTGAGAATGTAATATCAGAATCTGTTTTTTAGTCAGTTTGATCATTGGGCTAATACCTCATATGCTTCCTTATTCTTTGACAATAATTTTTTTGATATGTTTAATACATCTTCATCAGAAGCATAAGAATCTGATTCTGCTTTACTGAAATCAATCACAAGATACCGGGGAACATTGTTTTTCAGGATAACTGCTGTTCCATGCTCATCCACCAGTCTGGCTACTTTTGAAAAATTTTGATTTGCTTCTGTAATAGAAATCATTGTATTTGTATCGATTGTCATTTTATATATACCTCCACATCGTTTTGATAATAATAGCATATATCAATTCTAGGATAAATTCAACCTATAAATCTATCAACAAAATCTTTTAAGTCAATAAAGTCTAATATATAGTCGCAGTTATCATATTGCGCAATCTCCGCTTTATGGTCTTTATAATATTTTTTTACTTTTTCCTGTATTCGGTTTGTTGCTTCTGTAAAATCGGGAGAACCTTTATATATTGTTCCATAATATTTTATCTGTTCGGGCTTAACTTTTGCCATCATGTATTTAACTATTTCAAATCTTGAAAATATTATAACTGAATTATCATGTTTTTTTCGTAAAATACATACTTTTAAATTTTCGGGCAAAATTGTCATATCAGTACAGCCATTTTCAAAATTTCTTTCATTTTTGATTTCTGTTCCGTCAAACCGCAAATAAACTCCCTCGCCCAAAAAATCAGATAAATTTCCGGATTTTAGGACTCTGTTTTTTATGGACTTATCTTCTGTATTCATTTGTCCTTTTTTAATTTTATTAAATACAATATCAAAATCCACATACAGGGCAACAGCGCCTTCAAATCCTTCGGAAAAAAATACCTTAACTTTTTCTTCTCCAATTAGTTTGCCGTTGTTTTCGTTTTTAGGTATCAATCCCTGTTCAGCAATGGAATAAAGATTATTTAATGTTGTCATATGGTAATAATACATAAAGCGTTCCCTCGAAAATTCTGGTATTTATTCAGGTATCTGTGCTTCATATACCGCCTTGTTATTAATGCCTGAAGGTGTGTCTGTAAAGTCAAATAATGAAGTCTGCAGGTCTGATATATCGAAATCAGGTTCATCTTTCTGGTTGTACATTTCATTACAGTATTTAAAAAGATTAACTACGTCAGAATGTACGATATCGTGTCCCATTTCCGTATCATGCAGATTAATGATTATATTTTTATCAAGTCCAAGCATATCAAATACTTCTTTTGCCTTTTGGAAATTGTACCACAATGAAGGCGTATTCTGCCAGGTGTCCCAGTTGAAACCGCCTATAAGCATAAGGGTTCTGCCTTCTTTGGCATATAAAGCAGAAAGGAAATGCTGGTCGAAAGGAAGCTGGTATATGTTCCTGAATGAAAGGAATCTTTGGTTAAACCAATAACTTTCACCGCTGTTTTGTATGCTTCCGAGCGTTTCTACATCACCCTGGCTATAGGTAGTAGTATTCTGATAACCAAGATTTGATACATCATAGGTCTGAGTTACTTTTGCATCAGGATTGTAACGGAACACACCCATTCCGCCGCATCCTGAACATGTAGGCAGGGCAATCTTGAATCTCGTGTCAAAAGCGCCGGTTATAGCAGTTGCTTTACCCCATCTTGACACGCCGCCGATTATGGCAAATTCAGGATTGATTCCGTAATCTGAACCCGCGCCGGCAAACAGAGAGTCAAGAATTTTACTTGCACCCCAGGCCCACGCCATAAGGACGCCGGTCTGCTTACGCCATTCTTTGGCGTCGTAAGGGTATAACGTATAAAATGCGCCTTCGCGTGCTGCGCTGTCTGTTGATACTTGGGAAGTGTCGTAATTAATAACGGCGTATCCGTTATCGAGGGCATACTGCTGCTCGGACAGGCTTCCCATACATATTATTACTGGCCATCCGCCTTCCGGAGCATTGCCTGAAGGTACGTTTACTTCTACCGAAAATGAAGCAGACGCTCCTTCGGCCTGTCCTTCTACCGAACCATCGACTGATATGTCAATTTTAAGGGTATTGTCGGATATGCTGTATGACAGATTTTCGCCGTCGCCGTTTCTCCACATTCCGTACATATAGTACTGGTACATCTGACGGATTTCTTCGGCGCGTCCTTCCCAGTTATCTGCCGTAACCGGAGTGCCGTCTATATATGTAAATATATCGGGTATAGTTTCATGTGTTTCCAATTCGTTCACCTCCACAAGATTTTCAAACGGTATAGGCGTAGGAGTCGGCTCTTTAGTGGGTTTGGGTGTATACGTAGGAGCGGCAGACTGTAAAATGGTCGCAGAAGGCGCGGGGTTGTCGGTAGATGATGCGGGTACTGCTGTATGTTCAGTCTGTACGGGCGTATCTTTCGTTACGGTAACTTTACATTTTAAAGAAGTCGTTTTACCTTTTAATCTGTAGGCGGCAGTAATAACAGCCTTGCCTTTTTTAACAGCTTTTATATCTGCGTATGCAGCTTTGCCTTTTGTTTTCTTTTTTGTGATTTTTACAATGGCCTTTTTACTTGTTTTCCAAGTGATTTTTGCCTTTTTATTGGCATTTTTAATTTTAATCCTTTTTGTCGTTCCCTCATTCAGGGAAAGTTTTTTTTGATTAAGGGAAGGTTTTTTTGCGGCGGCAGCCGTAAATCCCGTAAGCATTGAAAAGACCATGGCAGCGGAAAGAATATAAGATATGTATTTCCGGTACAATATTTTTCTGTGTTTCATTGTAAATCTCCTCCTTTTTTGATTAATGTTAGGCGTTTGCGAAACGCCAAAAGCCGCATAAATACGGCATATTTTTTGTTGTAAAATAAAATATCTCCTCTCGGTTATGGTATAATAGAAGTGACCAAACAACTAAAAACCTCACCTAA
>CANPYY010000003.1 GCA_947588675.1 uncultured Lachnospiraceae bacterium | reverse complement strand
GTCAATTACAATATATCATACAAAGGTGAATCCTTGTATTTTATTTTCTATGTTACCTATCTATTGTATCCCAACACGAAAATGCCGCCTTTATGCCGTCAACCGACGCCGACATTATACCGCCTGCATATCCTGCCCCTTCACCGCACGGAATTATGCCTTTTATATTGGACTGCATATTAACGTCTCTTAATATCCTTACAGGCGCTGAAGTTCGTGTTTCCACACCGCACATAATGACGTCGCCGTCATTAAAGCCGGGCATAATACTTCCAAAATAATCCATTGCCTCGATTATTGACTGATTTATATATTCCGGAAATATATTTCTGAGATTGCCAAAACATGTTTCGCCCTTATTTACCGGTTTTATACTTCCATATTCAGAACTCTCTATATTATCCTTATAGTCTCTAAAAAGCTGGCAGGGTATCCTGCCGCCGCCTTCATTAAATGCAAGTTTTTCAAATTCTCTTTGGAATTTTACCCCGGCAAGCGCATCTTCGCCCCCGAAATCCTGTGAAGTGACGTTTACTACAATAGCGCTGTTGGCATTACCGGAATTTCTGTCATAATCGCTCATGCCATTTATGGCAAGAGTTCCCTTTTCTGACGATGCGTTTACTACATAGCCTCCCGGACACATACAGAAAGAATATACCGAGCGTCCTTTATCGGTATGATATCGCAGCGAATAATCTGCATGAGGAAGCATGTGTGCATATTCTTTATACTGTATATTATCTATATATTCCTGACTGTGCTGTACTCTTAAACCTACCGCAAAATCCTTCTTTTCCATATTGAGTTTATCAGCGAGCATTTCATATGTATCCCTGGCGCTGTGTCCTATTGCAAGTATAAGGCTGTCGCATGATATCATATCTGTTTTACCGGTTTTCGTTTTCATTATTTTGATACCGGTAAGTTTTTGCCTGTCAGTTATTATATCGGTAAGTTTTGTATCAAACATAACAGTACCGCCAAGCTTTATTATGCTGTTCCTTATTCCTTTAATTACCTCACGCAGCCTGTCAGTACCTATATGCGGTTTTTTCATATACATTATTTCTTCAGGAGCGCCATGCTCGGTAAATACCTTCTTTACATATTCAATCCGTCCAAACGTATCTTTAACCGAGGTATTTAGTTTGCCGTCCGAAAATGTCCCCGCGCCGCCTTCGCCAAAACTTACGTTTGAATAAGGATTAAGTTTATTGCAATTATTCCAGAATCCGGTTACATCTTTTACCCTTTCTTCTATACTGCTTCCCTGCTCAATAAGTAAAGGCCTTGCGCCGTTTAAAGCAAGAATATACGTGGCAAACAGACCTGCCGGACCCGCGCCGGCTATAACAGGTCTGGAATTTCCCGTAAAATCTTTTTTACTGTCTTTATATGGATTAAAAACCTTTTTTTCCTGTTTGCATAATACCGCTTTGCCTCTAAGCTTTTTCCTGTTAATATTTACGTCGGAATCAATTGCCGCCTCTAACACATACGTATAACATATATCGTGACCTTTTCTGGCGTCTATGGATTTACTTTTTATGCAAATTTCCATGTGAGTATTATCATTAAGTCCCAGCATATTACAGACAGATTTTTTTATTTGCGCATATTCTTCGGCATTTATTAATCCGCGCCTGTTTGATGAAGTAAGCCCGCTTATTTTTACTTTGACCCCGTTAATATGTATTACCATACTCACAATTTTCCTCCAATATCCATTCCCGCACATGCGCCTGAGGCAAATGCAAAATGCAGATTATATCCTCCGCAGTTTCCGTCAATGTCAAGCAATTCACCTGTTATATACAGGCCATTACATATTAAAGACTCCATGGTAGTATTATTAATGGTATCCGTATATACACCGCCGGCAGTTACCTGCGCTTTATCAAAAGGCATTAACTCCTTTACTTTAAGACGCAGATTTTTAATAAGCCTGCAGACAACGTCCGGTCCGCTGCTTTCATTTTTACATTTATCGCATAAGGCTTTGGCAAGTTTATAGGGTATGATTGCATTTATTATATCAGAAAGAGGTTTTTCGGGATTCTTTTCCGATATTTCTTTTAATGTTTCATACAATGTATCTTCACTGTATTCAGGCGCAAAATCAATATGTATGTATTTATCCTTATCAGAAGTTTTCACCGCATATCTGCTTATCTGAAATACCGGTATGCCCGATATTCCATAATCCGTAAACTGAATCTCTCCATAATTTTCTTTAATGAGCTCTTTTCCCGAATATAATTTTATATTTCCTTTTGTACGCACTCCGCTGCATGTTTTAAACGAAAGCCCCTCCATTTTAATTCCTGTAAGCGACGGATAAAGTTTTCCCGTATTATGTCCGAGATTTTTTGCAAGCTTATATCCGCTTCCGTCAGAACCAAGAGTTTTATACGCCTTACCGCCGGTTGCAAGTACAACATATTTTGCGCTATAAGTATCCCTGTTCGTATTTATTATAAACTGTTCCCGCTCTTTTTTTATATTATCTGCATGTACTCCAAGCTCGATGCTAACTCCAAATTCCCTGAATTTAAACAGAAACGAATTAAGCACTGTGGACGCCTGAAGTGAACGTGGATAATAATAACCGTTAATCTGCGTATGTATAATGCCCAAATCCGCCATAAAACCAATAAGCCATTCCTTATTGTATTTTTTCACAATATTATAGGCAAACTCAGGCGCTTCACCTCTGAAACTTTCCGCATCAATTACATCATTTGTAAAATTGCATCTTCCGTTTCCTGTTGCAAGAAGCTTTTTACCGGGTGATTCTTTATGCTCAAGAATATATATTTTCTTTTTGCTTTTTAAACTTTTTGCAATGTGGTAGGCAGCAGCCATTCCTGAAGCTCCCGCTCCCACAATCACAACATCAGCCTGTTTCATTGTTCCCTCCAAATCAGCTTGAGTAGCTTTCAAGAAGCGAGTACAACTCCTCCTCGTCAGCAACGAAATATCCTACCTTTATCCTTACCTGTTCTTCCTCATTAAGATCTGCCGTCATAATCCCCGTATATTCATATACTGTAGATTTATCACTGTAATATACTACAACTTCTCCGTTTACGTCGCACAGATAAAATTCATTATTGCTCCAGTCAGAAGCATAAGTTTTCCTAAGTACAAGCGAATCTTCAGTAAATTCGATTATTTCATACGATATGAGTCCGTCGAGATATTCCCTGATTGGTATATCCTCCATATAATCGTTAATATACTCCTGAAGTTCATCCCTGTTAAGGGTTATAAATTCTGATGGTACTGCATATTCCTGTTCAGACAGGTGTTCTTTTTTATCAGAATTTATATAATATGTCTGAAGAATATATTTCATATTGCTGTTAATAACAGGTTTTTCCTCCTCTTTTTTGGTTTCTGCTTTTACAACTGGTTCAGATGTATATACAGAAGCCAGCTTCGGAGTTTCGGTATTATCATTTCTGTTATTTTCAGCAACCATTTTAAGTACCATTATTGCTGCGAATGATATAACTACTGAAACTGCACATATAAGAATGATTGTTTTTTTATTCACGGAAATACACCTCGTTTATAAATTTTATCATTCTTATTGTTTCCTTTATTTAGTATTTATATACATTACAGCGCATCCCATCTTCCGGTTTTTTCAAATGTATCAGCCATTTTTTCTGCTTCTCTTACTATATCTTCATCATATTCCATTACATCTAACAATCGTATTGCATTGCGCGTAACCGCCGCGCCGGGATGAAGTATATAATCAAAAATTATATTGTTATCTTCTATTTTTTCACAGAAATGATAGTTGTCATAACTGTTTTTAAGTATACCGGTAAGTTCTATATCATGCGTTGCAGCAAAGCAAATTATATTTTTTGTATTAAGTTTTTTTAGTATATGGCTTGAAGCCGCTATTCTTTCAATCGTATTAGTACCTCTCAGGACTTCGTCAATACAGCACAATACCGGTATATTACAATCTGCCGATAAAATACGTTTAAGAGAAAGTATTTCAACAATAAAATAACTCTGGCTGTATTTAATATTATCTGCAAGAGCCATAGAAGTCATTACCCTTAAACATACTGACTTATATGTTTTTGCATTAACTGTAGCTATACTTTGCGCAAAGATTGCATTTATTGCAATAGCTTTTAAAAATGTTGATTTACCTGAGGCATTGGAACCTGTTACAAGTATTCCGTTATCAGTACGTATACTGTTATATACAGGGTCAGATAAAAACGGATGATATATATCGGTTGCGGCTATATATTTTTGTGTACTGCATGTGATTTCAGGAACGCACACTCCCGTATCCTTTTTCATCTCCCTGTAGGAAGCAACGGCAATCATTACGTCAAGATATCCTATAATATTATGAATATTAAGTATTACGTCTTTTTTTGCAATTACCGTATCGAGCATATTGTTAAATTTTATCAAATCAATGTGGGTAACCATTTTTATATAATCAAAAAATATGTCTAAAAGATTTCCTCCGCTGGGATTAAGTACAATCTGAGAAAATCTTCTGAAGGAATCAAGTTCCCTGTTATATTCTTTTAGTTTTTTTATCTCATTATCTATTATACCTATATTAAGACCGGTAATTTTTCTTTCCATGTAAAGCATCTTTAAAATATAATTAAATATTACGTAATACATTTCTATTTCATATTTTCTTTTATAGTAAACAAAAATTGAAAAAAATACGTTTAAAATAAAAAGCGGAATAAAAAACCGTATATAAAAAAACATGCCCGTAATACTTATAATCCAAAATATATTTATTAAATAATGCACCGTATTTGTTTCTCTTTTTATATCAGAAATACGTGAAAAAAACTCATAAAATGAAATCTTATGATTTTTTCCTATTCCTGAAAGACATTTCAGAATATTGTTTCTATCGGAACTATTATTGGAAAAATACTCTATGAGCCTGTTTCGGTATAAAATCTCATCATTGTCATATAACGGTTTTCTGAGAATCTTATACAACATTTCTTCACCCATGGCGGATTCAGTATGATTTAACATTTTGAATATACTGTCCATATCCAAATCATTCCATGTAATATCGTCAATATCTCCATCCTCAGAAACTGCATCATAATATTTTCTTATAGATTCAATCCTGCCGGATGAATATTCCGTATCAGGATATTTTCCCCACTGCATATTAATTCTTTTTTCAAAATTTTTCTTTTCACTTATATTATCATATATAGCTTTAATTATAACAGCCGCAAACAGTACCGGTATTATAATTAATATCCTTATATCCATATAATAAACTTTCCTTTCATCAACCGTTTTTCTGCATGTAATATACAAAAAGTCTATACATGATATATATAATACAGGCGGTCACAAAATATTGCAACCGCCTGTATTATAATTTATATTTTTATAAACCCCTGATTAATCGTTTACAACTCTGCCGATTTTTACCGGCTGACGGTAATAAGCATTGGAAATCTTAATACCTGAACTTGGGTTACTTGCATGTATAATCATTCCGCTTCCGATATATATGGCAACATGGCTTACATGTCCGCCGCTTCCATAGAAGAATAAATCTCCAGGTTTTACATCAGAACTGCTTACTGATCTCGTTGCTGCAGCCTGACTGCCCGATGTCCTTGGAAGTCCGTAACCAAAATGTCCGAATACTCCCATTGTAAATCCTGAACAATCAGTTCCGTTAGTAAGGCTTGTCCCACCATAGACATATCTGTTACCAAGGAATTGTTTTGCATATTCAACAATAGACGCCCTGCCTGAAGAAACACCGTCTGAACCGTCAGTAGCCAAATCGCCAATCTTTACCGCCCGGTTAAGCTTATATGATATAGCTACATATTCTTTTGAAACAAACGCATAGTCATTATCTACCGAAATACATACCCAATTCGATAAATCAGCAATCATAGCCTGATAATCTATGCCCTTCAGTTGCTTTTTCTTTATATGTTTTGAAATAAATTTCTCAAGCCACTGCTCATTAAGTTTTTCACGGCACACTTCAAAATCCTCGTTCTTTGAAAGAACGCTGTATATTGATGAATCAGTAGACGGAAGCGCCCTTACGCGAAGCGCCTGAGTCTTTACCGTTGCAACTTTTGTGCCGACTTTTACTGCGAGTTCCTCGGCCTTTTTATCCATAACAAGATACTCGGCTTTTACATACCCTTTAACTTTTCCTGAAACAATCTTTGCCCATCCTTTTTTTACATTGTAAATATGGCATCCTGCATTTTTGGTAAGTTTACCAACCGTCTTACTGTTTGTACTGGCTTTCGCCCTTACATTAAGGTAAGTATCTACTTTTGCAATACCAAGCCTTTCATAATTAAGGTTGAGCTTAACATGTTCTTCTTTTTCTTCGGCTTCAATTTCCTCGGAAAGTATTTCCTCCGGCGCAGGCTGTACATCGGCGGCTTCAGCCGGCGGTATATCTGCTGTCGGAGCAGGAGTGGGCGAGCTGTTTAAAGTAATTGCGGAAGCTACGCCTGTTTCAACCTCCTCTACTATAAATCTGTCTGCCGATATATTAAGTCCGGCCATTGGTTCCTCTGTAGAAACAATGCTTGCGCTTACAGATGAAAGTCCAAATGTAAGAAGCATTGCGCCCGTAAGACCAAATATGGCGGCTCTTTTTATTCCTAAAGATTTCTTCATAATATCCTCCAACTGTTACGAAAATGTTACAAATCTGATGTTAAGTATAGCAACACATCGATGATTTGTCAAGACAATAATTACAAAATTGTTACAAAACTTTGTATTATGTGCTACACAGTTGGAAAAACATATGTAATTTTACTAAATTATTATGCAGATAAGTCCGCCGTTACTGTCATTTATTACCTTTTGTATCGTATCCTGCAATTTAATCTGGCTGTCATCAGATAATTTATTAATTTTCCCTTTTATTCCTTCCTCTACAAGCTGTCGTATGGTTTTCCCGAAAATATTTGTATCCCATATTCCGTCAGGATTATCTGCTTCATTTTCATTAATATACTTTATAAGATCCTCTGCCTGCTCCTTCGTTCCTACTATAGGAGCTATTTCTGTTTCAATATTTGCCTTTATCATATGGATTGACGGCGATACCGCGCGTATTTTTACTCCATACTTATTTCCGTGTTTTATGATTTCAGGTTCTTCAATGTTAATGTCGTCTACCTCCGGTTCAACAACGCCGTAACCGGTCATGCTTACTCTTTCATATGCGCTTCCAAGAGTATTAAGGTCATTTTTCTTGCCGGCAAGTTCCCTTAATGTACTTATAAGTTTATACTCGCTGTCGATATCTATACCCACAAGCTCGCTTATAATCTGATAATAATAGCTTTCATCAAATTCTATATTTATTCTTGCCGTTCCATCTTCAGGACTATATTTTACCGTTTTAAATGAATTTATATACTCGCTTTCTATAACAAAGTTTTCATTTTCAAAATCACGTAAAACATTGATATTTTCAAGATTGCTGCGTACGTTTTGTATAAGATTTTGTTTTAATTTGTGCTCTACAGGAAGCATTTCAACCCATTTCGGAATAATGAAATCTACTCTGCTTACGGGAAATTCCATTAAAATACCGTACATTATCTTTGTAACATCCTCTTTTTTTAACTGGTCGCAGTTTATCGGAATTACAGGAACATTGTTTTCATTACTGATATTTTCAGCAATTACTTTGGTTTCTTCAGAGTAAGGGTGCATACTGTTTAACAATACAACAAAAGGCTTGCCTATCGCTTTAAGCTCATTTATTGTACGGTTTTCTGCCTCAATATAATTTTCCCTTTTAAGTTCTCCGAAACTTCCGTCAGTAGTTATTACTATACCAATCGTAGAATGGTCGTTAATTACTTTTTGTGTGCCAATTTCAGCCGCCTGCGAAAAAGGTATACCTTCTTCCGACCATGGAGTGTTTACCAGTCTTTCCTGCTCGTTTTCTATATGGCCTTTAGCCCCGTCCACCATAAATCCGACACAGTCGATAAGCCGTACTTTAAGCTCACAGTCATCATTAATTTTTACAAGCGCCGCCTCTTTGGGAATAAATTTTGGCTCTGTCGTCATAATAGTTTTTCCTGCCGCAGACTGCGGAAGCTCATCTATTGCCATTTTACTCGCATTGGCGTCGCTCATTCCCGGAATAACAAGAAGCTCCATAAATCTTTTTATAAAAGTTGATTTTCCTGTTCTTACCGGGCCTACTACACCTATGTATATATCTCCGTTTGTCCTCGCCTGAATATCTTTATATACGTGAAAATTATCCATATATCCTGCTCCTTTCGGTTACACTTATACATATATATGACGCATATGCGCTTAATATTCAGAAATAATCGGGTAAATATCTTCATATATTTTCTGATATATAATATATACGGAGAAATCCTGTTGAAGAAGATTCTTATTATAATAGTTCTGGTTATAGCTTTATATATGTACAGATATGTATATTTTGAACACTCTTTTATGATTAACAGATTTCATTTTTATTCGCTTAACAAGGCAAAAGTAACTTTAACTGAGGGAGAAAACTTTCGTATAAAAGTAAGGGGAATAAATATAAGGTGTTCATATAAAAGCAGTAATATGCGTGTGGCTACGGTAGATTTTTGCGGAAATATACACGCGGTATCCGCCGGCCGCGCAATAATATATGTGCGTGTAAAAGGCCATAAAAATCTCAAATGTTATATAAAAGTAAAAAAAAGGACAACTTAACTTATCATATTTCAATATTATCGGTATTAAGATATATATATAAGTGTTTATGAAATCGGTTTAATTCCACGCATCATAAACGATAATCATTATATAATAAGGAGAGTATAAATTGAAATATAAAAACGTAAAACAAAGAAAAATAATCACTGCTCTTATCCTGTGTTTTTCCATATGTATATGTACAGGGATGTTTGGCGCTAATTATGTCCGCGCCGAAACGTCAGATTCTTCGCTTGCCGTTACTTCTACCTCCGCTGTTGTTTTAGAAGGTAAAACAGGGCAGATTCTATATGAAAAAGATAAAGACAAGGAACTTGTTCCTGCAAGTATTACCAAAATAATGACGCTGCTTCTTATATTTGATGCGCTGGACAGCGGAAAAATAACACTTGAGGATAAAGTAACGGTAAGTGAATATGCGGCGTCTATGGGAGGCTCACAGGTATATCTCGAACCAAATGAAACCCAGACTGTTAATACGATGATAAAATGTATTTCTATTTCAAGCGCAAATGATGCTGCGGTTGCAATGGCAGAGTATATAGCCGGTTCTGAAAGCGCTTTCGTTGAAAAAATGAACCAGAAAGCAGCCGAACTGGGAATGCAGCATACACACTTTATGAACTGTAACGGGCTTGATGACACAATAGAGTCAGGACATTATTCAAGCGCATATGACGTCGCCCTCATGTCCAGGGAACTTATAACAAAATATCCGCAGATATCTGATTACTCTACCGTATGGATGGACAGTTTCACCCATATCAATTCAAAAGGTGAAGAAAGTGAATTTGGTCTTACAAATACAAATAAACTTATACGCTCCTATAACGGCATAACAGGATTAAAAACCGGTTCGACGAGTAAAGCGAAATATTGCCTGTCCGCTACTGCAAGACGTGATAACATCGACATTATCGCAGTAGTAATGGCGGCTCCCGACCATAAAACGCGGTTTAGCGAAGCTGCATCACTTCTCGATTATGGATTTGGAAAATGTATTCTATATAAAGATGAACATGAAAACTTTGTATGCGAGCCGTTTGATATATCAGGAAGTCTGGTTAAGAAAATCGAATATGAACCAAAACAGCCTTTCTATTATACTTTTACAAATAATGAGGATACTTCCCTGGTTACGAGTGAAATTAAATTAAATAATGATATTTCAGCGCCTGTATCAGAAGGCGACGTTATAGGAAGTATAGAGTATTCATATGGCGGCCAGCCTATCGGTTCCGTAAGCCTTATATCAAAAACAAACGCCCCGGAGGCTAAATTTACCGACTACCTTGGGGCGCTTATTAAAAATTATTTTTCATTAAGATATGCTTCATAACCTATCTGTTCAAGCTTATCTGATTTGTCTGAAACGGCCTGCTTCATACCCTCTTTGTAATCTGCAAGTTTTAATAGCAGGTCGCCGTCAGATATTGCAAGCATCTTTATCGCAAGAAGTCCTGCATTCTTTGCTCCGTTAATTGCTACCGTTGCAACAGGTATGCCCGAAGGCATCTGGACTATCGAATATAACGAGTCAACGCCTCCAAGTGATTTGGTATGTATCGGCACTCCTATTACCGGCAGGTCAAACAATGCGGCGCACATTCCGGGAAGATGGGCCGCTCCTCCCGCACCGGCAATTATTACTGATATTCCTCTGTCTGCCGCAGACTTTGCATATTCTACAAATATATCCGGCATACGATGAGCAGATATAATTTTCATCTCATAATCTACCCCAAATTCTTCAAAAACCTTTGCTGCCTGGCTCATAATACCAAGATCGGAATCGCTTCCCATTACTATACTTACTTTTGCCATAGTTAATCTCCTTTTATATTTTTAACATATCATTAAGTGCTTCTGTTCCTTCAAGCACAAAAATGCCGTTTTCAATAATTTTTATCTCGCTTCCGTCAGAAAAAACAGCGGATATCAACCCCAGTTCATCATAAGGAATAGTTATATCTGTGTGGCATCCAAAATATGCCTCTTGTGGATTTTCCCTTCTTTTTTCGGATACCTCGTTTTCCCTTGCAATCACTTCTTTACCATCCGGGTTATATACAGGTATGTCCTCGCTCATGCAGAAACATGTATCGCCTATTGCAATATGCGGTCCTGTTTTTTCTGCAATTAAAATTGGCAGTTTACCTGATATATTATATTTTTTACCCATGTTGTATGCCGCAGTATTAGTACCTATTGCAAACTCTCCCATCGGTAATTTTTTGTGATGCGCCATAAGGTTGTTTTCGATATAGCTGATATTATCTTTTTTATCTTCATAATTCGTACAACTGTATTCTCCCGTCATCCCGTTTTCAAAATTAATTTTAAGGTTATTATATAAAAGTCCGTTAATATAGACCGTTTTCACATGAAGAAGACCGTTTGTAGCTGTAAGCCTGGGACTTGTATATATTTCACCTACCGGTATATTACAGTCTGCAAGGCAATTGTGAAATCTTGTCTGCTTTGCGGGTTCGGTAATATCGCACATATTGATAATAAGATCAGTCATATTTCCGTCTTTTCCCTTTATATGCACATAACTGCAGCCGTCGCAAACTTCAATCATCTTCTGCTGTATCTGCTCATACATTTTAGTATCCAGAGTATTGATTGCTACTGTTTCATTAAATATATCCTTGTAATCCTTACCTATTGCCGGTAACGGAAATGCTATAATTGTAAAACTGTAATTGTCATGCTTTATATAATTATTTACAAGATTCGCCGCCTCTATATTATAAGAAGTAAGAAGACTTTGCTGATTTTCGTTTAAATTCAGCGCTTCTTCTTTTATTACAGGATAAAAATCTTCCTCGCCAAATGTTTCGATAACAGCAGGTCCGGCATATACATAAGCTTCATTTTTATATTTATCATACGCATTTTTTAATGAATCGAGCTGCCTTTCTTTTAAAGCCTTATTAAAATATATTGCATTATCATATCTGTGGTCGTAAGCAAACTGTGGATTATAATCTATACTTCCTGACTGCGATGCGGCTATATGCTGTCTTCCCCTTCCGTTTCGCATTATGAGCGGCGAAAGTCCTGATTTTTTAAAATACTCTATTGATTTTTTTACTATCCGTTCAAAACCCACAGGATATCTTATCTGCACCGTTTCTTTTTTAGTTAAATCAATACCAAGTTCTTTAAAACTCTGTATATAACCATCTGTATATGCCTTTGCAATAACTTCCACCGTTTTTTCGGAAAGGCTTCCTATATAAGCAAATGATTCCGTTTCATTTATACCTATATTTTCGCCATACATATAAAGGCTTCTTATATCCGACATATCCATATTTTCGATTATATCCGTAAAAAACGTATTATCTGTTGAAAGACTGTCGCGTACTCTGTACACGCACATTTCGTCCATATAATCGTATACATGATAATATATTGCCGATTTTACTGAACCCGCATATTCGTTTTCATCATGGCTTTCAAATATATTATATATTTCCAAAAATAGTTCTGCCATTGTAACAAGCTCAAAAAATCTGAGCTCAAAACAATATGCCCCAAGCTCCATTATTTCGGAAGCAACAAATGAGAGCATACCTCCCATGTCTTTGCCAAAATCTTTTACGGCATTTTGCGGATTGGCATATGAACTGTTGTAGTATTCTTTATCATATCTGAATCTGTTTACAAGCGTATTCATTTCCTGCCATTTTTTAAGAGATATTTCTTTATACCAGCCGTATACCGGCTTTGCATATGCATAACAATTACCGGTAACCCATTTAATACATTTATCATATGCGGAAAACACTTCGCTAATCTCTGTAAAATAATTTCTGTACACCGGCGGCATACTCATACTGTCATCAGGTATACTTAATATTCTTTCATAGGCAAGCCTGTACCGCATAAAATCAATATTTTCCCTGTCGTATATTATATTTCCCTCATATACATTTTTTGTTATATAACGATAAAGCGCGTAATCCCACAATCTTTCAGAACCTTTTTTTGATACAGAATTTCTTTTAAGTATCTGTGATTTGCTGACTTTATGTTCGGACCAGGAAATTCCACCCGCTGCGTCATTAAGCATTGTTGGCTGTACCCTGTCCAGAGTATTTGCAAATCTTGATTCAGGAGTAGCATTTTCTTCATATTCATCCCACAGCCCTCTCATATATTCGGCCTGGTCTGCCGGAAGAATATTAAATAAACGTTCTGCGGCCTTTACTTCCCGCTCGCGTTTTGTCTTATTTGCATCCTCGTCATATGCATAAGTATCTCCTGCATCTATTTCAATTATGTCATGTACAAGAACCAAAGACATGACTTTAAATACATCTATATCTTCATTTGCATATTCAGACAGAATCATACTCATTACTGCAAGATGCCATGAGTGTTCAGCATCGTTTTCATATCTTGAAGCATCTGAAATATAAGTTTGTCTTTTAATATTTTTAAGCTTGTCTATTTCAAGCAGAAATTTCATCTGCTTATCAAGTCTGTCCATTAATAAGCCTCCTATATAATATAAATGAGCAGCACTGTAAGCCGAGTTCTGTCGCGGATGGTCATCTATCTGGTCCTGCCGTTACCGACAGGCTCTAGCGACCTACCCGAAAGCACGGCGGGCAACCGTATAGCTTTCTGTTCGGTCTTGCTTCAGATGGGGTTTACATGTGCCATAGCTGTTACCAGCGATGCGGTGGGCTCTTACCCCGCCTTTCCACCCTTACCCGAAAACGGGCGGTTTATTTCTGTTGCACTGGCCTGGGAGTCACCTCCACCGGACGTTATCCGGCATCCTGCCCTGTGAAGCTCGGACTTTCCTCACCTGCGTCCTTTCGGAGCGTGCAGGTGCGACCATCTATGCTGCTCATTTGATATCGTAATACTGAAAATATGCTTCCGCCGATAAATTCCCTTAATATTGAATTGCAGTTTACATTTTCGCTGCCCGCCCCGAGAAAATAATCAAAAAACTTTAAAAGCCTTCTTGCTTCTATATACTCAGGAGAGTTTCTTGATACTTTAAATAATAACGGTTCGGCATATTGCTTTAACACTGCAAGCTCGTATATCAATGCGGAATTAAACATAACGTCTGCTTTTTCCTGAAACGGAAATATATATTTATTTTCGCCGTTTCTTACTGACTGCCACATTGCAATAGTAGCCTGCGCGTCCACGCCTCTTGTCCTTGCGTCTCTTACTATTCTTCTTATCAGCCTTCCGTCAGTAGTAGGTATTCTGTTATGTTCGTCAATATTAAGCTGTGTGAGCGCACTTATATATATTTTAAATTTGCTTTCAACAGGGAGAGAATACGAAAGTTCATCATTAAGCCCGTGAATACCTTCTATTACAAGTATATCGTTTTTCCCAAGCTGTTTTCTTATCCCGGTACGCTCCCTTTTTCCCGTAAGAAAATTATATATCGGAAGAACAACTTCATGTCCTTTCAGCAAATTAGCCATATCTGTATTAAACTGTTCTATATCTACTGCCTCCAGACATTCATAATTGTAAGAGCCGTCATCATTTAACGGCGTCTTATCCCTGTCCACAAAATAATTGTCCAGAGGAATTGTATGAGGTACAAGACCAAGGGTTTTTAACTGTATTGCAAGTCTGTGTGAAAAAGTTGTCTTTCCTGAAGATGAAGGTCCTGCAATCATAATAAATTTCGTGTCGGGCGTATTTGAAATACGTGCTGCTATATCACCTATTTTCTTTTCGTGCAGAGCCTCCTGTACAAGTATAAGCTCCTGCAGTTTTCCGCCCGCTATAACATCATTTAATGCTCCCACACCGTCAACATCCATTTTATTAATCCAGTCATTGGCCTCTTTTATAATATTATATAATTTAGGACTTGGCACAAACTCTTTTAACATATCGGGAGTTTCCGTGCCGGGTACTATAAATACAAAACCATTGCCATACATCTGAAGCCTGAAATGTTTAAGCATACCTGTAGACGGCGGCATTGCACCATAAAAATAATCCTCATATCCTCCAAGATTATATATATTTACTTTAGAAGCCCTTCTATACATAAAGAGCCTTTCTTTATGTTTCATATGTTTTTTTCTGAAAAGTTCTATTGCATCGTCAGTATCCACACCTGTCTTGGTATAAGCAATATCTCTTTTCACATAACTGTGCATAAGCTTTTCAAGCCTGTCTATTACATCTTCGTTTAAATGTTCATTTGAAATAAATTCACAATAATATCCATTTCCTATAGTTGATTCAATATTAATATTTGCGGTATCATCGTCGGGAAACATCTCATCTATAGCTTTAAGAAGCATCATGGCTACTCCGCGCACATATACATTATGTCCCGTAACCGAATCTGTAGTTACAAATTCCAGCGTACAGTCATTTGTTATTCTTTTATTAAGTTCACATATTTTATTATCTTTAATGGCTGCGATTATATCGTATTTATATCTGTCCTTATAATCGGCGGCAATATCGCCCGCCCGTGTTCCTTCAGGATATATACGTATATTCCCAAACAAATTTATCTTTACTGTTTTCATGAAATCTTACCTCCTTTCACCCGATTTTTTAAAATACCCGATATAACCATATTGTCACATTTAAGTTCTCTGCATCTGTCAATATGTATATCCGAATCGGAACCCGAAAGCCTGTTTATAATTTTAATATTAGACATATAGAGTTTTTTCAGGTAATCCATAAGTATTTCATCACCGGTATCAATAAGATATTTACCATATATATATTCATATTCATTTATAAATGTCTGTGTTCCTCTTGCCGCTTTTATAACCGTATAATATTTACCGCCGTCCGTAACCATTTTTTCGGCAGTAATTTTAAATCCGTTATCATGCAGGAAGTGCCGTACACGGTATATATCCGACTGCGGCTGCAGTATAAGCGTATTTACATTATTTATAACTTCATCGTTGCTCTGTAAAATACTGCATACAAGATTGCCGCCCATACCGCTTATAATTACTGTATCAACGTTATCTTTTATACTTATGCCTTTAAGCCCGTCAGACTGCCTTACCTCAATATATTTCTGCATTCCATGGACCTTTACATTATTTTTTGCAATATTTACCGGTCCTGCATTTATATCCATTGCTATTACTTTTAATGAAATTTTATTTTCTGCAATATATATAGATGTATAGGCGTGGTCGCAGCCGATATCGGCAACTGTGCTTCCGCAATCTACAAAAGATGCTACTGCAGCAAGTCTTTTTGAAAGCTGCATATTTACCTCCGTATAAATAAAACCATGTTTAAAACCTGTAAAACTTAATCGAGGTAGTCTTTAAGCTTCCTGCTTCTGCTTGGATGACGAAGCTTTCTTAACGCCTTTGCTTCTATCTGACGTATTCTTTCACGCGTTACTTCAAAGACCGTTCCAACTTCTTCAAGTGTACGCTGGCGTCCGTCATCAAGTCCGAATCTGAGCCTGAGTACCTTCTGTTCCCTTTCGGTGAGCGTTTCCAGAACTTCGCTAAGCTGTTCTTTTAATAAAGTAAAGGCAGCGGCATCTGCCGGTACGGGTACGTTTTCATCCTGTATAAAGTCGCCGAGATGACTGTCTTCTTCTTCACCGATAGGCGTTTCTAACGAAACCGGCTCCTGTGATATTTTCTGTATTTCTCTTACACGTTCAACCGGAAGGTGCATTTCTTCGGCTATTTCTTCAGGGTAAGGCTCCCTTCCGAGTTCCTGTAAAAGCTGTCTTTGTACCCGTATAAGTTTATTTATTGTTTCCACCATATGGACGGGAATCCTTATTGTCCTTGCCTGATCGGCTATCGCCCTTGTTATTGCCTGCCTTATCCACCATGTTGCATAGGTACTGAACTTGTAACCTTTTTTATAATCGAATTTTTCAACTGCTTTAATAAGCCCAAGATTACCTTCCTGGATTAAATCAAGGAAAAGCATTCCGCGACCCACGTATCTTTTCGCTATGCTGACTACCAGACGCAGGTTTGCTTCTGCAAGCCTTTTTTTTGCTTCTTCGTCACCGTCTTCCATCCTTTTGGCAAGCTCCACTTCTTCTTCAGCCGTTAAAAGAGGAACTTTTCCTATCTCTTTAAGATACATTCTTACAGGGTCTTCAATACTGATTCCTTCAGGAACTGACAAATCAATGCTCTCTATATCTTCTTCATCTTCTTCTGATGACATCTCAAGTATGATATCATCGTCAACTTCCGGAGTTTCCGTCATTCTGAGAACTTCAATACCGTTTTTTTCGAGATAATCATATATTTCTTCAATTTTATCAGGACTTAAATTCATGTCTTTGAAGTAATTATTAATCTCGTCAGGCATAAGAAGATTTTTCTCTTTCTTTGCAAGCTTTATCAGTTCATTTAGTTTTTCAGTGAATTTTTCCATGTTTTCATCCATCAATAAGGTCCTCCTGTCTTTTAATAACTTAACCATCCTGCAAAGAAATATGCAGTTTTTGTAAATCAGCCCTCATAATCATGAGGTTCTGAAGTTCCTCCAGTTTCGTCACATTCCTTGTCATACGGTCAATGCTCTGTTTTCTGATGCGTTTTACAATTTCATTCAATACTTTCTCTTTTTCGTTCATATCACGTTTATCGTCAGGTATATTTCTGCTTAATATATTCGCAACAACTGTCTGTTCTTCCGCATTCTGAAAGTTGTTTAGAATCTTAGCCGGCACCACCGTGCCTTCGTTTTCATACTGTGAAAAAATCAGTTTGGCAAGCCTCCGGTATGGTTCTTCAAAAAAATCTTCCGTGCTTATAATATCTTTAATTTTTTCTATAATACCGGGTTCTCCTGCCATCCAGGATAAAAGAAGCGCCTGAGCCTGTCCTATTCCATCCTCTTTCTTATCATTTGCATTTCTTTTATATTTACCTGATGAAACAGGTATTCCTGCAATATTTGCGCTTTGCTTTGCCACAAGATTTTTAAGCTGGTCTGTCCTTATATTATATTTAGCTGCAATAGCTTCGGTATAGTTGCTTCTTTCAAGTTCATCCTCAAAAACAAGAAGCCTTCTTGCTGTTTCATTAAAGAATACCGTTTTCTGTTCCGGATCTGAAAAATCATAATTTCTCTCTAAAACTGAAATTTCAAAATAAAAACTGTTTTCTGCATTATCTATCCTGTTCCTGTATTCATCCACACCAAGATTTTTAATAAATTCGTCAGGGTCCTTATACGGTGACATATCAAGCACCTTAACCGATAATCCTGCGTTTTTTAAAATAGGTATTGCCCTTAATGAGGCTTTTGTACCTGCATCATCACTGTCATATGATATTATAACCTGATTTACATACCTCTTTATAAGGTTTGCCTGCAGTTGTGTAAGGGCGGTTCCAAGTGAAGCGCAGGCGCATTCAAATCCCGCCTGATGAAGCATGATTACATCCATATATCCTTCGCATAAAATAAAGTATTTGCTTCTGGATTTTTTGGCATAATTAAGTCCGTAAAGATTACGGCTCTTATCAAAAACAACCGTTTCAGGGGAATTAAGATATTTTGGAAGCGCATCGCCCATGACCCGTCCGCCGAAAGCTATGACCCGGTTGTTTACATCCATTATCGGAAACATTACCCTGTTCCAGAATTTATCCCGCGCCCCTTTTCTTTCATCAAAAGAAAAAAGTCCCGACATATTAAGCTCGCTGTCACTGTATCCCTTACCTTTAAGATAGCGGTAAAGACCGCCGGTTTTACCGGAATAACCAAGTCCGAACTTCCTTATTGTATCGTCGGTAAGACCTCTGCCTGTAAAATATCTGTAACCGGCTCTGTCTTTATCCGACTTTAATACCGAATAATAAAATACCCCGGCATCATTTTGTATATCAAGCACACGTTTCTTTATGCTGTCCTGTTTTCTGGATTCCTCGCTCTCCTCTGCTTCAGGCAGAGATACCCCGCACCTTTTTGCAAGCATCTGCACTGCCTCGGGAAACGTAAGATTATCATACTCCATTGCAAATGTAAAAACATTTCCTCCCGTTCCGCATCCAAAACAATGGTACATCTGTCTTGACGGATTCACTGAAAAAGACGGGGTCTTCTCGCTGTGGAAAGGACATCGTCCCACATAATTAGCCCCTCTCCTTTTAAGGTCAATATAGGAAGATATAAATGCTACAATATCTGTTCTGCTTCTGATTTCTTCTATTGTTTCATCAGGATAATACATTATTTCCTCCGTAAATGTTACAGGACATTCCATGTATTTGGAATAGTCAACTGCTTAAAGGTATTAGTTGCAAACTGGTCTGACATACATGCTATATAATCACATACGGCTCTTTCTTTTGCCGTACCGGAAACAATCAGATTATAAAATTCCGATGGCAGTTTATCAACATGGCCGCAATAATATTTAAACAACTCACTGACAACATGCTCCGCTTTTTTCTCCTCGGCCTTTGCCAGCGGATTATTATATACATTTTCAAACATAAATTTCCTAAGTCCCATAAGAGCCTTATATACTTCCTCTGACATACAGATATCATTTTTACCTTCACTGGACCTTATAATATCGTGGATAAGCGTGTTTAATCTTATCCTTAATGAGTTTCCAAGTACATCGGTAAACTCTTTCGGAATATCTTCTTCTTTTAAAATATGGGCTCTTATCGAATCATCAATATCTGAATTAATATATGCAATCTTATCTGACAGACGTACAATCCTGCCTTCCAGAGTTGACGGGTTGCCGGAAGTCTGATGGTTAAGTATTCCGTCGCGTACTTCATACGTAAGGTTCAGACCCCTGCCGTCTTTTTCAAGCAGCTCAACTACCCTCACACTCTGCTCATTATGAGAAAATCCTCCGGGACAAAGTTCATTCAACACCCTTTCACCGCAATGTCCGTAGGGGGTATGTCCCAAATCGTGGCCAAGAGCTATGGCTTCAGTAAGCTCCTCGTTCAGTTTCAGAGCTTTTGCTATGGTACGTGCATTCTGCGATACCTCAAGTGTATGCGTAAGCCTTGTTCTGTAATGGTCGCCGCACGGCGCCAGAAATACCTGGGTTTTTTGTTTAAGACGCCTGAAAGCCTTGCAATGCAATATACGGTCTCTATCTCTCTGATATACAGGTCTTATATCGCATGGTTCTTCTTCAAAGCTCCGTCCCCTGCTTTCATCACTGAATGATGCGTACGGGCTTAATATTTCATGCTCTCTTTTTTCAAGCTGCTCCCTTATGGAAGTTTCAAAGTTATGTACCATGACGGCATCGTCCTCACAACTGATATTTTATGTCCCATCTTATAAAATACAACATTAAAACGAAAAATCCTTTTTTACTTTTCTTTTTAATTCATGATAAGCTACATTGAATATATGCAACCGCAGTAATTCTGCCTGTACAGATTGTGTTCCTTTGACAGTTCAATACTTCTTTTATACCCGTTCTTCTTTTTAAAATCAGAAGGCAGCCACACTACATTTTCTTCCTGCGCAATCTTTTTGCCGATTTCATTTATTTTTTCAGCATTTTTTAAAGGGCTTATGGTAAGTGTTGAGCAAAAATACCTGCAGTTATTTTTTACCGCTTCTTTAGCAGTCTTTCTAAGTCTCTGCTCATAACATATAAAACAGCGGTCGCCTCCTTCAGGGCACGTTTCGTATCCCTTAACGGCACTGTAAAACTCATCAGGTTCATAATCCGCTTCTATATAAGTAACTTTATTCTTATAAACGCTTTCATTTATAAGCCTTTTCAGCTCGCACGCCCTCTTTACATATTCGGCGTCGCTTGAAATATTGGGATTATAAAAGAATACCGTTATATTAAAATACCCGGAAAGATATTCGATACAATAACTGCTGCACGGCGCACAGCACGCATGCAGCATTATATCGCAATTTTCATTATCGGAAAGATTCAAAAGGAGTTTATCAAGCTCCTTTTGATAGTTTATCCTGTTTTCAGGCAAGGCAAACAACTCCTCTATACGTTTTCCAGCATTTTGTTAAGTGACGCAAGCTTTACGCATACCACAAAAAGCCTTGCGGCAGTTTCAAGCTCATTCATTGCAGGAAAAGTAGGCGCTATTCTTATATTACTGTCTTTCGGATCCTTTTTATATGGAAATGTTGCGCCGGCCCCCGTAAGAATTACGCCGGCTTCTTTTGCAAGCGCAACTATATTTTTTGCGCATTCTTCCATTGCATCAAACGATATAAAATATCCTCCGTTAGGTCTAATCCATTCGGCTATTTCCAGACCTTTAAGCCCATTTTCAAGTATATCAAGCACCAATTCAAATTTCGGACGTACAAGCTGCGCATGTTTCATCATATGCCTGTTCATTCCGTCTATATCTTTAAAATATCTTACATGTCTTAACTGATTAATCTTATCGTGTCCTATAGTCTGTATTGTAACTCTTTTCATAATATCGGAAATATTATTTTCCGACGCCCCTACCGCTGATATTCCGCCGCCGGCAAAGGTTACTTTAGACGTTGAACCGAGTATGTATACCATATCTTCATTATTATTTTTCCTGCACTCAGGAAGTATAGGAAGAAGTTTATCCTGTACATCCTCATATATATGATGAATACAGTAAGCATTATCCCAGAATATCCTGAAATCTTTCGCTGCCGGTTTAAGCGCAGCCATTCTTTTTACCGTTTCATCCGAATATGTGATTCCCTGGGGATTGGAATATTTCGGCACACACCATATTCCCTTTACTGACGGGTCTTCGTTTACATATTTTTCAACAATATCCATATCAGGTCCGTCTTTTGTCATAGGTACGTTAATCATATCTATTCCAAAATATTCAGTAACTCCGAAATGTCTGTCATATCCGGGAACCGGACATAAAAATTTTACTTTATCTAATTTGCACCAGGGCGTATTACCCATAATACCTTTAATCATTGCCGTTGACACAAGGTCGAACATTATATTAAGACTTGAATTTCCGCTGACTATAATTTCATTGGTTTTTACGTCAAGCATATCCGCCATAAGTTTTTTAGCTTCCGGTATTCCTGCCGGAAGGCCATAATTTCTTACGTCAACACTGCTGTTATAATCAGATGAACTGTTTACCGCATCCATTATTCCAACCGATATATCAAGCTGCTCTTTTGACGGCTTGCCTCTCGACATATCCAGATTCAGATTCATATTCTTATATCTGTTGTACTCTGCTTCTACATTTTCTCTTTCCTTTATAAGCTGCTCTTTATTAAGTTTCGTATATGGTATATTCATTATACATCCTCCTGTCTTTTCTCCGTTAGTTATAATACACCCTTTATACTAAAATATCAACACTAAAAACAGCGTCCTTTTTCTTTTTTACAGCATTTTCCGTGCCTTTCTCCGGGTAAACAGTTATAACATATCTCATTTTCAAGTGCGTCACCATTAAAATATGCTTTAATGTTGTCTATTGTGCATTTAGCAATATTTGACAGTGCTTCGGCAGTAAGAAACGCCTGGTGGGATGTTATAAGTACATTGGGTAATGATAAAAACAGTTTTAAAACGTCATCCTTTATTATACAATTACTCATATCTTCAAAGAAAAGGTCGGCTTCCTCCTCATATACATCAAGTCCTGCAGCTCCTACCCTGCCATTTTTAATAGCCTCATACAGCGCCTCGCTCTCTATAAGGCTTCCTCTGGAGGTGTTAATTATAAATACCCCTTCCTTCATCTTATTCAGGCTGTCTTTATTAATTATATGCCTTGTTTCATCAGTAAGGGGACAATGAAGCGATATAATGTCGCTTTCCTTAAACAGTTCGTCTTTTGAAACATAATTTATGCCTGAATTTTCTGCAGGGTATGGGTCGTAAGCTATAATATTCATTCCAAAACCGTTACATATAGATATAAATACGCGTCCGATTTTTCCGGTGCCTATTACGCCTACGGTTTTCCCATGCAAATCAAAACCGGTAAGTCCGTTCAGGCTGAAATTAAAATCCCTTGTTCTGAAATACGCCTTATGAATCTTGCGGTTAAGGCACAAAAGAAGTCCCATGGCATGTTCCGCCACGGCATACGGCGAATATCCTGGAACCCTTACAATACTTATTTTTTTATATGCTTCTTTAAAATCCACATTATTATATCCCGCACACCTTAATGCAATAAATCTTATTCCTATACCGTATAGTTTATCAATAACCTCTTTATTTATAGTATCATTGACAAATGCGCACACACCGTCACAGTTTCTTGCAAAATCTGCGGTATCTTCATCCAGCCTGTGCTCATAATATTTAAATTCTATTCCTTCATGCGGCGTTTTATCAAACCAATCCCTGTCATACTGTTTCGTATCATAAAAAGCTATTTTAAGCATAAATGCCTCCTGCAGATAATTTATTTTATATTTATTATCTGCAGAAAGCATTTTAATTATTAAATATTATTTTTAACAGCTTTAAGCTCCGTATAAAACCTGCACGCCGGAAATCCCACAACATTAAAATAATCTCCGTCTATCTTCTTTACATATCTTGAAAAGAAGCCCTGTATGCCATATGAACCGGCTTTATCTTTATAATCTCCGGTTTTTATATATTCCATTATGTCATCATAGTCCATATCGGCAATGCTTACATGGGTAGTTTCCGAAAAAACACTGCTGTCTTTTATGCGTAAACCATATTCAATATCATACGTCATTCTTAATACTGCTACACCGGTACATACCTGATGGGTATCGCCTGAAAGCATCTGCAGCATGGATACGGCGTCTTCCTCATCTTTGGGTTTTCCAAGCGCCATGCCATTATAAAATACCATTGTATCGGCGCCTATAATATATATATCCTGTCCATATTCCGCATCTATTGAAACCTTATCAGACATAATGCGGCCGGCAACATCCCGGCATTTCATGTCAGCCAGCTCTTTCACCATTTCTTCAGGTACAGTATTTACTGCACTTTCTTCGCATTCACTTTTAATAACTTCAAATTCTATGCCAATAAGGTTAAGTATATCTTTCCTTCTTGGCGAGCCTGAAGCCAGTATATATTTATCTTTCATTAGTCTACAGATATATTCTCGCCTTTAAGACCGCAGAAAGCTCCTTCAATTCCTGCATCCGGATGAGCAATAAGCCATTTGTTTTTCGCTGCAAGCTTAGGATCTTCGTCGGTTATCTTAGGTACTGATTCAAGATCATAATTAGTTTCCTTTGGAAGAAGGATAACGCATCTGAATCCGTTTCCGCTATAACTGCATGGCGCATAATGCAAAGTAGTTGCATAACACTCAATCATTGTTCCTTTCGGAATTAAGAAAGCCTCAATAAGAGATGTATCGTAAGTATAATCTTCTTTGATATCCTGCTGGCTTCCGAGAAGAAGTATGAGGTCGTCGCAGGCTATATTAAATTCTGACGTTCTGTGATATTCAACTGCGTTAAGGAACTTATTGTGTCCGTTGCAGTATCCTATCTCGACAGGAAGTCCTCCATAAAGGCTCTCATTAAAATCTTTTGCAATATCAAGCGCTTCCAGTTCAGGAACCGATGCAACATATACTACATCATCAGGAAGCGGAGTGCTTCCCATCTTTTCAATAAGCTCGGCCGTATCATAACCGCTTACTATCCTTCCGTATTTAGAAAACGCTTCATCTGTAACTTTTTTTAATTCAATTGACATATACTTGTCCTCCTTTTTATTATATATTTCCAGTTAATTAAAGCTCTAAGTTATTTAATAACCGACTTGCCGCCCATATAAGGACGCAATACCTGAGGTATATTTACCGAGCCGTCCGCATTCAGATTATTTTCCAAAAATGCGATAAGCATCCTTGGAGGTGCGACTACGGTATTATTAAGCGTATGTGCAAAAGCCTTTGATTTATCTGATTCATTCTTATAACGTATTTTCAGTCTTCTGGCCTGCGCATCGCCGAGATTTGAACAGCTTCCCACTTCAAAATATTTCTTCTGTCTCGGCGACCATGCCTCTACGTCAATAGATTTTACTTTAAGGTCCGCCAAATCACCCGAACAGCATTCCAAAGTCCTTACAGGTATATCAAGCGACCTGAACAAATCAACCGTATTCTGCCACAGCCTGTCAAACCATACAGGACTTTCCTCCGGTTTGCATACAACTATCATTTCCTGTTTTTCAAACTGGTGTATTCTGTAAACTCCTCTTTCTTCAAGGCCATGCGCTCCCTTTTCTTTTCTGAAGCATGGCGAATAACTTGTAAGAGTCTTAGGAAGTTCTCCTTCAGGAATTATCGTATCAATAAATTTTCCTATCATGGAATGTTCGCTTGTTCCGATAAGATACAGGTCTTCACCCTCAATTTTATACATCATTGCTTCCATCTCGGCAAAACTCATAACACCTGTCACAACTTCACTTCTTATCATATACGGAGGTATGCAGTATGTGAAACCTCTGTCTATCATAAAATCTCTTGCATATGCTATGACTGCTGAATGAAGTCTTGCAATGTCGCCCATAAGATAATAAAAACCGTTTCCGGCTACTTTTCTTGCTGCATCCAAATCTATTCCGTTTAATCTTTCCATAATCTCCGTATGGTATGGTATTTCAAAATCAGGAACTGCAGGTTCTCCGTATTTCTGCACTTCTACATTCTCGCTGTCATCCTTGCCAATGGGTACGCTTTCATCAATAATATTTGGTATGACAAGCATTCTTTTCCTTATTTCTTCCTGAAGCTTTGCTTCCTCTGCTTCAAGAGAGGCAAGATATTCTGATTTTTCGGTAACTTTTTTCTTAGCTTCCTGCGCTTCTTCGGTTTTTCCCTGTGCCAGTAATGCACCTATCTGCTTTGATATGCTGTTTCTTTCGGCACGCAGGTCATCCGCTTCCTTTTTTGCCGCGCGCGACTTCTTATCAAGCTCTATTACCTCGTCAACAAGAGGCAGCTTTTCATCCTGGAATTTATTTTTAATATTACGTTTTACTATGTCCGGATTATTTCGGACAAACTGCATATCTAACATTTTATTTCCTCCTTATATCAATCAGGCTTTATCAAACAGTATATAGGAATATCCGCGCTTATTCAAGAGGGAAATCACATACACATTATCATTCTGCCGCCCGAACACAGATTGCACAGACAGTAATACATGCACAATTTACCGCACATGCCGGCATTTGAACTGTCAGGGAATCCATACATGGTAGTCTTTCCCGCATACCAGCCGCCGCCGTTTTCCAGCCGGCTCTTAAAAGATGCGTATTCGGTATTATACGGCTCCATTTCACATGCTCTGTTAATATGTTCCAGTGCCGTAACATTATTTCCTGCACCTGCATTTGCAACAGCGCTGTAATAATACCACCTTCCGTCACGGTTCTTTATCGAATTTAAAAGATTGCACGCTTCGGCAAATCTCCTGTTATTAATATAATTGATAACAGCTTTCATATATCTTGTATCGTCATCTTCATATTCTCTGTTTTCGTTATAGGAATATCGACCAAAACCGCCGCGGTAATCGTAAGAATTGTATCCCTCCGTCCTGCTGTCCATAATAGTCTGATATGCCTGCTGTACCTCTTTAAACATCTGCTCCGCATATTCTTTATTCGGATTATTGATATTTGCGTCCGGATGATACTTTCTGCTTAAAGTTCTATATGCTTTTTTTATCTCATCGTCTGTGGCATTCCTTGGAACACCTAAGACACTGTACGGATCCTGTGCCATTATTTCTCCTCTTTTTTATATGTTTTACGAATTTTTGCAGTTATTTCATTAAACCGGCACCACACGCCGGAATATAATATGTTTCTTATTATATCTGCATACATAATTACCGGAAGCTTTTCAAATTCTCTTGCGCATTCGGTTATCATCATTGTCGCAAGTTTTCTGCACTCATCCAGAAAATGTTCTACGGCTTCGTTTTTATCACTATATTTTATCATGATACCGTCGTACATAGTACGAAGTATATTGTATGAACCTGATTTTATATCAGCAAAGATATCGTCGTACGCATCCGTAAGGTATATATACTTTCCCATATAAAAACCAAATCTTCTTAAACTATCTTCCCAGATATCATTCCCGAAACAGAAAATCTCCGCCATTATATTTCCAAAACACCCTGACACTTCATCAATATTCTGTACTTCGTTTTTCTCATATTCCGAAAGTTTGTCAAGCATATTTTTAATAACATTACATTTATCCGGATACTTTTGCTCTATTACGCCGACTTTTTTTCTTATAAACCGCGCATACAAATATCTTGAAAGTTTCCTGTCATCCTTCCAGTCGTCAATACATTTATAATATACAAGCAAAAGTCCCATATCGGCGCTGTATTCTGAAAATTTATTATCAATAATGCAGCGTCTTTTAAATGGATGTATAATACAGCGGACCTTCCTTATTACAGTTTCAGGCTCATATAATCCCGTAAACAAAAGCGTAAGAAATGTCACGTCATAGTTAAGCGCAAGCTGTCCCATAAATCCAGAATTTTTTCTTAATTTTCTGCATACTCCACAGTAGCAGGACCTGTATTCCTCAAATTCCCTGAATTTAAGTTCCGGTTTGTTAAAGACAATATATCCAAACATAAGAAAACATCACCCGTCAGGTTTTTTTAATAAATTCCGTTTTGCACTTGGGACATGATATTACAATTTTCCCTTTGTTTTTTGGAACTCTTATCTTCTGTCTGCATTTCGGGCATTTAAAAATCCTGTAATCTTTATTTATTGCATTTTTTTTAAATATATTGAGGAACTTATCCCTATATTTAATGTATTTAACGTTTTCGCGGTATCTCTTATGTATGTTTTTTGAAAACATCCTGAACCAGCAGTAAATAACAGCAGCATATGAAATATAATTACATATTGTCCAGACAACATAAAATTTACGTGACCAGGGAAATATAATCCTTAATATCATGGATATAACCCAGAATATAATCATAACAGCCAGAAGAAACCGTGAAAATTCATCGGCGCCATATCTTCCCTGCATAAATCTGTTTAATTTTTCTCTCAACATAAACTCCCCCTGACATAATATATGCGTATGTTTCTACAGAATTTTAATATCCTCTGCTTCGCCATATACCAAAAAACCGTAATAATTCTGCTCCGCAAGCCGATTTAAATATTTACCGAGCTTTTTGGGTCTTTCAATCATTGTAACGTCATATTCTTTTCTTAGCCTGTCTGCATAGAGCGCCGCATCAGAATATTCATTTTCAGAATAAAATACAGCAACCTTTTTTCTCATCGACTCAGGCATGTATCCCTGCTCGCTGAGTATTGAATATATTCTTTCAAATCCAATTGAGAATCCTACCGCCGGAATATTTTCACCGGTAAATTTCCCTATAAGGTTATCGTACCTTCCTCCTCCTGCAATCGCGCCTTTAAAACTCAGACTCTCCACTTCAAATATTGTCCCGGTGTAATAACCCTGTCCGCGCACAAGCGATATATCAAATACCACCTCATATTTTCCCGCAGCCAGTTTTTCCGATTCCGATATTATTTTTTCAAGCTGTTCAATATATACGGCATCGTCATCATTTACATACTCTCTTATTTTTGAAAGCGTAATGTTATCTTCTTCAAGAAATTCCGAAAATCCGTTTATTGCATCCAGCGCAAATCCTTTTTCTTTCAGTTCCTCTATTACGCCTTCTTTACCTATCTTGTCCAGCTTATCAAATACAATACATATGCTCATAAGATCATCCTGATTAAAACCAAGGTGCATAAGTACGGAATTTAAAATACGCCTGTCGTTGACTTTTATTTTAAATTCGTCTATCTTAATTGCAAGAAGGGCTTTTGCGGTAGTATATATAAGCTCTGTTTCACATGACGGCGAAGATGAACCAAGTATATCTATATCGCATTGTACAAATTCCCTAAGCCTTCCTTTCTGCGGTCTTTCCGCACGATAAACCCTGTCTATCTGAATTGTCTTTACCGGGAGTATAAGATTGGCTTTATTGTTTGCGTAGTATCTCGATAACGGAAGTGTAAGGTCGTATCTCAGCCCCATATCTGATAATTCATCATATTTAGCGTCCGACAGCGCCCGTTCAAGTTTATCACCGCGTTTAAGTATTTTAAATATGAGGTTAAGATTTTCTCCTCCTTCACTTTTATCAAGATTTTCTGCATCCTCAATAGCCGGCGTGGTTATATGTTCAAATCCGTTATTAACATATATATCAAGGATTGTGTTTTGAAGATAGTCCCTGAGCGCGACCTGCTTTGGAAGATAATCATTAGTACCTTTTACTGTTTTTATTTTCATATCATATTCCTCTCAGAATTTATATATTTGATTATTTATTAATAAATAATGTTAGCATAACATCTTCCCGGTATCAAGGGAAAAAATGTGAAAAAAGATTGTCCTGCAATATAAAAAGGGCTGTTTGCATGATTAAAATTTCTGCAACAGCCCATATCAGTTTAACATTATAATTATATCGCTATATTTTTTATGCACTCAACATTCCTGTCATACCCTTTAAAGAAAAGACATAACGCTCCCGGACCTACATGCGAACCTGTACATCTGTCATAGTAACACTTAATAATTTCTTTGGGAGGCCGCATTCTTTGTATTTTTGAAGCAATATAATCAGCATCTTCCGGGCAGTCGCAATGAGCTATCCCGACCATTTCATTTTCAGGTTCCGCCGCAAATTCAAGGTAGTTATTCACAATGGTATCAAGCGCCTTTTTTCTGCCGCGTATCGTACGGAAAAGTTCAATAGTTCCTTCCCTGCCTGCCGCAAGTACGGGTTTTATATTTAATACGTTCCCTACAAATGAAGCGGTATTAGATATTCTCCCGCCTTTTCTCAGATATTTTAAATCATCCACTGTAAACATATGACACATTTTCAGCCTGTTTGCAAGAATCCAGCCCGCAGCTTCATGTATACTGCGTCCCAATGAACGTAACCTGGACGCCTGTATTGCAAGGAAACCTTCTCCAAGAGATGCGGAAAGCGAATCAACGACTACGCATTTTCTTTCGGGATATTCCTCTGCCATATCATTTGCCGCCATAAGCGCAGACTGATAAGTTCCGCTGAGTTTTGAAGATATTGCCAAAAACAATATATCAAATCCCTGTTTCATATATTTTCTGAATACAGAAATAATATCGCCGGGACTTATAAGACTTGTAAGAACATTGGCTCCATGCCGTATTTTATTATAAAACGCCTTTCCGTCCAGTTCGTCGTTTCTACCCGGTTCGTAACATGTATACGGTTCGCCGTCTATGGTGCATTTATACGATATCGTTTCAATATCAAATCTGTTCAGAATATCTTCAGTAAGATTGCTTGCTGAATCTGTAATAATCTTGTACATATAGTTTTCTCCTTCCCATAATGTAGTTTTCAATACTAGATTATAGCAAGGTCTATATGTTGTCAAGAGGTTTTTGTTATTTTTTTAATATTTATATTTTCGCTATATCAAGAACCGACAAATGTGATTTATCTGCGTTTTCAAGACTTGTAAGAAGCGCGTTGGCAGTATCTAAAGAAGTTATACATGTAACGCCCGTTTCTATTGATACCCGTCTTATAAGGAAACCGTCTTTTGAATGTTCTCCCTGACGCGGTATATCTATTACAAGATCTATTTCATGTCCAAGCAAAAGGTCCATAAGCGTTGGGGATTCCTGTTCTATTTTATTTACCCCTATAACGTGTATGCCTTTTTCTTTAAGATATTTTGCCGTACCTTTTGTTGCGTATATCTCATAACCCAGATTAATAAATCTTTTAGCCACATTTATACTTTCTTCTTTATCGGAATCCCTCACGGTAAGTATCATCTTTCTGTGTCTGGGAAGATTTATTCCGGAACCGATAAACGCTTTGTAAAGCGCCTCATGAAAATCTTTTGCAATACCCAGACATTCTCCCGTGGATTTCATTTCAGGTCCCAGGCTTATTTCTGCGCCGCGGAGTTTTTCAAAAGAAAATACCGGCATTTTTATTGCAATATAATCGGATTTTCTCTGAAGTCCGTAGCTGTATCCCAGTTCTTTTATCTTTTTCCCGAGAATCACCTGCGACGCAATCTTTACAATCGGTATTCCCGTAACTTTGCTTATATATGGCACTGTACGGCTGGAACGCGGATTAACTTCTATAACGTATACATTTTCATCAAATACAATAAACTGTATATTTATAAGACCGATTACATGAAGCGACTGTGCAAGTTTTTCCGTATATGTTACCAGAGTATCTATAACGCTGTCGGATAACGTCTGTGCAGGATATACCGATATACTGTCGCCCGAATGTATTCCTGCTCTTTCCACATGCTCCATAATGCCCGGAATAAGTATACCCTCGCCGTCGCATACCGCATCTACCTCTACTTCTTTGCCCATGAGGTATTTATCTACAAGAATCGGATGTTCCTGTTCGTAACGGTTTATAACCTCCATAAATTCAATTATGTCGTCGTCCGATATTGCAATCTGCATACCTTGTCCGCCAAGTACGTATGAAGGCCTTACAAGAACAGGATATCCAAGTTCCTCTGCAGCTTTCAACGCTTCTTCGGTAGTAAATACGGTTTTTCCCGCCGGTCTTGGTATATTGCATTTTTCCAGTATTTCATCAAACAATTCGCGGTCTTCGGCCGCATCAACGTTTTCGGCGCTCGTGCCAAGTATCTTTACTCCCATATCCATAAGGGCTTTTGTAAGCTTAATTGCCGTCTGTCCTCCAAACTGTACTACTGCGCCGTCAGGTTTTTCTATATTAACGATATTTTCCACATCTTCGGGCGTGAGCGGTTCAAAATAAAGCCTGTCCGCCACATCAAAATCCGTACTTACCGTTTCAGGATTATTGTTTACAATTATTGTTTCGTATCCGTTTGCAGCAAGCGACCATACGCTGTGTACCGAACAGTAATCAAATTCAATTCCCTGTCCTATTCTTATAGGTCCCGAACCTAATACCATGATTTTTTTACGGCTGTTATTTTCCGACACTTCACTTTCGCTTCCGAAACAACTGTAATAATACGGCGTAGATGCTTCAAATTCAGCGGCGCATGTATCTACAATCTTAAAGGCTGCCGTAATATTATATCTGTTCCGCATGTTTTTAATATCTTTAATATCTTTTCCGGTAAGCATTGCAATAACATTATCAGGAAATTCAATTCTTTTTGCCTCGCGTAAAAGGTCCTCTGTAAGCTCATTATTTATAAGCTTTTCTTCCATTTCCACAAGAATCGCGATTTTATCAATGAACCATTCATCTATTCTGGTAATATCATGAATCTGTCCGTAAGATATTTTTCTCCGTATCGCTTCGGCTATAACAAATATTCTTCTGTCATCTACACGTTTAAGTTTTTCTAGTATTTCTTCATCATCAAAAGATTTATACATATCTGTATAAAGACTGTCTATATGCTGTTCCAGTGAACGCAGAGCTTTCATAAGCGCACCTTCAAAATTCGTGCATATGCTCATGACTTCTCCCGTTGCTTTCATCTGTGTTGTAAGCGACCTGCTTGCGTGTATGAATTTATCAAACGGAAGCCTTGGTATTTTTACAACGACATAATCAAGCGCCGGCTCAAAACTTGCATAGGTTTTCTTAGTGATTGCATTAGGTATTTCGTCAAGCGTATATCCGAGAGCAATCTTTGCTGCAACTTTTGCAATCGGATAACCGGTAGCCTTTGATGCAAGCGCCGAAGAACGGCTGACTCTTGGGTTGACCTCTATAACGCAGTACTCAAACGAGTCGGGTTTCAGGGCAAATTGTACGTTGCAGCCGCCCGTTATATTAAGCTCGTTTATAATATTTAACGCCGAACTTCTTAACATCTGATATTCTTTATCGGATAACGTCTGTGAAGGCGCGACTACTATGCTGTCGCCGGTATGCACGCCTACAGGGTCCAGATTTTCCATATTACATACGGTAATACAATTTCCTTTTCCGTCACGCATTACCTCGTATTCGATTTCCTTCCATCCTGCAATGCACCTTTCTATAAGACATTGCGAAACCCTGCTAAGCCTTAAACCGTTTCCGCATATATCGCGAAGTTCTTCTTCATTATCCGCTATTCCGCCGCCGCTTCCCCCAAGCGTATACGCCGGTCTTATTACTACCGGATAACCTATGGTATCAGCAAATTCCACGGCAGCTTCTACCGTATTTACAACCTCGCTTGCGGCGCAGGGTTCACCTATCTTTTCCATGGTCTTCTTAAATTCCAGACGGTCTTCCGCTTTTTTAATGGTTGAATGCGTCGTTCCGATAAGGGTTACTCCATTCTCTTTTAAAAAGCCTGTTTCATCCAGTTCCATTGCAATATTAAGGGCAGCCTGTCCTCCAAGTGTCGGAAGAATGCTGTCCGGTTTTTCTTTCAGGATAACTTTTTTAACCATATCGACAGTAAGAGGCTCGATATATACCATATCCGCAATATCTTTATCAGTCATAATTGTTGCCGGATTTGAATTAATAAGTACAACTTCTACTTTTTCCTCTTTAAGCGACCGGCATGCCTGCGTACCGGCGTAATCAAATTCAGCAGCCTGTCCTATAACAATAGGTCCGGAACCAATTACAAGTACTTTTTTGATGAAATCCAGTTTTGGCATACTATTTTACCTCCATCATGTTTATAAAACGGTCAAACAATTCATCCGAATCTTTCGGACCTGCGCAGGCCTCCGGATGGAACTGAACCGTAAAAATTTTTTTGTTAATATATTTTAATCCTTCAATAGTACCGTCGTTTACATTAATAAACGCCGGTACGCATATATTTTTATCAAGGCTGTCATTATCTACAACATAACCGTGGTTTTGCGATGATATATACACCCTGCCGCTATACAAATCTTTTACCGGATGGTTTGCCCCTCTGTGTCCATATTTCATTTTATGCGTATCTGCACCTGTTGCAAGCGCCATAAGCTGATGTCCAAGGCAAATCGCAAAAACAGGAATGTCCGAATCATACAGCTTTTTAATTTCAGCTATAATATCTAAACATTCCTTTGGGTCTCCGGGACCGTTGGTAATCATAATTCCGTCAGGTTTACTATTTATAATATCTGATGCTTTCGTACAGCACGGAAATACCGTAACTTTGCAGCCTCTGTTTAAAAGGCTCCTTATAATATTGTTCTTAGTTCCCACGTCAAGCACCGCCACATGCCGCTTTACCTGAATATCCGCGTTTGTTTCAAAATCGCCCGGCAAATACTCCTCAGTCTGTATGGACGACACTTTTTTAACGACTCCTTTTACCGAATAAGAAGCAATGGTACGTTTAAGCTCGTCTATATCCCTGTCTATATTTTGTGTTATCATACCATTCATAGTGCCATTTTCCCTGAGGATTTTTGTGAGGGCGCGCGTATCAATTCCCGCTATTCCCGGTATATCATATTCTTTTAAAAATTCCTGTATACTGTATTCATTTCTGAAATTACTTGCTAAACGTGATAATTCCCTGACGATAAAAGCATCCGGCCAGGGTTTTTCTGATTCCATATCTTTCCTGCAAATACCATAGTTACCAATCAGGGGGTATGTCATTACCACCGCCTGCCCTGCATAGCTTGGGTCAGTGAGAACTTCCAGGTATCCCGTCATAGAAGTATTAAATACTATTTCGCTTATTACCTCCCTCTCTGCGCCTATGCTTTCTCCCTCAAAAACCATTCCATTTTCAAGGATAAGATATGTTTTCATGAATTAACCTCCTGTCTTCTATTTCAAAATCAGTATCATCTCCGCTGTTTCTACCATCGAATTACCACTGTCCATACTGATTTTCTGAATATATCTGTGAGCTTCTTCCTCAGTCATACCGTGATTACTGATAAGAAGAAGTTTTGCGTCATTTATTATTTGTTTTTCTTCCTCTGTCCTTTCCTTAGGCCTGTTCAGTTTCTTTTGTCTTCTCTTGTATGCATGATACACATCTTCTATGGATTTAACAAGCTCATTTATTTTTAAAGGCATTGCAACCTTTATAATGTCCGGCTCATAACATTCAACAAGTCTTCCCCTGGATGCCAAAAGAATCATTGAAAATCCACTGGGCAGATAGCCGGAAAGTTCGGAATACAGCATATCTGCAAGCTTATATCCGCATATTACAATACCTTCATCAAGCTTACTGCACATATTTATAACCTGTGCGGCATTATTACAGCTTAATGCAACTTCATATCCGTTTCTGACAAGTATGTTTTTGATTTTATTAGCATCATCAAGCTTAGGGAATGAAACTATTATACTTAACAAGCATAATCCTCCTTCCGGTCTGCCAAAAAATCAGATTTTGTCCAAATACTGGTCTATTTCCCATGAGGAAACCTGTCTGCAGTATTCCTTCCACTCTTTATTTTTACGGCTGACAAGTTTATCGGACATAAATGTTCCTAAAATATTCCTGATAAACCCGTCCTCCTTATATGCCTTTATTGCATCTTCAAGAGTTCTCGGAAGATTGCTGACATATTCGCTGCTTATATCAAGCGTCATATTATTTTTTATTCCATCCAGTCCCGACGACAGAACAACAGCCAGCATAAGATATGGATTACATGCCGCATCAGGGATTCTAAGCACAAGTCCCGCGCCCATTCTGCCAATATCCGTCATCTGGAGAAGCGCATAACGTTCTCCTTCCGAGCAATCATACAGGGTCATCTTATCAAATAAACCATATAATCTTTTATAGGAATTGATAACCGGATTGTTAATAAGCGTCATTCCCGGAAGATGCGCAAGCAGACCCGCCATAAAGGCATATCCCTCGTCGCTGCATGTTCCGTCCGCAGCACTTGTAAATATATTGTTACCGTCCTTATATACGGTAATATGCGTCTGCATACCTGAACCGTTAAGTTCCGTACGCGGTTTTGGCATAAATGTAGCGTGAAGCCCGTGTCTTCTTGCTACCGTATGAACTGCAAGTTTAAAAGTCATTATATTGTCTGCCGTATGAAGCGGAGAATCATATTTAAAATCAATTTGATGCTGAGCCACTTCGTCAGAATGATATGATGTTTCAATTTCAAATCCCATATCTGACAGCGACAATACCATGTCACGCCTTGCATTCTCGCCTTTATCAAGCGGACCTACGTCAAAATATCCGCCCTTTTCTTTTGTATCTGTCGTAGGATTTCCTTCTTCGTCAACGTCAAAAAGAAAAAATTCACATTCAGGTCCGATATTAAAATAATATCCTTCCTTTGCAGCTTCTTTAAGCACTTTTTTCAGTACATACCTGGAATCGTTCTCATATGGCGTGCCGTCAATATTTTTTATGTCGCATATAAATCTTGCTACCCTGCCACTCTGAGGCCTCCACGGAAATATTGCAAATGTATCAATATCGGGAGAAAGTATAAGTTTTGACAAATTCTTACTTTCAAATCCTTCAATTGCACCGCAGTCAAACGTAAGCTCATTATTAAGCACCCGGTTCAACTGGCTCGCCGTAACGGCAACATTTTTTAATATACCATATATATCCACAAACTGAAGCCTGATAAATTCTACATCTTCTTCCTCAACCATGGATATAATATCCTGTTTAGTATACTTTACCATATAAAAACTCCTTTCCAAACAGCATCTCTTACAGATTGGTATAACCCATAAGATAATTATCAACCTGTCTTGCAGCGTCGCGTCCTTCCCGTATAGCCCATACGATTAAAGACTGTCCTCTGTGCATATCTCCTGCCGTAAACACGTTGTCTGCGCTTGTTTTAAAGCTTCCGGCATCCGTTTTTACATTTGTTCTTTCAGTAACTTCAAGTCCGAAATCCTTATAAACATATTCCTGCGCTCCTAAAAATCCTGCTGCAATAAGCACAATATCGGCAGGAAGTTCTTTTTCGCTTCCCGGAATTTCTTTAAATGAACGGTCAAGCATAACAGTTTTAACCGCCTTTAAATTACCTTTTTCATCAGCAATAAATTCTTTTACCGTAGTTTCATATATTCTCGGGTCATGTCCAAACAATGCTATGGCTTCTTCCTGACCGTAATCGGTTTTACATACCTTCGGCCATTCGGGCCACGGATTGTTCTCGGTACGGCAGTCAGGCGCCTTCGGCATCATTTCAAGCTGTGTTATTGAACTGCAGCCCTGTCTTATGGCCGTTCCCACACAGTCGTTACCGGTATCGCCGCCGCCTATTACTACAATATGCTTTCCCTTTGCATTGTAATAGTCTTTAAACGAAGGGTCAAGAAGATTTTTCGTTACTCTCTTTAGATAATCAACCGCAAAGTAAATTCCATCTGCATCACGTCCCGGCGCTTTTATATTTCTCGGATTTGAAGCGCCGCAGCATAAGACAACGCAATCAAAATCTTTTTTAAGCTTTGAAGCTTTAATATCCGTACCGACGTCTACGCCAAGTTTAAATTCAACGCCTTCTTCTTTCATTATTTCAATACGCCTGTCAATAATATTTTTTTCAAGCTTCATGTTTGGTATACCGTACATCAGAAGCCCTCCGGCCCTGTCTTCACGTTCAAATACGGTAACGCTGTGTCCTCTTTTATTAAGCTGGTCGGCACATGCAAGCCCTGACGCGCCGGAACCTACTATTGCAACGGTTTTACCGGTTCTTACTTTTGGCGGCTGAGCTTTAATAAGCCCGTTTTCATAACCATATTCTATAATTCCGTTTTCATTTTCCTTTATTGTAACAGGCGAATCATTAAGTCCGCATGTACATGCCGCTTCACATGGCGCGGGACACACCCGTGAAGTAAATTCCGGAAAATTATTCGTTTTTAACAGGCGCGTAAGGGCCTGCTCCATATTTCCCTGATACAGAAGGTCGTTCCATTCAGGAATAAGATTATTAAGCGGGCATCCTGAAACCATGCCTCCCAGCATCATCCCGGACTGACAGAACGGGACGCCGCAATCCATACATCTTGCACCCTGGATACGTCTTTCCTCATCCGAAAGAGGAATATGAAATTCGTCAAAATCCTTAATTCGTTTTAAAGGGGCGGTGGCAACATTATTTACCCTGTTATACTCCATAAAACCTGTAGGCTTACCCATAATTAATTCCTCTCTTTCCTTCTTTTATTTTCATAAAACGCCTCTATCTGCGACTGCTCATTGCTAAGGCCTCTTTCTTCCATAAGCGCAATTGTCTGAAGCATTGCATGATAATCGTGAGGGATTATCTTTTTAAATTCAGGAAGATATGTTGCAAAATTATCAAGTATATCCCTTCCTCTTTCCGAACCTGTCGCTTCAACATGCTCCTCTATCATATTTTTAAGCTCAAGAACATCATATTTGTCAGTTACAGGCTCCATTGAAACAAGCTCCTTATTTAGTTTAAGATAAAGGTTTCTGTCTTCATCAAGCACATAAGCAATACCGCCGCTCATACCTGCCGCAAAATTCTTTCCCGTACTTCCGAGAATGACAACGCGTCCGCCTGTCATATATTCACAACCATGGTCGCCTATTCCCTCAACAACGGCATATGCTCCGGAATTACGTACGCAGAATCGTTCGCCTGCTATACCGTTAATAAAAGCTTTTCCGCTTGTCGCTCCGTACAGTGCGACATTGCCGACAATAATATTCTCCTCTGCCTTAAACGTACTTTTTGGAGATTTATATACTATAAGTTTTCCTCCTGACAGTCCCTTTCCAAAATAATCGTTACTGTCTCCACATAGTTTTATTGTCATTCCCTTAGGTATAAATGCTCCAAAACTTTGTCCGCCTGCACCTTCTGCATTTACAACGTAGGTGTCGTCTGCAAGCGTATCACCGTACTTTTTAGTGATTTCAGAGCCGAATATAGTACCGAATGTTCTGTCTATGTTAGTTACTTCAACGCTTACTTCTGCTTTTTCTCCTTTCTCAAAAGCCTTAGCAAACTTTTTCATGAGGATTTTCATATCTTTGGTTTTTTCAAGCTCAAAATCATATATATTATCCGGTGAAGAAGTTCTTTCCTTTTCTTTTGCAAACTCTTTACATAAAATTCCCGAGAAATCAATCTCGCCGTGTTTTCCGTTTATTGAATTAAGTGTTGTATTATCCTTTGTCTTAATAAGGTCGGTACGTCCAACCAGTTCATTTACCGTCCTTATTCCAAGTTTTGCCATATACTCACGAAGTTCCATTGCTATGAACCTCATGAAATTCTCAACATATTCGGGTTTTCCGGAAAATCTCTTTCTAAGTTCAGGATTCTGAGTAGCAATTCCTACGGGACAGGTATCGAGATTACATACACGCATCATAACGCAGCCCATTGTTACAAGCGGCGCCGTAGCAAATCCAAATTCTTCCGCTCCAAGAAGCGCCGCTACAAGTACGTCGCGTCCTGTCATAAGCTTTCCGTCCGTTTCAATAACAACCCTTGAACGAAGTCCGTTCATTATAAGTGTCTGCTGTGTTTCTGCAAGTCCAAGTTCCCACGGAAGTCCTGCATTGCATATTGAACTTCTGGGAGCAGCTCCGGTACCGCCGTCATGACCTGATATAAGAATTACCCTGGCTCCCGCCTTTGCAACGCCGGCGGCTACAGTGCCGACGCCTGCTTCCGATACAAGTTTTACTGATATTCTTGCATCACGGTTAGCATTTTTAAGGTCGTATATAAGCTGCGCCAAATCTTCTATTGAGTATATATCATGATGCGGCGGAGGTGAAATAAGGCTTACGCCCGGGGTAGAATGTCTTGTTTTTGCAATCCACGGATATACTTTTCCTCCCGGAAGATGTCCGCCTTCACCGGGCTTCGCACCCTGCGCCATTTTTATCTGTATCTCTTTTGCGCTTACAAGATATTTTGAAGTAACTCCAAATCTTCCCGAAGCCACCTGTTTAATTGCGGAACAGCGGTCGTTTTCCGTTCCCGCGGTTTCCAGCCTTTCCAAACTCTCTCCGCCTTCTCCGCTGTTTGATTTGCCGTGCAGCCTGTTCATTGCAATAGCCATACATTCGTGCGCTTCCTCTGAGATTGAACCATATGACATTGCGCCTGTTTTAAACCTTTTTACAATATTATCAACACTCTCAACTTCATCAAGCGGTATCGGTTTATCCGACCACACAAAATCAAGCATACTTCTTAAATGCACATGTCTGTCTTCTGCGGTTATCAGTTTGGAATATTCCTTAAACATTTCATAATCGCCGCGTCTTGTCGCCATTTGCAGCATATGTATTGTCTGCGGATTATACAGATGGTCTTCTTTTCCGCTTCGCACCTTATGTATTCCGAGGCTGTCAAGCGAATTATCCGTCTTCAGTCCGAGAGGGTCGAATGCTTTCGTATGAAGCATTTCAACCTGATTCTGTATATCGATTATATCAATTCCGCCTACCCTGCTTACCGTATGCGTAAAAAACTTATCTATAAGGCTCTGGCTAAGTCCTATAGCTTCAAATATCTTGGAGCCCTGATATGATTGTATAGTAGAAATACCCATTTTTGAAGCAATTTTAACAATACCGTCAAGCACTGCAAGATTATAATCATCAACTGCCGCATAATAATCTTTATCAAGCAGGTTCTTATCAATGAGTTCCCTTATTGATTCCTGCGCAAGATATGGGTTTACCGCACATGCTCCATATCCCAGTATCGTAGCAAAGTGGTGAACCGATCTTGGCTCTGCGCTTTCAAGAATCATCGCTACAGAAGTACGTTTCTTGGTTTTTACAAGATGCTGCTGCATAGCGGCTACTGCAAGCAGGGAAGGTATTGCAACATGGTTTTCATCAACTCCCCTGTCAGAAAGTATGATTATATTAACCCCGTCTTTATACGCCCTGTCCGCTTCAAGATAAAGTCTGTCTATAGCTTTTTCAAGAGATGTATTTTTATAGTAAATTATAGGTATAACCGCTACCTTGAATCCTTCCTTATTCATATATTTTATTTTAAGAAGGTCTGTGTTGGTAAGGATAGGGTTATTTACCCTCAGCACATTGCAGTTACTCTCTTTTTCTTCCAAAAGATTACCGTCAGTTCCTATATATACCGACGTTGCCGTAATTATTTTCTCTCTTATTGCATCTATCGGCGGATTTGTTACCTGCGCAAAAAGCTGTTTGAAATAACCAAAAAGGTTATTTGGCTGCTTGTCAAGTACATTAAGCGGTCTGTCAATTCCCATTGAACCTATCGGTTCCGAACCTCTCTGCGCCATCGGCAGTATAGTATTTTTAATTTCCTCATAAGAATAACCGAAAGCCTTCTGAAGCTGCGTTCTCTGTTCATCAGTATATGACTCAACCCTGTGGTTAGGTATATGCAAATCCTTTAGCATGACAAGATTACCGTCCAGCCATTCGCCGTACGGTTGTCTGGTAGCATATTTTAATTTAAGTTCGTCATCATCTCTTATACATCCTGCCACCGTATCCACAAGAAGCATTTTTCCGGGTCTTAACCTGTCTTTTTTAATAATTTTTTCTTCCGGTATATCAATTACACCTACCTCTGACGAAAGTATAAGCTCGTCATCAGACGTAATATAATACCTTGACGGCCTTAATCCGTTTCGGTCCAGCACGGCTCCCATAAGATCGCCGTCACTGAAAAGAATTGACGCTGGTCCGTCCCACGGTTCCATCATAGTCGCATAATACTGATAAAAATCTTTCTTTGCCGGATGTATTCCTTTATTATTCATCCACGGTTCCGGAATCGTAATCATTACCGCAAGCGGCAAATCCATTCCGTTCATAACAAGAAACTCCAACGTATTATCAAGCATTGCCGAATCCGAACCTTCTGCGTTTACAACAGGAAGCACTTTATGAAGCTGTCCTTTAAGATATTCCGATTCCATATTTTCTTCACGGGCAATCATCTTATCCACATTGCCCCTTATCGTATTGATTTCTCCGTTATGTACTATAAATCTGTTTGGATGCGCTCTCAGCCAGCTCGGATTAGTATTCGTACTGAATCTGGAGTGCACAATTGCTATTGCTGATTTATATGAAGTATTCTGAAGGTCGGTAAAGAAAGGACGCAACTGTGATACAAGAAACATTCCTTTATATACTATAGTTCTGCTGGACAGCGATACAACATATGTATCCTCATTACTCTGCTCAAATACCCTTCGCGCAATATACAGTTTACGGTCAAAATCAAGTCCTTTATTTACTTTTTTAGGACGTTTTACAAATCCCTGCATTATATACGGCATACAACAAAGAGCCTTTTTACCTAATATCTGCGGACATATTGGAACTTCTCTCCATCCTAAAAATTCCATTTCTTCCTTTTCAACGATTGTTTCAAACATCTTCATTGCCTGGCGTCTGATAAGCTCATCCTGCGGAAAGAAAAACATTCCTATTCCATAGTCCCTTTCACCCTCCAGCTCAATGCCAAGCTTCTTTACTTCTTTTTTGAAAAATTCATGACCTATCTGGAGCATAATTCCAACTCCATCACCGGTCTTGCCTTCTCCATCCTTTCCGGCACGGTGTTCCAGGTTGCAGACTATATCAAGCGCCCTTTTAACCGTGTCATGGGTCTTTTTGCCTTTTATGTTTACAATGGCTCCTATTCCACAGTTATCATGCTCAAATTCAGGGTTGTACAGTCCTTTTTTCACCTGTTTCGTTTCTTCAATCTGTTGCATATAAAAAGCCTCCTTATGGTAATTTTGGGCATACTAAAGTGGAAACCCACCGCCTCGTTGCAGCTAATTTCCACTGTTCATTCCACAATATTATCGTTATTATTATATCAGATTATTATCAAATGTCAAACTTTATTTTTAAAGCTTATTAGGATACAGTTTTATATGTCAAGCGTAAGCTGTGTTGCGCCGTCTGCCTCGGCTTCCGCTTCCATTTTAAATTCTTCTATCATTTCACTGTCCAGTTCGGGAAGTTCCTCTGTAGATTCTATTCCGAAGTTCCTCAAAAATTCTTCTGTAGTGGCAAAAAGTATAGGCCTGCCCGGCGCATCTTTTCGTCCCGCCTCACATATAAGGTTATATTCAATAAGTTTATTGACTGTATGGTCAGATTTGACTCCTCTTATTTTTTCAATTTCAAGTTTTGTAACAGGCTGCTTATAAGCTATTATTGATAACGTTTCAAGCATAACGTCCGTAAGTTCCTTAGGCTTGGGAACATGTGAAATCTTTACAAGATAATCATACATTTCCTTTTTTGTACAAAGCTGATATGCCCCGTCAAGCTCAATAAGCATAATACCTCTGTCTTTTGCCTTATAAGCATCCATCATCTTTGCCATTATATTTTTAATTGTATCTGTATCCACCTCAAGAGCGCTGGCAATATGGGATGCCTCTACCGCATCTCCCATGGAAAACAATATAGCTTCACATGCCGCGCACAATTCGTCTTCATTGTAATTTTCCATTAAACACCCTCCGAATCTTTATAGGATATAATAATATCATCAAACAGTTTTTCCTGGCTGGCATACAGTTCACCCGTCTTCATAAGCTCAAGTATTGCAAGAAATGATACTATTACATATCTGATACTGTGCCTTCCTGAAAGAATAGATTTGAAACTTACATTTTTCTTTCCCTTTACATATTCTCTTATATCTGTAATTCTGTCGGACAGACTTACTTCCTCTTTTTCTATTTTGCCGAACCTGCTTCTTATCGGGTCCACTTTATCTTCCCGTTTTTTAAGTATCATTTCAAATATATCCTGAAGTTTCTTCATTGTAACGCCGTCTAATATCTCTCCCACATCAACTTCTTCTTCATATGCCGCAACTTCTTTTGGTATATCCTGCGATTTATAAAGAACCCTTGACGCTTCCAAATGACGGTCTTTAAGCTCGTAGGATGCATATTTATACATTTTATATTCCAAAAGCCTTTCAACAAGTTCTGTCCGCGGGTCTTCAGCTTCTTCCGAATCCTCCGTCTTATCAGGAGGCAGCAGCATTTTGGATTTAATCTTTATAAGAGTTGCCGCCATTACAAGAAATTCACTGAGCGTATCCATATCATCAGTCTGCATTTTTTCTATATATTCAAGATACTGGTCGGTTATTATAACTATTGGTATGTCATATATATCAATTCGGTTCTTATCAATAAGATGAAGGAGAAGGTCCAAAGGTCCCTCAAATACCTCAAGCTTTACCGGTATTCCCATTTTGTTTCCTCCTTAATGTTATGCTCATTATTTCAGGGTTGTTAAATATCCTTATCGGTATCGTATGCGAACCAAGCCCTCTGCTTAGATACATAACCGAGCCTTTCTTCTCAAATCTTCCAAAATCATATTTTGGAAAAAGCCTTAATGACGGCGCAATAACTCCTCCGACATACGGCAGCACCATTATTCCGCCATGAACATGGCCTGACAGCACGATATCCGCGCCCCATTCGGCATAACTGTCAAAATAATCCGGATTGTGCGCAACGAGTATTTCAAGTATATCGGCGCTGCTTTTACCTGCAAGCATATCAATATATCCTACGGGCATATTAATTCTGTTCCAGATTTTATTGTAATACTGTCTGCTTATTCCAAGCCCTGTAAGACGTATTTTTTCGCCGTTTTTTACTATTGATACGGATTTGTTATTAATAAGGGCAATACCCATTTTTTTAAGCCGCATACAATATCTGCGGTACATTCTGTTTGTTATGGGATTAATAAAAAGCCTGAGTTCATGATTCCCACAGGCATAATAAATATGATATTTTTTTGCAAGCCTTCTCATAAGTTTCAGAGTAACCTTCATATGCCTTGCATTATCAGACACCATATCTCCGGCACATACAATAATATCCGGATTTATCTTATCAATCTCATTAATCAATATGTTATTATGTTTTCCAATCCTGTTACAGTGCAAATCCGACAGCACCGATATTTTAAATCCATCAAATTCCGAAGGAACCTTATGCGACGAATAATCATATTCGGTAATATCAATCCTTGTTCTCACAAAAATACTCCTTACAGCATATTTATATAATATAATACCATAAAATGAACCGGATAAAAAGCGTATAGTGTATATTTAAGTTTCAGGCCTCTTTTATCATTATATAATTCAGTAAAAATCAGTGAAACCGCGCCAAACGGCTGTCCCAAAAGTATATTGACAATTATTATTCCGGCAATCCGCAGCGTTCTTCTGTCCCTGAAATAATAAAATACCAGAATCTGTATAATACCAAATATATTATAATCTGTTTTTAACGCGTAGGCAAGAATACATGAAGCTATAATCACATATACCTGAAATATAATATTATCCGACATACTGTCAATCATATATACTGCAATAAGCCCCAGGCACAGTGTAAAAAATACATTCTGATGATTAAAATACGTTTGTGCGGACGCTCCCCTTGCCAAATCAAAAGGTATTTCTGATATAAAGGCAAATAAAAACAGTCTTAAAATATAGTTTCTGATATTGGAAGTATGAAAATATCCCCTGACAATGCAAAAACAAAATATAGGAAACGCCAGTCTTCCAAGTGTACGCATAATTTCATACAGCTCAGGCTTCACCCATATAAAGTGCAGACACATTGCCGTATGGTCAATAAGCATTGAGAAAATGGCTATAAGTTTGATTGTTGACGATGAAAAATATCCTTTCATTATGCACTCCGATATTTACATAATCCAAATAATGGATTAAACTGATATTAATATTATACACAAAATGAAAGGAAGTTCAAATATGTATTATAAACTGCCGGTTGAATTGTATTGTGAAAAAAACTGTATCCTAAACCATACCGATGATATAGCGTCTATCGGAAAATCAGCTTACATAATAACGGGAAAACATTCCTCAAAAGAAAACGGTTCGCTCTCAGACGTGGAAAATGCGCTGAAAAACAGAAATATATCTTATAAAATATACGACAATATATGCGAAAATCCTTCTATAGAAAATGTTATGGACGCCGTAAGCAAAGCTCCGTCAGGTTGTGATTTTGTCATAGGCATAGGAGGAGGCTCTCCCCTGGACGCTTCAAAAGCAGTATCGCTTATGCTTGCTAATCCTGAAAAATCTTCCGATTTTCTGTATGAAAAATGTATATCAGAACATCTTCCGGTAGTGACTATACCTACAACCTGCGGAACCGGTTCCGAAGTTACTCCTTATTCAATACTTACAATACACAAAAAACGTACCAAATCAAGCCTTCCGCACAAAATATACCCGGCTCTTGCCCTTATTGACCCTATGTACCTTAACAGCGCTCCCGCTTCCGTACTAAAAAATACAGCAATAGATGCACTTGGACATCTTATTGAAAGCTATATCAATGCCAATGCAACAAATATAAGCAAAATGTTCTGCAATTATGCTCTTTCAATGTGGAAAGCTATTCCATATATACTTAAAAACAATATACGAAACTATGAGGCATATGAACTTTTAATGATGATTTCCGCCTATGCAGGAATGGCCATATCCCACACCGGCACATCGCTTCCGCATAAAATGAGTTATACGGTAACATATGAGCAAAACGTCGCCCACGGAAAGGCTGTCGGCGCATTTCTCGCAGCATATGTCAAAAATGCCGATATATACTCATGCAACCATATACTGTCGCTTTGCGGTTTTGCATCCGTAAAAGTCATGGCAGATACAATCAACGAGCTTTGCGGGCGCATAAAAATATCAAAAGAACTGGCGGACAAATCAATAAACGACTTATTAAACAATCCTCAAAAAACCGCCAACTGCCCATATACGGTAAATGAAGAAGTACTTAAAAACATATATAAAGAAAGCGTAATAATTATATAACCGTAAGTTTATTATCGACCAGCTTAAACTGCTCATACAAAGGCCTGTTCTGTTTTTTCCTTGTTATTTCAACAAGGCCAAGCTTTGTTATGTCCACAACATTGCAGCTTACACTATCCTGTTCGGCAAGACCTTTCAGCATCTTTATCAGTTCACTGTTATATTCCGGAATTTTCATATCTATAAAATCTATAATGATAATTCCGGAAAGATTTCTTAGCCTAAGCTGAAGCATAATCTCCTTTGCAGCTTCGCAGTTTATTTTAAAAAATGTATTTTCAACATCTTTTTTCCCTTTTATAAGTTTACCTGAATTTACGTCAATGACCACACACGCTTCAGTTACGTCAATAATAATATATGCTCCCGAATCAAGCCAGACCTTTTTGGATAACGCTTTTTTAATCCGTTCCGATACTCCAAACATAAGGTCAAGCGGATATGAGGCATCCTCATAAAGCGACAGGGTATCTTTCATTTCCGGACACATATCTTTCATATATGCCTTTATGTCATTATATACTTCAGGGATATCTGTAACAATTCTTTTCACATCTTTAGCATAACTGTCCCTGACCGCCTCGATATAACATGCTGGCGCAGTATACAGTTTTGAAAATACCAATACGTTTTTTGACTTTGAAATTATATTATTATATATACCTAAAAGATAATTTTTTTCTTTAATAATGCTTTCATCATCTGCATCTTTTGCATTAGTTCTGACTATAAAACCACGTTCTGTTTCGTCATTAAAAATATCTTTAAGTTCTTTCTTACGTGCCGCGCTTTTTATTTTTTTAGACACATTTATACCCTTTTTTTCAGTCAGTATAAGATATCTTCCGGTAATTGAAAGATTACGGGTTACTACGGGCTGTTTGTTCTTTGTGCTGTCACGTGCCACCTGCACGATAATCTCATCTTCATTTCTTAATTTATCTTTATTGTTTATTTCCAAAAAGCAAAGACTGCCCAGACCTATATCCACAAAAGCCACATTAATATTTTTTACAATATTTTTCACCTTGCCTGTATACACATTTCCTACTGCATACTGATTATCAGGTTCACAACATTTTACCTGTATCAGCCTGTTTCCATCAAACCATGCGCATACTATGTTATCCGTACATTTCGTAATAACAATTTCCATAATACCACCTTATTTAACAGACATTGATACATATCTGCCTTCACCGCTGTACATATCAAGCCTCATAATCTGATAATCTATTTCTTTTTGATATACTTCAAAAAGCATATCCGGTTTAATATTAAGCACGCTTCCTGCTTTACAAAGCATATATATACAGCCTTTTTTCCCTGTATCAATATATTGCTTTTCATATTCGCTGTCATTTACGGCAATTTCCGAAAGCATATGCGAAAACGTATCATAATCGGAAGCAAGCACCGGTATTCCTTTTTTCAAATCAATTTCCTTACTCGATTTCTTTGTTTCTTTTATATATATAATACTGTCATTTTCATTAAAAAATTTTTCTATATCTGCCGCTGCATCTGAATCAGATGTATCTATCATATATGAAGCTGCGCTAAGCAGCGACATTGAAGGCTTTATATTCTCCGGCATAATAATAAATGCCGTAATAAGCACAAGTCCGTTTGAATGGGAATTTATTATTTCAATCCATTCATTTTCGGTATATTCGCCGATAGATTCAAGCGTTATGTCCATATACTCGCCAATGCTTGTAAGACCTACTCCAAGCGGTGAAGCAAAGGACATTATCTGATGCGGATTAAATCCTTTGGAATAAGAAATATCAAGACCGCTTCTCCGAAAAAGCTTCTGAAAGTACCTCATCAGGTCAAGATGTCCGATATACTGCATTTCTCCAAGTTTTATAAACCTAAGCCTTGCTTTTATCATCAGAACCTGCACCCTCCTTTCAGATATGACGACGCTCCGCAGCCTGAACATTTTTCGCGGCAGTTTGGCGTCACAACGGCATTTTTTGACTTTTCATATTCCCGTATTAAAAATTCTTTGGTAACTCCAATATCTATAAAATCCCACGGAAGTATTTCATCTGTACTTCTCTCTCTTGCAGTATAAAATAACGGGTCTATACCGTTTTCCTCAAATGCCTCGTCCCATTTTTCCGCATCAAAAAACTCTGACCAGGAATCAAAAATACAGCCTTTTTTATATGCGGAATAAAGCACACTGCCGCATCTGCGGTCGCCACGCGCAAATACTCCCTCGAGGACAGACACTTCTGAATCATGACAATTATATTTTATGCTTTTCTGATTCAGCTGTTCTTTAATTTTGGACATAAGGAATCCCTTTTTATCGGTAAATTCATTTGCCTCATTCATGGATACCCACTGAAACGGGGTAAACGGTTTCGGAACAAATAAAGATGTGCTTACGACAATGCTTACTTTTCCGTTTCTTTCCTCTTTAGGTATAGAATAATATTCTTCCGCAATGCTTTCCGCAAGTTTTGCAATCGCTTCGATATCGTCATAAGTTTCCGTAGGAAGTCCAAGCATGAAATACAGCTTTACCCTGTTCCAGCCGCTCTTAAAAGCATCCATCGCGCCATTTAAAATGTTCTCCTGCGTAAGCCCCTTATTGATGACGTCCCTCATTCTCTGTGAGCCTGCCTCCGGTGCAAATGTAAGGCTGCTCTTTCTTATATCCTGTACTTTACTCATTACATCAAGTGAAAACGCATCAATTCTAAGCGACGGAAGCGATATATTTACTTTTTTATCCATAAATTCATCAATCAGATAATATACCATTTCCCTTAGACAGGAACAGTCGCTCGAACTTAATGAACTGAGCGATATTTCCTCATATCCGGTCGATGAAAGCATCTCTTTTGCAAGAGATTTTAAATAATCCGCATTTCTTTCCCTTAACGGCCTGTATATCATCCCCGCCTGACAGAAACGGCAGCCTCTTATGCAGCCCCGCATGATTTCAAGCACGGCTCGGTCCTGAGTTACTTTAATATAGGGTACAAGCGGTTTCACAGAATAATATCTGCCAAGGTCTGTAGCCACCTGTTTCCTTATTTTATGCGGAAGTTCATCATATACAGGTTTAAATGAACTTATAAGTCCCTCATCATCGTATTCCACCGTGTATAAGGAAGGAACATAAAGACCTTCTATTGTTGCGGCTTTCCTTAAAAATTCATGTCTGTCATAATCTTTCTTTCTCATATCCTTATATAAATCAAGCAGTTTATCATAAACTGTTTCACCCTCGCCTATATAAAATATGTCAAAGAAGTCTGCAAGCGGCTCGGGATTATAAGAGCATGGCCCTCCGCCGATTACAACAGGGTCGTCGTTACCCCTGTCTTTTGAAAAGACAGGTATATGCGAAAGGTCAAGAATCTGAAGCACATTAGTATAACACATCTCATATTGCAGGGTAATGCCAAGAAAATCAAAATCTTTTACCGGCTGCTGGCTTTCCAGCGCAAATAAAGGAATATTCTCCTTTCTCATAATTTCGTCCAAGTCTTTCCACGGAGAGTATACTCTCTCGCAATATGTATCAGAACGTCTGTTAAACATGTCGTACAAAATCTGTATGCCAAGATGTGACATTCCTATCTCGTATACATCCGGAAAGCACATACAGAATCTTATATCCACATCTTCCGGATTCTTTTTCACCATATTTATTTCATTTCCAATATATCTTGCCGGTTTTTCCACCGACATAAGTATATTTCTTTCAAGCGCCGGTTTTCTATCCAAAATAATCCTCCTGACTATATAAGCTTTAACTTGAGTAATAAGTATATTAACATAATTTTTAATCTCCAACAACAATTCCCGAAACTATTTTTACAATATTTTCTTCATAATCATGTATATGCCTGCTGTCGGTAACTATATATTTTAATGTACTTTTTATATTATCCGGCTTGTCTGTATACGCAATTATAACGGAAGCAATTACTGCCGCCATGCAGATGATAAATTGAAAACATATATATTTCTTCATTTTTTACCTCCCTTCTGTTAATATTTATATGAAATAATTTTTTCTTCATTCTTTACTTTACTTATTTATTATGATAACATCAGATAGAATGACAAACTAATGAAAGGGAGGAATAAATATGTCACAGAATGTATTCGATACGCTTATGGAACGTGGCTTCATTGAGCAGACTACTCATGAGGACGAAATTCGGGAACTGCTTGGAAAGGAGTCCGTTACATTTTATATAGGATTTGATGCAACCGCTGACAGTCTGACTGCCGGACACTTTCTTACCATTATGGCTATGATGCACATGCAGCGCGCAGGGCATCGTCCAATAGCGCTTCTCGGAGGCGGAACAACAATGATTGGCGACCCTTCCGGAAAATCGGATATGCGTAAAGTCATGACAAAAGAAACTATTGACCACAATGCAAAGAGATTTGCAGAGCAGCTTTCCAGATTTATAAATTTTGATAACGACAGAGCCATAATTGCAAATAATGCAGACTGGCTTTTAGATCTTAATTATGTAGATTTCCTTCGCGAGGTAGGCGTACACTTTTCCGTAAACAAAATGCTTGCCGCTGAATGTTATAAGCAGAGAATGGAAAAGGGTCTGACTTTCTTTGAATTTAACTATATGCTTATGCAGTCATATGATTTTCTTAAACTTAATCAGATGTACGGCTGTAACCTTGAACTTGGCGGCAATGACCAATGGTCAAACATCCTTGGCGGCGTTGACCTTATACGTCGTAAAGAAGGAAAACCCGCTTATGGTCTTACATTTAAACTGCTTACTACGAGCGAAGGCATAAAAATGGGTAAAACAATGAAGGGCGCAGTATGGCTTGACCCTGAAAAAACAAGTCCATATGAGTTTTTCCAGTACTGGAGAAATATAGAGGATGTAAAAGTTGAAGAATGTCTTGGGCTTTTAACATTTCTTCCGATGGATGAAGTAAGGCGTCTGGGAGCTCTTAAAGATTCTGAAATAAACCATGCAAAAGAGGTTCTTGCTTATGAAGTAACCAAAATCGTACATGGCGAAGAAGCGGCGGAAAAAGCGCTCGAAGCTTCAAAATCACTTTTCGGCGGTTCAATGAATACGGAGGACATTCCTACCACGACATATTCAAAGGAAAGATTTGAGGAAGGCATTGACCTTATAACTCTCCTGTGCGACGGCGGACTTTGCTCAAGCCGAGGAGACGCCAGAAGAAATATTACCCAGGGCGGAGTAACAGTAAATGATGTTAAGTGTACTGATTTTTCAAAAACATTTACACTTGACGATATGAACTCAGATGGAGCTCTGCTCATCAAACGAGGCAAAAAGGCATTCCATCTGTACAAACCTGAATAAAGGAGGTCGAAATTATGCCATGGTGTCCTGTCTGCAAATGTGAATACCGTGAAGGTGTAACCAACTGCTATGACTGCAGGGTTCCACTTGTAGAATCCTTAGATGATATTAATGAAGATACCGAAGATAAAAATAGCGAACAGCCGCTATTTGACGAATTTAATGAATTTGATGAATTTGGTGAAAAACCAGAAATTGAAAACATTAATCCCGATACTGAAGACCCCGAAAATATTCTGTCCGAAGAATCGCTTGTTACTTCCGGTTCATTCGTGAAAAAATCCGACCAGTACCAGGAATACCTGTTCAGCGCATATACCTGTATAATAGTCGGCGTCATCGGGATAGTATTCTGCATAGTTAATATAAGCGGAATATTAAGCTTTGTATCAGCCTCATTTACGCAGTATATACTTCTTGCCGTATTTGTTCTGTTTTTCATAGGCGGTATTGCAATGTTTAATAAATCCAGATCCATCAAGTCACAGATTGGCAGCGAAGACCGGGCTATTGAAGCTATCAATAAATGGCTCTCGGAAAATATTGATTTAAATACGTTAGAATCAATGAAAGACGCTGAAGTATCTGATGAAATTAATTATTTTAATTATTGTGAAAAAGTAAAAGAACGCCTTTTCTTTAATATGCCGGATATTGACCCTGCAATGGCGGATTCACTTATTGACGAATATATTAACGGAATTATGAATTAACAAATTAATAATCAAAACGGAGGCTGCGACCTGTACTTATGTATAAGCCGCAGCCTCCATTATTATTGACTTTCTATTACTTCAAATATTAAACGTATTCCTTTAATACTGCTATAACCCTGTTAAAGGCATCCTTAGCCTTATAATTCTCGTCAAACAGTCCTGAATGTGTTCCATATACATCATAATCATAATGACGTTCTCCTTCAGGCTTATCAAATTCTGCAATAAGGTCAGGTCTGTCAAACAGTGCCCAGATGCTTACATTTGTAAGTGTATCAGGATGAGCCTTATTAAATTCACAGTATACCTTGAACATATCTTCACATTTTTTAGCATGGTCTTCTATATTTTTATCTGTAATAGGTGAATTTTCAGGATTATTATAATGCTGGCTTAACCTTACACAAAGCTCGTTAATACCAACTTTAACTCCAAGTCCTGCAAATTTTTCCATTGCGCTCTTAACCTCAGATGCATTCGGCCAATATGTAAGTACATATCCTTCCATACCCATACAATCAAGAAGTTTTTCATCTGCATTCAGATAATTAATAAGATCAACGATTCGGTTAGTCTTTGGCGACTGGAAGCAGTTGAAATCATTATAAAACAGCTGAATCTTTTCATTTGCAGCCTTTTTGGCAGCCTGAGCATATTCAAAAGCATATTTGATATACTCTCCGCCAAGAATTTTATAGAAGTTACCCGTATTGTTGAGGTATAAACCTGTTGTTTCATCTTTTTCCGAACTATCAGCATTAATAGCTTCATTAACTACATCCCATGCGACAACTTCACCCGGGAACTTTTCTTCAAAGTGTCCGATAACCTGATTTGCATAACTCTCCATACGTGCTTTAAGAGTTTCAGCATCTACAAGTTCTCCGTTTTCGTCATATCCCTGATAGAAGAAAGCATTAGCCATGCTCTGTTCCCAGAATAATACATGTCCGCGGACTTTAAGTCCGTTATCAACAGCCCACTGAACCATCTCGTCAGCAGTACCAAACTGGCATTTTACTACTGTTTCGCCTTCAGTAGCAACAGCCTGCTGTGAAGCTCCTACGTCAATAAGTGAATAACCTTTCATTTCATTTTCAAATGAAACAATGTCAAACTGCTGTGCTGCAAGCTGTGTAAACGACTTATCCAAAGTCTTATCTCTGTTTACAACAGTTCCTACATCAAAGCTTGCATAATCTTTCATTGCATCCTCAGGCAATTCAAATGGTGTAGGTGATGGTCTTGGCGTTTTTGTAGGCTCTGCAGCCGGTTCCTGTGTAGACAATACATTGCCGCCCGGATTCTGTGTCGGGTTTGCCGGATTTATTGTAGGCACATTTGCCGTAGGCTGTACAGGAGTATCCTCTGCTTTTGCCTCTTTGACTGTAATCTTACATGTAGCCTTAACTTTTTTGTTTGCCGTAGCTGTTGCGGTAATCTTTGCGCTACCGACTGCTTTAGCTTTTACAACACCCTTTTTGCTTACGCTTGCAACTTTCTTGTTGCTTGTCTTCCAAGTTACTTTTTTACTTGCTTTTGAAGGTTTAACTTTCTTAACTTTAAGTGTAACCTTGTTTCCTACAGTCAATGTCTTCTTCTTTACATTTAAGGTAATCTTCTTTGCCTTTGGAGCTGCTTTTACTTCAGGTGTAACTGCGGCAAGTGTAAGAACCATTGACATGCACAGAACTAATGAAAATGCTTTTTTTAATGTTTTTTTCATTTTTTTCCGCATAACAGGAAATACATGTAATATTTCCGTTACGCTAATCTCCTTTCTATTAATATTGCGTTAATATTGTAACAGAGTTCATTAAAAAACTCAATAGTATATTTTTCTTATAATTATATGTTATTTTTGTGTCAGAATAATTAATCACGTATTATCTTTAATCTGCGTCCAAGCTTTACTATCCTTACTCCCATTGGAAATTCATATATCTCCTCATTGGTTGCTCCCTTGAATTTCAGATATAACACAAAATAAATAATAGCGGCAATTAATATAGAAATTAAAATAAGTATTGTGTTATGCGGCCAGAATCTGTAGAGCGCATTATATAATACAAAAGATACGGCCCCCATAACTGCCGACGCCGCAAACGGTACCAGAAACGTTTTTACAATTTCCTGCCTGTATGTAGTATACCGGTATATAGAAACCATATTAAGGAATGAAACTATAAGAGGAAATACTACGTTTCCGGCAACCAGCGCAAATACTCCTGCATTTGTAAAAGCAAGCAGCAGAACTACCGTTGCTACATGTACTGCAAGTCCTATCGCCGAATGTATAACGGGAAGTTTCATCTTATCTATCCCCTGAAGTACCGCCCCTGTTACATTAGATACCGCATAAAGAATCACTGCAACGCTTCCCGCCATCAAAAGTTTTCCGCCGGTTATGTAATCCTGCGAAGGGAATAAAAGCATAAGTATCTGCTTTCCAAAAACCGTAAACCCGGCAAAACACGGAAATGCCACCAGCATATTGAATTTAATTCCGGTTGCAATTTTTCTGTTCAGGCTGTCGCTGTCGCCTACTGCATATGATGATACAACGCTTGGAAGTATGGATGATGACATTGATGTAGCTATCGCTATAGGAACACTAAGAAGAAGCCTGTATTTTGTGCTGTACAGACCTGTAGCCGTTTTTATCGCAAGGGCGTCCCACCCCTTGGAAGACTGTATTGCGCCAAGCAATGAATAATCTATAATACCGCTTATCTGATATACCGTCTGGCTCAGTATAATCGGTATGGCTGTAAGAAGAATAAGTTTATATATACTTCCCGATGAATCAAAATGTTTGTTCTTATCCCTTTTTGCCTGTCTTTTTAATACAGGTCTGTAAACCATATATATAAACAGAAGTATCATGCAGCCTGATACCGCGCCGCACAGAGTTCCCATAGTGCCGCCTGCCGCTCCCCAGCCTGCAATCATAAGCGACAGATTGTGCGCTTTCATAAGCGAATACGCCGCATATATACTGACAAACGCATTTACTACCTGCTCTATAATCTGTGATATCGCCGTAGGTATCATAGTCCCTTTTCCCTGAAACAGTCCCCTTAACACACCCATTATTGCAACAACAAATATAGTAGGCGCAAGAAATCTCAAAGGAATTGCAAGACCGGTATATTTACCTCCCGCCATATGGCTTTCAATAAACGGCGCTCCAAAAAATAATATAAGCGCCGCCGTACCTCCCGAAACCAACGCAAATATCATGGAACACCGAAACATCCTGATAATATTTCCGTGTTCTTTTTTTACTCTTTTTGCCGAAATCATTTTAGATATTGCCAAAGGCAGGCTGTATGACGATATTATGAGCATGACGTCATATATTTCAAATGCAACGGAATACAGACCGTTTCCTTCTTCTCCTATTATATTTGACATAGGGAAACGGTATAGCATTCCTATAATACGTACAAGCAGGGACGCACCTGCCAAGATGCTGCCCTGCTTAATGTAGTTATCCTTCATTAGTAATTAATCCTTCCCTTTTCCTGATATGGTAAGTTTTGAACCATTGTCAGGGAATAGCGCAATATAAGTTTTTCCCGGATTTATGATAAGTTCCGAACCATCTTCAGCATAATACTTCATCATTTTTTTGGATTCATTTTTCTTCCATTTAATTTTTACCGCTTTTCCGTTTGTAATATACATGCCTTTTCCTGAAGCTTTTTCAAAGTTAATGGTTCTATAATCCTTGGCATGTCCGGGCACAATAGGCTCGTCGTCAACATACTGGATTATAAGATTTTTGAATGACAATTGCTTATTATTTGCAGTATCTATATGCTTTTTGCCATACTGATATCTTTTATACACTTTTTTGTCTGCGTCATACACAAAATATGGCGATGCGTATCCTGAAAATTTAACAGTAACCTTATCTGCATCCTTATCTGAGATTAAATCCGTATCTTCCTCATAGAATTTAAAGTGTCCTTCAAAATTATCTTTATACTTTTTACGGTATTTAAGCGTACTCATTCCTGCCGCCAGGCCTTTAGAACTTGTAAACGCATTGTGCGGCGCCGATATGCTTCTATCCCTGTAAAATACACGGCCTCCGTAACCCGACAGTCCGCTTATATTGTCAACATTAAGCTTGTCTATCTTTGAAAGGGCAAATTTCGTATGTCCAAAATGTACAAACACTGCATCATACTCAGATGCAACGCTTACATAATAATGCCTTGCACTTCTGACCGAGCCCAGCTTTTTCATGTCGGGATTCTCAAATATTCCCATAAGCCTCGTAATTCCGCCTTCAACCTTTGCTTCATACAAAATTGCCGCCTGTGATATTCCGCTATGAAAACGCGCCGCATATTCAATATTATTTATCATGACAGCATAGGGTCTTTGTTTCGCTTTCTTCTCCGGTATATATTTGCCGGTAAGGAAACTTTTTGCCATACCCTCATGAGGGTCTGCGGTCGGTAAAGGTTCGGCCGTAGGAGCTTCCGTAACCTCCGTCACGGGAGCCGGATTTTCAGTAGTTTCGTTTTGCGCTTCGTCTTTTTTACCGCTTTTACATCCTGATACAAAAGCTGATACGCATAACACTGCCAATAACACTAATAATTTTTTTCTCATAATCTCCTCCTATGGGAATCTATCTTGTGATTCCAAGTTCATTAAGAATATTTCTTTGTATATTTTCCATTATAAGCCTGTCCTCATCAGTCATATGGTCATATCCAAACAAATGAAGTATACTATGGAGTATAAGGAATGACAGTTCCCTTTTTATAGTATGTCCATATTCCTCCGCCTGCTTTAATACGCGTTCATAGGATATTACAATGTCGCCAAGCATAAGCCTGCCGGTATCATAATCAAACTGTGAATAATCATCTTCATCCAGCATATCATAATTACAGGGCGGCTTAAAATCCGTAACCGGAAAAGACAGCACATCCGTTTCCGCATCTATACCCCTGTTTTCATTGTTTATCCTTCGTATATTTTCTCCCGTCGTGATAAGCAGGCTGCATTCCGCTTCATATTCGCACTCAAGGAAATCAAGCGCCGTATCAAGCAAAAGTACGGCAAGATTTTCAGTACCGGTATCAATATCAAACTCCCTGCCATAATCGTTTCCGTAATAAATATAACTCATATAAATATCTTCCTACAGTATTCAGTGTGTTTTTCTTGTTTTCTTTCCGGCTGCCAACGCTTCATAGTCATCATAAGCCTTTACAATCTTCTGCACAAGCGGATGCCGCACAACATCTTTCGAGGTAAGATACGAATATCCTATCTCATCTACTTTTTTAAGCACTTTTATAGCGTGTTCAAGACCCGATACCGTACCGTATGACAAATCCTTTTGGGTTAAGTCGCCTGTTATAATCACTTTTGAGCCGTACCCTATTCTTGTAAGGAACATCTTCATCTGCGCCGGCGTAGTATTCTGCGCTTCATCAAGTATTATATATGCGTTATCCAGCGTACGTCCTCTCATATAAGCAAGCGGAGCAACCTCGATAGCCCCCTTCTCCATATTGCGCATAAAACTTTCCGCGCCCATTATCTGATATAACGCATCATATAAAGGGCGAAGATACGGGTCTACTTTACTCTGCATATCACCCGGCAGGAAACCAAGTTTTTCGCCGGCCTCTATTGCGGGTCTCGTAAGTATTATCCTGCTAACCTCATCGTGTTTAAACGAATTAATTGCCATTGCCATTGCAAGATAAGTTTTGCCCGTACCGGCAGGTCCTATACCAAATACTATCATTTTATCCCTTATATTATTTACATACTGCTCCTGTCCATGGGTTTTGGGCTTAATCGGCTTGCCAAGTACAGTCCGGCACACCACGTTGGAATCCATATCCGAAAGGGAAGACGAATCATTCTCCATTTCAAGCGCAACAGCATAATTTACTGCCTGTTCGGTTATTTCCGTATCATTATCTGAAAGCCTGATAAGCTGTTTAATGACATTTTCGCAGTTTACGATTTTATCTGCCCGGCCTATAATTTTACACTGGCCGTTTCTTGCAATAATGGATACGTCAAACGCTCTTTCAATAATTTTTATATATGAATCAAGTTCACCAAAAATATTTTTTTCATGCTTTGCCGTAATGTCAATTATCTTTTCCGTTCTGCTCATCAGTAGTATTCACACTCCAGTCCTGTTCGCTTACAGCCGTTCTCTGCGTCTGGGGCGCAGTAACAAATACTTTGCCCTTTGTACGGCATATCCCATCCTTTATGTTTACTTTTATATCTTTTGAATTAACCGATATACCTGCACTTATAAGGGAATTCAGGTATAATCTCAGATTATTTTTTGCTTTATTTACCGCTTCTTCATTATTATATGTCCTGAAAACAGGTTCATATTCACTCATAGTCCTGTATGTCAACGAAACGTCATTAAATTTAATTCCTGCAATTTCCATATTCATATGCTTTCTCATTATATCATAATTTTCATAGGAAGCAAATTTATTTAACGGATTTTCCAAAAAAAATGTATGTCCAAACACATTTAAAAACATGCTTTTCTTCTTTTTTCCGCTATATTGTCTGTACATATATATCATATCAAATTCATCTTTATATTTATAGTGGGTATCTATATATACATCCGCATCCGCATATACCGGATTCTTTTTTACCACTTCCCCGCTGTCATTATATATATCTATAATACCTGATACAAGTATATCTCCCGCTTTTACCTTATCCCCGGGTCTTACCATCGGCGTCCCTGTTCTGGTAATGATTGATTTTACAACTCCCGGCGAAGATGCGGTAATACTGGAGTGATTACCATCATTATTACGTTTATTTTCCATTATATTGGCTTCCAACACTTTAATATACATGTTTGTTCCACGAAGCTCAACAGATACCCAGCTTATATCATTAAAACGGTTTCTTATAAGCCTTTCTATCTCATCTCCGTCAACCGCCTCGGTTCTCATTCCCGCATATACGTTTATTTCAGAAAGATACCTGCTTATTTCCTCATCCGTATGTCTTAATTCTCCCGAAATGTCTATATTCCACACAATCTTTGAAAGCATATATATTATAGCCATAAAAATAATAAAACAGGGCGCAGACGATTTTGCATCAAGCAGGGCTTTTATTAAAAACGGCAGTCCCTTTCTGTATATTATATGCGGATAAGTTGACGTTTTAAATGCTATGTCATGTATTTTAAAATAATCGCCCATATACATATAAAACGTATGTCTGCCATTATTTTGTTCTACTTTCCTTAAATATATCCTGTGATGCCTGCATAAATTAATAAATCTCTCGGGAGAATTTCCGCGAAGTTCAACAAAGAGATACCCTTTTATCAGGCGGATAATAAGTTTTAACACACAATCCCTCCATATCCTATTCTGATAAATGTACCTCTTTAATATTGCCGTCAATTCTCATATCGTTGTCGGTATAATAATTAATGCACAATCTCGTGCCTATTACCGATACCCTGCAGTCTTTCCCCTGTACCCGTATCAAATCTGAAGTATATTCAATAATCCCTTTATAATTTTCAATATAGATATGCCTGTGTCCATACGCCTTAACAATACAGGCTCCGGCAACAATATCCGCAGGCAGGTTAAGATGTTCCGAAACATAATTAAGAGGCCTTGCCTTCATGGCAGCTCTCCTGCAACTGTTTATCGTTAAAATATATGCTGCCGCATAAATTTTAATACAGAATCTTATTTCTCAGGTATGTATTAAGTTTTTTTTCAAACAGGGTATAACTTACCGCACCGGCGCATATTATAACCGCTACTGCGCAGAGTGCAAAAAATACCGCTCTTAAATCGCATATTCCATCCGGACATATATAACGGTTATAAAAACGTATTATAAAATAGTGTATAAGATATACGGAATAACTTATATCCCCCAGCCATACAAAAAATGCCGGCAGCTTTATTCCGTAGCAGGATATAAATATACAGTTAAAAATAATAAACGCAGGTATTCCAAAGGTCAAAAACCTGTCTGCTCCCTGTGAAATATTGTCATAACCCACAACCCATAAAATTATATATGTGCATACCGCCAAACAAAACAGCGGAAGCCTTACGGCAGTATTAAGTCTGCTGTAACGTACCGATACATATCTGTGAATTTCATATGCAAGCATTCCATATATAAATTCAATCATAATCGAATCTGTCCAAAACCTTACAAGCACATTGCCGGTGCCGGACATTTTCCCGCAGACTACAAGAATAAATATTATAAGTGATGCGGTTAATGCTCTGTATTTTTTGCTGATTCGTATGGAAATCCATATTATAAAATAAAAGAACATTTCATAATTGAGCGTCCATCCAACACGTACAAGAGGCTGGATAACACCGTCTATAGAATAGGGTATAAAAAACAGGGACTTTATAAACATTACAGGGTCCGCCGTAGTTCTGTCAAACAATTGCGGCATAATAATTATTCCGGCAAAAGTTATAAATGTAATAAAATAATACAATGGAGCAAGCCTTATAAGCCTTTTTGCAAAAAAATGCTCGGTATTCATTTCCGTAACATACATCATTATAAAACCGCTTATGCAGAAAAATATATCTACCCCAAAAGCCCCTCTTTCGATAAATGATATATGATGGAATATTACACTGAAAGCGGCTGCCGCCCTGAGAAACTGTATACTGTCAAATCTCTGTTCATAAAATCCGCTATTCAAAAATACACCCCCATATTCCAACCGGGATAACTGCTGTCAATAAGTTCCGATGTTTCTTCTTTGTCCCTGTGCATCTGCTCCCTAAGCGTTAAAAGGCTGTCAAATTTCATTTCGGGACGTTTAAACTCAAGGAGCTGTACAATAATATTTTCTCCATATATATTTTTATCGAAATCAAAAATATATGTTTCGATGCTAACGTTTCCGTTTCCTTCTACGGTAGGTCTGGTTCCAATATTAGTTACTCCTTTATAAACGGTATTTTTATAAACAACAAGCGACGCATATACTCCTTTAGGCGGAATAAGTTTACTTCTTTCCACGCTTATATTTGCGGTAGGCATATCAAGCGTCCTTCCAAGCTGCTTTCCATACTCTACCGTCCCATATATTGAATATGGCCTGCCAAGCATCTTATTTACAATGTTTATATTTCCTGACAAAAGCTCAGACCTTATACGGGTGCTTCCTATCTCGCTGCCATTAAAACATTCCTTTTCAATAACTTCTAATTCAACTCCGTTTTTACTGCACAAATCTGAAAGAAGACGTATATCTCCTTTCCTTTTATAACCGAATCTGAAATCTTCTCCCACTATAACAGCTTTTACATTCATTTTATCTTTGAGTATATCACAAAAAAATTTCTCAGGCGTCATATGCGAAATATCTTCCGTAAAAGGATATTCAACGAGTATATCAATACCGCTGTTTTTTAAAATGATGCGCTTTTCCTCCGCTGTATATATATACTGTCTGCCATCATATAAATTATCATTTTCAGATATATCAAACGTAAACATAACGGATGTACAACCGCATTTGGCATGATAAAGCGTACGGTCAATAAGTTTACCGTGTCCTTTGTGTATTCCGTCAAATTTACCTATCGTCACTGCCGAAGGTCTGGTAAATTTATCATCTAATCCTTTGATTATTTCCATCTGTATTACTCCTAAAACATTTTCAGTACGGAGTATCCGGGTTCTTCTCCGCTTCCAACAATATCGTTTTTCTTATACACCGCTTTAAAAGTACCGTCTGATAAAAATACGGATACGGCATTATCTAATTTGATAAAAGGGGTTATTTTCCCCTCTTTAAAATATGGTTTAAACATATATGAAAAAATATCATTTCCGTTCTTTACCCTTAAATCATATATATCATCCATAATTACCTGTTCATTATCAAAAACTTCCTCTACGTTTATCATATGCTTTGAAAGGGCCAAAAGGCCTCCGTTAGTTACAATATCTTCAATCTGTTTTAGCGTATAACTGTTTTCAGCATTAAATACGCCTGAACGCGTCCGAATAAGTTCTGACATACACGCTCCGCATCCAAGCGCGCGCCCGATATCATTGCAAAGCGAGCGTATGTAAGTACCTTTTGAAACATGCGCCTTTAATGTAAATTCTCCGGCCTCCATATCCGTATCAATAACGTCAAGGGAATATATATGTACAGCTCTTTTTTCCCTCTCTATCTCAATATTATTTCTTGCAAACTCATATAATTTTCTGCCGTTTACCTTCACGGCCGAATACATTGGCGGAGTCTGCATAATATCGCCGGTAAACCTTTTTACGGCTTCTAATATATCCTGCTTTCCGCCGGTATACTTTTCTTCTTTAATTATCTTTCCCGTAATATCCAGAGTATCCGTTACAATACCTAGTTTTACTTTTGCAATATATTCCTTATCTTTATCAGTAAGATAACCGCATAATTTAGTCGCCTTACCGATACATACCGGAAGCGCTCCCACGGCGTCCGGGTCAAGCGTACCTGTATGCCCTATTTTTTTAATACCGGTAATTTTCCTTAGTTTTGCAACGACATCATGCGAAGTAAAACCTTTTTCTTTATATACATTTATAATTCCGTCCAATTACACAATTCCGCCTTCCATTTAAGCGCGCGTCTCTGATAAAATAATCTGTTTTTCTACCGCTGCAATAATTTTCTCTGTTTCTTCTTCTAAATTTCCATACAGCGTACAACCCGCCGCTTTTACATGACCGCCCCCTCCAAATTCAAGCGCGGCCCTGCTTACGTCAACATTACCGTTTGCGCGCAGACTGACCTTATATTCTCCCTCGTTAAGCTGATATATAAATATCGCCGCTTTTACACCTTTAGTAAGCCTTAGCTGGCTTACTATTCCTTCAAGGTCAGCGGGTGTAACATCATATTCTTTCATAATATCTTCAGTAGCTGTGGATATTATACATTTATCTGAAAGAATAAGCCTGCTTTCCAGTATACATCTTCCAAGTACAAGATTCTGTTTATATGTTTTTTCATAGAATGATTCGTCAATGATTTTAGCCGCATCTACTCCTTTTTCCAAAAGGAATCCTGCAATTTCCATCGTCTTTCCTGAAGTATTGCTGTATGCGAAAACCCCGGTATCGTGAATTATACCGGTATATAAAGCAGTTGCAATATCAAGGTCAATCATACTTTTATCAAACAGCCCAAATACAACTTCACATGTAGAACTGGCTTTTGGTTCAACGAAATTAAGCTGTGCAAATCCGGTATTGCTTATATGATGGTCTATATTTATCGTATGTTTTGCCAGATTAAAATACTCTCCTTTATCATAAAGCCTGTCGGGCGAACTGCAGTCAAGCGATATAAACAAATCAAGAGGTTTCAATATTTCTTTTAAATCCGCCATTTCATATCCTTTTATATAATTGAATACTTCCGGGATTTTATCTGAAAATAAAGTTACCGTTTTATCAGGGTATACTTTTTTTATATATTGATAAAAAGCAAGACATGAACCCGCGCAGTCGCCATCCGGACGCACATGTCCTCCTATAGCTATCGTATCTGAGTTTTCTACTATATCCCATACACTATTCTTCATCTTTTTTCTCCCCGCTCATAAGCTTATTAATCTTACTTATCATGTTCACACCATATTCTATTGCATCATCAAGCACAAATTTTATTTCGGGGGTGTAACGCATGTTTAATCCTGCAGCAACCCTGCTTCTCACAAACGGAGCCGCTTTTTTTAACGCCTTTATGGCATTTTTTTTAGTTTCATCATCTCCGTATACGCTTACATATACCGTAGCATATCTCAAATCTCCTGTAACGTATACGCTTGTTATGGAAGTTATTTCGGGAATATCAGGGTCCTTTACTTCATTTCTTATAATATTGCTTACTTCCCTAAGCATTGCCTCATTTATTTTCGTTCCTTTTATATGTTTCTTACTGTTTCTGTTATTCATATAAGCACACCTCCTGTAAATTGCAAGGGAACTGCACAAAACAGTCCCCTGCACAAAGTATGTTATTATTTTCTTGGCACTTCAACCATTACATATAATTCAACTTTATCTTCAACGGATATGTCATTGAAGCCCTCAAATACAAGACCGCATTCATATCCTGCAGCCACTTCTTTCACATCATCCTTAAAACGTTTAAGCGATGCAAGATTTCCTTCAAATATCTGTTCTTCACTGCGGCTTATCCTTGCCTTACATCCTCTTTCAATCTTGCCGTCAAGTACATATGAACCTGCAATCACGCCAAGTCCCGACGCCTTAAATGTCTGCCGTACTTCCGCATGTCCTATTACTTTCTCCTCATATACCGGATCTAACATTCCCTTCATTGCCGATTCAATATCATTAATGGCGTCATATATTACCTTATAAAGCCTTACATCTACCTTTTCACGCTCAGCAGTTGACTTGGCTATATTATCGGGACGTACATTAAATCCTATGATAATTGCACTGGAAGCAATCGCAAGAGATACATCGGATTCATTAATTGCTCCAACGCCGCCATGAATAATCCTTATTGCAACTTCTTCATCCGACAGTTTAAGAAGGCTTTGCTTAACTGCTTCAACCGAACCCTGTACATCAGCCTTTACAATAATATTCAATTCTTTTATATTACCTGCCTGAATCTGGTTAAACAATCCGTCAAGCGACATTACCGATTTGGTATCTTCTATAAGTCTTGCCTTACTCTGGCTGATATATGCGTCGGCAATAGTTCTTGCCTCTTTTTCACTGTCCGTAGTAATAAATACCTCTCCGGCGTCGGGAACCTCATTCAGTCCAAGTATTTCAACAGGAGTTGAAGGCGTCGCCTCCTTTACCTTTTTACCTTTATCATCCATCATTGCGCGTACTTTACCGTGTGCAGAACCGATAACTATATGATCTCCGACCTTTAAAGTACCCTTTTGTATAAGTATTGTAGCCACCGGACCTCTGCCTTTATCCAGCCGCGCCTCAATAACTATTCCTCTTGCATTCCTGTCAGGATCCGCTTTAAGTTCTATGATTTCCGCAGTAAGAAGTATCATTTCCAGGAGAGTTTCTATTCCCTCGCCTGTCTTTGCCGATACAGGTACAAATATTGTAGAGCCTCCCCAGTCTTCCGGAACGATTTCATATTCCACAAGTTCCTGTTTAACACGTTCTATATTAGCGCCCGGTTTATCAATTTTATTTACCGCTACTATAATCTCAACCCCTGCCGCTTTGGCATGGTTAATGGCTTCTATCGTCTGCGGCATAACGCCATCATCCGCAGCAACAACAAGTATTGCTATATCGGTAGATTTGGCTCCACGCATACGCATTGATGTAAACGCCTCGTGTCCCGGCGTATCAAGAAACGTTATATTCTCACCGTTACACTCAACCATATAAGCTCCGATATGCTGTGTAATGCCTCCCGCTTCCCTTGCAATTACATTAGTATTTCTTATCGCATCCAGAAGCGACGTCTTACCATGGTCAACGTGTCCCATTACGCACACTACAGGTGGACGTTTAATAAGTTTTGCTTCATCTTCCTCACCCTCTTTTAAGAGTTCGGCAATAACATCTACCTTTTCTTCCATCTCGGCAATACAATTATATTCGAGCGCAATTTCTGCTGCTTCATCAAATGAAATCTCCTGATTTATTGATACCATCTGGCCTTTCATGAAAAGTTTCTTAACAATTTGTGCCGGCGGTACTTTAATCTTATCCCCGAGATCCCTGAGCGTCATTTTCTCAGGCAGGATAATTGTACGTATTGTATCTTCAGGTTCCTCATTTACAACAACTTCAGGCTTTATAAATGCGCCTTTACGGTTAGGGTCTTTTTTCTTTCCGGGTTTGGACATTCTGATTGTATCATTATCATCAAACATGTTCTTTTCCCTGGAATATTTCTTGTTACTGCCTTTCCTGCTGTCCTTTGAACCTCTCTGGTTTCTTCCTGTTTTCTGTTCCTGTTTTATGCCGTCAAATCCGGCCTGGCTTTTCTTGAATTTTTCAAGCACTCTTGTATCTGAGCTGCCCTGCGGCTTTGCTCCCCTGCCGCCCGGCTGATTTCTCTGGTTTCCATATTGGCTCTGACGTCTGTCGCCACCTCTATCGTTTCTATCGCCTTTAAAACTACGTTCGGTTCTATGATTATTACGTACGTTGTTTCCTGCGCTTTCATTATGTTTTACGTTGTCATTTTTTACAGTTCGCTGAGATTTTACGGTATCCGATGCGGCAGGCTTTTTAGCATCATTTTTAACAGGTACTTCCTTATTTGGAGTATCTTTCTTTTCAGCTTCTTTCTTCTGTTCACTTTTCTTTGGCTCATCTTTCTTACTTTCTGAAGAAGCATCCGCCTTCGCTGCCTTTGGTTTTTCTTTCTTGGCCTGTGATTCCGGTTTAGATGCAGGCTCCGCAAATTTACGAAGTAAAAATGCAATAGCCGGATCATCTATGTTGCTGTTTGCACCTTTTACCTCAAAACCATTTTCATTCAAAAGCTTTACAAGGTCAGAACTCTTTATATTCATCCCCTGTGTCTGCAGGCTTTTTGAAATCTCATGTATCTTCATTTTTGCCATATATCTACTACCTCCTGGTTAATATTCTGAATAATGGCTTCAGCCAATCCCCTGTCAACAACGGCAAGCGACGCCCGGTATTCCTTTCCAATGGAATGTCCCAGTTCCTCTTTTGTTCCATATACAATAAATGCTACTTTATAAAATTCACACATATCGTAAAATTTTTTCTTTGTATTGGCAGAAGCGTCCCCGGCTACAATGACAACCTGCGCGCGGCCTCCCTTTACGGCCTTTTCCGTTGCAAATTCACCGCTTTTTATATTTCCTGATTTCATTGCCAAACCAATATAGGAATATACTTTATTCTTTATCAAGAGCCAACATCTGCCTTTCTATTATATCATATACCTCGTCAGGCACCGTCACTCCTAAAGAACGTTCTATAGAACCTGATTTTCTGGCTTTATACAGGCATTCTGCCGAAGGGCATATGTATGCTCCCCTGCCGTTTTTTCTGCCGGTACTGTCAAATACAATTTCACCTTCAGGGGTTTTTATAACCCTCATAAGTTCAATCTTTTTTTTAGATTCATGACAGCCAACACACGTCCGCATCGGTATCTTTTTTGTTTTCAATAAAGAACCTCCTTAAAATTCCGCATCACTTTTTATATCAATCTTATATCCGCTTAACTTTGCGGCAAGCCGGGCATTCTGTCCCTCTTTTCCAATGGCAAGCGACAACTGGTAATCAGGCACAATGACATTTGCCTTTTTTTCCTCCTCGTCAATATCTACGGATACTACTTTTGAAGGACTTAACGCATTTTCTATAAGCGTCTTCGGATCGTCGCTCCAGTTAATTATATCTATCTTTTCTCCTCTTAATTCTTCAACGACCTCGTTCACTCTTGCGCCATTTACTCCGACGCACGCGCCTACAGGATCAACATCCGGATTATCTGAATATACTGCCATTTTTGTACGTGAACCGGCTTCTCTGGCAATAGCCTTTATTTCAACAGTACCATCTGCAATCTCTGCAACTTCATATTCAAAAAGCCGTTTTACAAATTCAGGATGCGTTCTCGATACGCTTATCCTCGGTCCTTTTGTAGTATCTTTTACTTCTACCACATAAAGTTTAATTGTATCCGAAGGTCTGAAATGCTCAGTCTTAACCTGCTCATTTTCCGTAAGTACGGTGTCTATCTTTCCAAGATTTACGGATATATTGCCATTAACTATTCTCTGTACCGTTCCGGTAATTATATCTCTTTCTTTTTCGTAATACTGATTATATATTACCTTTCTTTCTTCCTCGCGTATCTTCTGTACAACGACCTGTTTTGCTTTCTGCGCGGCAATCCTGCCAAAATCTTTCGGTGTGACGACAATATTTACCATATCGCCCGGCATGATTTCTTCCCCAAATTCCTTCCGCGCCTCATCAATGTCTATCTGCACGACATCATCCAGAACCTCATCTACAACTTCCTTTTCAGCATATACGTTCACTTCGCCAGTTTCCCTGTCAATATTAACTTTGATATTGTCGGCTTTTCCAAAATGGTTTTTACATGCTGCAAGCAGTGAGTTTTCTATAGCTTCTAATATTACATCCTTATTTATTTCCTTTTCCTTTTCAAGTTCATCAAGCGCTATAATCAAATCCCTGTTATCAATTTGACTCATTTTAATTATCCTCCTAAAATATATACATTTAAATATTGTTTAAAAATCAATTGACAGTCTTATCATTGCAATATCGCTGCATAAAATATTTTTTGTTTCCTCACCTAAAAATACTGAAACCGAGTTACCGTCATAACCCTCAAGCCTTCCGGTAAACTCTTTAGCAGTTATAATTTTGTTGTTTTCTGATATCGACATATTCTTATATAGTTTTATATCTACATCTTTACCTATGCTTCTTGTAAAATCCCGCGGTTTTTTTAGCTGTCTTCCAAGTCCCGGCGAACTTACTTCCAATATATAGGACTCCTCAATAAAATCATTTTTATCAAGAATATCGCTCATGGCCCTGTTTACAAGTTCGCAGTCATCTATTGTTATTCCGCCTTCTTTGTCGATATAGGCCCTTAAAATCCGGTTACTTCCTTCTTTTACATATTCTATATCCACAAGTTCAAAATTATTATCTTTTATAATGGGAAGTATGAGTTCCCCGGCTTTCTTTTCATATTCTTCGCTTTTCCCCAATTTTTCACCTCTTTTTCCGGTATTTAAAACCAACAAAAAGTTAAGAGTGAACTTCCGTCCACTCTTACCATAACAGTTACTTACCGTATACAGTATATCACCATCTGCCTGACTTTGCAAGCCTTTATGGTAACAAACAGTCCGTAGGGGAATCGAACCCCTGTTTTCGCCGTGAGAGGGCGACGTCTTAGCCGCTTGACCAACGGACCAATCAACATTTGCTATAATACACTATAATAACAACAAATGCAAGCATTTTTTGAAAAATACTTATATCACTCTATCTGTTCCTTCCCCTCTGGACATACTCCTCCAGATATTTAAGCGCATCTTTTCTTGTTATAATACCTATAAAGCAGTTTCTGTCATCTACCATACATAAAAAGTTCTGTGATTTTAGTCCGTCTATAAGAGTTTTGCTGTTTACCATGTCCTTAACCGAAGGATTTCTTGTCTTATTGACAATATCAACGGCTTTCGTTGTCTTGAGCGCATCAAATCCGTTGCTGTCAATATGCCAGAGCATATCGCCTTCGCTTATCGTACCGACGTATTTGCCGGATTTATCTATTACCGGTATCGTTGCAAATCCGCTTTTGCGTATCACTGAAAGCACTTCTTCAAGAGAGTCGGTGTCATACACATATGTAACGGTATTTTTAGGCTTCAGTATACTTATTATATTCATGTTATCTTTATTTTTTCCAAGCACCAGATTAAAGTATTCCTCTGCCTGGTCCGCTTCTTCACGTATTACCTTGCCATATTTATCAAGTACGGAAAGGAAAATTCTTTTTTCGTCTTCAGACACTTCTTCTTCAATCCTGTCCCTGATTCTTTTCATTCCTTTTCTCTGCTGTTCACATTTTTCCCTTCCGGACGACGTAACTTCAACATATGTTTTCTTATTTTCAGAGTCAAGCTTCCATAAAAGCCATCCTTCCTCGCTCATTTCCCTTACTATTTCCGAAACTTTATTCATAGGCGCATTAAAATTCTTCTTTATCTTTTCAAGATATACTTTTCCCCCGCCTTCTTCATTGTTATCAGCTTCCTGTATAATCTTCCACAATATTATGTATTCCGTTCTTGATAGTACTTTAAATACTGACGTCACATCTGAAAATTCAAGAAATTTGTCAAATAAACTGTTCTTATTCTGATTATTCAATACAATCTACCTCCTTTTTACATACAATATATTTAATATACATTAAATTAATTAAATTTTCAAGCAAATCTTAAATAAAATAAATAATCACTTCAAAAAATCCATAATTGAAAGCTGGTTGGATTGCGGAAGATCGCCAAAAATTCCAAGTTCACTAAGTTTTTCCGTTACCTTGTTTCCTACTTTTGTTCTTTCCTTAAAATCTTCTATTGATGAGAACGGTTCTTTCGCCGCTTCAGATACAACCGATTCAGCCGCCATACCTCCAAGTCCGTCTATAGTTCCAAGCGACGGCATAAGCTTGCCGTCTATTATCTGAAAACGGTCTGCTTTTACCCTGTACAAATCTATTGGCATAAACCTTATTCCGCGTGCGTACATCTCCTGAACAATCTTCATATCCTTTTTCATTTCCTTATCTTTTGACGTAAGGCTGCCCGCTTCATTAAGCTCTTTAAGTTTCTTTTCGAGGACGGCTCTCCCCTGCGCCATTATCTCATAATCAAAGGTTTTTGCGCGTATACTGAAAAATGCGGCATAATAGGCAATAGGTTCATACACTTTAAACCATGCAATCCTTATAGCCATCATAACGTATGCTACAGCATGTGCCTTAGGAAACATATATTTTATTTTCAGGCATGACGATATGTACCATTCCGGTATATTATTTGCCCTCATAGCTTCTTTCATTTCATCCGTAAGTCCTTTTCCTTTACGCACGCTTTCCATTATTTTAAACGCCATACTGTTTTCCACGCCGTTAAGTATAAGGTATGTCATAATATCATCTCTCGTACATATTGCGGTGGACAGTGTACATTCACCGGATTTTATTAAATCCTGCGCATTATTCGTCCATACGTCGGTACCATGCGAAAGTCCGGATATTCTTACAAGCTCGGAGAATGTAGACGGAAGCGTATCTCTTAACATCTGCATTGAAAAATCCGTACCAAATTCCGGAACGCCAAGACTTCCCAAATCAAAGCCGTCTATATCGCCGGCATCAATACCCAGCGCTTCAGTACCGTAAAAAAGCGACATAACCTTCTTGTCATTTAACGGAAGTTCCTTAACGTCTATTCCCGTCAAATCCTGCAGCATCCTTATCATCGTAGGATCATCATGACCAAGTATATCCAGTTTTAAAAGATTATGCTCTATTGAATGATATTCAAAATGGGTCGTAATTATATCTACTGACATATCATTTGCAGGTCTTTGTATAGGAGTAAAAGAATATATGTTTTCCCCCTTTGGAAGTACGACAATTCCACCGGGATGTTGTCCCGTAGTCCTTCTTACTCCCGTACAGCCTCTTGCTATTCTTTCAATTTCAACCCTTCGTTTATGTATTCCCCGTTCTTCATAATATTTCATTACATAACCAAACGCCGTTTTTTCGGCAAGCGTACCCGTTGTTCCGGCCCTGAAGGTATTTCCCTCACCAAATAAAACTTCAGTATACTTATGTGCGTTGCTCTGATATTCACCGGAAAAATTAAGATCTATATCAGGCTCCTTATCACCTTTAAAACCAAGAAATGTTTCAAACGGTATATTATGGCCGTCTTTCCTGAGCATTTCGCCGCATACCGGGCATTTTTTATCCGGCATATCAAAACCTGAACGGTCTATATATTCTTTTACTTCATCCGAATCAAAATCAGAATACCTGCACTTGCTGCAATAGTAATGCGCAGGGAGCGGATTTACTTCTGTTATGCCCGCCATTGTGGCTGCAAAGGACGAGCCTACAGAACCTCTTGAACCCACGAGGTATCCGTCCTCATTTGATTTGGACACAAGCCGCTGCGCAATTATATACATAACCGAATAACCGTTATTGATAATGGAATCCAGCTCTTTAGTAAGTCTTTTTTCCACAATATCAGGCAATGTATCTCCATACATGGAATGCGCTTTGTCAAAACATATTTTCCTTAGGTCGCTGTCAGAATTATCGAATACGGGCGGACATTTATCAGGTCTTACCGGGCTGATTACCTCAATCATATCAGCAATAAGATTGGTGTTTTTCACTACAACTTCATATGCCGTATCTTCACCAAGATACGAAAATTCTTTAAGCATCTCGTCAGTAGTATGCAGATAAAGAGGCGGCTGGCTGTCGGCATCTTCAAAACCTTTTCCCGCCATTATTATACGTCTGTATATTTCATCTTCAGGATCAAGAAAATGCACATCGCATGTAGCGCACACAGGTTTATTATATTTTCTTCCCAGTTCAATAATCTGTCTGTTCATATCCCGAAGGTCTTCTTCATTCATGCCATATTTTCTGTCGCGCACCATAAAAGCATTATTGCCCGTCGGCTGTATTTCCAGATAATCGTAAAAATTTACTATCCTTTCAATTTCTTCTTCACTTTCGCCTCTTAAAAGTTCCTGGTATAATTCCCCTGCTTCACACGCCGACCCTATTATCAGTCCTTCACTGCACTCCCTTAACAGGCTTTTAGGTATTTTGGGCTGTTTATTAAAATAATTTATATGGGATTCTGACACGAGCCTGTACATATTAATGCGTCCCGTATCATTTTTTGCAAGCATTATTACATGATGCGAAGGAGTTTTCTTAATATATTCGGTATTTTTATATGCGTACTCATTCAGTTCTTTAAGAGTATGTATATTTTTATCTTTAAGTATCTCGCAAAGTTTAAGAAATATGCCTGCTGTAGCCTCTGCGTCATCCACAGCCCTGTGGTGGCTTTCAAGAATTACCCCAAGAGCCTTTGACACGCTTTTAAGGTTAAACGTTTTAAGCGACGGTATAAGAAGCCTCGACATGGCAAGCGTATCAGCCGACGTAAACTCCGTATCAATACCTATTTCATATGCTTTTCTGCGAATGAAATTAATATCAAATTCCGCATTGTGCGCCACAAGCACGGCGTCTTTGCAAAAATCCAAAAACTCCGGAAGGACCTTCTCGACAGTTTCAGCCTTTTCAAGCATTGAATCATTAATATGCGTAAGTTCTTCTATCTCATAAGGTATTGAAATAAGAGGATTTACAAATTCAGAAAACCTGTCAGTTATTATTCCGTTTTCAATTTTTACTGCGCCTATCTCGATTATTTTATGCTTATACGGATTAAGGCCTGTCGTTTCTATATCAAATACAACATACGCATCTCTTAGCGTCTGCCCTTTATCATTTCTTGCCACAGGTTTTTCATCATCAACCAGATAACCTTCCATTCCGTATATAATCTTAAAATCTTTAGCAGCTTCATTTGAAGCTGCAAGACTTTTCGCCGCCTTCATTGCCGTAGGAAAGGCCTGTACAACCCCATGGTCTGTAATAGCCATAGCTTTATGGCCCCAGGAGGCAGCGCGTTTAATAAGAACATCCGGTGAAGATACCGCGTCCATATCGCTCATAGTCGTATGACAGTGAAGCTCAACCCTTTTTTCACTGCATGTATCCATACGTACAGCTTTATCGGAAAATGGCGCAATATTTTTCATACCTTTTACTTTTGATATCGTAATTTCTTTTTCATAATCATCTCTTGCAGCATCGCCTTTAACTCTGACGAATTTACCGTTTTTTATATCATCTTTCATATATTCATAATCGGAGTGTTTGAGAAAAAGCTTTACCGATATCGTATCCGTATAATCGGTTACATTTAACGTAACCATATGCCTTTCACCCGATATATCGCGTACATCCGAGGAATCAATACACCCCTGTATCACTACTTCTCCAAAACCCTCGGTTATATCGCATATCTTTATCAGTTCGCCTTCACAGTTATATCCGTATATAAGGTCCGGGTCGCTTACCTTTTTCGGCTTGTATTTACTTCTGTCATAAGTTTTCTTATAACTCTTTCTTTCTGTTTTTTTCGGTAAATCGGATTTTTTTAAAGAGGTCTGCAATTTTTTCTCATCATGCTCAGGTTTATCGTCTTCTGCAATAAGAAATTCAGCATCGGAATCATTTGCGGATTTTTCCATTTCAGATATTGCTCCACGCTCATAATCATATGGCGACACTTTATAGCTTTTCATTGTAGCCATATCAAATATTTCATACATTGCCGGTTCATTCTGCGCTGTATTGCCTTTGCGCGGGTTTTTATTTCCATATTCAAGCTCTATATTAATATCCTTATCAAAACGCGACAAAAACATCTCATGAAGCCACCTGCACATATCGCGTTCCCGCATTTTTGTAATAAAGTCATCCTCTGCAATAATTTTCAGAAGATTTTTTTCATCATCCGCATATATCTGTGAAAAATTTAGTATATGATAATCCAGCATATTGATATGTCTGAGTTCTTCAAGAATACTTTCTTTATACAGGGATAATATTTTTGAAAGCTTAAAGCTGCCCGGAAGCAAAAAATGCTCGTATACGGTTACATTATCCGCCATTGCATAAAACACCTGCTTATGCAACTGTTCTTCAAGCCTGGCTTTCATACCGTATTCGATAATCTTTGGACTGTTAATATGTACTGATACTTCTCTTTTTTCTTTGGATATACATATTTTTATAAGTTCTACATTATTAAACAGAGCAGATAATTCCTTATCCGCTTTAAATTTTTCAAAACTCTCCAATAATAACATAGATTACTCCTTTATACTATTTTATCAAGTTCAGACATGAGTGCATTAAGAAGTTCATCCTCGGGAACCTTTTTAATTATTTCTCCCTTCTTAAATAAAAGTCCTTCTCCCTTACCGCCTGCTATACCCAAATCCGCTTCTTTTGCTTCTCCCGGTCCGTTTACTACACATCCCATAACGGCTACTTTTATATCTTTATCCGTATTTATATTTTTTACCCTTTCGCTAACTTTACCGGCAAGAGATATTATGTCTATATTAGTACGTCCGCAGGTCGGACATGAAATAACATCTATACCGCCTTTTCTAAGTTTCAGCGTACGTAATATTATTTTTGCCGCTTCTATCTCTTTTACAGGGTCTGCAGTAAGAGAAACCCTTATGGTATTTCCTATTCCCGCATCAAGTATAAGCGCTATTCCTATAGCGGATTTAATATTTCCTGCAGTAAGCGTACCTGCTTCAGTAATTCCAACATGTACAGGATAATCCATTTTTTCTGCAATAAGCTTATGAGCAGCCGTACTCATAAGCACATCGGATGATTTAATACTTACCACAAGATTATCATAGCCCAGGTTTTCAATTACAGCCAGTTTATCCATGGCGCTTTCCACAATTCCTTCTGCAGTAACCCCGCCATATTTTTCAATAATATCTTTTTCAAGCGAACCACTGTTTACACCGACTCTTATTGGTATATTTCTTTCTTTTGCAGCCGAGGTCACAGCCTTTATCCTGTCCTTGGAACCGATATTTCCGGGATTAATCCTTATTTTATCAGCTCCGTTTTCAATTGCCGCTATCGCAAGCCTGTAATCAAAATGTATATCAGCTATAAGCGGTATTGAAATATTTTTCTTTATTTCCGACAGTGAACGCGCCGCTTCCATTGTAGGAACAGTACAGCGTACAAGCTCACAGCCTGCGTCTGTCAGTCTGTGAATCTGTTCTACAGTACTTTTTACATCCTCAGTTTTTGTATTGGTCATGGATTGTATTCTTATCGGATTATCTCCTCCAAGAAGAACGCCTCCCACAGACACTGTTTTTGTACGGCTGCGGTGCATAACAGTCCCCTCCTATCCTGTTATCAGTCTTGAAATATCATTAAACATTACAAATACCATAAACGCCATAAGAAGCACAAAACCTATCATTGTAACAATTCCTTCTTTTTCAGGCGCAATAGGTTTACGCCTTATAACTTCAACAATCATAAATAACAGTCTTCCTCCGTCCAGCGCGGGTATCGGGAGCAGATTCATAACTCCCAGGTTCGCAGATAAAAGTATGCTGAAATACATTAAAGTAATAATAACAGTAGACCAGCCGAATCCTTTCGATTCATTTACAAGATCGCCTACCATGCTAACCACGCCTACAGGTCCGGCTATCTCGTCCGTTCCAACTTTTCCGGTAACTAACATTCCAAGACTTTCCACAGTAGTCACAATCCAGTATTTAACCTCATAAACCGAATATTTAAGCACCTGCCAGGCATTTCCTTTAACTTTTGGCGCTCCGTGCATAAAGCCTATCTTATATGAATACTGGACTTCCTCTTTATCAGCCGACGCCCCCTGTGCAAGTCCGTCGGTTATTGATTCAACCGGAACAAGCTGCGGTTTAACCGACATTGTAATTTTTTCTCCATCCCTTTTAATGACAAGTTTAATATTTTCATCACCTTCAAGCGGATGAAAGGTAAAATAAGAACTTATCTCCCTGTCGATATGAATCTTTTTATTATTAATCTTTACTATTTCATCCCCCTCTTTAAGCCCCGCTTCTTCTGCCGGAGTACCGCTTTGCACCGAAGTAACCAAAGGCTTATCGAATCCTGCTACAGCAATAATTATAATCGAAAGAACAAATGCCAGTAAAAAATTGAAAAATGGTCCTGCAAAGACTATAGACATTCTGGCATACACATTTTTCTTACAGAATGCTCTGTCCGATTCAACAACATCATCTTCACCAAGCATAATACAGGAGCCGCCGAACGGAAGAATTTTAATTGAATACTTTGTTTTATGCTCCCATCCTTCAGTAGTTTCACATACTTTTGAAGAAGCAAAGAATTTAATTCTGATTCCATTATCCGTCTTGACCAGAGTTATAAGCCTTGGTCCCATTCCAAGTGAAAACTCTGTTACCTCAACTCCATTAAACCTTGCCAGAAGAAAATGTCCCAGCTCATGTATAATGACTATTACACTGAAAATTAAAATAGCAATTATAATATTCATAACAATTTCCTTTCTTACCCTATTCTTTCATATATTTCCTGCTCAACGCTTATAATTGTATCAACATCAGGATTATCAATAACTTTATGCGATGACATAGCATCTTTTATTGTTTCCGTTATATCCAGGAAACCTGATTTATGGTTCAAAAACCTTGCTACTGCATATTCATTTGCAGCATTATATACCGTCGGCATACTTCCGCCAATCTTTCCTGCGGAAACGGCAAGGCTGATACCCTCAAAAGTATCGGTATCAGGTTTTTCAAACTCTATATGTCCAAGTTTATAAAAATCCAGTCTTTCTCCCGCAAGAAATACCCTGTCCGGATAATACATAGCATACTGTATTGGCAGTTTCATATCCGGCGTTCCAAGCTGTGCAATAACCGCTCCGTCTACATATTCCACCATTGAATGTATTACGCTCTGCGGCTGCACTACAACCTGTATATCATCTATGTCAATATTAAAAAGCCATGCTGCTTCAAGTATTTCAAGCCCCTTATTAACCATTGTAGCAGAATCTATTGTAATTTTTTTACCCATGCTCCAATTAGGATGTTTAAGAGCATCTTCTACTTTTATATTCTGAAGTTCCGCGCGTTTTTTTCCTCTGAACGGTCCTCCCGAAGCTGTAAGAATCAATTTTGACACCTGGCTTCTTTTTTCTCCGTTAAGCGACTGGAATATTGCCGAATGTTCGCTGTCCACAGGAAGAATACTCACATTTTTCTCCTTTGCCAACGGAATTATTATATGTCCCGCAGTCACAAGTGATTCCTTATTTGCAAGCGCAATATTTTTTCCCGCTTTTATAGCTTCTATCACAGGTCTTACACCAATCATCCCGACCAATGCGCAGACTACCATATCCGCATCATTGTCTGCGGCGCATTCAAGAAGCCCGTCCATTCCGCACACTACCCTTGAAATACCTTTAAACCTGCATTCATTTTCCAAAGCTTTTTTTTCATCATATATACATACGATATCCGGTCTGAATTCTTTAGCCTGCTCAAGAAGCAAATCCACACTTTTATTTGCTGAAAGTGCCGTTACTTTAAAATCATCCGGATTTGCCCTTACTATTTCAAGCGTCTGAGTGCCTATCGAACCCGTCGAACCAAGAACAGCCAATTTTTTCAAATGTATATCCTCCAAATATCAAATAAAATCTATATCCAACCCATACATAAGCGCAAACGACATTATATAATATATTACCGGCGCAACAAATAAAAGACTGTCAAATCTGTCCATTACGCCGCCGTGTCCGGGAATAAGCTTTCCATAATCCTTAATACCGCAATTACGTTTCACCGCAGAAGCCGCAAGGTCGCCTATCTGCGAAACTACTGAACCTGCCATACATAAAACCGCAAAGATTACCGCTGTCTTTGTTCCTGAAACAGCCATTCCGTATATGAACCCTATAATCGCTGCTCCCAAAACTCCGCCCACACAGCCTTCTATTGTTTTTTTAGGACTTAACGTTCCCGGCATCTTATGCTTTCCGATAAGCATACCTGTAACATACGCACATGTATCAGAGCCCCACGCGCTTATAAATACCAGCCATATATAATATATGCTTTCCAGTCTGATTTGATATAAGAAAATCATGCACAAGACAGCATAACAAAATGTAAAAAGCGACTTTGATATCATATTTATATCATACCCGGGCCACTTTATAACATATACCGCCATTATAATTATAAAGTATAAAACAGGCATTATATACACCGCTAAAAGAACGTTCTGTCCAAATACTATATACGAAGCTGCGCATAAAATATAGGCGGCATATTCCATAATGGTTTTATTAATTCCCAACGCCTTAAAAAGTTCATAAAGCCCTATAATAGATAATATCCCCATAAGCGCAAGCCACACGTAACCGCCTGCAAATATTGCTCCAAATATTATTATAAGGAGTATAATTCCGCTAATTGTCCTTTTTACAAACGTATTCATACCAATCCTCCAAATTATGCTCCCCCGTATCTTCTGTCCCTTCCGGCATAATAATCAATTGCTTTTTCAAGCTCTTTTTTATTAAAATCAGGCCAGAGCACATCCGTAAAATAAAATTCAGTATAAGCAAGCTGCCATAAAAGGAAATTTGATAATCTCTGCTCGCCGCTTGTTCTTATAAGTAAGTCAGGATCAGGTATCCCTTTTGTGTCTAAAAGACTGTCTATATATGTTTCATCAATATCATTAACATTCATTTTACCCGATACGCAATCCGATGAACATTTTCTAATCGCCCTTAACATCTCATCCCGGCTTCCGTAATTAAGCGCGACCTGAAAATTAAGACCTGTATTTACTGACGACACTTTTTCAAGAGTTCTTATTTTATCCTGCATTTTTTCATCAAGCGCACTTATATCTCCAAGCACCCTTACACGCATATTATTTTTACTGCTTCTTTCAATACAGTTTTTAAGATATTTGTCGAGAAGTTTCATAAGCGCTTCCACTTCATCGGCAGGACGTTTCCAGTTTTCCGTTGAAAACGCATATACAGTAAGATATTTTATTCCAAGGCTGTCTGCATCCTCGCATATCTGCTCCACAACCTTGCTACCCTGAACGTGTCCCGCTTTTCTCGGAAGCATTCTCTTTTTTGCCCACCGTCCGTTACCGTCAAGAATAATAGCAACATGGGCAGGCACATTATTATTCTGTCCGGGCATTGTTTTCCTCCTTACTTTGAAAACGGGGCAGTATTTAAAACAACTGCCCTCATTCATACTCTTAATAATCTCTCATAATCAGACTTTCATGATTTCCTGGGATTTATTCTCCATAAGAGAATCAATTATTCCAACATATTTATCCGTAAGTTTCTGAATCTTATCTGAAAGTTCCTTACTTTCATCCTCAGATATCTCATTGGCCTTCTGTTCTTTTTTTATGGCATCATTCGCGTCGCGCCTTATATTTCTTATTGCTACTTTTCCATTTTCTGCTTTCTTTTTAATATCTTTCACAAGCTCTTTACGTCGCTCCTCCGTAAGTTCGGGGAATACCAGTCTGATTATCCTTCCGTCATTCGACGGAGTAATTCCTATATCTGATACCATAATCGCTTTTTCGATATCTTTAATAAGACTGCTTTCCCATGGCTGAATCTGGATTACCCGGGCTTCCGGAACAGAAATATTGGCAACTGACTGCAAAGGAGAAGGAGCTCCGTAATAATCTACTGTTATCTTATCCAGTATATGCGGATTAGCGCGTCCTGCCCTTATTGATACATATTCCTCCTCAAGATTGGAAATTGATTTTTCCATTTTGTTTTCATATTCTTTAATATCCATATCAAATCCTCCTGATTTAAAATTACTATACTGTAATAACCGTTCCGTTTGATTTTCCAAGTACAGCGTTAATTATGCTGTTTTCCTCATTCAGTCCAAATATAAGCATTGGCATCTTATTTTCAAGGCATAGTACCGACGCCGCCAAATCTATCACGCCAAGTTTTTCATCTACGATTTTCTTAAACTCAAGCGTGTCATACTTAACCGCTTCCTTATTCTTTGCCGGATCGTCGCTGTACACACCGTCAATTGCTTTTGCCGCCAGAATAACGTCTGCTTCTATCTCAATAGCCCTAAGCGCTGTTGCCGTATCTGTGGAAAAATACGGATGTCCGGTTCCGCCTGCAAAAAATACAACCTTACCATTCCTAAACGCTTCCATTACGCTGTCCTTTGAAAACATTGAAGTAAAAGTGCCGCACATAAAAGGCGTCATTATCTCCGTAGAAATACCTGTACTCCTTAAAATCTCCGACATATAAATACAGTTCATAACAGTTGCAAGCATACCTATCTGATCAGCTTTGGTACGGTCTATATTCTCACTTGTCCTGCCTCTCCAGAAATTGCCTCCGCCTATAACTATTGCAACATCAGTCCCTGCAGCTTTTACCGTTTTAATCTGCTCTGCAACCTTTCGGCATGTATCTTCGTCAAAACCGCTTTTTTTATCACCTGAAAGTGCTTCGCCACTGAGTTTAAGAAGCACGCGTTTATATACAGCCATATATTTCCTCCATACAACAATTCTCAAAAAGTACCAAAACATATTATATACTATTACAGTTTATAAAGCAAGATTTAAGTACGAATGCACAGACCGGATATATCAAATATTATGATATACCCGGTATACAAATTAATTATCTGATATTATCTGATAAACAAAACCTTATAATTTTAAATAACTACCCTTACGCATTACTCGTTTTTATTGGCATATCCGATAGCATATATTGTAAATGGTTTTGTTTCATCGCCGTCTTTCATCTTTATTTCAAGAGTATGTGTTCCGACTTCATTTCCCGATAATACAGTATTCATTTCGGCATAATTCCATGCTCCCTGCGCAGTTCCGTTAAGTTCTCCTACTTTATTTCCGTCAAGATAACATTCTGCAATTCCAAAACCGGAACCTGCTTTCTTATAAGCTACAATTATACTGTTACATTCAATCTCCGCCTTAAAGCTTTCATTTCCTGAAGATGCCGTATGCGCCCACGCCTTAGGGAACCATGTAAGTCCTTCAACGCCATCTTTTATATACTGCAAAACAGGCTGCGCATTATCAGTTTCAGAAAAACTTCCGCAGTCAAGAGAATGAACCGACGGACGCTCGTTCAGATTTACATCCTTTTCCAATGTCTTCATTCCCGTAAACGCATCTCCCGTAGCCTTCATTGGCGTAATATCTGCTATATCTGTAATATTATCCTCATCTGTGTCCTCTGCATCAATACGATAAAACATATTCATAATACAGTCAGCCATATATCTGTGTCCGCCAACGTCGGGATGTCCGTCATTCCAGTAAAACCAGTTATCAAATGCGGTTTTATCAGGAGCAGCCGCCTTCTGTCCGTTTCCGGGGCTTACCATTTCAAGTCCATAATATTCACCTATCTTTGAATATTCATCTTCATGCGCACAGCCACCGGTATAAAGAACAAACATAAGAACTACCGCCGAACCCTGCGAAAGAGCCGTACGTATTATGCTCTCATACGTATCTGCATCATTACCGTCGTTAACCGCAAAATCAATAAAGAGAATATCCGGTACCCCGCTATATTCCATGTGTTCAATAACATCTCTCTGATAACGTATAATTCCAAGCCTTGAAGATGTTCCGCTCATACCCGCATTAATAAAATGCACATTGCTTCCATCGCCGAGCGCATATGTATATTTAAATTCATTATAAGACGTTTCCGCATAACAGTCTGAATTTTTAGTTTCAGATGCGGCAAATCCCTCAGTTATTGAACCTCCAAGATATGCTAACGTAACATTTTCACCTTTTCTGGCTTTTTCAATTGCCTTTTTAATTCTTGCATTGTTACCCGGTATTATTTCATTATCAGCCGTGTAACGATATGAATTTGCAACCATTTCAGGATAGTCAGACCCTTCAACCGGATTGGTTTCTATAGTAATATTTTTAATATCTACGCCGTCTGCATCAAACCTCAGGTTAAAATCATCAGTATACTTTGGAATCTCAAATGTAAACTCCAGAACCTGTTCGTCAGAAGAACATTCTTTGGTTTCCGAGCCTTCCTCCAAAGGCATTTTTTTCATTGTGCTGTCATTAATATACGCACCATTACATTCAAAATAAAGATACTCTCCAAAATATGAAACGGTTACATTCTTTCCCGAACCCTTATTACATTCTACGGATACTTTACATATTCCGCCATACTGCATAAGATTTCCCAATGCAAGCTCATTACTGTCGCCTAGCGTATATGATGAAGTATAATATGCCGGTACTATTGTAGGCTTTATTTCAAGTGCCCAGGGCGACGCTGTTGCAGGCGCATCTGTTGGAATTATCTGTTCTGTTGCCTTAGGTGCACCCGTACCTGTAGGCGGTATAGGTGATACAATGCTTTTATTTTCTGCATTTTCCACACCTTTAACCGTAACCCTGCATACTCCGATTTTCTTTGACTTAGCTTTTTTAGCTTTCTTTCCCATAACCTTTTCCTTAACTGTAATTTTTGCAGTTCCTGCTTTTAATCCGGTAACCTTTCCTTTTTTATTTACCTTTGCAATTTTAGGTTTACTGCTCTTGAATATATAAGTACATCCTTTTTTCTTATTTTTAATCTTTACTTTCTTTGATTTCCCTTCATCAAGCAGCAGCTTCTTTGTTTTGATTGCGGCTTTTTTGGCAGCTACCGTATCATTCGCAGGCAAAAAACCTGCTACGAGCGCAACAGTAAGCGCAAAACAAATGACTTTCTTTACCTCTTTATTCATAAAACCTGCCTCCATTATTGATTCCATGTATTCCTTGCGGCTTCAATGAACTCATAAAAAACCGGCTTTGGTGAAAAAATAGCGCTAAACAGCAATGGTTTTCCACTTCTTCTCCAGGAATTACTGTCACAAAGACCCCAGAACGTAATTCCGGTAATATTAGAACCGCTTTTTTTCTTATTTACAAGCATTGTAATCAGGTCCGTATAATATTTAAGCTGTTTTCCACTGTTATCATAATCGGTAACATCCAGTTCCGTTATCTGAATTTCATATCCCTGCGCGGTAAATGCGTCTATCGTATCGGATATTTTACCTCCCATTCCCGGCGTAGGATAATCCACATCAAGATGTGACTGCATACCGACCCCATCGCATATTTTTTTCTCCTCATTTATATAGTTAATCATAGTAATAATATCGTCGGTAACTTCATACGTATTATAATCGTTGTAAAACAACTTGACCGAACCTGCCAGACCGAATTTTTCAAGCTCGTCATATGCAATTTCAAATGCCTTTTTTACATATACGGGTTTATTGGTTCTATCACTTTCGGATTTTTCCTCAGGGTAATAAATCGTATTCCATTTTGATTTTGAACCCTGGTCGTAATTATGAAAATATTCGTTTGCAACATCTATACAGTATATTACATCTTTTCCATGAGGAGTATTATATATATGCTGCATTACATTTCTCACATAATATTCAAGTCTTCCATCCATATATTCTTTTGTCGTATAACCCGCCGACTCATTATACCCTCTCTTAAAGAAAAAGTCAGGAGTCTGCGAATGCCATACAAGTACATGGAAACGTATGGAAAGTCCGTATTCATAAGCAGTATTAATCACATTATCAATAGTCGAAAAATTAATTACAGGATATGTCACATCTTTGTAACTGTCAGGTATAATGTATCCTTCCGGAGGAGTATTGCTTATATTTCCCGCATTTAACAGTGATAACGGTTTTGTTTCATTTTCCATTGTAACACTGTTATACAAAGTAGTCGTAAATCCTTTATAATCTTTCATCTGTGTATATGTATTGCATGTACCCACATGACCGAATATATTTGTAAACAATGTCTTAAACGTATCGTCAAGCACAGTACTCTCTATCATCTGTATCGAATCAAGATATATATCAGCAGTATTTGAGGCATCCCAGTAAAGCCTTATCTTGCCTGAAATATTATCAGGAGAAAGATATACCGCTTCCATACGGCTCCATTCGCCGGCCTTTACATCTAATGTATCTCCAACCTGTGTCGGGAAGTTAAAAAATCCGCCTGCGTCATTAATACTCCTTATAGTAATTGTCGCATCTTTGTCGCATTTCACATAACATGTAAGTTTATATGTTTTTCCAGGGTTTATTACATCCGTAACATCCAGTGCCATTCCGCACCCGAACCAGTCGTTTCTTCCTGCCCTTTTCGTAGCTTTAATACATGAATCATCATCATAGCCATTCTGTGAAAGTTCTATCTTTACCCCATCTCCCTCTGCCGAAAATTTAGAGATATCTCCGTCCGAGAAATCAATATCCACGCAATTGGTAGGTTCCGGCGAAGGTGTATTTACCTTATCAGGCGAAGGTGTATTTACTTTCTGTACGTTTGCATCCGGAGAAGACACAGCATCATTTATCTGCTGCACGTTTTTATTTTTTACGACAACTTTAACGGTTCCAAGCTTTTTAACTTTTTTGGAGCCTTTTTTACCTTCCTTTACAATAACCTTGGTAGTACCTTTTCTAACGGCAGTAACCCTGCCTTTTTTATTAACTTTCGCAATCTTTTTATTTTTTGAAACAAAAGTATATTTTGTCTTACCTTTTTTGTTTTTTATTACGATAGATTTTTTCTGCCCGACATTTAAAGAAAGTTTCTTTGTTGTAATCTTCGTTTTTTTTGCAGAATACACTTCAGTCTGCATAGCTGCAGTTCCTGCAAGCATTGTTAAAACAAGAATAATTGCCAATATTGTCTTTGACGTTTTTTTCAGCATGTCCATACCTCCAGTTATTCACTAACATATCCGTTAGGGTTATTATGCTGCCATCTCCAGGCATCCTCACACATTTCTCTTATTCCGTTTTCAGCTTTCCAGCCAAGTTCTATTTCAGCTTTTGAAGGGTCGGAATAACATTCATCAATATCTCCAGCCCTTCTTGGCTTTATGACATACGGTATATGTTGTCCCGATGCTTCTTCAAAATTCCTTACAATATCAAGTACACTGTAACCTTTGCCTGTTCCAAGATTATACACATTAAGACCCGGCTTTTTCATAAGCTTATCTATTGCCTTCACATGACCCTTTGCCAAATCAACCACATGTATATAATCCCTTACACCGGTTCCGTCATGAGTATTGTAATCATTTCCAAACACTCCAAGACACTCAAGTTTTCCAACCGCTACCTGCGTTATATACGGCATAAGATTATTCGGTATTCCATTAGGATTTTCACCTATCTTTCCACTCTTATGCGCTCCTATAGGATTAAAATATCTTAAAAGAATTACGCTCCATTCAGTATCAGCCTTATAAATATCAGACAATATCTGCTCAAGCATTGATTTGGTATGGCCGTAAGGATTAGTAATATCTCCCTTTGGACAGTTTTCCGTAATAGGTATCTCCGCCGGAGAGCCATAAACCGTAGCTGATGATGAAAATATTATATTCTTTACATTATGCTCCTCCATAACTTTTAACAGGGTAAGCGTTCCTGAAATATTGTTATGATAATAAAGCCATGGTTTTTCTACAGACTCGCCTACGGCTTTAAGTCCTGCAAAGTGAATACAGCAATCAATATTTTCTTTTGAAAACAATTCCTCCAGAGCATCTTTATCCAGAATATCCGCCTCATAAAACTTTACATTTTTACCTGTTATTTCTTCAACTCTTATAAGGGATTCCCTGCTTGAATTGCACAGATTATCCACCACTACAACATCATAACCGGATTCTAAAAGTTCAACTACCGTATGCGAACCTATATATCCGGCTCCCCCTGTAACAAGAACAGACATAATAACTTTCTCCTTTATATTAGAATTTATAGTACACATACATTTTAATAATACTATATTATCAATAAAAAGTATAGACAAAATTCATTATTCCCTGTTTTCATATATGTACATGCTGCCATCAGCCCTTTCATATACATATACATTATCAGATAAACGGTCCTTGGGCTCAACCGTATCTGAATTAACGTCATTTACAAGTTTAATCAGTTTTGCCGCGTCCTGATAATATTTTGTCGGTACGGCTATAACTTCATGCACGCTGCTTGGAAGTATATAAAGATTACTTTCAAGTATATCGGCCAGTTTGCCGAGTTTCTTACTGTAAAGCATGGCTGAAGCTCCGTTAAGCGCCCTCTTATTAGTAAGCACATAGACATGTATAACTGAGTCGCATATATATTCCGGAATCATTTCCGTATGGCATTTTCCCTCAAGTTCCCTTACAATATTTGTTATACACGACACGATTTCAGGGAAAAGCCTGTCCATGTTGCCCATGGCAATATCATACATTTCCTGTGCATTAAGTCCCCATGTTTTCATAATCCTGTCGTCCACCCTGAAACTGTGTATTTCATCGCCATTTTCATCCACCATATAGTTGAAAACGACTGCCAGGTCCAGAAATTTTATGTAAGGAATATCCGACAACTTTTCCTTATTTTTTTCATAGTTAATTAGGCTGAAGAACAAATTTTCTTTAATTTCCTCAGCAGTAAATTTATCCCACTCAATGTTTTCATAATTAATATCCATTTCGTGCTCCTTTCAATATTTTATACAAACAGATACTTATTTATATCGATATAAGGCTGTACAGATATATCTGACACAAATAATTATAACAGCTTCTTACAATAAATTATAAACAAAAAAACAGCATATTTTTGTGCCACATGCTGTTTCTGTATATTTTCTCTAACCCGGTAAACAATCTGTTTTGTATATTATGTTAAAGTTTCACAGCATTATATTTGTGGGCGCTCTAAAGTTATTTTTCCGATTTTTCCTCCCCTGTAATCATCCAGAAGAAGTATTGCTGCCCTTTTCATATCAGCTTCATCGCCTTTTATCCTGCAGCCTCTCTTTATCGCATATTTTTCAAGAAGTTCATATGGTTCATAAGATATATCAAATCCCAGATATTTTTCAAGCATTTCAGGATAATCCCTGCCAAGTATTAAAATAAGCTCGGCGGCCAGTTCTTCAAGCTGAAGTATATCATCATTTATGGAACCTATTAAGGCAAGCCTAAGTCCAATATCCTGATCTTCAAATTTGGGCCATAATATTCCCGGCGTATCAAGAAGTTCAACATTCTTATTAAGCCTTATCCACTGTTTCCCTTTAGTAACTCCCGGTTTATCTCCTGTCCTTGTACACGCTTTGCCTGCAAAACTGTTGATAAACGTTGATTTACCTACATTCGGTATACCTGCTATCATTGCACGCACAGGCCTGTTAAGTATTCCCCTTTTCCTGTCGCGTTCAATTTTTTCCTTACAGGCTTCCATTATTACATTATTTACATCTCTAATCCCTTTTCCGGACTTTGAATTAACCAGCGCCGTAAAATATCCCTTTTTATCATAATATTCTTTCCATTCGCCCGTGTATATGTCATCTGCAAGATCATACTTATTAAGAAGTATAACACGTTTTTTACCCGCTGCAAGCTGTTCAATATCGGGATTGCGGCTGGACGCCGGTATTCTTGCATCTACAAGCTCTATTATAACATCTATCAGCCTGATATTTTCCTGCATCATACGCTTTGCCTTGGTCATATGCCCCGGATACCACTGAAAATACATTATTCTACCTCACCATCATCTTCCCTGTGATTTAAAGAATCCACAAACGCAAATGAATTCAATCTTATCCACACTTTTCCTTCAATATCATTTTTTACAATATTACCTACATTGGCAAACCTGCTGTCTTCACTGTTATTACGGTTATCGCCAAGTACAAAATATTCGTGTTCGTCAAGTGTTATTTCCGTTTCAGCAAGTCCGCCTGTTACCATTTTCTCAGTATTTATATTCTCGTCAAGAAGTTCTCCGTTAATATATATTTCCCCATTATTTATTAATACCCTGTCGCCCGGAAGTCCTATTATTCTTTTTACGCTCATATACGAATGTTCTGATGAGCCCTGTCTGTATGCAACTATATCAAATCTTTTCGGTTCCGCTATTTTATATGCAAATTTATTTACCAGAAGCGAATCTCCGCTGACAAGCGTACCGGACATCGAATCTCCTATCATGGAACATTTGACAAAACACATGCGCACTATAAGAAAAGCAAAAAGTATGACAAGCAGGACTTCAGCTATATATATAACCGCTTCCACCAATATCTTTTTTTTTGCAGACATGGTACTTTCTTTTTTCCGCTTTACGAATTTTACCGCCGTTTTCCTTCTCATAATATAAGGACTCCTGTAATTTCAAAAAAGGGGACATATCAATATGTCCCCGAATCATTCTACTGGCAACTTATTATTTTACCTTTTCTTTTACTTTGGCAGCCTTACCTACGCGCTCCCTGAGATAATAAAGTTTGGCTCTCCTTACTTTACCATGCCTTACAACCTCAATCTTTTCTACTATAGGAGAGTGAAGCGGCCATGATTTTTCTACTCCGATTCCATTTGAAAATTTACGTACCGTAAATGTTTCCTTAACACCGCCGTTCTGTCTTTTAATAACGGTGCCCTCAAATACCTGTGTTCTTTCCCTGTTTCCTTCTTTAATCTTTGCATATACCTTTATGGTATCTCCAACACGAAATTCAGGGAGCTCTGCTTTAAGCTGAGCGTCTTCAATCTTTTTAATAATATCATTCATCTGTGCATCCTCCTAATTATTTTTGATGTTCATAAACCATATCAAAACTGGCACAGCGGACCATCTATCTTTTTTTCACAGCTTACCTATCATATCATATACTATTTATAATTGCAAGTTTTTTATATTATTTTTTAAATAATCCATATCTTTTTTATCCAAATCAGCCTTTTTCAATAAATCAGGTCTGGATTCAGCCGTTCTTAAAAGCGACTGCTGTCTTCGCCATTTTTCTATATTGGCATGATGTCCCGATAGAAGTATTTCAGGGACTTTCATTCCCATAAATTCTTCAGGCCGGGTATATTGCGGATATTCTAACAAATTGTTTTCAAAACTTTCAGATATGCCTGATTCTTCATTAGAAAGCACTCCCGGAACCATTCTCGATACCGCGTCTATAACTACAAGAGCTGCAAGTTCTCCGCCTGTAAGAACATAATCGCCTATAGACAGGCAATCAGTCACCTCAAGTTCTATTGCCCTTTCGTCTATTCCCTCGTAATGTCCGCATAGAAAAACCAGTTCTTCTTCTCCCGCAAGTTCTTTTGCAATACTCTGGTCAAATACCCGTCCCTGCGGTGTCATATATATTATCCTCGGCTTTTTTTTTGTTCTCATTTTGATATCTTCACAAGCGCGATATATAGGTTCTGCCTGCATTACCATCCCTGCTCCGCCGCCATAAGGATAATCATCCACATGTTTGTGCCGGTCTGTCGAATAATCACGTATATTTACAGAAGTCATGCTTATATAACCGTTATTTATAGCCCGTCCGGTAATACTTGTACTTATACACGCCTCAATCATTTTAGGAAACAGTGTGAGAACATAATAATCCATAAAAATCTCCGCTCCTTATAAATCAGAAAGTCCCGGCAACATATGCACTTTTACGCATTTAGCATCTGTATCAACATCCAGAACACATGATGGAATTACCGGAATCAAAAGTTCTTTTCCGTTTCCACCTTCTACAACATATACATCATTAGCGCCGGTCTGAAGCACTTCTTTTATTATTCCAAGCTTTTCTCCCGTATCAGCATATACATCAGCGCCTATTATATCGCATATAAAATACTCGCCATCTTTAAGCGAAACTGCATTGCTGCGTTCAATAAGGACGTCCGCTCCCTTATATTTTTCTATATCATTAATATTATCTATTTCGGCGAACTTAATAATTGCCATGTTTTTATAATACCTTACTGATTGTATATGATAATTAATCTTTCCGTCCTTCGTATCTAATATAACATATTCCAAATCCGAAAAACGTCTTACATCATCAGTATGCGGATATACTTTTATTTCTCCTTTTATCCCATGGGTATTTACATATGTTCCTACTCTCAGATAATCTTCCATTCACATATTCCTTTTCTTATTGTTTCTGTAACGCTTATCAAATTTAATAAATAACATAAAGCTGTATCATGCAGCACTATATTATTTTTCCGCACAGGTTTTCGCCGAATAACGCAAAACAATATAATGTGCATGACACAAAATAAATTTAATATAATTTTTCAGAATTAATTAAAATCATTTTACTGCTGAATCTCAACAACAACTTTTTTCTCATCCCTGGAAGCTGCTGCTTTTACAACTGTACGAAGCGCTTTTGCAATACGTCCCTGTTTTCCGATAACTTTTCCCATGTCGGACGGGGCAACCCTTAATTCAATAACAGTTCCCTTTGCAGTTTCAGTTTCCACTACAGTTACTTCATCAGGATTATCAACCAATGATTTTGCTATTACTTCAACTAATTTTTTCATAATACCTCCATTCTGCAAGTCAAATCCGAAGTACGGGGCACAGGTTGTTTTTAACCTGTGCGCATACAAAACATTAAAGTACTCCTGACTGCTTAAAGAGCCTTGCTACAGTTTCAGTAGGCTTTGCACCATTTGCAATCCATTTTTTTGCTGCTTCCTCATCAACCTTAAATGCTGCCGGCTCTACATTAGGATCATAAGTACCTATCTCATCTATGAACTTACCATCTCTTGGAGAACGTGAATCTGCAACTATTACTCTGTAGAAAGGGGCTTTCTTTTTACCCATTCTTCTAAGCCTGATTTTTACTGCCATGATATCCACCTCCTTACATATAATTGTTCTATTATTATTGGAATATACGGTTAATTACATGCCAAACGGCATTTTACCGAATAATCCACGTTTACCTTTTTTGCCTGACATCATTCCACTCATCTGCTTCATCATCTTTTTGCCCTGCTCAAACTGCTTAATCAGCCTGTTGACTTCGCTTATATCAACTCCCGCGCCTTTTGCAATCCTCTGCTTTCTGGAGATATTTATGACAGACGGTTTGGTTCTTTCTTCTTTTGTCATTGAATATATGATTGCTTCTATTTTTGCAAGGGCGCTGTCATCAATCTCAACATTTGACGGAAGCCCCATGCCCGGAAGCATACTGAGTATACTGCTAAGTCCGCCCATTTTTTTCATCTGATGCATCTGTTCAAGATAATCATTGAAATCAAACTCAGCTTTTCTCAGCTTCTTTTCCATTTCCTTTGCCTTATTTTCATCAATTTCGGCTTCCGCTTTTTCTATAAGCGTAAGTATATCACCCATTCCAAGTATACGCGATGCCATTCTGTCAGGATAAAACTGTTCAAGATCACTGAGTTTTTCTCCCATTCCCGCATACAATATAGGTTTTCCCGTAACGGCACGTATTGACAACGCCGCGCCGCCCCTTGTATCGCCATCAAGCTTTGTAAGTATCAGTCCGTCTATATTAAGTTTCTCGTCAAACGCTTTTGCTACATTTACTGCATCCTGTCCTGTCATTGCGTCCACTACAAGCAATGTCTGATGCACGGTAACATTATTTTTAATATCTACAAGTTCATTCATCATATCTTCATCAATATGAAGCCGTCCTGCAGTATCTATTATAAGTACGTTGTTATTATTCTTCTTTGCATGTCCATAAGCCGCCTTTACAATATCCGAAGGCTTGCTTGCTGTTCCCATTGAAAACACAGGAACTCCCTGTTTTTCCCCGTTTTTCTGAAGCTGCTCAATAGCGGCGGGTCTGTATATATCACATGCCGCAAGCAATGGCGTCCTTCCTTTTTGTTTAAGCTTACCTGCAAGTTTTGCAATGGTAGTAGTCTTACCTGCTCCCTGCAGTCCGCACATCATTATAACCGTTATCTCATTTGCCGGCTGCAGCGCAAGCTCTACGGTATCTTTTCCCATAAGATTTACAAGTTCTTCATTAACATATTTTATAACGGTCTGACCCGGCGTCAGGCTGTTAAGCACATCCTGTCCCGTAGCCCTCTCCTGTACAGTCTTTATAAATTGTTTAACAACTTTAAAATTAACGTCCGCTTCAAGAAGCGCAATCTTTACTTCTTTTAACGCCGCCTTTACATCATCCTCGGTAAGTCTTCCCTTACTTCTTAAATTTCTGAATACATTCTGAAGCTTTTCCGTCAAATTATCAAAAGCCATATGTTCCTCCAAATAAAATATTAAAATTCATCCAAAATATCATCAGTAATACTGTCTATATTATTTATATGTCCGTCAATTTTTTTAATTATGTCCCTGTCATCCGGGTAAGAAGAATTAAATACCTCCAGACACTCTTTTATTCCTGAAAGTTCCTTTTTCATATCAGCTGCCGATTCCCTGACTTTATTAAATCTTTTTACGAGTCCGAGCCTTTTTTCAAATTCCTCAAGTCTTAACTTTGATCTGTTTACTACATCCCTTACACCCTGACGTGTAATGCCTGTTTCGCAAGCAACTTCTGACAATGTCATATCATTAAACATATAATCTTCAAATATACTGCGGTTTTTATCTTTTAGAAGTGCCCCATAAAAATCATACAAAAGTGCATATTCAACCATTTTTACCAAAGAATCTCCGGTATTTAAGCTGTCGTCTTTACTATCCATATAAGAACACCACCTGTAAAGTCTTTTTCTTTACAGGTGGCATTATATATTATATAAGTTATTATGTCAAGACATTATTTAAGCTTTTTTACTGCGGAATATTTTCCCGGCTTGCTTCCGGATGCAGTTGCACGTACTTTAAAATAATATGCCTTTTTAGATTTAAGAAGTTTTACAGTTGCTTTATTTTTCTTTACAATAAGCTTATTAACTCCTTTTTTCAGTTTTTTATCAGTCGAATACCTAATCTCGTATTTTTCCGCTCCTTTAACCTTATTCCAGGATATTACAGCCTTTTTTGAACCTTTCTTCTTTACTTTAAGGTTCTTTACCTTTGCAAGTTTTACTTCCTGGTCATCTGAAACTTCACCTGTATCAGGCTGATTCGTTACATTCTGATTTGTTACGTTCTGTTGTACATTTAACGCATTATTACCTGACTGTCCGTTATTATTTGAATTATTAACAACAGGCGGCGTTACCTTTTCAGGTTCTTTGTCAAATTTCCAGTAATCAAACTCAAACATTCCCGTATCTTCTTCGTGTATATATGCATTCTTATCTTCGCGCAGGCCTGTTTCATTCTCAGGTTTCTGATAATTACCCTTAAACATGAACCGTACATCATGTATTCCTGTAACCTTTTTATCAAGTTCCACCGATATTTCTTTCCATTCATCAGTATAATTATCTGCTTTTACAGTGCCTATGTAATCATCTTCATCCAGATATACCTCTATTGAAGCATCTGCATCTGCTTTTGCATTCTTGACAGACGCCGTAAATTTAACTGCGCCTTCATCGCCAAAATCTACATTTCTTACATCAATATAGTCTTCGTTATGCATATTATATACATACATATCATTATAGCCTTCGTCATTAACAGTTCCCGCTGTTTTAAGACCCAGACCCCAGGCTATTGTCTCGGCTTCCGTCCTGTTGTAAGGATTAAGCGTATCTACAGGCTCCACGCCGTCAGTCATGCTTACAGGGTCAATCGTTCCGTCATCATTATATGTAAATTTATCTACGCATACCGATCTGTGCGGTCCTGCATTTTCACCGACTCCCGAAGGAAGTTCATCCGTATGGTAGAACAGATAAGATTCACCTTTAAAATCCACAACTCCCGGATGATTTGTAAAGCTTGCCCCTCTTGTAGTTTCCTGAAGCAGTCCGCCATATGTATAATCTCCAAGCGGTTCATCGCAATAAGCATAATGAAGCGTCTCTCCGCCCTTGTGCGCAGAAGTATTACCGCCATGACCTGCCCACATAAAGTAATATGTACCATTATGTTTTGTAAACCACGGACCTTCTACATAATTAGGAACATCAAACCTTGCCGGCTGTGTCTTTAATGATATCATATCGTCATTTAGCAGCGCATATTTAAGAGTCTGTCCATAAAACAGATATGCCTGACCGTCATCATCAACAAAAACCGTCGGGTCAATATCATTCCAGTCGCCTTCTATAAGCGGCGCGCCAATGGCATCCTCATACGGTCCGTATGGATTATCCGCTACCGCAACGCCAATTCCATATCCCGGACTGTTATCTTCTTCCCGCGCGCCTTTTCTAAGTATAGGCACATACAGATAAAATTTACCGTCTCTCTCAACGCACTGCGCCGCCCATGCCCTGAAACGCCATGTATGTCCCCATTCAAATGAAGACTGTCCGAATATCGTACCATGGTCTGTCCAGTTTACCATATCCTTAGTGGAATAACATTTCCAGTTTTTCATTGTAAAAAACTTATCTGTCTCCTCCGGTGAATTTGGTTCAAGAACATCTTCATCATGACTTGTAATAAGATAAAGTGTATCTCCGACCACCATTGGCGCAGGATCAGCAGTAAAATATGTCTGCACTACCGGATTATCAGCATATGTAGTTACCGGTTTTTTTGCAACTGTAAATGATGTAACCACAAGCGCTGCTACAAGCATCCCCACTGTAATTTTTTTTACAAATTTTTTCATAAACACCTACCCTTTCTATTTTTTGATTTTAATTTTTTTGACTGCAGAAGCTTTACCAAACACCTTATTTCCCGAAGCATCTACTATATACGCCTTTACTGATATATAGTAGGTTTTTCCTTTTTTAAGTTTTTTAATCAGAACGTTAATCTTCTTTGTATTAACAGTCTTCTTACCTTTTTTAAGTTTTTTATCAGATGCGTATATAATCTGATAACCGTCCGCCTTTTTATTCTTCTTAATTGTTACTTTAACCGTACCTTTTTTATTATTTTTAACTTTTCTTATAACAGCCTTTCCCGGAGTTGTTTTTACAGTCGGCGCAGTAACAACAGGCGCGGTAACGTCATTTGCCGGTACGATAGGCACCGGAGAAGCATCGGTTTCAGAAGTATCTTTTACAGGCGGTGACGGAACCGGAGTAGACGTTGCAGGTATTTCATCCTGCGTAAACTGCCAGTAATCAAACTTAAAAAGGTCTTCGCTTTCATCGTCGCCGGTAAATAGCATGTATACGTCATGTACATCATTTACTATAGTTTTATCAATATCTATCGTATCCGTTACCCAGGTGTTTATATCTCCGCCGCCTTTTACTTCATATTCGCCGATAGGCACATCATAAAGCGAGTCAAGATATATTTCAATTTTTCCGGCAGCTACGCCTTTAGCGGCATCCGACGCCGTACATGCAGTAAATTTAACGGCTCCGTACTGACTGAAATCAACGTTTCGTATACATATATAGTCTTCATTTTTAATATTGCAGAGATTAATTCCTCCCGTTTCATTTGAACATGGCTCTTTCTCTACAGTATATTTTCCAAGCGGGTCATTGTCTCCTGCTTTCAGCGAATTGCTATATTCAAACGTTTCGGCTTCCACCCTGTTAAAAGGATTAAGACTTTCAACAGGCTCTACCCCTTCATCGGTAAATGGAATTTCCTGAATTGTTCCATCTTCATTGTAGAACACTTCGTCTACGGCTACCGAACGATGGTATCCGTTTCCGTCATACAGTTTGCCCGTATGATAAAACAGGTATGAACGTCCTTTATATTCAACGATTCCCGGATGATTAGTGAAACTTCCGGAGCCCCTGCCGTCAACATTATCATTCATAATCATACCCTTGTATTCCCACGGACCTAACGGACTGTCTGCCATTGAATAGTCAATTCTCTCAGGTATACCGTTTGCTGCATATACAAGATAATAATGTCCGTCATGCTTATAGAACCACGGACCTTCTTCATATAACGTAGGTCTTCTTATTTTGCCGTTATCCAATCTTGTACCGGTACCAAACTGCTCCTGTACGTCTTTACATTCATCGCTTTCAAGATCAGCATAATCATTAGTTTCAAGTTCCCATCTTATAATGCCGTTATTGCTTCCGGGATAATCCTTGTCATAGCTTATCATGTCGTCATTAAGCACAACACAGTATAAATCCGGATTTCCCCAATACAGATATGCCTGACCGTCATCATCAATACATACGGTAGGATCTATATAATTAGGAGCAGGTCCTACAAGAGGTTCGCCAAGCGGGTCAGTAAACGGACCTGTAGGAGAATCTGACACGGCCACTCCTATCGCTGTCTGTCCGTTTTTTGCATTAATTGGTACATAATAATAAAATTTACCGTCTTTTTCTACTACCTGTCCTGCCCACGATGAATTTTCTTTGGCCCACTCAAATTCATGATAACTGAGTACCGTTCCGTGGTCAGTCCAGTTGACCATATCCGTTGTTGAATAACATTTCCAGTCATTCATGGTATAAAAACCATTAATGGTTTCATCCTCGTCATGCGACGTATACACATAAAGCCTTCCGTCAGAACATACCATAGGCGCAGGATCAGCCGTGTATACATCCTGTACGATAGGGTTCATTGCAGATATACTTCCGGGTACAACAAATGCTGCAAAACATCCCAATACTGCGACACCTAAAATTTTACTTATAAAGCTGCACTTTCTTTTCATAAAACTCCTCCATATTTTTTATAATATATTTTATTTTACTGTTATAAAGGCATCTGAGAAACTATCAATCTCATTTTTCAAATCAGTAACTGTAAGCCTGTATGTTCCGGGTACATTCGGAACTTTAATTCCATCGGCATCGCCTTCGGTATATGCCTGTGCAGAATCATTTTTATCAAATGCAGATACGCCGGTATCAGCAAGCCATATTACTTTTCCTGCATCGTTTATGGACTCATCAAATTTTACAAATTCACCGGGACTTACCGTTTTATCCTCTGCAAGAAGCTTATTAGCCTTATTTATCGTAGTGGTAAATAATATCTTTTCTTCACTTCCGCCATTTGCAGGAGTTACGGTAAGAGTCCATCTTCCTTCCGTATCAATGGTATATCCGTCCGATACTGCGTTGTCGTTGAGTTTAAATGTATAATTTTGTGTATCAAGCGTAAGCACAAACGGCTTTTTCTTTGATACATAATAATTTGCGCCCTCTTTTACATTGGCAGCATTGTTATCTTCACCTACATAAAGCGTAAATGTAGATTCATCAGATACCGAACCGTCTGCATATACTATATAAAGCTTATATTCACCCGCCGCATCCGGTATATCCATTTCTTTAACATTACCGGCAGCTTTTACCATCGTGTCCCCTTCTGTAAATGAAGTTGTTCCTTCAGGAGCAAGCCATACCGTATCATCCGCTCCAAGCAGTCCCCTTCTTTTCAGCTTATCTCCTGCGGTAAGCCTTACATTTGAAGCGAGTTCATAATCCGTATCAGGAATGACATCTTTACCTACCATATGTACATACTGGTCTTCAAGCCCTGAATAAAGAACTGTTTCGTATCCTTTCTGAGGCCATATATAATCAGCGTTTACATACATATCAATCGTACAGTTAGGCGCCGTGCATTCTGAACGGTCTGTATTGGAGAAACCGTTTGTTACTATCATATCGTGTTTTCTTCTCCAGTTATTCAGCTCATATACATTACGTATCGTATTTGTAATTACATTACTGTCAAACTTAATATATGCGCTTCCCTCATCAGGGTGGAAACCATTGACCATCCTGCTTCCGTCAGCTACCTGCGGGGTACGCTTAGCATTAATATAGTTAAAGCTCATCTCTGAATATTCAGTCCAGTCATCATTTCCCTGCTGTCCGAGAGTATATATACCGCCGGCATCCTGAAGCAGCGAACATATTTCCTCTACCCTGTTATAATTAACATGGTTATTTCTGGAAGTTGTCGTCGGATATCCCGGAAGCTGCGAATCACTGTCATTAGCTCCGTCAAAGTTGCACCATCCCCAGCCGATACTCATTCCGCTGTATGAACATTTATATACAAAGTTGTGAAGAACCTGTAAATTATATGTATAGAATGTAGTTATCGGTGAATGTCCCGAGAAGAAATAACAGTTCTCAAGAAGGTAATTGTTGCTCAATGTAATATTCTTAGGAACCGATTCCGTGCCATACTCAAACTTCTCTTTATCAGGTCCTGCATTACTTTCCCTGACTTGATGCTCAGGACCGTCGTTTTCATACACATGCGTAGGATGTCCTACGACAATTCCCGCACCGCTTGTCTTTCCTATATAATTACCTGTCACATCAATGTCGTTAACATCATTTTCTATATGTATTCCAAGATTACCGGTATGCATTATCTCGCCATTTATGAATTTAACATTACGCGCGCTCGTCAGATGAATTGCTGCAGCCGGCACATCATATGAGCGGTATATGTCATCATGCTGGTTATCGCTTGCAAAGGCTTTAAGTACAATCGAGCCCTGTACTGAAGCATATCCGTGCGAATCGTCAAGCTCATACAGATTCCAGTCTGAATATGCAAACGTAATTCCGTCAAATACAATATTCTGTACATAACTGTCAAGCGGTTTATCACCTGTCATGTCAATAATGGTATCAACTTCGGGTACAACCACCTCAGCCGTATTAATATCTTCGCCTTCTTTTGGTATGTAATAAAGCATGCTGCCTTCTTCGTCAAAATAAAACTGTCCCGGGCTGCTTAACCACTCAAACACATTCCATACCGTATTTTCCGTATCCGCGCTATATGCTGTTCCCCAACCCAGATTCTGCGCCAGCGCACCATACGGCATCTGCAGATATGCGTCAACTTTTCCGTCAGCTTCTTCCACAAGTTCATCAACACATACAATCTGCCTTGCCCATCTGGATGAAGAATCCATTTCTATATTATGCTGGTTTCTCGTGTCTGCAGGAATACTTCCTGCAGAAAATACAGTGGCTTCTGCAAGACCTGATTTTGACGTCCATGCCCAGTCAGCCTGTCCTTTGGTTATTGACATGGAACCTGTCTTTCCCGCAGGAGTAATCTTTCTTGACGTCATTTCAGCACGTTCGCCGTTTACATATATTGCCCTGAGTTTTTCATTTCTGACAAGCGGTGTCTTATATGCCGTAAGACCGTTGTCAAGCCAGTTTACCTCGTCGGCTTTTTCCCATTTGGAGGTAATCTTAGCGCCGCCTGAAATTACAGGCTTAGCGCCCTTTGCAGCCCTGTAATATATAGTGCACTTATCATTTCCCGAATCTTTCGATGTAAATTTGATTGTATCATCTACCTGATAAAATCCATCGGCTATTTCTACTACTATATCTCCTTTTGATTTATCAAGGCTTCTTACCGCTTCCTTTGCCCTGTTAAGCGTGCGGAAAGGAGCGTTCTTACTTCCGTCCGACGAATCATTGCCGTCTGCCGACACATATATGTCAGCACCAGCGGAAACTACAGGAACATCATCCACAGAATTATCTTCAGGCGGAACCGGATTCTGATTCTGCGGTTGTGACTGTCCGTCGCCTCCCGTTGGATTATTTGTATTATCCTGCTTATTTACAGCCGTTACTTTTACTTTCACTTTTCCTACAACCCTTACTTTTTTACTTCCCTTTTTATTCTTTTCTTTTACCGTAATTACGGCCTTACCTTTTTTCTTCGCCTTAACTACGCCTTTTGCATTAACGGAAGCTATTTTCTTTTTATTGGAAGAAAACAGATATTTTTTATTTTTCGCCTTATTTTTAATTGCGATTTTCTTTTTCTGTCCTGCTTCAATTTTTATATTTTTTTTCTTCAAAACAGCTTTTTTCTTAGCGGACGCCTGTGGCGTTACCATAAGCATCACAGCCATTAAAGCTACCCCAAACAAAAACAATGCTTTTTTTGCTTTCACGCATATTCCCCCTTATAATTTTGGTTATAATATAATTTTAAATATACGCGATTTTCTTTTCCATGATTTATTATGCCATATGGTTGACTTATTATGTTATTATATATATTATATAAGAAGTAAATTTAATAAGGAGGTACAGCTATGATAGACGTCATTTATGCAGAGAGCAACACTGAACATCAGCCCGGTTTTGTATATGAACAATATGCACCTCATGACTGGTGGCTTTTAATCCAGACACATTGTAAAGCCTTCTTTGAAATAAACGGAGAAACTATTATTATTCCTCCACATGCAGCAATATTGTATCCCCCTGATTCCACTTTCAGGTATGGCGCAGTTGAGGATGAAAATTACAGTGACGACTGGGTAAGGTTTCTCACTGACGAAAACTTTATAATTAATGGCTCTATCCCATTGAATACTCCTTTTAATACTTTGGAAAACCTGTATATAAGCGAACTGTTTCTTCTTATAGCGGGTGAAAGTTTTTACACCAATAAATACAAAGAACTGTCAATCCAATTCCTTTTCAGGGTACTTTTTAACAAACTGAAGGAATCGCTTTCAACAGAATCCGGAAATCTGCTTGAAAACTCTCTCATGCAGCTCAGATTAAATATTCAGGCCAATCCCGGAGCACCCTGGAACGTAACGCAGATGGCAAAATTTTTGTATATTTCACCAAGACATCTTCAAAAACTATACCAGAAACAGTTTGGTCTGTCCTGTATGTCAGACGTAATAAACAATCGTATTGAATTTGCCAAAAACCTTCTTAAAGATACCAATATGTCAATCATTCAGATTTCAATACAGTGCGGGTATTCAAGTGCCGAACACTTCAGCCGCCAGTTTAAAAAGCATACCGGATTGTCACCAAAAAAATACCGCGAAGCCAATAAATGACGGCATTTAAACGGAAAGGATTTTATACTGATATGATAAAGAACCGCAAATCTGGAATCAGACAACTCTTATCAACCATGCTTAAAATCGGAACAATCGGTTTTGGGGGAGGTACCGCTCTTATACCCGTAATAGAGGAAGAAGTGGTTGAAAACAACTGTCTTACTGATGAAGAAGAATTTAATAAAGACGTTATTATTGCAAATATCACACCCGGAGCGCTTCCTGTTGAAATCGCTGCAGGCGTAGGAAGAAAAATGCATGGTATCACAGGCATGCTTCTTGCCGCCGCATCAATGGCGTTTCCGGGTTCAATACTTACCATACTTCTCATATCTCTTATAAACCAATCCAGCGGATTTATAGTTTCGCAAATACTGTTTGCATCTGTCGGAGTCACGGCATATATTATTTTTATGCTGCATGAATATACTAAAAATACAATTGCCGAATGCAGGAAAAACAGCATGTGTACAATAGGCATTATATTTATAACGCTTGTCTTTGTACTTACCGTGGGAAAGGAACTTTACCAGATTGCAGGTTTTAATAAAACTCCAATATTTGATATATCTACCGTACAGATTCTTATTATGGCATTTTTCATCATATTCTTTACAAATGGAAATTTCTATAAAATAAGGCTTATAATATCCGTCGTAATAACTATACTTTACTGTATATGTATAAGCAGCTTCAAAAATATAATCCCGATACCATACGCCGTATGGATTCTCAGGGGAATAATGCTCATACTCGCACTATGGGGTCTCTTTACCGGAATAAGCGAAAAAATTGCTTTTGATGTAAAACCTTTTAAAAGATTCATAAAAGAAGAATTTATATGGTTTATATTTTTATTTATATTCTCTGTTCCCGCTATAATACTATGTCCTAAGACTCTCCTGTTTATAGGCAAAGGAGTAATATCCGTACTTATGTCGTTCGGCGGCGGCGATGCTTATCTTGCAGTTGCCGACGGTCTGTTTATCGATTCAGGCATGGTAAGTTACAGCGATTTTTATTCTAAAATTGCATCTGTGGCAAATGCGCTGCCCGGTTCAATTTTATGCAAAATATTATCAGGCGTCGGTTATTATATAGGATATGGCCACGGCGGAATATTTACCGGTCTTTGCGTTGCGTTAAGCGGTTTTACCTGCAGTATTGCCGCGTCAGGCGGAACATTTTCTGCAGTTGCCTATCTATATGAACGTTTTGAAAATATGAATATATTCCAGGTACTTAAAAAATATATAAGACCTATTGTAGCCGGACTTCTTCTTACCGTATCCGTTTCTATGCTGTATCAGAACATATCTATAGCACAGACGCAGAAATGTCCGGTATTATTTATCATATTTATAACGGCAGCAATATATGTAATCAATATATTCTGGAGAAAAAAAGAAATATTAAAACCTGTCTTTCGGGTACTGTTGTCTGCGGTCATATCTCTTGCCGCATGTAATATAATACTTTTATTTTAATTCCGCCGTTAATTTTTTCCTATATTCCTGCTTATTATAATCTGCGCGCAGATACCGGTAAAAGCTCCGGTAATACATCCTGATACAATCAGCACCGGCAGATAACTTGCTATCAAAAAAGTTCCGGTAACCAAAACCGCGACCAGAATCTGACCGATATTGTGAAGTATAGCTCCGAATATACTTAAAAGCCATATACATTTTTCTGAAATCAGCTTTTTCAAAAGAAGCATCCCCAAAAGGCAAAACAGACCTCCGGTAAAACTGTAAAGAAGCGCCGTTAAATTACCCACAAAAACCGCTCCCAGAAAAATCCTTCCGAATACTACCAAAAACACTTCTCCCGCCCTGTAACGGTAAATTGCATAAACCGTTACAATATTTGCCAGTCCAAGTTTTATGCCCGGTATCGGTACCGGAACAGGTATTCTGAGTTCTACTGTAAAAATGATTAATGCCAGTGCAGTAAGGAGTGCGAGTTCAGTTATTTTTCCCGTTTTCATAATACTTACAACCTCTGTCATCCTGTAATGCCGTCAGGTAAATTATCATCATCTGCATATTTTATAATAAGATGATGGGGCAGACATGCAATTGGCATTGCATCTGAGCTGAGATTACCCATTTTAACACATGTATTATCCGGACAATCCGCATATACCACGCGTATCTGACCGTTTTCAATCAAAATTCTGTTAATTCCATCACCATATTTTATTTCAATTTCATGCGGCTTTGTATAATCTTCAAGGTTAATCCTATAAAGTTCTTTTTTATCCTGCATTATAACTACAGTTTTCTTATCAGATTTTCTATACATAAAGACCGAACCGGCAATTCCTGCTACCAAAAGACATATGAATACGCCAATCCATATCCTGTCTTTTTTCATAATCAATCACCATATATCTTAAATAAATTTAATCTCAGGGCATTGGTAACCACGCAAAAACTTGACAGGCTCATGGCTGCCGCTGCAAACATAGGATTTAACTGCCAGCCAAACAGGTTGATAAATACTCCTGCCGCAAGCGGAATACCAAGAATATTATAAATAAACGCCCAGAACAGGTTTTCATGTATATTACGTAGTACAGCGCGGCTTAAACGTATAGCAGCCGGCACATCATAAAGACTGTTTTTCATTAAAACAATCTCTGCGGCGTCTATGGCAATATCCGTTCCTGCTCCTATGGCAATACCGGTATCAGAGGCCGCAAGCGCAGGAGTATCGTTTATACCATCGCCCACCATAATTACGTTTCCTTTTTCCCTGAGTTTTGTTATAACGCTTTCCTTGCCGTCCGGAAGCACGCCTGCTATTACTTCATCTACGCCTACCTGTCGTCCAATTGCCTTTGCAGTACGCTCATTATCTCCCGTAAGCATCACTACATGTATACCCATTTTTTTGAGTTTGCCGATTGCCTTCGGACTGTCTTCCTTAATAGTATCAGCCACGGCTATAATTCCGCAAAGCGCGCCGTCATATGCAAAAAATAATGGAGTTTTTCCGTCTTCAGAAAGACTTTCCGTTTTCTCCTTTATATCTGCTGTAATATCCACTCTCGTTTTCATAAAATTATAATTTCCGCCGCATAATGCGCATCCGTCTAACAAAGCTTCCAGTCCGTTTCCCGGAAGCACTCTGAATCCCGAAACCTCAAGCGCCTTTATATCATCTGCTTCAGCTTTCTGATTAACTGCATGCGCAAGAGGATGTTCGCTTTTCTGCTCAAGCGAATATGCAAGTTCAATAAGTTTTGTTTCGGTATATCCGTTCATCGGAATCACATCTGTTACCATTGGTTCACCCAAAGTAATCGTACCCGTCTTATCGAGCGCAACAATCTGAACCTTTCCTGTTTTTTCAAGCGCCGCTGCTGTTTTAAATAAGATTCCGTTCTTTGCTCCCCTTCCGCTGCCAACCATAATGGCGACGGGAGTAGCCAGACCAAGCGCACACGGACAGCTTATTACAAGCACCGATATTCCTCTTGCAAGAGCAAAACCAACTGTCTGACCGCATATCAGCCATACTGCTATAGTAACTATAGCAATACATATTACAATTGGAACAAAGATACCGGATACTTTATCCGCAATTTTTGCAATAGGCGCTTTTCCTGCGGCGGCATTACCTACCATTTGTATTATCTGAGAAAGCGTCGTATCTTCTCCTACCCTCGTAGCCTCGCAGCGGATATATCCTGACCTGTTAAGCGTACCGGAAGAAACAGTACTTCCTTCTTCCTTATCTGCCGGAATACTTTCTCCAGTAAGCATTGACTCATCTACCGCGCTGTTTCCCGATATTACAATACCGTCCACAGGTATGTTTTCTCCCGGCCTCACTACAAAAATATCACCTTTTTTAACACTGCCAACCGGAACAGTAACTTCTTTGCCGTCTTTTTGAATCACTGCTGTTTTCGGCGCAAGCTTCATAAGACCTTTTAGCGCATCTGTAGTTTTCCCCTTTGAACGCGCTTCAAGCATCTTTCCCAATGTAATAAGCGTAAGAATTGTTGCTGCCGATTCAAAATAGAACTCATCCATATACATCATTACTGCATCGGCATTACCTTTAACCTGTGCGTCAGTCATTGCAAACAGGGCATATGTGCTGTATACAAATGCCGCCATTGACCCAAGGGCTACAAGCGCATCCATATTAGGCGCCCTGTGCCACAGGCTTTTAAATCCGCTTATAAAAAACTTCTGGTTTATTACCATAATTACAACAGTTAAAAGAAGCTGCATAAGTCCCATTGCAATATGATTTTCCTGAAAAAACGGCGGGACTTTCCATCCCCACATCATATGTCCCATTGAAATGTACATAAGAACAGCCAGAAAAACCGCCGAAACTACCAGTCTTTTTACAAGTACAGGAGTTTCCATGTCCTTTAAATCATCTTCACTATCAGAGTGTTTTTCGTTTCCGTTTGTATTATTCTTTTTTAAAGAAGCCTTATATCCTGCATTTTTAACGGCCGCAGTAATATCGGCAGGAGATGCGGTACCGGTAACCGTCATGGAATTGGTCAGAAGGCTTACTGAACAGGAATCAACTCCCGATACTTTTAATACCGCCTTTTCAACCCGCGCACTGCATGCAGCACAGCTCATTCCTTTTACTGAATATGTTTCCATTTTTATCTCCTTTCATGTCATTACATTATATAATTATACGCCATTTAGTTTATTTTATATATTACCGAAATACATATGTAATGTTAAATATCGCCTGAACACTGTTTCAAAGTAATACCTGTAATGCCTGAAGTTTCTTTTTTATTTTTTGCAAATTGTTTTCCGCATATAATCTTTGTTTTTTTCGGGTCTATTTTATCAGCTTCCATTATAAGATTATCAATACAGTCTGCACGTATTATTCCTTTTGACGGATTCATCACGCTGTCTATCCTGCTATCTATCTGCGCGTCCACCGAGGAATATTCAAAAGCAAGTGTAGTATTAATCAATTTACAGTTTTTCATTACCAGATTATCGATATAACACATACCCTGTAAACTTTCAATCGTACAATTAATCAAGGTCAGATTCTTTGCATTCCAACCCAGGTATTCTCCCGATATAAAAGAATCGTATACCGTGACATTCTCCGTATTCCAGAATGCATCTTTAGATAACATTCTCGCATTTCTAATAACTGCATTTTTCGCACCGTCAAACGAATAATTTCCGGTCAGGGTAAAGTTATCAACTTCCATATTCTTACAATTCATTGCAAAATAATCACCTGTCGCCACTACATTTTCCAGCCTGATATTTTCACAGTTCCACAAAGTTTCCGAGGCATTTGGAAACGAAACATTTTTCAGATTGACCCCATGGCAGCGCCTGAAATTTTTCGGCGCTTCGATAACAGAATCTTCTACCGTAATATTATCCGTATACCAGACTCCTGCGCGCGCCATCTCAAACCAGGTGCATTTTTCCGCCACAATATTCTTGCTGTACCAAAGAGGATATTTCCAGCGAAACAGGCTGCCGTCTAACTTAATATCCATGCTCTCTTTTAAAGGCGATTCTCCGTCCATAAACACGCAATCTATAACATGCAGATTATTTCCCTTAAATAATGCTCTCTCACCCGTTAAAGTCTTCTGCCTGATTTCTTTCATAATGCTCACAACCATACCTCCCGATTTAAATTTATCTTATTTTAATATATCACTATCTTATAAAAATAACAAATATTTATACTATGTATTGCAATAAAAAAACAAAAACCGGATATAGGCATAAATAACCCTTACCCGGTTTTCAATATTTATTTCAGATATTCCGCAAAAAAACTCTCCAGCCTGTCAAACGGAATTGCATTTTTTCCGCCGCCGTCATACAGGTCTGTGTGTACGGCGTCAGGAATTATAAGAAGCTCTTTATTATCCGTATACTTGCTATCCTCTGTCATGTCCGCATACGCATCTTTTGAAAAATAACACGAATGAGCTTTCTCTCCATGAATTATCAATACAGCACTGCGAATCTCATTTATATATTTCAAAATCGGCTGGTTCATAAAAGACTCGCAGCCGGTTACATTCCAGCCGCCGTTAGAATTAAGCGACCTTACATGATATCCACGTTCTGTTTTGTAATAATCGTAATAATCTTTTACGAAGAACGGCGCATCATCGGGAAGCGGCGAAACAACTCCTCCGCCCAATTTGTATTCTCCCGACTTCAGGTCATCAAGTCTTTGTGCGCACATCGCTTTCTTCTTCTGATAACGTATTTCTTCACTGTCTTCGCTGTCAAAATAACCTTTAGCGTTCACCCTGGTCATGTCATACATGGTAGATGCAACAGTCGCTTTGATTCTGGTATCCAGCGCAGCGGCATTCAACGCCATGCCGCCCCAGCCGCAGATTCCGATAATACCTATTCTGTCCGGCTCGACCTTATCATTAAGAGAAAGAAAATCCACCGCCGCCATAAAATCTTCCGTATTTATATCCGGAGATGCCATGTAACGAGGCAGTCCTCCGCTCTCACCTGTAAATGACGGGTCAAAAGCTATTGTAACAAAACCACGTTCCGCCATTGTCTGCGCATACAGTCCTGAAGCCTGTTCCTTTACCGCGCCAAACGGACCACAGACAGCAATCGCCGGAAGCTTACCGTTTGCGCCTTCCGGCACATACATATCCGCCGCCAGAGTTATACCATAACGATTCACAAAAGTCACTTTGCTGTGAACAACCTTTTCACTTTTTGGAAAAGTCTTATCCCATTCATTTGTCAATTTTAATTTCTCATTTTGAATTATATCTGCCATATGACATTCTCCTTCCTACTGTAGTCTTAATATAAATAATTGACATCATTTTTGCTAATGGTTATAATTTATATCGTGATATAAATTATTGGAATATCATGAAAGGAGAATGTCAATGGAATTAAGAACTATCCGATATTTTCTTGCCGTGGCAAGGGAAGAAAACATGACTCGCGCGGCAGAACTATTACATGTTACCCAGCCTACGCTGTCCAAACAATTAAAATCACTGGAAGATGAACTGGGAAAGAAACTTTTTATCCGTCACAGTTTCAATATAGAGCTGACAGAAGAAGGCATATTGCTCCGCAAGCGGGCAAAGGACCTTGTGTCGATAGCTGACAAAATCACCACGGAATTTCTCTCTTTAAACGATATAACAGGGGGAGATATCTATTTTGGTCTGGCAGAGTCCTATCAAATCAGATATCTCGCCGCAGAAATTAAAGCATTCAAAAATTCTTATCCCGACCTAAGATATCATATTACCAGCGGAGATACGGAACAGGTGACGGAAAAGTTAGATAAAGGCGTCATAGATTTCGCCGTACTGGCGGAAGAACCAAACAGAGATAAATACCACTATCTTACATTTCCAAAAGCCGATTTATGGGGCGTCGTCATGCCTGCGGACTGCCCTCTTGCAGAAAAGGAAAATATATCTGTCGATGATTTAAGCGGACTTCCTTTATTCTGCTCAGAACAGAGTTGGAATCATGACATTCCCAGATGGTGTGGAAATAAAATAGACAATCTGCATCTGGAAGGCTCGTTCAGGCTGTCATATAACGGTTCCCTTTTCGTAAAGGAAGGGCTTGGTTATCTTTTAACACTGGAACATCTTATAGATACAAGTCCCGACAGCGGTCTGGTATTTCGACCGCTTACGCCAAAACTGGAAACGAAATTATATTTAATCTGGAAAAAGTATCAGGTATTCACTCCAATTGCCGAAAAAATGCTTGAAAAGTTAAAGGAATGGTTACAGGATTGAACATTACGGCTGTAAAAAACGCCGGAAACAAAATGTTTCCGGCGTTTACTGATTATTTATTAGATAATTATCTCATCTGCGCTGCAACTTCGGCTGCAAAGTCTTCATTCTTCTTTTCGATTCCCTCGCCTGTTTCATAGCGTACGAAATCAACAACCTTTAAGCTGCATCCACATGATTTGGCAACTGCTTCAACATATTTGCCGACATTTTCCTTGTTCTCAGCCTTAACATATTCCTGCTCAAGAAGACAAACTTCTTTAAGCTCTTTATTAAGCCTTCCTGTAACCATCTTTTCAATAATGTTATCAGGTTTACCGGCATTTTTAGGATCGTTCTTAGCCTGAGCAACCAGAATTTCAAGCTCATGTTTCTTATATTCTTCTGATACATCGGCAGTTGATACATATTTTGGCGACATAGCTGCTATCTGCATTGCAACATTTTTAAGGCATTCCTTTATATCCTCGCTGTCACTGTCTGTCTGCGCCTTAACGAGAACGCCTATCTTTCCGCCCGCATGAATATATGAAACAATTATACCGTCATCAGCCGTAATCTTAACAAATCTGCGGATATTCATGTTTTCACCAATCTTGGCAATCATTCCTGCAAGTTTTTCATTAACAGTCATACCTGCTTCAGCTTTCCAGTCTTCAGCAAGGAACGCATCAATATCTGCTGCATCTGTTTCAACCGCCTGAGCTGCAACCTGGTTTACAAATTCGCGGAACACATCATTTTTAGCGACGAAATCAGTTTCACTGTTTACTTCTACCATGGAAGCAACTTTTCCGTCTGCGCTTACATTTGTACAAACAAGACCTTCTGCCGCAATTCTTCCAGCTTTTTTAGCTGCTTTTGCAAGACCGTTCTCCCTGAGGAACTCCATAGCCTTATCCATATCACCGTCTGTATTTGTCAATGCCTTTTTGCAGTCCATCATACCTGCTCCTGACATTTCTCTTAACTCTTTAACCATAGCTGCTGTAATAGCCATTTTCATTTCACTCCTTATAAAATCTATTTAAAACTAAAATTATTCTGCCTCAGTTTCTGCGTTTTCCTCTACAGGTTCTGCAGCCGGTTCTTCAGAAACAGTTTCTTCTGTTTCTTCCTCGGCTTCATTTTCCTCGGCAGGAATATCGTCAACCATTGAAACTCCTTCATTAGCTTCAATAACGGCATCCGCCATCTTAGCAACGATAAGCTTAACTGCACGTATAGCGTCATCGTTACCGGGGATAACATAATCAAGCTCATCCGGATCACAGTTTGTATCGGCTATACCTATAAGAGGAATACCAAGAATATGTGCTTCCTGAACGCATATTCTTTCTTTCTTAGGATCTACGACAAATATAGCATCCGGTATATCTTTCATTTCCTTGATTCCGCCAAGGTTCTTCTCAAGTTTATCCCATTCTTTCTTTAACTCAATAACCTCTTTTTTAGGAAGAACATCAAAGGTTCCATCCTCAGACATCTTTTCAATTTCTTTAAGCCTCTTTATTCTTGTCTGAATAGTCTTGAAGTTGGTAAGCATACCGCCTAACCATCTTTCATTTACGTAGTACATTCCGCAGCGTTCAGCTTCTGACTTAACAGAATCCTGAGCCTGTTTTTTAGTTCCTACAAAAAGAATGTTTCCGCCCTCTGCAACAATATCCTTAATGGCATTGTACGCTTCGTCAACTTTTCCTACAGATTTCTGAAGGTCAATTATATATATACCGTTTCTTTCAGTATATATATACGGAGCCATTTTAGGGTTCCATCTTCTTGTCTGGTGTCCGAAATGAACACCTGCTTCCAGTAACTGTTTCATTGAAATAACGCTCATTTTTCTTACCTCCGTGTGGTTAATAATCTTCCATACATATCTCTCCGCACAATAACCTGCATAGTTTTGCGTCAAAAACAATACAGACACCAATTGTGCAGTCCATGTATGTGTTTTTTACAAATACTGATATATATTAACATATCATCTAATAAATATCAAGCAAAAAATAATCAATTTTAAAGACAAACAATAAGGAACCGGCAATCCATGCCGGTCCCATAACAAACAATATACCAAACCTATATCCTTTTAACTTTTTTAAGTTCCGAAAATACCTCGTCATTCAAAACCTTAATATATGTTCCTTTCATGCCTGAGGAATGGGATTCTATTACGCCTGCACTTTCAAATTTTCTTAAAGCGTTTACTATTACCGACCTTGTAATCCCAACTCTGTCAGCTATTTTGCTTGCAACCAGAACTCCTTCTTTATTATTAAGTTCTTCAAATACATGTGATATTGCTTCTACTTCTGAATATGACAGCGTGCTAATCGCCGATTTCACTATTTGCTGCTTACGGAGTATTTCCGCATCTTCTTCCTTAACAGCTCTTAACATTTCAAGTCCCACAACAGTAGTTCCATATTCGCTTAAAATAATATCATCTATATCATAACGTCTGCTAAGCCTGTAAACAAACAACGTGCCAAGTCTTTCCCCGGATATTCCGATAGGTACAATAATTGCTTCATAACCTTCCATACTGGCTTTTTCAAATCCAAATGTTATCAGATTAGCATTTTCCATAGTAGATAAAACATTAAGGAATCTTTCGCTAAGCGCACTGTCAATCATCTCCCCGACTTTATCCGGTATAAATTCACCAATGCGTTTTATATCAGGTCTGTTTTTGATTCCAAGTATCTTACCTTTCTTGCTTATTACAATAGTATTAGAACAAAGCACTTCACTGAGAACATCACAAATATCGTTAAACATAAACTTTGTTGCAGTATTATTATGTAACAGCTTATTAATTTTTCTCGTCTTATCTAATAATTGAACACTCATATATTGTACTCCCAAAATTGATATATGTCGAATTATATCACTAATTATCTGAAAAAACAATATATTTATTCAAAAAACAGCATATTTTCATACAATTTTACTTTTTTCTTTGTATCCGCATACATTTTCCATACAGACAAGCATATTTCCTTTAACAAGAAGCATTTTTCCGCATTTAGGGCAAAGTTTTCCCGATGGTTTCTGCCACGTCATAAATTCACATTCGGGATTATTAATACATCCGTAATATTTTCTTCCTTTCTGCGTCTTTTTTATAACTATATCTCCGCCGCAATCAGGGCATTTTATACCTGTCTTTTCAAAATAAGGTTTAGTATTACGGCACTCCGGGAATCCTGGACATGCAAGGAATTTACCATGAGGTCCGTATTTGATTACCATATTCCGTCCGCAATGCTCACATATTGTATCTGTAACTTCATCTTCTATTTTTATCTTTTCAAGTTTTTCTTCCGCATTTTCCACTGCCGATATAAGGTCCGGATAGAAATTGCTTACTACCGTCTTCCAATTAACCGTACCTTCCTCCACACAGTCTAAAAGTCCTTCAAGATTAGCTGTAAAATTGACATCCACAATACTTGCAAATGCTTTCATCATTATTTCATTAACAATTTCCCCAAGTTCGGTTACATACAGGTTTTTCTTTTCTTTTGCAACATATCTTCTTGCAATAATAGTCGTAATTGTAGGCGCATAAGTGCTGGGTCTTCCAATGCCGAGTTCCTCAAGAGTTTTAACAAGCGACGCTTCCGTAAAATGTGTAGGCGGCTGTGTAAAATGCTGGCAGCTCTCGCAATCAGCGGAAGAAAGTTTCATTCCTTTTTCAATTTTTGAAGAAATAACATCCGATATTTCCTTATCTTCTTCAGTCTGGTACACACTCATATATCCTGAAAACACTGATTTTGACGCAGCAGCGGTAAATCTGTAACCTCCGCCGTCAATCTTTATGCTCTTTGTTTCGTATTTTGCCGATTCCATACGGCTTGCTACAAATCTTTTCCATATAAGCTGATACAATCTGAACTGGTCCCTTGATAACTGGTCCTTCACCTGAACCGGCGTAATATCTACGTAGGTAGGTCTGATAGCTTCATGCGCATCCTGGATTTTTCTTGAAGATACATTGGTTCTGGTATTTTTTATAACATATTCTTTACCATAGTTTTCCTCGACAAATTGTCTGCACATTGCATCTGCTTCATCTGATATTCTTATGGAATCAGTACGAAGATACGTAATAAGTCCTATCGTACCATGTCCTTTTACGGCTACTCCTTCATATAACTGCTGGGCAATACGCATGGTTTTCTGTGTTGAAAAATTAAGTACCTTTGCAGCCTCCTGCTGAAGCGTGCTCGTAGTAAACGGTACCGGCGATTTTTTGCTTCTTTCCGATATTTTAATATCGCTTACGGTAAATTCAGTTGAATTTACAGCCGCAATAATTTCATCAGCTTTTTCTTTACTGTCTATCTGAAGTTTTTTATCCTGTGTTCCGTAGAAATGCGCAATAAGCGGTTTCTTTTCTCCCTCTATATTAAAGGATGCGTCTATCGTCCAGTATTCGGAAGGTATAAAGGAATTTATTTCCTTCTCCCTGTCACATATAAGCCTTAACGCCACCGACTGTACACGTCCTGCGCTAAGTCCGCTTTTTACTTTCGCCCATAGAAGCGGACTGATTTTATAACCAATCATCCTGTCAAGCATACGTCTGGCCTGCTGTGAATTAACCAGGTTCATATCAATATCCCTGGCCTCTTTTATTGATTTCTTAACCGCATTTTTAGTTATTTCATTAAACGTAATTCTTCTTGCCTTTTTAGAGTCCAGTCCCAGAGCCTCAAGAAGATGCCATGATATAGCTTCCCCCTCGCGGTCAGGGTCGGTAGCAAGATATACTCTGTCCGCTTTTTTTGATGCTTTCCTGAGTTCTGATAAAAGCTCTCCTTTTCCTCTGATAGTAATATATTTAGGTTCAAAATCATTATCAACGTCTATACCAAGCCTGCTTTTTGGGAAATTACGCACATGACCGTTAGACGCAAGCACTTCATAATTCTTTCCCAGAAATTTCTTTATTGTTTCCGCCTTTGCCGGCGACTCCACAATAACAAGATTCTTTACCATCAAAAACAACTCCGTTCTAAACATCTTTTACATAATAATTATTTGCGGTCTTTCTTATAATATGTCTTAGTTCAAGATTTAAAACTATTCTCATGATGTACTCAACCGGCATACCGGTTTCAATAGCAATACTGTCAATATGTTTTGGCTCTAAACCTAATCTAGCATACACTATTTTTTCATCTGTGGCAAGATAATATTTATTTTTTGTTTTTTTTATACTTTTATTATTTTTGTCTTTTATTCCAAATGCATCAATTATGTCTTTTGCACTTTCCAACAAAAAAGCTCCGTTTTTAATAAGCATATTACAGCTTTTACTCTGTATGTCAGTTATCCGTCCGGGCACTGCATACACATCTTTTCCCTGTTCTAAAGCACAGTCTGCAGTTATAATCGAGCCGCTTCTTTCTCCGGCTTCTATTACCGCAACAACATCCGCAAGCCCCGATACTATTCTGTTTCTTTCAGGAAAAAGTCCCGGTCTCGGCATCAAACCCGGTTCGTATTCTGAAATAATACATCCTGTTCTTTCTATCATCGTATACAGCTCAATATTACCTCTTGGATAACATATATCCACGCCGCATCCAAGCACAGCTTTTGTAAATCCTCCGGCTGCAATACAGCCGTTCTGCGCCGCGCCGTCTATGCCATACGCCATTCCGCTTATAATCTGCACGCCGCATACGGCCAGCTCATATGCAATATTATAAGCCGTTTTTTTCCCATAATCCGAACATTTTCTTGAACCTACTATTGCAACCGAAGGGCTCCCGTCATCTATTTTTATACCTTTATAATATAATACATGGGGAGGGTCAGGAATATTATTAAGTCTTTCAGGATAATTTTTACTTCCGGGATAGACTATGTTTATTCCTTTTTTTCTTACAGCATTAAAGCTGTTATGTACATCCGTTTCATTTTTCTCCGTTATTT
>CANPYY010000002.1 GCA_947588675.1 uncultured Lachnospiraceae bacterium | reverse complement strand
CTGCAGCCTGCTTACATATTCATCCTTAAAATCGTTCCCGCTTTCTCTTTCCTCTGCTACATATTTAAGGAATCTTATGTGTATTTATTGTAACACATTCATATATGTAATGCAAGAAGTTTTTTGATATTTTCTGTATACAGAATGATTATTATATATAATAAAATAAAACGGTATAAGATATTAAAAAAAAATAAAATTTACTTTTAACTGTAAAAAATGACCATAATTGCCTTAAATAGAAAAAAAATGAAAGAAAATTGGAGAGTGCTTTTTATATAATAAAGTGTAAAAGGGGTTTAAATAGATAAAATAACTCAAAATGAAAGGATGGACAAACTATGAAAAAGATTATTAAAGGAATTTTAATGGTAACAATGGTGTTTATATTTGGCGTAATGGTTACATCGAATAATGGAATGGCGGCAGATAATAAGAAAGCATTGAAAGAGTATAGTAAACAACTTGCAGATTCTTCTTTTCAAAAGGAATTTAAGTCTACAAAGAATTATTTTGGCGTGGTTGACATTAATAAGGATGGCGTGGATGAACTGCTATTATCTAAAAACAGCGCGGGAAATAAGATGATTACCGTAGCTTCTTATGCTAAAGGTATACATACATGGTATACCACTTCGGTTACAAAACCAATTTATTATAATACCGGAAAAAAAGGAATACTTATATCATATCCGGAAGTTGTCGTATACTATGAAATGTTTTCAAGAGAGTATAAAGCATATGATGGAAACTACAAAATCCAGTCGCCTCAGGGACATATTGTTATGTATGAAAAATCAGATAAGAAATATCATTATTACTGGGGAGATTTGAGTTATGAAACACTTTCAAAAGAAAAGAAAATGAGCAAATCACAATGCGATAGCTTTTTAGAAAAACAATCATGGGCATTTACTGAAAAAGACAGAGGAACGATGAAAGTGAAATTTTATAAAAATAATGCAGCGAACAGAAAAAAATTAGCACAGGGTAAGTTTTAAAAATTATAAACAGAAAAACTGCAATACATAAACACTTTTATTATTAAGAATTAAGATAAAAAGGAGTTATCATGAAAAAATATATAATAACAATAGTTATATTATTGTTTATAACCCTGTTTCCATTTAATAAAGTAACAATGTATGTAGAAGCGGAAACTACAGATATACCGGTAGCAACAGAACAATTGGGAACCCATACATATGCATTATATGATATTTCAAGTACTTGGAATGAAGCAAAAGAAATGTGTGAAGATTTTGGCGGACATCTTATTACCGTTACTTCTGATGAAGAACAAAAAATAGTTGATAGTTTAATTATTAATGGAACAAAAAATTCATATTGGATGGGTGGATTTAAGGTTAATGGAAAAATGCAGTGGATAACTGATGAAGATTTTAATTATAGCAATTGGTCTTATTGGCAACCGGATAATTATACAGGAAATGAAAACGCACTTATGGTATATAGGAATAAGAATCCTAATAATAAAACAGATGTTGGAGAGTGGAATGATTTATGTGAAGATGGCACATGTAATAGAGAGAGCTTTTTTGGAAAGGAAAACCTTGGATTTATATGTGAATTTGAAACAGTTGATAGTAATTCCCAATACAATACATCTACAGAAAGTATACTCGGCTATAATAATTTTAAAGATTTTTTAATAAATTATTTTGATAAAAAGATAACTTCAGATTTTTCGGATTTCAAATATATAGTGAGTGGTCTGGAAGATAAATCATATATAATTCCAGGAATAAATCAGACAAATATGGATAAAGGTTCTGATGTTTGCCATACCATGGTGCCTCAGGGATTCTGTATTGCAGGTGAATATGCTTTGATATCAGCATATTGTGCTTCAGGAGAACATAAAGAAGCAAGAGAGGAAGATAATAATAAAACGCATGATTCCGTAATATATGTTATTGATAAAATAACGGGAAGATATATATGTACAATAGTGTTGGGAAAAAATTCAATTCATGCGGGTGCATTGTCATATGATGAAAATATAATTTATATTGCAGATTCGAGCCATAGCTGTATATTGAAATTACCGTATGAAGAAGTGAAAAAAGCAATTAAATCAGGAAAAGATTCATATACGGTATTTTTAAAGACAGAAAATAAAATACCTTTGAATGATATGAAGCCATCATTTTTATGCTGTTATAATCATCAGTTGTATGTTGGACATTTTGATAAAAAATATGAACAGTATAATTATATGAATATTTATGATAAAGAAGGTAATGTAATACTCAGCAACATGAAGCTTCCGTTACAAACACAGGGAATAGCGTTTGTAACTCATAAAGGATGTACTTATCTTATTGCATCATGTTCTAATGGTCGAAAGAATGTATCTAAAATGCGGGTATATAAAATTTGCGGAAATACTAAAGATACATTTATTAACCTGTATGATAAAGGAAAAGATAAAATATTTCCAAATATGAGTGAAGATATACAAATATCAGGAGATGTATTATATACATGTTTTGAATCTGCTGCTTCGTATTATAGAAAGGGTTTGGATAATATTAATAACAAATCTGAAAATCAGATTGATAGGGTAACAGCGAGTTCGGTAGTCAGATTAATTAATGAACAAACATATTTTATCAGTAAATTAAGTAATGATAATCAATATGAAGATGTAATAAACAGCGGTGAGTGTGGAGACAACATGACATATACCTTATATTCGGATGGTTCAATGGATATTTCCGGAGAAGGAGATATGTATGAATATGGAAAGGGAATGTTTCCATGGAGTGATTATTCAGATAAAATTTCTGAAATAAGTATCGGAGCAGGAATTGACACCATAAGCTCTTATGCGTTTAGCAATTGCAATAACTTGAAAAGTATATACTTAACGGATATGTCTGCAGAGTCAGGATTGTTTTCGATAGGTGAATATGCTTTTTCAGAATGTTATTCGCTTGCTACAGTGTCACTTCCTGTAAGGGAGTATTTTATTTATGATAATACATTTGAAAACAGCACGGCTGTTTTGGAGATGCAAAGTGATTCTGAATATATACAGCAATATTGTAAATATAATAATATTTTATTCCATGCTCATAATTATATTTATCGAGAAACAATAGAAGCTACCTGTTGTTGTTCGGGTTATGACGAGTACATATGTGAATGTGGAAAAACGGATATAAGGAATATTAATAATACATATGTGGCGCATGATTATGAATTAGTAACAGATATAGCGAGCACATATGAAGAAAAGGGGATAAAAGGATATCAGTGTAAAGAATGTGGAACTTATTATGAAGAAGAAACAGATGTATTAATTAAAGAAGAAGAAAAAAATAATACAGTGACAGATAATCCTCGGGATAACGTAAATAACACAGATAATGAGAGCAATATAAGTAAAGATGTAGCATTTTCCAATAAGAAGGTGAAAAAACCGGGAAAAGTAGTAAACTTAGCATTATTTATCAAAGGAAAGAAACTGGAAGTTTTCTGGAGAAGAAAGCTTAATGTTTCGGGTTACCAGCTTCAGTATGCACAAAATAGAAAATTTACTAAAAAGAAAAAAACAGTAACAGTAGGGAAGAATAAAATTAACAAGACTATTGAAAAAGTGAAGAGAGGTAAAACCTACTATGTGCGCATAAGGGCATACAGAAAAGCATCGGGTAAAAAAGTGTATGGTAAATGGAGCAAAGTTAAAAAGATTAAGGTAAAAAAATAATAAAGGCTGCAACAAATATTTAAAAATGAAGGAGAGAAATTAATATGAAAAAGAAAATTATTATTACAGCAGTTATGATAATGACGATGATGATTGGTTGTATTATGCCAAACGGAAATTTTACTGCACAGGCAAGGATGTATTTTGCTTGTGACGAAGTAACTCTTGATGTTGGACAGGAATATAATTTGCCGGTAAAACAGAAATTAAATAAACAGTTTAAGAAAAGTAAATATACAAAGAATTTAGTTGGTAAAAAACTGAAATGGAAATCTCACAATAAAAAAATTGCTACGATTTCCAAAAAAGGCATAATACAAGCAAAAAGTGCAGGACGCGTTAAAATCAATGCATGGCATAAGAAAATGGAAGTACGTGTATATGTTAATGTGAAGGAACCCGAAGGAGAGTCCGCAGATAATACGAAGACAGCGGGTGCGGAAAATGCAGTTCCGGGTACTAACTGATTATAGAATAAATGTATTTGCAGGAACATAGAAAGGTGATTACTATGAAGATTATAAAAAGAATAATTGTTTTGCTTATGGCGGTTGCTATTGTATCTGGTTGCGTGGCTCCGGCGGATGATACTTATGCAAAGATGAAAAAATATAAATTGTATGTAGGGCAAAGTAAAAAATTTAGTATAACTAATACTAAAAAAGTCAAATGGAAATCGTATAATAAATGGGTTGCAACTATATCTAAAAAAGGCGTTGTAAAAGCCAGACATGCAGGAAAAGCAAAAATGAGAGCTAAATTTGGCAGACAGAAGTTGTTTTTTAAAATAGTTGTAAAAAATAACAAGTCAGGCAGAGCAGCAAGTAATTCATATGTCCCTGCAAATCCTTCTGTTCCTACAACACCGACGGTCTCTATAGAAGATCAGATTGCTTCACAGATAAATGTGAGTTTCTCGAAGCTGCAGAGTGGAGGAATGTTATTTACAGTCAAGAATAACAGTCCGTATTTTGTACAACAGGCTAAAATTAAGATAACTTATTGTGATTTTGCTAACAGGGATATTAAGACAGACACAATACACGTGTTGTATTTAAAGGCAAATGGTGAGGGCTATTCTGTAGAAGAGTATGTAAATGGGGCAGAAAGCATAATAGTAAACAGCATAGATATAGAATATAATGAGCAGTGTTATGACCGCTCGGCATACGTTGACATGGCATTGAAATACGATTATAAATATTCACAATATTTTGCAGAAAGCGAGATAACAAATAGAACAGCTGATGAATTATATTATACATATGTGGTGCTGTATCAGGATTCAGCTGGAAATATAATAGATGCAGACGGTGGTTATAGTTTTTTCCAGCCGTATGGTTATAGTATAAAACCATATTGTACAGATGATTGTTTCAGAGGCTCCCCTTATAGTGAATTTACAGGAAAATATATGCCCTATAGTTATGCGACAATTATATGGAGTGCTGCACTTCGACCATAAAGAATATAATTAATGATTTGTAAAAGGGGATGATTATATATGAAAAGGATTTTTGTGGTTTTCTTAATAATTATGATGTTTACGACTACGGTAATTCCGCATAATGTGTATGCCAGACAAATATATTATACGCCCGATGAATTGGGATTATCCTATGACGGACTGAATTATGTATCTATGAAGATTCTTAAAGTTACACCCAGATATGTTGTTTACCAAAAAGTAAAAAATTATACTGATTCGAATGGCGATATGTGGTTATTGTCGATGAATAATAAAAAGTATAAATTAAAATATAACAAAAATATAGATATGTATACTTTAAAAGATATAGGAAGTGCATATCAGTGGAAGAAAGCCTGTCATGGATTTACAAGAAAAAAACTTTTGACTAAATTCTCAACAAGCGGTAAAAAATTTAAAGATACGTATTGGGTATTAGGACCTCAGAAAGGTAAGGTAAAAAGGTTGATGGAGCTTTATTTGCCATAAAGAGAGGGGATTATATAACAATGAACAAAATAGTAAAGTTAATTTTAAAGAGTGCTATATGTCTATGTATATTGACATTATCATTCATAGTAGCTAATGGGGAATCGAGAGCTTCAGCTTCCGTCAAAAGCAGATACAGGGAAACATTAAATGATATATACATAAATGGAATGAATGTGTTTATAAAGTATGATGCAAATTGTACGTTTGGCGGTCAATATCCATCTGAGAAAGAAGGATGTCCATATTATCTGTCACCGCAGGATGCCGCAGAAGGTCAGGTAAAATATGTTGATTTGAATAATGATGGCATTAAAGAAATGGTATTAAAAACAAATGAAGACTGGCACATATTTACACAGATAAAGAAAAAGGTGAGATATGCTGCAACTATAACCGCACGTAATGGCGGAGGCTGGCTTTATGTTAAAAAAAGCAAAAAAGTATTTATAGTATCTACTTATGGCGGGCGAATGACGGAATCTTATGTGTTTAGATTGAAAGGTGGAATATTAAAAAAAGTATGTATGATAGGAGAGCAGGTTATGTTTGACGCTAATGAACAGCCTTACGGAGAATATTATTATAATGATAAACGTACGTCAGAGAAAAAATATAAAAAAATAAATAAGAAATATGTTAAATCTGCGGTTCAAGTAGCATTTTATTAACATTAATAATAATAATAAAGGCTGCAACAAATATTTAAAAATGAAGGAGAGAAATTAATATGAAAAAGAAAATTATTATTACAGCAGTTATGATAATGACGATGATGATTGGTTGTATTATGCCAAACGGAAATTTTACTGCACAGGCAAGGATGTATTTTGCTTGTGACGAAGTAACTCTTGATGTTGGACAGGAATATAATTTGCCGGTAAAACAGAAATTAAATAAACAGTTTAAGAAAAGTAAATATACAAAGAATTTAGTTGGTAAAAAACTGAAATGGAAATCTCACAATAAAAAAATTGCTACGATTTCCAAAAAAGGCATAATACAAGCAAAAAGTGCAGGACGCGTTAAAATCAATGCATGGCATAAGAAAATGGAAGTACGTGTATATGTTAATGTGAAGGAACCCGAAGGAAAGTCTGCAGATAATACGGAAACAACAGGTGCGGAAAATGCAGTTCCGGGTACTAACTGATTATAGAATGATTTACAAAAGGGATAGTTATAATGAAAAGGATTTTCTGGTTTTCTTGAGTTGTCCAAATAAAAGTGAAACATGGAAAAGTTGTATGAATAGATTTGCTAGTCTAGCGGAAAGAAGGTAGTGGCTATAATGAACAGGCGCATATATTTAATAAAACGATATAGTATACGGATATTATGTTTAACCGTATTTTGTTTGGCATGTATTGTAACAGCGAACGGCAAAGTATCAAAAGCTGCCACAATTATGGATATGCAAAACAAATTTCCGAATGGTGCATATTGGAATCATGTGGTACAGAGCGGTCACGGATATTCAGGTTATTATCATGTTGGTCCGTGCAATAATCCTGATGGATATACCTGGTCGCCATGTAATACACACACCGCAAATGCAGGTATAGGAGGATATGACTGTAATGAATTTGGCGGAGCAATACAATGTTGTGGATTTGTAAAAAAATTAGCATCTGATTTGTATGGTTCTACTCATACATCATGGGGGCAGACTGCAATAGGTAATGCAAAGACAGGAGATGTAATCCATTATTACGGCGGAGATGCCGATGCGACAAATGGGCATTGGGCAATGATTATAGGCCGTAGTGGAAATGTATTGACATTGGGCGAATGTAATTATGGCAGCAGATGTAAAATAAATTGGGGAAGAACTCTTAATGTAGGCAGTGTATCGAGATATATAATTTATTCGGCGCCATGGGAGGCAACATACGGATATAATCCACAGGGCTGTCTTGATGTAGTTAATGGCGGACAGGGTAATATACAAGTTAGAGGATGGGCGTTTGATAAGGATAATGTAAATACAGCAATAAAAATTCATGTATATATTGGAGGATCTGCGGGTTCAGGTGCGGAAGGATATGAGATAAGTACAGGCACATTAAGAGAGGATGTAAATGCGGCTTATCCGGGAGTTGGAAACAACCATGGGTTTGATAAGGTAATCGCTACTAATAGAGTAGGAGAACAGCAGGTATACGTATATGCAATTAATATAGGAAGCGGGGGTAATGTTTTACTTGGTAATAAAACAGTAACTATTTATCCTCCTGCCACTCCGACGCCTGCGCCAACCCCAACATTAACGCCTGCGCCAACAATGAAACCTATTGTTAAGCCAACGATTAGACCAACAGTAAGGACTACAGCAAAGCCGACGATTAAACCAACAACAAAGCCTGCAGTAAATCAAACAGTCAAATCAGCATCAAAAATTCAAAATGATAAAAATATAACTGCGAAAAGTACTCAGGATACATATAGGAATGAAGTTTCGGCGCCCGGAATTACTAAAGTAATGTCATGTAAGTCAGATAAACATGGTAAGGTATGCATTAAGTGGTATAAGGTAGCTTCTGCCAATGGATATCAGATACAGTATTCTACAAAGAAAAATTTTATAAGGAAAAAAACAAAGGTTGTATATGGCAGTAAGTTAAAGTTGAAACTAAAATCCAATAAAAAATACTATGTACGCGTAAGGGCATACAGAAAAGCATCGGGTAAAAAAGTATATGGTAAATGGAGTAAAGTAAAAAAGATTAAGATAAAAAAATAATACAAACGGAGGAATAAGAAATGAAAAAGTTTTTAGGAAAAATATTGGTGTAAAAAGCTATAAAACAGGTAAAAAATGCGAATGGCTGGTTTTATCTGTGCAGGATAATGAAGCGTTTGTAGTATCTAAATATTTATTGCGAGGCGAAATGTATAATTGAGGCTTTATGGAGCCTGGAAAATGTAACTATATCTGATGATTAAATTATTTTATATACAATGAGGTGTAATTAATGGAAAGAACAGAAATAAGAGAAAGCATTTTGGATATTTTACAGGATATTAACGAAGACGTTGATTATGAATCAGAAAATAAGTTGATGGCTGACGAGGTTTTAGATTCATTTGATTTGATAACATTGGCGTCTGAAATAGGCGAAGAATTTGATATGGAGATATCGCCGCAGGATATTGTTAAAGAGAATTTTAATTCTGTAGACAGTATTACGGATATGGTTATGAAATCAAAAAACTAAAGATAAGTCAGGGGCGGACAAATGTTTGTATCATATCAATTTATTATATTTTTGATTATATTGCTTATATTGTATTATACAATACCCAAAAAAGTGCAATGGATATTGTTGTTAGCGGCTAATTTTATATTTTATGCTTATGCTGATATAAGATATCCGGTATTTATTATAGTAACGGCTGCGGCTATATATTTTGCGGCCGTTACTATGGAGTATTGTGTAAATAAGAAAATCGGAAATGTAAAGAAACGGAAGAAAATAATAATGCTTACAGCGCTGTTTATAGTTCTGGGCATTCTTGTATGCGTAAAATATACTAATTTTATAATACGTAATTTTAACTTCCTGTTAAATGAAACAGGGCATGGAAAAATTTCTTTTGTTAATTTTATAATTCCATTGGGTATATCATTTTATACATTTCAGGGTATATCATATTTATTGGATGTATATTGGGGAAAATGTAAAGCGCAGAGGAATTTCTTTAAATTTTTATTGTTTATCTCTTTTTTTCCACAGCTTATACAGGGACCTATCAGTCGATATAACGATATCTCAAAGTCATTATATGAAAAGCATGTATTTAATATAAGGCAGATAAGCTACGGAGTGGAACGTATTCTATGGGGATATTTTAAAAAAGTAGTAATTGCAGACAGGATAGGAACTGCAGTTGTGGCTTTGTCTGAATCTCCTGACTACTATACCGGAGTTTATGTAATGCTGGGCATGGTTTTTTATGCGATACAGCTTTATGCAGATTTTACGGGCGGTATTGATATTACTATTGGTATTGCTCAAACCCTGGGGGTTCATCTGAAAGAAAATTTTATCAGACCGTATTTTTCCAAAAATACTGCGGAATATTGGAGAAGATGGCATATTTCAATGGGAACGTGGTTTCGTGATTATGTTTTTTATCCATGTGGAACCAGCAGGGCGGTAAGAAAAATAAAAAGTTTCTTTAAGAAGCGTTTTGGAGCAAATGCGGCGCGCAGGGTAACGGTATATATTGCGACAATAACCGTATGGCTTGCTACCGGAATATGGCATGGCGCCGAGTGGCATTTCGTTGCATGGGGACTGGGAAACGGAATTATTTTGCTGATATCTGAGGAGTGTGCTCCTTTATACAGAAAGTTTCACAAACGTTTTCCAAAGCTGGCGGGTAATGCTTTATATAATGTATTTCAGATACTAAGAACCTGTTTTTTAATGAGTTGCCTGAGGCTGTTTGATACATATGGCAGCGTAAGAGTTGCGATTAAACAGTTTATTCATATGTTTACGCAGTTTGGAAGCAGTACGTTATCAGGAAAAGAACTGATAGAACTGGGATTATCATTTGGAGATTATATAGTTATTTTATCAGGGGTAATAATTATGCTGGCAGTGAGTATCTTGGGAAGAACAGGAAGTGTGCGTGAAAAAATTTCAAAAAAACCGTATATAATAAGGTATCTGGTATTTGTAGGATTGTTTTTTATGGTGCTTCTGTTTGGAGCATATGGACAGGGATATGATGTTTCGCAATTTATATATAACCAGTTTTAAAATATAAATGAGGATGGCAGAAATGGTACATACAGTAAAAAAAATAATAACAGCAGTTGTGTCGGTTGTTTTCTTTTTAGCTGCGTCAATTGCGCTGCAACGCCTTGTAGTTCCTAAATATGCAGCGGATTTGCCGGAGGGAAATTTTACGGCTGAATATTATGATGAAACGACGGAGCATGACGTGCTTATGATTGGCGATTGTGAAGTATATGAAAATATAGACCCTATATACCTGTGGCAGCGCTATGGCATTACAAGTTACATAAGAGGTAATGCGCAGCAGCTTATATGGCAGTCATATTATATGCTTGAGGATACGCTTAAATATGAAACGCCAAAAGCAGTAGTTTTTAATGTACAGGCGTTAAAATATTCGGAGCCGCAAAGGGAAGAATATAACCGCATGGCTTTAGATGGAATGAAATGGTCTAAAATTAAGCTTGATGCAATTAGAGCGTCAATGTGCAAGGGTGAAAAATTGATAGATTATATTTTCCCAATCCTGAGATATCATAGCAGGATACTTGAACTTAATAAAGATGATATAAGATATTATGCTAAACGAAAAAAGGTGGCTAATAACGGATATTATATGAGAATAGACGTATTGCCTGTAAGCGAATCTGACGTAGCTGACACGTCATGGCTGTCTGCTTATGGAGAAACGGAGGAAAATGATGAAAATCAGAACCTTTCATTTGCGCCGGAGGAGGATATCATTGATCCGTGGGCAGAGATAGTTACTGAAGAAGATGATGAGCCGGAGAATCCTTTGCCAAAAGTTGATAAAGGAGAAAAATTCAGTGATTTTTCAATGGAATATATGGATAAACTGCGTATTCTGTGTGAAGAAAATAATATAAAGCTTATATTGATTAAAGCCCCAAGCCTTGCGCCTGTATGGTATGATTCATACGAGCGGCAAGTGGATGAATATTCGGAAAAGTATGGTTTAAGATATATCAATTTTTATGAACATTTGGATGAGATTTTAATAGATTATGAAACGGATACTTATGACGGAGGACTTCATATGAACAGAAGCGGTGCGGATAAGGTTTCTGAGTATCTGGGGAAGATTCTTGCAACGGAATATGGTATCGGGGACCACAGGGGAGAACCTGTTTATGATAATGTATATGAGGAAAAACAGAAGTTTTATAACGATATGATACAGGCGCAGCAGGAAGAAATCAATAAGTATGGAAAAGTAATAAGTTATTAGAACATAAAAAAAGAAATGAGGGATAGAAATGAAATTAACAAAAAAATGCAGTTTATTAGTGTTATTATTAGTAATGGCAATGGTATTTTTACAGGTTACTCCATCGGTACAGGCAAAATCAAAGTCGTATAGGTTTACTTATAAAAAGGTAACCGTTTATATGGATGGACCTGCAAAAAGCCTTATTAAAAAGGCGGGAAAGCCTAAGAGCAAAAAAGTGACAAAGAGCTGCGCCTATAATGGAAAGGACCGTATATATAAATATAATGATTTTATCCTGTATACATATTCCAATACAGATAACGGACCCGAATATATAAACGGCATAACGTTTTTAACCTCCAGGGTATCTACTAAAGAGGGTATAAAAATCGGAAGTTCTTATAGCAGCGTGCAGGAGAAATATGGAGATAAAAAAGATTATCTTGGAGTTTATACTTATAAAAAAGGAAATTCCAAACTTCAGATTCAGATAGAGGACGACGAAGTAATTAATATAAGATATATCAAAGCATGATAAAGCAAATTAAAAATAACAATAAGGTGAAATAGAAAAATGATAATGAGAAAAATGAAAATGCAATTTATATTACCGGTTATGGCTGTACTTATGTTTGGCGCGTGTATTGCCGTAAATGTAAATGTGAGAGCAGAAGAAAAATATGTAAAGACAGTTAAAATAGGAAGACAGGTTAAACTTAAAGCAGATGAAGATGATGTGAGGTATAAATGCAATGACAGTACCATAGCCTGTGTTGATAAAAATGGTATTGTGACAGGTAAACAGGAAGGTACGACGACGGTTTCCGTAATATATGATGACGAGGTACAGAAAAAGTATACTATTAATGTAGAGAAGCGGAAAAGGAAACCTGAAAATATACCTGTTGCCATTTCGGAGATATCCAGAGAAGATATTTCCGTATATGATGAAACAACCGGAGTAACCAGATATCAGTATATTGTTACAAATAATGCTGAATATGATAAAGTAAAAAAGATAATATATTATTACTCATTAAATGACAATCCTGAAGAAATTGTTACCCTTACGGCTTATAATCTGGAGCCTGAAGACAGCATAGAGGCGTTTTTCAGCGACAATATGCCTGCAGAATATAACGGTTCATTGTCGGCGCTTACTTTTATTAAGGTAGCAGTCTATTCGGGAAAAGCAATATATATATATAATGCCGAATATGATGATTATTTTCTTAAATGGAGCACGCCTGATACCGAACCGCCTGAGATTACGGGACTTGTAAAAGGTAAAAGTTATACCGGCGACGGCGATATTGTGCGCGTGTATTATTCTGATATGAAAGATACATATGATTTCAGCCAGTTTGTTACAGCATATGATGAACGTGATGGTGAAATTGAGGTTGAAGCAGATACGAGTGATATAAAATGGGAAAAAGAAGGAACTTATAAACTTTGGTTTATTGCTGAGGACAATGCGGGCAATAAAGCTAAATCATGGGCTAAAGTAAAGGTATATCATCCGAAAAGCCAGGAAAAGGCGGCGGATGGCATTATTAAAAGAATTACGAAAAAAGGCTGGTCTAAAGAAAAAAAGGCAAGAGCGATATACAGATATATCCGCGGATATATGTCGTATTCCTCATATTCTCCGCACAGTCAGTGGAGGGATGAGGCATTGCGGGCGCTCAGGTACAGGGCAGGAAACTGTTATACTCATTATTCGATAACAAGACTGATTCTTCTCAGGGCAGGTATTCCGAGCATAATGATAAAAAGGTATCCTACTCCGGGAGGAAGAAAACACTATTGGAATCTGGCATATATAAACGGAGGATGGTATCATTTTGATACTACCCCAAGAAGCAGAAACGCTAATTTCTGCCTGTGGACAGACGCACAGTTGTGGGCATATTCCAATGATTATGTATTCAAATTCAGATTAAGCTATTATCCTGAACGTGCAAAGAAAAGATTATAAATATACGGTTATTAAAAAAATTGAGGATAGATATTATGAAAAAAATGCGTTATCTTATAATAGGTATTGCTGTTGTGCTTCTTATTATGGGCGTCGGTGGATTTGTGTTTGGTCAAAATATGTATTTTAAGAATCGATGGTATCCGGGAACGGTAATTAATGAGTTTACCGTGTCTGCACAGACCATGGAGGATACAATGGATAGTATCCGGGAATATTATGATAACTATACTCTTGAAATACTTGGACGAAATAACGGCAGAATGGTAATTGAAGGAAGCAGTATAGGATACAGGATGGAATGCAGCAAAGAGCTTGACAGCCTGTTTGAGAAGCAGCATAATGATATTCTTCTGCCGTGGAGCATATCCGAGGAACTTTACATTAAAGAAGGCATTTCATACAATGAGGATATGCTTGTAAAGCTTATAAACGAATCGGAATTGGTATGCGGAAGCGGTGATTATGAAATATGCAGTCCTGTTTCAGCGCACATAGAGTATGATAAAGATAAAGGAGCATATACCTGTGTTAAAGAAACCGAAGGAAATGTAATAGTAGTTTCCAGATTCGCAGATATTGTAAAAGAGGCTCTTTTGAAAGGAAAGAAGCAGATAGACCTCACGGACGAAGAAGAATATCCGGGAGTATATGAATCACCGGAAATAACAGACGATAATTATCAGCTTACGCAGGAACTTGCTTTGCGCAATAATGCCGCGCTCAGATTTATAAACTGGAAAATGGATGACAGTACGGTAGAAACGGTTGCTGCTGAGCAGATATCGAAATGGATGAAGTATAATAACGGTAAAATCAGTTACGATAAAAAAGCAATAAAAATATGGCTTGAAAAAATGTGCGGGAAATATAATACGCTTGGAAAATCCCGAACTATTAAATCGCATACGGGAAAGAAAATAACTGTATCCGGCGGTGATTACGGATGGCAGCTTGATTACGAAAAGACCTATGAACAGCTTATGAAGGCGCTTAGGAAAAAGATAGACGTTAAAAAAACGGATTCATACATGGAAGTACAGAGCAAATCGCATAAAAAAGCAATTACGATAACACTAAAGCCGGTATATTTAAATAGCGCCTATAAACTCAGTACAGGTAAGAAAATAAAAGACTGGGACACAAAAAATTATATCGAAGTGTCGCTTGGCGAACAGATGGTATATGTATTCAGGAAAGGAAAGGTTGTGTTTTCCTGTAAATGTATAAGCGGACTTCCGGGTGAACGCCATACTTCTACAGGGGCTTATTACATAAAAGAGCATAGAAGAAATTATACGATGGTGGGAGAGGATTACAGAACATTTGTAAAATGCTGGGTTCGTATTACGTGGACGGGTATAGGTTTTCATCCTGCAACGTGGCAGCCATGGAGTCGTTGGAGTAAGACGTTATACATGTATAAAGGTTCGCACGGATGTATTAATCTTATGCCGTCGGATGCTGAAAAAATATACAGTATGTCACAGTATAAGGAAGCTGTATTTATTCATGAATAATAAATTTATGGAGGAGGTAATATTTTATGAAAAATAACGTAAAAAGAAAACTGGCATCATTTATAATGATTTTAAGCATGTTTGCAATATCGTTTCCTGTTACGGATTCTGATATGGTACAAGCTGATGATAAGACAGCGTCAGTAGGTGATAAAGTTTATTTTGGAAGATATTATCAAGATTTGGTTATAAGTCAAAATGAGTTAGAGGCTTTAAAACAATACGATTTTGCAGGTAATGAACTGCACCTTGATAATGTTTCTTATTTATATGAAGATGGTAATTATTATAAAGAATCTGCTATTGAATGGAGAGTATTAGATGTGGATTCAGATTCATATCTGCTGCTGTCAGAAAAAATTATAGCAAGACGGCAATATCATGACTGGAGTTGTGAAGGATGGAAGGATGCCAGTTTAAGAGTATGGTTAAATTCAAATTTTATTAATTATGCGTTTGCAAAAGAGAAGGATGATTTGATTGAAACAGAAGTTGTTAGCCGTAATGTAAATCGGGAAAAAATAAATCTTGCAGGAAGTACAGATGATTATGTTTTAGAAAGTACAAGGGATAAAGTGTGGTTATTGGATGAAGATGAAGCGCGTAATATTGAATATGGATTTGATAGTGATAAATCAAGGATTGCATATGCTACTCAGTATGTAGATATGCAGGAGTCAGCACAGACATGGTGTTTAAGAGGTCATCCATATTATTTCTATGGTCAGGCATGTTGTACGACAGTCGAAAAAGGTGGAAAAATACATGAACCTTTCGGAGTTAGGGATACGAATATTTATCCTACATATGATAAGGGAATCCGCCCTGTAATCCGTGTTAAAAAGGATTCGGAAAATATAAGTTTGGAAAAACCGGTTTTGGGCAGTGTTGGCAGCAATAATAGTCATTACAATACATCTACAGAAAGCATACTGGGCTATCCTGATTTGACCGCTTTGTTAGACGAGTGGCGGAAAAGTTTGATGATAGATAAATTTATGGAATTTTGTCATACATTAGAGGGATATGAAAATGAATCATATGTAATTCCGGGGATACGCCAGACAAATGAAAGCGATGGTTCTAATGTATGCCGGACGATGGTACCGCAGGGATGCTGTACGACAGGAAAATATTTTCTTATATCGGCATATTGCGCGGCGGCCGCGCAGGATGAGAAAAAGCCTGCTGAGGGTGTTATGAAAAGGGATGAACATAAGACCCATAATTCGGTGATATATGTTATGGATAAGAACAGCAGAAAATATAAGTGTACGTTAGTCCTTAATAATAATAAAAGCCATGTAGGGGCATTATCATATAGTTCAAATAATGGAATTATCTATATTGCCGATTCTTCAAGTAAACGGTGCGTATGGAAACTGCCCGAAAAAGAGATTGATACTGCCGTTAAAAGTGGTGACGACGCATATAAAATTACTTTAAAAGATAAATTTTCAATAGGCAGTGAGATTGCCAAACCGTCATTTTTGTGCTGCTATGGAAACAAGGTATTTGTAGGCGTATGTGTCGAATCAGCAGGAAAAGATGGAAAAGATAAAGACAAAAGTTATATGGTAGCATATTCGGCAAAAGACGGTAAATTGGACAGGGAAACTAAAATAGTCCTGCCGTTAAAAACGCAGGGAGTAGCATTCAGGGAACATAATGGTGCAACATATTTGATAGCATCATGCTCGCTTGGAAGAAAAAATACTTCAAACATCAGGGTATATAAGTTGTCAGGAAGTCATTTTGGAAATTTCATAAATAATGAAGTTAATACAATAAAATATCCGAATATGAGTGAAGATATTGAGTTGAAAGGTAATAAGCTGAATATATGTTTTGAATCGGCGGCGGCCATATACCGTGAAGGACTGGATAAAAAAGGACATTCACAAAATATAATAGACAGGATTCCGACAGCATCATTTTATAAGATAATATATAAAAAAAATACATTTAATGCCTATTCCTTAGATGATGGAGGCAAGGAAGTAATTGACAGCGGCAAATGCGGGGATAATCTGGAGTATGTCCTTTATGAAAACGGCTGTATGGATATTTCAGGACAGGGAAACATGTATGACTTTGAGTATGACACCCAGCCGTGGAGTGAATATAAGGATAAGATTATAAGCGTAAGCATTGACGCAGATGTATGCAATATAGGAGAATATGCGTTTATCGGGTGCGGCAATCTTAAAAAGGTAAGTTTAAGTGAGGCGACTCCTGAATCTGATTTGTTTTCAATAGGTGCATATTCATTTGCGGAATGCAGCGGAATAACCGAAGTATCGCTGCCTGAAAGCGAATATTTTATTGATGATACCGCATTTGCAGGATGCAGTGACGGTTTAACAATAAACAGTGATTGTGAGTATGTAAGAGATTACTGCTCAGATAAAGATATTTCACTGCATACGCATAAATATGTGTTTGACGAAAAAATAGCTGCCACATGCGGATGCGCAGGATATGATAAGTACGTATGTGAGTGCGGAAAAGTTGATGTAAGAAATGTTGTAGATTCAAATGCAGGCCATAAATTTGAATTAGTAACAGACATAGCAAGCACATATGATGAAATGGGAATAAAAGGATATCAGTGTACAGAGTGTGGAACTTATTATGAAGAAGAAACAGATGTATTGACTAAAGAAGAAAAAAATAATACAGTGACAGATAATCCTCAGGATAACGTAAATAACACAGATAATGAGAGCAATACAAGTAAAGACGTAGCATTTTCCAATAAGAAAGTGAAAAAACCGGGAAAAGTAGTAAAGCTGGTTTTGTTTACAAATGGAAAGAAACTGGAAGCCACATGGAAAGGAAAGCTTAATATTTCAGGTTACCAGCTTCAGTATGCGCAAAATAGAAAGTTTACTAAAAAGAAAAAAACAGTAATAGTAGGGAAGAATAAACATCGTAAGATTATAAAAAGAGTAAAGAAAGGAAAAACCTACTATGTGCGCGTAAGGGCATACAGAAAAGCGTCGGGTAAAAAAGTATATGGTAAATGGAGTAAAGTAAAAAAGATTAAAATAAGGACTAAAAAGTAAGGGGGAGATAAAAATGTTAAAGAAAGGAAAAATAACAGCCTTTATAACGGCAATTGCAGTAACAATTACATTTAGTGCAGCTACAGACGCCATAAAAGCAAAAAATGTCAGCGCGGCAGGAAAAAGCGAGTGGGATTGTATTTATTTTGGAAATTATTATCAAAATGATACTAATGGCGATGGAAAAATTAATTTTTCCGATAAAATGGAACCTATACGTTGGCGCATTTTACAGGAATCAGGCAATTATGCGTTGCTTTTATCTGATAAGATTCTGGATGCAGGAAAGTATAATAATGCAGAAGAAGATTGTACGTGGGAAAATTGCAATATAAGAAAATGGTTAAACGCCACCTTTTATAACACTGCTTTTAATACGGCTGAAAGAGAAGCGATTCAGACAAGAACTGTTATTAATGATGCATACGAAGACAGCTTTGGGGCTTACGGTGGTAATACGACAAAAGATAAAGTATTTCTTTTGTCTCTTGATGAAATATTAAATGGATACGGTTTTGAATATAGTCCTTATAATGAAAAGAATCCATCAAGGACCGTATCAGATACTGCATATGCAGCTACAAAACCGGGAATGTATTCCAATACGGAGTCTGCCGATACATGGTGGTTAAGAGGACCCGGCTGGCAGAATGATACTGCCGCATGTGTATTAGCAAATGGAATAATAAGTGAAATGATGCCTGTAGACGCAACTGCCGGTATACGGCCTGTAATATATGTTAATTTGTCGGATGCATCGCTGTGGTCAGATGCAGGAACTGCCGTAACGGAAGTGCTTTCAGAAGATGGGGAAATCAATCCGGAGGGGAATGGCGCATGGGATGTTCCTGTTATAGACGGGGAGACGGAAAACCCGCAGGATACACCTATACCTCCGTCGGATGACCCTCAGGATACAGAACCTGATGAAAGCAGGTTAAACTATCTTAAATATACAAAGAATACTACAGGCGGAACAGAGTCATACAATTCTTCCGCTAATGATTATACTTATCTGTATGCGGATACCGTAAAATCCTATCTTTCTGAAACCGCTTCAGGATATCTCAGGGTTGAAACGACAGATGATAAGGTATATGCGGAAGAATATTCTTATGATTATGAGCTTCTTAGCATAAAAGAGATTGGTATGGAGCTTCCGTTATTTGGAGGATATTTTTCGGGAACCGATTATAATTTTATGGTATTCGGACAGGAGAATCCTTATGAGAATGATAGTACAGAGATTATGCGTGTAGTCAAATATGATAAGGAGTGGAACAGACTTGACTCACAGAGTGTATATGGCGCTAATACGATAATACCATTTGAGGCAGGAAGCCTTAGGATGACGGAAACACAAGGTATGCTCTTTATTCATACATGCCACCAGATGTATGCGTCGGACGATGGGCTTAATCATCAGGCAAATATGACATATGTGATTGCCCAGAATACAATGTCGGTAATACAGAGCTGGTATGGTATAATGAATGTGAACTATGGTTATGTAAGTCATTCTTTCAATCAGTTTGTAAGAACGGACGGAGCATATTTGTACCGTCTGGACCATGGAGATGCATATCCGAGGTCGGTAGTGCTTACAAAATCAAATATAAACAATATTACTAATTGTTCATACACAGAGCTTATTAGAATTGCAGGAGAAACGGGGGAAAATGCCACGGGAGTATCTGTGGGCGGATTTGAACTTGCAGGTAACAGGCTGGTAGCTGCAGGAAATTCATGCGACCAGACAGATTCCGTTTATGATCCGATTTCAGGAGTTCGGAACATATTTGTATCGTCAACAGACAATAATCTTACAGATACAAATATACGACGGCTTACAGATTATGATGAATATTCGGATATCAGCGTAGGAAACCCGCATCTTGTAAAGGCAGGTGAAAATGAACTTTATGTGCTGTGGGAGGAAACGGATTCCGATAATTTTACTTTAGTTAAGATTGCAAAGATTGATTCGTCGGGAGAACTCATAGGAGAAATACATACAATCTACGCAAAGCTTTCTGACTGCGCTCCGTTATATACATCTCAGGATGAAATTGTGTGGTATGTAACTTATGGCGGTTCGCCGGTATTTTATCATCTGCCTGCAGATAAACTTGAGGAATGTGAATTTAAAGGAAGGATAAATATAGAAGATTGTACCGTAACGTTGACACCGCAGGTCTTTGAGTACACGGATTACCATGAATATATACCTGAGGTGCATATTACTTACGGTTCGTATGCGCTTCGCGAAAATGAGGATTATACTGTAAGTTATTCTGCTAATAGTTCCTTGGGAACCGCAAGGGCTGTTTTTAAGGGAGAGGGAATATTTACCGGAGAGGTATCAAAAGATTATAGTATAGTAAGTAATAAAGCGGATAATGACAATCCTTCGGCGGGTGAGCCGTCAACAGGTAATAATCCCGGAAACAGTAATGGAAGCGGCGGCAGTGGAATTGTATTGAAAGACAGCATAGTTACGAAAACAAGAAATTATTCTTCGTCAGGAACTAGTTCTTCCTCGAAAAAAAGTGTAAAAAAACCGGGTAAAGTTAAAGGCGTAGCGGCATATAAATACGGCAAAAAGATAGTTGTTTACTGGTACAGCAAAAACGGCGCAAAGGGATATCAGGTTCAGTATTCGACGAATAAGAAATTTGCTAAGAAAAAGAGTAAGAATGTATCTTCAACCATTGTTTCACTGAAAGTAAAAAAGAGCAAATTCTGTTATATACGTGTAAGGGCATATAAGAAAGCTTCGGGCAGAAAAGTATATGGTAAATGGAGTAAGGTGAAGAAAGTTAAGATAAAATAGCAGGTTTATGTCGTTTGCGTTCCGTAAATGGTTATTGTTTAAAATGCTGTGTATGTGTTAAAATAAAAGTTGGCAAAAAAATATTACATATGGAAGGACTTGAATAATATGAAAAAAATTATCAACCGTATTGTAACTGCTATGTTAATCATGGGCCTTGTGCTTAACGGCAGTTTCATTACACAGACAGCTAAAGGAGCAGAAACGAATGTAAAGGAAATTGTTATTTATCATACTAATGATATGCATGGACATCTGAATGAAGCTATTGGTATTGCAAAAGTAGCGACGTTGAAAAAAACTACGGAAAATTCACTGTTGCTTGATGGCGGTGATGCAGTTCAGGGAGCGCCGTTAGCAACGCTTAGCAGTGGTGAAGACGTTATAAAACTTATGAATCTTGCGGGATATGACGCCATGTGTACGGGAAATCATGAGTTTGATTACGGACAGGACCAGCTTTTAAAGCTATTTTCGCTTGCCGAGTATCCAATTCTGGGAGCCAATGTGAAAAAAGGCGGAGAAGCACTTCTTAAAGGAACTTATGGTGAGCAGAAGAAGCAGAGCAACGGACAGTATGCAATGTTTGAAAAGGCTGGAGTAAAAATAGGCGTGTTTGGAATTACGACTCAGGAAACAAGAACTTCTGCCAACCCTGCGGGACTTAAAGGAATTACCTTTGAAGATGAGATTTCTACGGCAAAAGAAATGATAAATACGCTGGAAACAGAAGGCGCGGATATTATTGTGTGTATGGCTCATATAGGTGAGATTGACGGGACGGCATGTACATCGGATATGCTTGCAGAGGCTATGACAGGTGAATATCAGGGAAAACTTGATTTAATTATTGACGCCCACAGCCATACTATTGAAAATAAAGTTGTTAATGGTATACAGATAAGCCAGACAGGTACGGCGCTTGCAAATGTTGGAAAAGTGACGATTAAGTATAATCAGGATACGAAAGATGTTGATATAGAGCCGGAACTTATTCCTGAAGCAGATTTTGAGGCTGAAGACGGAAAATACAAAGATGTTGCGCCTGATTCTGACGTTGCGGCGAAACTTGCCGAGATAGAAGATGCCAGTAAAGAGTTATTACAGCAGAAGATAGCTGACACGGAGAGCACCTTGTGGGGCGGAACAATGAATAATGTAGCAGAAGGCCGTGTAACAGAGATAAATCTTGGTAATCTTATTGCTGACAGTATGATTGACGAAGGTAAATATATGATAAGTGAGGGCAATGTGGCTGAGGAATATAAAAATCTTCCGATAGTTGCGCTTCAGAATGGCGGCGGAGTACGCAGTACGATTAATAAGGGAGTAATTACCAAAGGCGATATTATAAATGTACTTCCATTTGGAAATGGTGTTTTATTTAAAGTTGTTACACCAAAGGTTTTGTATGAAGCAATGGAACAGGGACTTTCCGGAAACAAAGGACTTACGGCAGACGGACTTATGGCAGGTACGACGGCAAGCGGAGGATTTCCACAGATTGGCGGTATGTCGCTTGTATATGACCCGAACAAAGAAACAGGACAGAAGGTAGAAGCTATATATCTGGATGGTGAAAATACAGCTCTGGATAGAAATGACGAGAGCCGTCAGATTATTCTTGGTTCAATTGATTATCTGTTTTCCGGCGGTAATAATTATACAATGCTTGCAGACCCGGGATTAAAGCAGATAGCGGAAGGAAGGTCACAGGATGTTCTTCTTGAAAATACTATTCTTGCGCGTACAGAAAATGGAACAAAGGCTTTGAAACTGCCTGTCACGGAAAACCGTATTGTCGTTCGCAGCGATGCGTATACGCCAAAAGATTATACGGCTTGTGTTGAAATACATGATACAGACGGAAATATAGCGGCTGATAAGGAAGTTGAGTATTATATAGACGACAGTGAAAGTAAGAAGGGAACTACTGATGAAAACGGACTGCTTGAGGTTACTGTATCTGACGGACCGCATACAGTAGGTCTGGTTAATGGACAGAAAGAGGCTTATATATGCAGTTATACAGGTACAGGTATTATTTTGGACTTTACAAAGACATATCCTGCAATTACAGCAGATTTTTCAGAGGAAGAACCTGAACCAACGTCTTCTCCTGAGCCAACGGCTTCACCTGAACCTGAACAGACTGCGGAACCGAGCACGCAGCCTGAAGCAACAAAAGAGCCGGAAGCGACACAGCAGCCGGAAGCAACACAGCAGCCGACGCCTCCTGTTTTAGTACCTCATTCAGATAATGCGGTTTCGGGAAATAATACAACAACTGTAGTTGAAAAGGCGGAAGCTCCAAGTGTTCCAAAAGTTGCAAAGGTTAGTATTAAAAAGAATAAAGCAGTTATTAAGATTAAAAAAGTATCCAATGCGGACGGATATCAGATAAAGGTTGGAAGCAATAAAAAGCTGTCTAAAAACAAGAAGAAACTTTCAGGTAAAAAGAGAACGTTTGTCATTAAGAAATGGAAGAAAAATAAGTGCTTTGTAAAAGTACGTGCGTATAAACTGGATTCTTCAGGAAAGCGCGTATACAGTAAATGGAGCAAAGTAAAGGTTATAAAAAAGTCCGTTAAAAAAGTAAAATGATAATGTGCATATGTGTTTGATATGCGGGGGATTGGATGACTAAAGCTGAAATTGCAAAACGCTATATATTATTTATAATAAGCCTGTTTTTTGCAGCCCTTGGAGTTGCATTTACAAAACATGGGGAACTGGGGGTATCGCCGATTTCTTCAGTAGCAAATGTTATGAGTTACCGGTTTGCCTCAGTCTCCATGGGAACATGGCTTATTATATGGAACTGCGTGCTTATTGTCGGGCAGATAATAATTCTCGGCAGGGAATTTCAGATTATACAGCTTTTACAGGTTCCATTGTCATTTCTGTTTGGCTGGTTTACGGATTTGGGAATGTTGATAGTGTCATCAATACCGGTAAATACTTATCTTTTACGGATGGCAATGGTAATTTCCGGAATAATAATACTTGGATTCGGAATATCACTTGCGGTTATAGCAAATGTCATAATGAATTCAGGAGAAGCGTTTGTAAAGGCAATTTCGGATAAAACAGGAAAAGAATTTGGCAATATAAAAATTGCATTTGATATTGCATGTGTTTTGCTTGCAATTGTTCTCTCGCTTATATTTTTTGATTTTACAATTGTAGGAGCCAGGGAGGGCACAATTATATCCGCGCTTTTTACAGGCGTGGTGGTGAAGTTTTTTACAAAAAAATTTAAAAAATTATCTGACGTAATTCAAAAATAGTATTGACAAAAAATAATAAATGAAATACAATAAATGTATTAAATAATAATGGTTACTAACGTAACCTTATTTTATTTGTATATAAAATGAAATGAGCGATATTAAGTATGGGGGATATGGACATGAAAGAAATAAACTATGACAATGGGATTAGAATGATAAAAAGATCTGATTTTGTATGGGATAAGAATTGTAGCAGGTATTTGTTTGGGGGTATAGGGCTTGAGAAAGAAAAAAGACCGAAAGAGAAGAAGAGAGAGAATAAGGAATAGTAATATTGGAATTAACAGGGAATGGTTTAAGCAGGATAAGATTATTAGATTACTTTTGATTGCAATATTTATGTATATATATATTAATTTTAATAAAAAGAATAATATTTTGATTAGTAGCATATTTTTGTCATTAGCTACTGCCCTTATTACTGATTTTCTTATAAATATTAATTATAATAAGCATTTGAAAGATGCATTATATGACATTCTGACCAGTCCTAAAATAATGAAAGATTTTATTGACTCTAAATATAAAATAAAAATAATGCGTGCAGCTATGCAGGTTAATTTGGGTGAGGACATAACTAAGTCATTGTATAATAATATTCTTGACAATTATTTGTATACATATAATAAAATATTACGTAAAGATTTCCAGTTTAATATATATATAGAAAATAGCAATGAATATGAACGTTTTTATTTGGCAGATATGAAGATTGTTTTTAAGATTCCACAACATAATGAGGATTTAGAATTAGATGTTTTTGCAAGTAAAGAGCATGATAAAGTTGTTGAAAAAGTTAAAGATATATCTGGTCTTAATAAACAGTTGGTATTTCCTATGGTTTTGGCGGAAGGCATAGATGATATTGAACCAGAGAAGTTGTTTGATTTAAATATAAGCATTAATAGTCAGGAAGTTACGGAGTTTGTTTTAGATAAACAGTATGAAAAAAAGGTTAAATTGTCGGCTGATGAAGAAATAACAGTTGTTAGAATTAATATCAAAACTTTATTAAATAAGATGGAAAATTTTTTTCAGGAAGATATATTGTGTATTCATAATGGATATACTTTGACATTAGGATATGAAACAAACTTGTTAAAGGATTGTAAATGTTACCATTCATGTAAATCTAAAGAATTAGTCACAGTAGAAAATAATAATTCTATTAGTGTTCATACAGATGGAATTTTGTTGCCTGAGAATAATTTTGTTTTTATATGGAGTAATAATGATGAGGTATTGGAATTATCAAAAAATGAAAAGTGATTGTGGATTATGTGCCCTTTCTAATGCCCTATTATATAAAAATATTAAATTTGATTATAATATGGCAGAAAGTATGTTGTATAAAAGAGGGTTAGAATTATTTGAATATAGGGGCTTTTTTTTTACTTACCGCTGTTGTTAGCTGATTTAGATATAAAATCGACTTTGTATTTACCAAAGCATGATGAAGTAATTTCAGTTTTGTTTGTAAATGATGATGTTAATATTTCTATGCTTGATCATTTTATTCAAAAATATGAAAAGTCTAAAAATGCTATGTATTTCTTTTTTCTGTCTTTCAGGCAGATTTTAAATGAAAAAGATAAGATATATATAACATTTGACAGATTAGATTTAACCAATGAGTTAAAAAATGAAAAAGTTATTTTGGCAAATATTGTAGCAAAAGAATATTATCAATTACAGGGAGATAATACTAATCATGTTATTACATTAATTCCGGAAAACAGACATTATGAATCAATAGATCCGTATAAATTTATGGGATATAAAGAATTTAGCGATTGGGATAAATATTTAAACAATGCGCAAGAATACAACTGGTTAAAGTATGAAGGGTTTGCTGTTTCATTTTAATGTATAATTCTTCCTATATTCAGAAGGCGTTTCTTTCATTATATTTGTAAAGGTACGATTATAATAGCTTATATTGTTATAACCGCAAAGTGATGATATTTCTGATATTTTCTTGTCTGTGTTAAGAAGCAGTTCGCAACTGGCAGCTATTTTTATACGGTTGATATAGTTAAACGGCGTAAGACCGGTCATGCTCTTAAATAACCGGCAGAAATGTCCCGTGCTGAATCCTGCGTTCCCTGCAAGTTCATCTAAAGAAATATTTTCTGCATAGTTTTCCTGAATGTAGTTGATACATTTTTGTATCTGGGGAAAAGAATTATCGTCAGATAAATTATTATTATAAAATTTCATATGGTTATTGTATAATAACTGCCATATTATAAGGAGCCTGCCGCGGATGGTAAGCTCACATTCATTTATATCAGACTTTTTGCTTTCAAATATATCTTTTAATAAGTTAATAACATCTTTCTGCCACTTTTCTGTACCGTAAAGCGGAATAATACAGTCAAGGGGGCTGCGGTAAACGGGCTGTATATATATATTGCAGTATTTCGGAAGTGTATCCATTAACATTTTATCGGAAAATACAAGAGCGTAAAAGCAGCAGTCTTCGTCCGGAGGAGATATGCGTTCTGCGCTGTGTATAAGGTTGTGGGGTATGAATACGGCGTTACCTGCGGTAAGATGAAAAGTATGGTCTTCTATGTACAGGTCCAAAGCTCCTTTTTCGAGATAAAAAAATTCCATTTCCGAATGATAATGTACATATAGTGCATTATTAAGACCGGGCTGTGTTTTGGTGTAGTGTATGGAAAAAGGCCTTGACTGAGTATTATGGGAAATCGGTTCAATAAATGTAGTAGCCGGCATATGGGCGCCTCCAGTCTGATATACGCTTCTTATTTCTTTAATATCTCTAAAGTAACACAATATCAAAATAGTGTAAATAGAAAGTAATATAATTAAAGCAAATATTTTTACCATATTATATTATAAAATCAAATGAAATTTAAATATGCAGTTTTATAACTGGTTGTATCGTGTAAAGTCCGCAAGGTGTTTGTATACCATAAGCAGGTGCTGCGAGCCCGCCGGTACTTAGGTGGTGCGTAGAGGCACATTATGTACCGTTGCGTGGCGAGGGCAGCGGAAGCGTGCCTGAGTTGATATGCGAACATCTGAGGACAGCTACAAAACACAATCAGATTTGTAAACACATATGACATCATGAGAAAAGGAGAAAATATCATGGGAAAAATAACTATATGTGAAAATAAGCTTATATTTGAAAGGCGTGATGAGCTGACCGTAATAGAGCCGTATGGAAAAAACTGCCTTAGATGCCGTTCTACAAGAAACAGTAAGCTTCTTGAGGAGAACTGGACGCTTCTTCCGCCTACGGATGATTCTGAATGTGTTATAAGCGGTGATGAAAGTGTCGCTACGATAAAGAACGGAATGATATCGGCAAAGATAGAAGCAGGACAGCCCTGGTATGGAGGGCTCATCAGTTATTATAGAAATGACAGGGCAATACTTAATACCAAATTTGAGGGTGAATATACAGGCCGGAATGTGCATACTGAAGGCGACCATTACAGAATAAAAGTAATTTTTGAAGCAAATAAAGGTGAGCATATATACGGACTTGGGCAGGAACAGGAAGATTTCTTTGACAGAAAGGGAAGTACATGTAATCTTGAACATTATAATACGAAGTCGGCTATACCGGTAATCTATTCTTCACTTGGTTATGGATTTTTCTGGAATAATCCTGCGCCGGGAAGGTGTGAAACTACTAATAATCATACGATGTGGGTTGCTGACAGTGCATATCAGGCAGACTATCTTGTATATGTGGGTAATACTCCGGCGGAGGTTCTTAAAAAATACTGTGACCTGACGGGATATGCGCCTCATTTTCCGGAATGGGCGGCAGGTTTCTGGCAGAGCAGATTGCGCTATGAAAGTCAGGATGTTCTCTTGTCGGTAGCGCGGGAATACAAAAAAAGAGGGATTCCGCTTGCGGCTATTGTAATTGATTATTTCCACTGGACAGAGCAGGGCGAGTGGAAGTTTGACCCTAAGTATTGGCCTGACCCTTCTGCAATGTGTGACGAGCTTAAAGAGATGGGTATAGAGCCTGTAGTATCAATATGGCCTACTATTAATCCAAACAGTGAAAATTACAGTGAAATGAACGATGCCAATATGATAATCCGCACTGAGAACGGACAGTATGGAATGTTTGAATTTTACGGACAGCAGGCATTTATTGATGTGACGCATCCTAAGACGGGACCGTTTGTATGGGATAAGGTCAGGGAAAATTATTATAAAAAAGGAATAAAGACTTTCTGGCTTGATGAAGCTGAACCGGAAATACACCCGCAGCAGTATTCCAATCTCAAACTGTATGCGGGAAACGGGGCGCAGAGCGCAATGCTGTATCCTTATTATTACAGCAAGATGTTTTACGACGGTCTGAAGTCCGAAGGGGAGGAAGATATTATACTTCTTACGCGTGCAGGATATCCGGGAAGCCAGAAATTTGGCTCGCTTGTATGGAACGGAGATATTGTATCGACATTTGATGCTTTAAGGATGAGCGTCAAATCAGGATTATCAATGGCGATGAGTGGGATACCGTGGTGGAACAGTGACATAGGCGGATTTTTGTTTGCTGATACGGAAAGTGATTATTTCAGGGAACTTATTATAAGATGGGCGCAGTTCGGAGTGTTTTCGCCGGTAATGAGGCTGCATGGTTCAAGGCTCAGACCGAAAGGACACGTGGATTTGTATCCGGAGGTTAAGGAAAGAAGCGGCGGCGACAATGAAATATGGAGCTTTGGCGAAAGAAATTATAAAATATTAAAAGAACTGGTAGAATTAAGGGAGAGGTTAAAACCTTATATATGCCATTATATGGATATAGCTTCGGAAACGGGAGCGCCTGTTATGAGACCTATGTTCTTTGATTATTATGATGATGAAGTGTGTTATACGCTTGAGGACCAGTATATGTTTGGAGAAGATATACTGTTTGCGCCTATTGTAAACGAGGGGCAGACTGAAAGAGAAGTATATCTTCCCGAAGACCGTTGGATAGATGTAAATAAAAAAGAAGTAACAGAAGGAAAAAGATGGGTTACTAAAACTGCGCAGATAGATGAGTTTATTGCATTTGTAAAGGAAGGCAGCAAAGTGATAAATTTATTTTAATATGTCAGAATGTCAGATATTTTCATGTTTTTATCGTAAATTATCATGATAAACAGCTTGTATTATAGTATAATTTTTATATATTCTATCTATACAGAAAAATGGAGGATATGGTGATTATGATACGAAAAATAAAAACAATTTTTTGTGGAATTATGATTGCAGCGCTGTGCATACCGCTTTGCAGTACGATAAGTGTGAATGCAGAGGAGTCAGGAGTTGATAATAATATGGAAATAACTATTGACGGAAATGATGTCGCATATGCTGCAGACAATGTAAACGGACTTACTTACAAAGGATTTGGAGTGCTTAGCGCAAATAGTACAAGCAATCTTTTACTGGATTACAAATATGAGTCGCCGGAGGCATATGAAAAGATACTTAATGTATTGTTTGGTGGAGAACATCCCCTCATGAACCATGTAAAAATAGAGATGGGCAATGACGGTAACAACTCTACAGGGGCAGACTCATGTACAATGAGGTTTGAAGACGAGGAGGCTGACGCTTCAAGAAGCCCGGGATTTGTGCTTGCTGCAGATGCAAAAAAAATCAATAAGAATGTAAAGGTAAGCATACTTCGCTGGGAGATGCCTTTGTGGGTACAGAGATACTGGAATCAGGATAGGACGCAGAAAGGATATGAAGCGGTATACAAGTGGTATCGTGAAACAATATTCGATGCGTATGAAAAGTATGGATATATCCTTGATTATGTTAATCCGGATAAAAATGAAACAGGTTCGCCGGATGGTGATTTTATCAAGTGGTTCAGAAACCGTCTGACAAATGAGGATGATTTTCCTGAATATATGGACGATAAGGCGATAGAAGCTTATCACAATATTAAAATCATAGCTTCGGACGAATATATATCATTAAATATTGTTCCGGCCATGAGAAAAGACGGAGAACTTTATGACGCAGTGGATGCAATAGGTTTCCACTATACTACGGGAACTGCCACAACGACAGGCGACTACGTAAATATGGCTGACAATGATGATAAAGAGGTATGGTACAGCGAAGGCTGCGCAAGTTTCAGTTATACCGAATATCAGGAAAATAAAAATGTAGCATATGGCGCAGGTACGATAGGGGGTTATCAGAGTCCTTTAGCAATGTGCGACTGTATGATAAAGAGCGCGGTGTATTCAAGGAAGACGCATTATATTTTCCAACCGGCTATAGGCTCTTTCTATGAAGGCTCAGAGTTTGACCACAAGGAACTTTTAAGTGCGCGTGAGCCGTGGTCGGGACATATTCATTTTGATGAAGCTATATATCTGCTTGAACATTTTTCAAAATTTGCAAAAACAGGATGGGAAAATAGTACGAATACGGCTGGAATATGGAGATATATCGCTGAGGCTTCGTATAATAATTCTTCAGGAACGGAGCATCTTACAAATGAATCAGGCGAGCCGAGTTATATGACGCTTGCTTCACCGGACGGAAAGGATTTTTCAACTATAATCGTTAATAACAGTCCTAAGAGTTTAAGTTATGCGTTGTCGGTAAAGAATATGGATATAGAAGATGATGCGGCGCTTGAAAGATGGGAATCATGCACGGACAGTTATATGCAGTATAAAGGCAAGGTGGAAAAAGAAGGCGGTTATTATTATGTGGATGTAGAGCCGTTTTCAATTGTAACTGTTACGACGCTTGAATGTAACGGAAAAGCAGAGTATACGGAAAGGCTTCCGGAAGAATCGTATAATCCTGTGCTTGATACAAATGCGGCAGGAGATGCGCAGGATTCATCGGATAATGTGTTATATGCGGATGATTTTAAGTATGCTTCCTATGACAGTAAATATCTTTCTGAAAGAGGTAATGAACCTAGGTATATGGTTGATTACTCGGGAGCATTTTATGTGGAAGACGGAAGGCTTGTACAGGGACTTACATCAGAGATAAGCCAGTGGCGTGTAAATACGCCAAGCACTGTCGTAGGCGATTACAGGTGGATGAATTATAATGCAGCCGTTACAGTAGATGTTCCCGGAGACGGTTATGCCGGAATTATAATAAGGGAGCAGACGGGACTGGCATATTCGGGAAGCGGCTACAGTCTTCAGATAACAAACGGGGGAGACTGGGAGTTGAAAAAATGCGGAACAAGGCTCGCAGCAGGGTCTGTAGATGGAAATGGAGAATACAGGCTTGCACTGACCGGCAGGGGAAATAAAATAACGGCTTACATAGATGGCACGGCGGTATATGAATATGAAGATGACAACGCAGAGCTTTTTGGACGCGTGAGATTGTTTTCAGACTGGAATGAAGTATATTTCGATGATTTAAGGATAGAAAAACTGGAAAAAGAAGATGGCGATGCAGATATAGATGTTATTCCGTACGGAAGCGCTATTATTGATAACGCATCGGACAATGTGTCATACAGCGGTAAATGGGATATAGCCGCTAACGGAAGCAGTAACGACTGGTATCGTTCGACAAGCAGGTCATCTTCGGCAGGAGCATCGTTTACATTTGATATGTCGGGAGACGGATTCTCGCTTATAGGAAAGAATGACAGCGAGGCTGTTATTGACGTAGAGGTTGACGGAGAGGTTGTTTCAGAGGGAGCAGGTACAGCCAAAAGCAATAACCACTGCTCGTCATACATTATTTCAGGACTTGGAAATTCTTCGCACACAGTAAAAGTAACCTTAAAGTCAGGTACATTTGTACTGGATGCGATAATGCCGATAGGACATATTCCGGTAACAGTAAACGAACTGTCATTTGAAAAACCGGAGATTTCGCTGAAAGTAGGGGAAACATATACTCAGTCTGTAAAGATTCTTCCGGATAATGCAGATTATAAAGAAGTGAAATATGTAAGCAGTAATGAAAAAGCGGTAAAGGTAAACGCGGTAACGGGCGAGGTTACGGCAGTTTCAGAAGGAAGTTCGGTAATTACCGCAAAGGCGTGTGACGGAAGTAAGAAAAAAGCTTCTTATACGGTAAATGCAGCGGCAGAAATAATACCGCAGGATAATGAAAATAATAATCCGGGAAATACGGTACAGCCTGCGGTTACGGGAAATACAGGGACGGAAACGTCAGATAAAGCAGTTGCAAAAGAAACAAAGGTAACGCTCAAAGCGCCTAAGTTGAAGACCTGTAAGCGTATGGGAAATAAAATAAAACTTAAATGGAGCAAGGTAGCGAAAGCAGACGGATATATTATAAAGCGTTCTGTTAAAAAGAAGAAAGGTTATAAGACGGTTAAAAAGATTAATAAGCGAAAGACCGTTACATATGTTGATAAAAAGAAAATTAAAAAGAATGTTAAATACTACTATAAAGTCTGCGCATTTAAAAAGCAGGACGGCGCGGGTATTAAGAGTAAGTATTCAAATGTAAAGGAAGCAAAATAAATAAGAGAGGGGTTTGTTATGAAAAAAGTATTTAAAAGAATTACGGCAGGTATGCTTATTGCATGTATGGTTATATCCACCGGAAGCGTAAGCATGGCTGCAAAGTCAAAAAAAGTACCTAAGCTTAATGTGAAAAAGACAGTAAAGATTGCCGTTGGGGATGTGAAAAAGCTTAAAGTAAAGAAAAACGGCGTAAAGAAACTTGTAAAGGTGTCCTGGAAGGCAGGAAAGAAGTGTATAAAGCTTAGTAAAAAGACAGGTACATCCATTAAAGTAAAAGCTGTGAAGACAGGTACTGCAAAGGTGACGGCTACAGTTAAGTATAAGGTTTCGGCAAAGTCAAAGACAAAGACCAAAAAGCTTACATGCAAGGTGAAGGTGTCAAAGAAGGCGGTAGATAACAATACTACCGATAATAATCAGAATAATCAGCCGAATGTAAATCCTGATTCTGTTATACAGCCGGAGAACTCACCTGCGCCACAGGCTACGAGAGTTCCAAGGCCGCCGCTTAATTCAATTACCGATGCAAGTGTAAATAAAGCAGAAAAGTTTACTAATCAGGAATGGACGGGAAATGAGTATACTGATGTAGACGGAAATGACGTAAAAGCAGCCGAGGTATATCAGATTAACAGAAAAGATGCTTCTGTAACGTCCGGTTCGGCAGTTTCATACGATACCGCTGAAAATGCAATCAAGGGTGCAAGGGATTATTCAAAAGAATCTTCAGAATACGTACAGTTTCTTACAGGAAATGATCCTTCGGTTTCCGATTGGTCTTTGACGGTGGTACAGAATCCGGAAGAAGCGGAAGGGGACATGTATTATAATTTTTACGAGGAAGACTACAGTGAACAGGGCGACTGGGCATATGACCTTACGCTTCCTTCAAGCTGGGAGCATTACGGATTTGACTTTTCCATATATGCCAATGTTCAGATGCCATGGCAGTCAAAATACGATACAAATGTTACGTCTCCAAAATGTCCGGTAAATTATAACCCTGTAGGTCTGTATAGGAAGACCTTTAAGGTTAATAAAGGACTTTCTGACGCAGACGAAAGAGTTAATATAAGTTTTCAGGGCGTTGAGTCATGCTTCTATCTTTATGTAAACGGAAAAGAGGTAGGTTACAGCGAGGATTCATACAGCCCGCACAGCTTTGATATTACAGATTATCTCAAGAAAAATGCTGACGGCAGCATAAGTACCACAGAGGATAACCTGCTTGCTGTGAAAGTGCTTAAATTCTGCGACGGCACATGGTTTGAGGGACAGGATTTCTTCTATGACGGAGGAATATTCAGAGATGTTTATCTGTATGCAACCCCACTTGTACATATAGAAGACTATTTTGTACAGACAGATTTGGATGACTGGTATGAGGATGCAGAACTGAAAATAAGTGATTTGCAGATTGCCAATTACAGTACGTCTGATATAGCGGCAGGAGAGTATGCCATTGATGTTAAAATATATAACGAGGACGGAACCGTATTTGTAGACGGCTATAATATAGATTTGCCTGCAATACCGGCGGGAACAGATGATGGCGGACGTACAATAACAGAAGTTGCGGATTCATCTATAACTGTAAAAGCGCCAAAGCTGTGGTCATGTGAAAATCCTAACATGTATGTTATGGTACTTAACCTTTATCATAAGAAAACAGGCGCATGGATGGAATTTCTTTCACAGGGACTTGGATTCAGGGAGATGGAATTTACAAGCACAGAAGTTGATGAAAATGGAAACCGTATAACGGGTAAGAATGATTATCAGCAGATGCTTCTTAACGGACAGCCGTTTTATCTGAAGGGAACGAACAGACATGATACAGACCCTGTATATGGCAAGTATGTACCGCATGAGGTGTATCTTGAAGATGTAAAGACTATGAAACAGTATAATCTCAACGCCATACGTACATCGCACTACAGCAATGACGAATATCTGTATTATCTGTGTGATAAATACGGACTTTATATGATGGCGGAGACCAATATAGAATCACATGCCATTCAGAATCAGGCTGACAAACAGATTCATTTCAAGAATATGCTTATGGACAGGACTATAACTACATTTGAGAGGCTGAAAAACAGGACTGCCATAATTATGTGGTCAACCGGAAATGAAAGCTATTATTCCGGCGATGCAAATTATGCTGACGGAATGTTCTATGACCTTATATGGTATTTTAAAGATAATGACCCTACAAGGCCGGTTCACAGCGAGAGTTCAGGAGATGCAAACGGCGTTGACATGAGCAGTAATATGTATCCTTCGGTTGATGGTGTAAGGGGCAAGACTAATGAAACCATGCCGTATGTAATATGCGAGTATGACCATGCCATGGGTAATGCCGTAGGAAATATTAAAGAGTACTGGGATGCAATAAGAAGCTCAGACAATATGCTCGGAGGATTTATATGGGACTGGGTTGACCAGTCAAGGCTTCTTTCGCTTGACAGGGTAGGAAATGCTTATGATTATTATGCTGAAGATAATGCGCATGAAAATCTTTATGCATCAGAAAATGACGGTATGTTCTTTGCATATGGCGGAGACAGCGGAGATAACCCGAATGACGGTTCGTTCTGTGTAAACGGTCTTGTATCGCCGGACAGAGATGTTCAGCCTGAACTGTATGAAGTAAAATACAGATATCAGAATTTCTGGTTTGACAGGACGAGCAAAGAAGATTTGGACAGTGAAAATATAGTTGTATATAACGAATCAAGTTTCGATAATCTCAATAAGTATGATGTTGTAGCAGAGGTGTATGAAGATGATACATGTCTTGGAACGGAAGTATATTCAGATTGTGATGTTGCCGCACGCTCGACCGGCAATTTGAATGTTGAATACAGGAAATTCCTTCCGCAGACTCTTAAACCGGGAAGCAGTTATTATCTTAATATACGTGTAAAGACGAAACAGGAGATGAAAGGCAAGCTTGACGGACAGGATGTTGTTATTATTCCGGCAGGTCATGAAATTGCGCATGAACAGTTTGATATATCGGATATAGATACAAAAGTTACAAGAGAGGTGTCAGGAAATGCCGTAAATGTAACTGACGATTCCGCATATTATTATGTAGACGGAGAAAACTTCAGCTTTAAGGTAAATAAAAAGAGCGGAATACTTGAGGAATATAAATATAATGATGAAGTCGTACTTACTACAGGACCTCAGCCTAATTTCTGGAGGGCAAGGCTTAATAACGACAGAAATTATGACGGCGTATGGCAGAATGTTGGGGATTCGGCTTCTGTAGACAGTATAAGCGCATCCAAAAACAGCGCGGGTCAGAATGTAATAACAACAAACCTGAAATTCAGCAGGGCAAACGGCGTAACCCAGAAAATGGTTTATACAATTGACGGAAGCGGAGCTATAACAATTGATATAGAATTTGACCCTACTGGTTATACAGGCTCATTAAGTAAAAGAAGACTTCTCCGCGTAGGAACAGAGATGGTTCTTCCGGCAGGATATGAAAATGTATACTGGCTTGGAAGGGGACCTGTTGAAACAATGAAAGACAGATGCAGCGGAGAGATGGTTGGTTCATATAAATCTACAGTTGACGATATGTTCTATCCATATCTTGATACCCAGGATACGGGTACGCTTACCGGACTTAAATGGATAACTGTAACGAACAGCGGAAGCAAATCGGCAGTTGCCATTGCAGGTAATGATTTTGAAGCGTCTGCGCTTCATTTCAAAGATGATGATATGGACAGGGCAAGGCATCCGTATCAGTTAAATAAACTTGATGAAACCATACTTTCAGTAAATTATGGTTCAGAGGGTGCAGGAAATGCAAGCTGCGGACCGGATACGCTTTCGGCATATCAGTTGTCCGCAAGACAGAAGTACAATTATTCATATACAATAGTGCCATATACTGTTACTGATGAAGAATCAGGTATTCCTTCACATGTGTCAGATATAACAAGACAGTACAGGGGACAGGCGCAGTAATATAAACGGGAGGATATAAAAATGTCAGAAACACGGCTTAAAGTATATACAAGAAAACCGGATTTGGAAGGCTACAGCATTGATTTGGCCAACAGTGTGCATATAGCTTTGAGTTATGAAAATGGAGAATATATTCCGCTTAACAACGATTATGGAATATTATTTGCAAAGGGTTCAATTACGAATAAAAATACAATAAGCTGTAAAGGTCTTAAAAATCCATGCGTATTTGAAACAGCAGATGGAAAGTATGCGGTTATGGCGCCTTTATGTGACAATGAAAAAGGTTATGATGATGAAACAAAAGGTTCGGCAGCCTTCTGGATTACGGATGATTTTGTGAATTATGGTGAAATGAATATGCTTTATCTTGGCGCAGACGTGTGTATAGATAAAATAAGCTGTGTTTATAACGGACAATTGGGACGTTATGAAGCAATCTGGCAGGACAGTGACAAAAATACATTTGAAAATTATTTTACGGACCTGTATGCACCGCATAATATGACGGCGCCTGTGTATAAAGGCATGTCGGAGATTTTGGTGAATGATACCGTCGTCATATCTGATAATGTGGCATACAGGCTCCGTAAGAAACTTATGCCGCAGGAAAAAAGCATGATGAGCCCTGAGGCGATGAAATTTAAATTTACACTCGCTACAGGGTGGGCAGACCCCCAGATATTCAAATGGGATAATAAATATTATTTTATAGCTACAAACGATAATACGAACGATATCGGGATATATGTGCGTGAAAGCGATACTGTAGAGGGACTTTTTGAAGATGCGGAGCCGATACTGATACTGGATGTCGATAATGAGCATAAATTCATACAGACTTTCTGGGCTCCGGAGCTTCATAAAATAGGTGATGATATATATATATTATTTGCGGTAAGTCCTGATTATTTTAATCCGCAGTGTCATATGATGAAGCTCAAAAAAGGAGGCCGTATAAGTAATCCGGCTGACTGGGAGCGCCCTGTGAGAGTATTAAGGCAGGATGGAAGTAATCTTGCAGATAAGGGAATTACGCTTGATATGACGTATTTTGAGGCAGGAGGAATATCATACCTTGTATGGTCTTACAGAGAGCATATATTCTCTGATAAAGATACCGGTTCAATGTTATATATCGCTACTACGGATATGCACAGTCCGCATGTGCTTACAAGCGAGCCGGTTCTGTTATCAAGACCATTGTGGGGTTGGGAAAATACGGAAGGTACGATTAACAATGAAGGACCGTTTGCGTTAAAGCGGGACGGTAAAGTATATCTTGCCTTTTCAGGCGGCTCAGCAGGCGGCGATTCATATGCGGTAGGACTTCTTATAGCAGATGAAAATGATGATTTGCTGAATCCGATGTGCTGGTATAAGAAACCAACTCCAATTCATACGTCTTATACGGTAAGGGGAGAATATGGACCGGGACACAATTCGTTTTTTACGGACGATAACGGCAATGTCTATATAGTATACCATGCCAAGACAGCTTTAAGGGACGCCCCGCGTTGTACGGCTGTCAGGGGAATATGGTTTGATGATGATGGCGAGCCGGTAGTTGATGTGTTTTAAATAATAGTGTTTGCTGAAATTTTACATGAGGTGTTTACCATGAAGAATAAGATTTTCAAAAGCAGTATGATAATATTGGCGTTAGTTGCCCTTCTCTGTGCGACGGCAGGTATGAAAAAAGCATACGCTGTTTATAAGGAACCGGTTACGGCGCATCCGATGGCAAAGGTATATCAGGCGGAGGACGCCGCGCTGCTTGGAGGTACAAGAAAAGCTTCTGACCATACCGGTTACACGGGAGCCGGATTTGTAGCCGGATATGATAATAATGGTTCGGGCGCGGTTACATTTAATATAGATGCAGACGAGCAGGGAGAATATTATATTGATTTCAGGTATTCTGCAGGAGATGTCGGAGGATGGGCTAAGAACAGGACTATGGGTCTTGTTACAAACGGAAATACTTCAAATATTGTTTTTGAGGGAACGGATGCATCATGGGACACCTGGGAAGAAAAAATAATAAAAACAGAGCTTAATAAGGGAAGCAATTCGTTAACGGTTAAAAATACGACGGATAATAATAATGATGACTGTATTAATCTTGATAAGATATCGGTATGGAAATATTCCGATAATCCCGTTATAAATGCACTTGCAGTTGAATCTGATAATTGTACTCTTAGCGTAGGATATGCTCAGCCTGTTAAGGCGTATCTTGTGGATTCAAACGGAATATGGACGGAACAGGCAGATAATTTTGAAGTGTTATCGGACAACCCGGATATAGTATCGGCAGCAGACGGAAAAATCACAGGAGTTAAGGCAGGCGATGCCACTGTTACGGTAAGATATGAAAGTTTTTCGGCGACAATAAAAGTTACGGTTGTTGCAAATCCGCTGCTTACGGCGGATTGCGGCAATATAATGCGTAAAGTGGATAACAGCATGTTTGGTTATATACTTACGCCAAATTATGATATACCTGACAGCAGACTTACGCTTCTTGGACCGGTAATAAACAGGGAAACTATACCGGCGCAGAACTTTCAGGCAATAGGAGATATGGACGGAAGTTATTATCAATATGAAGGAAGTATTCTTCAAAGACAGCTTGAAGCATATACAAGGGCAAAAAATGCAGGGTTAAAATACTATATGCTGTTAGGACATAATCCCTCCTGGGCAACTGCAAGCGGAGGGCCTACGGATTCAACTGAAAATAAAAATTTTAAGACTGAACAGCAGCTTAAAGATTTTAAACAGTATATAAAAGACGTTCTGCAATATATGAAGGATAACGGAGCAAAACCCGATTTTGCGGATTTGACTAATGAGTATTGGACGGGAACGGAAGAAACCTTTAAAGTATGCTGGGAAGCGTTAAGGGAAGTTTATCCGGATGCTATACCGGCAGTGGGTCCGGGAGCTGTAGGATATTCGGGAATACCCGATTTTTATATACCATATGTATCTGAAAACCGTATGAGCCTTGAAGGTCCATCCTGGCATGAGTTCTGGACGAGTAATACATATGCTTCTTACAGCCAGCTTAAAGAGTGGCATGATAATATAGCTGATTTGCAGGAAAAATATCCTGAAGCAAACGGTAAATATATTATCTGGGAGGAGAATAATGCCGGTTCAACTAATCCTGCCGACTGGGCAAGAAGCATGGCCAATGTTATCCGTACGGGTGTCGATTATAATATTAAAGGATGTCTTGAAAGCAATAACTGGAATGGAATGAGCGACCTTCTTACAACAAATGTCAGGGAGGAGAACAATGCGCAAAGAAGAAAGACCTGGTGGGTATATTATACATTTGCGCAGATGTCGGGAAGTTATGCGCAGGTACATACTGAAAATGCCGGTGAAGATTTTACCGGGGCTGTAAGTGTGGATGAAGATAATATTAAGATAATTGCCGTAAAAAATAACTGCGATGGAGCTATAAATATAAAACTTGATAATGTTAATCTGTCGGATTCGGATTTTACGATTAATACGTATAAGATTGTCGATAGTGAAAACGAGGGGCTTTCGTATCAGGGAGATATAACGTCATATTCATATGAGAATGGAACGCTTGAATTTATGATAAATAATGTAGCGGCAGAAGAAACATGGTTTGTGGATGTTAAGGATGCAGGAGCAAAACCGGGACTATTTGTACCGCTTGCCCCGGATGACGGCCAGGCGGCGGTAAGCACTCCCAAGCTTACCTGGAGCAAATCACAGGGAGCTGATTCATATACGTTAGTTGTATCGAAAAATCCCGATATGTCAGAGCCGGTAATAGATGAGAAAAATATTACAGGACAGTCATATAAAATACAAAGTCCTCTTAATATTGATGAGAGATATTACTGGACGGTTACAGCTAAAAATAAAAATGGAGAAACGTCGTTTGTTTCAGGTACAAAATATTCATTTTTGGTTAAGGATAATACAGATGTTGCGGGTCAGTTTGGACCATATATGCCGTCGGTAGGAGCGGTAAATGAAGATATAAATACTGAACTTAAATGGTCTGTGGCATATAATGCTGATTCTTATCATGTTATTGTGTCGGAAAATGCTGATTTTTCAGAGCCGGTTGTAGACGTAGAAGGCATAGAAACAGTCAGGGGAACAGGTCAGTTTGGCGATAGTTCACAGGGATACTACAGAATTAATAATAAGCTTGAATATAACACGAAATATTATTGGATAGTATATGCACAAAATGCCGCGGGAGAAAGGCCTATGAATGGTCCGCTGCACAGTTTTACGACAAAAGCTTATGGAGATGAACCGGCAGACTTTGCGCTTATATACCCGTCTGATAAACAGACGGATACAGATGAAAGAACAGAGCTTATATGGGAAGCATCCGCAAATACATTTTTTTATAAACTTGTCGTATCGGAAAATCCCGATATGTCAGACCCTGTAATTGAAAGACCTAATATGATATATAACAAATATACGGTTGAACCGGATATACTTATGCCGGGAACTACATACTACTGGACCGTTACTGCATATACAAAAGATAAAGAATACAGTAAGGAAACAGATAGTAAAATATATTCGTTTACGGTTAAAAATACTCCTGCTTCACCGCTTTTATATGCGGAAATTCCCGGAAATAACAGTATTACGTTAAAATTCAGGGAGTCAAAAGGAGCAGATAAGTATTGTATATTATATGGAAGAAAACCCGGGGAATATACGCATGTAATAAAGGATGTTACCGATACGGAATATACGGTATCAGGACTTCTTAACGGATATAAGTATTATTTTGCGGTAGTTGCGGTAAATGACTACGGCATAAGCAATATATGGAATGAACGCGCGGAAATTCCGGAAAGTCCGGACGGAAGTAAGGATGCGGATACGGATAAGGAACTTCCTTTAATTGACCTTACCGAACTTTCAAATGAATATAACAGATACTATGTACCTGTTAAAGATAATACAGATAAAGATATACAGAAAACTCAGGACAGCGGCAGCAGTATTTCAAATGTTTTGCAGACCGGAAACGGAGCGGCAGACAAAACAGCAAAAACGTCAAAGCCTAAAAAAGCGGTTATAAAGAAAGTTAAAGTAAAAGGCAGGAAGCTTATCATTACCTGGAAAAAGCAAAAGAAGGTTTACGGATACATCATCCAGGTATCAAAGGAAAAGAAATTTGAGAAAATCAAAAAAAAGGTTGTTATTAAGAAAAAAAATAAATCGTCGTGTTCCGTAAAACTTGCAAAAGGAAAGTATTTTGTAAGGGTATGCGCATATAAGAAGGATAAAACTAAGAAAATATGCGGAAAGTGGAGCAAAATTATTAAAAAACAGATAAAATAAGGAGATTATTTATGGATAAACAGGCTTTTAACCCGTATCTTCCATCTTGGGAATACACACCTGACTGTGAGCCGTATGTGTTTGACGGCAGAGTATACTCATATGGTTCTCATGACAGATTTAATTCGCAGATGTACTGCCTCAATGATTACGTATGCTATTCAGCGCCGGTAGATAATCTGGCAGACTGGAGATATGAAGGCGTAATATATAAAGCGACGGATGATCCTCTTAACAGGGAGGGGAAAGCGTGTCTGTATGCGCCTGATGTAACTAAAGGACCTGACGGAAGATATTATCTTTACTATTGTCTTGATAAACAGCAGATAGTATCGGTTGCAGTATGCGACACTCCGGCGGGAAAATATGAATTTTACGGATATGTTCATCATGAGGACGGAATAAGACTTGGAGAGCGTGAAGGTGATGAACCTCAATTTGATCCTGCCGTACTTACGGAAGGCGATGTTACGTATCTGTATGGAGGATTTTGCAGTGCAGGGGATAAATCAAGAAGCGGAACGAGAGTTACGGTACTTGATAAAGACATGCTTACGATACGTAAAGAATCGGTTACGATACTTGCAAGCGCTCCTTATGCAGAAGACTCCGAATATAAAAAACATGCGTTTTTTGAAGCATCGTCAATAAGGAAAGTAGGAGATACGTATTATTTTATATATTCTTCGATACTCATGTATGAACTTTGCTATGCTACAAGCAAGTCGCCTGTAAAGGATTTTGTGTACCGTGGAACTATAATTGCCAATAACGATATGAATATAGATACATATAAGAGGGCGGATATGCCGGCTTATTATGGCGGAAATAACCACGGCAGTATAGTACAGATAAAAGATAAGTGGTATGTATTTTATCACAGGCATACAAACGGTTCTAATTTCAGCAGACAGGATTGCATAGAGGAAATACGTATATTGGATGACGGAACGATACCGCAGGTTGAGATGACGTCCTGCGGCGCTAACGGAGGACCGCTTCGCGGAACGGGAGAATATCCGGCATATATTGCATGTAATCTGTTCTGTAATGAGGAATCCGTATATACCGGATGGGAATGGATGGGAGCGCAGTTTCCGAAAATAACCCAGGACGGACGCGACGGTGACGAGGAACAGGGATATATATGCAACATGAAAGACGGAGCAACCGCAGGATTTAAATATTTTGACTGTAAAGGGATTCGTTCAATTATACTGAAAGCCAGAGGATATGGAAGCGGAGCTTTTGAAATAATGACTGAAATAGATGGAGATGTGCTTGCCGTACTGCCTGTAAAATATACTAATGTATGGGAGAGTTATTCGTCAGATATCGCTATTCCGGATGGGATAAATGCCATATATATAAAATATACCGGGCAGGGTTCTGTAAGCCTGGCTTCGTTTGAGCTTGTATCATGAAACGTGTTTTATTATTGGTAATTTCAGTTATTATTTTGTTTTTATCCGCGTCCGGTGAAGTATATGCAAAGAAAAGTAAAGAAGCGGTAATAGTTCCGCCGTACTGGGAAGAAGTCCGTACCGGTTATATATTTACCGGTGATTCAAGAATAAGAAGGCTTAACCTGACTATTGGGATGGACAAGCTTTGTGATACATGGGTTGTATGTAAAAGCGGTATGGGTTATAGCTGGTTTGTGAAAGAAGGACTTGAACAGATAAGTACGATTATGGAAAAAGAAGATTATATAGACGAATGGGTAATTGTATCGGCATGGGGAGTCAATGACCTTTGGAATATTGATACATATATCAGTAAATACACACAGCTTATCAGGACAAAATGGAAAAAATGCACGCTGTATCTTATGTCGGTCAATCCCGTTAACGGAAGGATGACTGCGAAATACAGGAGCATACCGTATTTTAACAGCAGTTTGAAAAAGTTTGCGGATAAAAATGAAAAGAAAAATGTGTATTATGCAGATACATATTCTGTAATGAAAAAAGAGGGCTTTGCAACTATTGACGGTCTTCATTATACGGAACGGACAAATGAGCTGATATATGAAACAATAACCGATATTATGGCAAAAAATTATAAAGTTAAATATAAAAGCTGTCCGGTATCCGTTCCATGGGAATATCTGGACAGCTTAATGTCGGGAAATGTATTTAACAGACTGATAAAATTTAATAATGGATATTATTCCGGGTATTTTCGTTTATTATATCAATAAAATATTTGTGTATACGAAAATCATTACCAAGTTCGGGGTGGAAGGCAAGACCAAGCTGGTTACGGTATTTTACCGCCGTGATTTTACCATCGGTTTTTGCAAGTATTTCCACTCCGTTTCCGGTTTTTTCGATATAGGGGGCTCTTATAAATGTCGCTGAAAAACTGCCGATGCCTTTAAAATCTGTAGTTTTACAGAAGCTGTCAATTTGTCTGCCGTAGGCATTGCGCCGTGTGCATATTGGGAGAGTACCAAAGTATACGTTTTTATCATTTGTAAGTTCTTCTGACAAAAGTATAAGACCTGCGCACGTAGCGAAGACAGGCAGTCCGTTTATGATTTTTTCTTTTAAAGGTTCAAGCATATCCAGTTCCTGCAGCAGTTTTCCCTGAACAGTGCTTTCTCCTCCCGGAAGAACCAATCCGTCCAAATCGGTTATATCCGATTTCTTTCTTAGTTCCGTACAATTTATGCCAAGTGTTTTAAAGATTGTGATATGCTCGGCAAATGCGCCCTGAATACACAATACTCCAATATTCATGTATCATTTACCTCTTTCTTCCATAATAAGTTCAATTTCCTGCTCGTTTATTCCTACCATGGCTTCACCAAGGTCTTCCGATAGTTTTGCTATAAGTTTGGCGTCCGTGTAGTTTGTTACAGACTGAACGATAGCTGCAGCCCTTTTTTCGGGATTTCCTGATTTGAATATTCCTGAACCGACAAATACGCCTTCAGCTCCAAGCTGCATCATAAGCGAGGCGTCGGCAGGAGTTGCGATACCGCCGGCAGCAAAATTAACTACAGGAAGTTTTTTGTTATCATGTACGTATAATACAAGTTCATATGGGACCTGAAGTTCTTTGGCGGCTTCAAACAATTCGTCTTTCCGCATGGAAGCAACACGTGCGATTTCAGAATTCATTTTTCTCATATGGCGTACGGCCTGTATTATATCGCCGGTTCCCGGTTCACCCTTTGTACGAATCATTGAAGCGCCTTCGTTGATTCTGCGGAGCGCTTCGCCAAGATTTCTTGCCCCGCATACAAAAGGAACTTTAAATTCATTTTTATCTATATGGTATACATCGTCTGCAGGAGATAATACTTCAGATTCGTCGATATAATCAATTCCAACAGCTTCTAAAACCTGTGCTTCCGCAAAATGTCCGATGCGGCATTTTGCCATTACAGGTATACTTACGGCGTTTTGTATTTCTTTAATCATTTTCGGGTCGCTCATGCGTGATACGCCGCCGGCAGCCCTTATATCCGCAGGTATTCTTTCAAGCGCCATGACTGCGCATGCTCCTGCTTCTTCTGCAATTTTTGCCTGAGCGGGTGTGGTAACATCCATAATAACTCCGCCTTTTAACATTTGTGCCAGTCCTCTGTTTAATGTTATTTGTGTCGTTTCCATAAATTTTTACTCCTTATCTTGCATTTTTGATATTTGTATGATATACCTAAACTGGATATAAAAAAATATTCACATTCATTATATTTTACATGCCAATATTTGATGAAAATATTTGATGAAAAGGGGATAAAAATGCTTACATATGACTTTACAAATGTAGAAGGAGCTCTGTATAAACATCTTTATAAATGTATAAAAGCTGATATTAACAGCGGAAAATTGGGAATAAATGAAAAGATGCCGTCAAAAAGGACTCTGGCAAAAAATCTTGGTATTAGTACCATTACTGTTGAAAACGCTTATGACCAGTTGATGGGGGAAGGATATATATATGCCATACCAAAAAAGGGATATTATGTTTCTGAAATATCACAGATGGTAAATATTAAAAAACCGGTTTTGATTCAGCATGACATAAAAGAACCGGATTTGGAAACGGAGAAAATATATGATTTTTCATCCAATTATACGAATCCCGAGAACTTTCCGTTTTCAATATGGGCCAAACTTATGCGTGAAAATATGTCTTATAATAAGAGCGAGCTATTGAAAGTTCCGTCGTACAGGGGAGTTTTATTGCTGCGTGAAGCCATTGCAGGTCATCTGGCTTCTTTTCGAGGAATGAATGTAGAGCCGGCTCAGATTATAGTCGGAGCAGGTACCGAATACCTTTATGAGCTTTTAATTAAGCTGTTTGGTAAGGATAAAATATATTGCGTGGAGAATCCCGGATATAAAAAAATTGCCCAGATATATAACAGTAACGGTATAGAATGCAGATATGCCAATATGGACGAAAAAGGAGTTTGTGTAGACGAGCTTTCAATGGTGAAAGCAGATATCGCCCATATAAGTCCGACACATCATTTTCCGACGGGCATTACCATGCCGGTAAGCAGGAGATATGAAATACTTGCATGGGCAAATAAAGAAGAAGGAAGATATATTATAGAGGACGATTATGACAGTGAATTCAGGCTTAACGGAAGACCGGTTCCAACGCTTCAGAGTATTGATGCGTGTGGCAGGGTGATATATATGAATACTTTTTCAAAATCGCTTACGCCCGCAATACGAATAAGTTATATGGTATTACCCGGGCATCTTGCGGAACATTTTTATGAGAAATTATCGTTTTATTCATGTACGGTTCCAACATTTGAGCAATATACGCTGGCTGAATTTATAAAGCAGGGGTATTTTGAAAAACATATAAATAGAATGAGGCTTTATTATGTGCGGAAAAGACAGAAGATACTGGAGTGTATTAATTCCTGTTTTGACGAAAGCGAATGTAAAGTTATTGAAAATGACTCGGGACTTCATTTCCTTTTAGAGTTTAGTACCAAACTTAAAGATAGAGATTTGGAAAAACGGCTTATGGATAAAAAAATCCGACTTAATGCCCTGACCTCTTTTTACCATACACCGTATTTTGAAGACAGACATCAGTTTATACTTAATTATTCCAATATTGATATGGAAGGTCTTAACGAGGCGTTAAGTACGGTTAAAATGATGCTGAGGGGGAAATATAAATAAGTTTATGTTAAGCTTGAAAATTAAAAAAATAGCGGTTTTTATCTTGACTTTGGAGGATGAAATAGTATAATTAAATTAGAACAAATGTTTGCAATGATGATATGTTATAAACAGGTAAACGGAGGAAAACATAATGGCTGTTGAACAATATACAGAAAGTATAACATTAAGGGAAATGAAATGTGTTGTTGGAGAAAATAAGTTTGGTTATGTTTTTCCGCAAGGTGATGTTTCAAGTGTTGATAAAATAGAACAGCTTCTGAAAAAAGCAGGAGGAAAACCCAGGGAATGTGATTTGGAAGATTTTTCTAAAGGCGGAAAGGGTAAAGCAAAGCCAGAATATGTAATTACTTTTAATGATGATATAAATACTGTTATTGTTGTTGAATGTAAAAATACAGTTAAAAAGCATTGCAGTGAAAAATTTAACAGACCAAGTGTTTATGCGGTAGATGGAGCATTATATTATGCAAAATTTTTAAAACAGGAGTACAATGTTGTGGCGCTGGCTGTTAGCGGAACTAATGCGGACAATATAAAAGCGGATGCTTTTTATTGGGCTAAAAATCAGGAAATGTATACTGTATTGGAGAAAGCAAAAGATATCATTCTTGAGCCACAAAATTACATTGAATTAGTCAGGGGAAATAAACTGAAAAAAGCATATTCTTTAGATGAAATAAGAAATATGGCTATTGATATGCATAATTCGTTAAGAGAGATAAAAGTAACTGAATCACATAAACCGATTTTTATTGCTGGAATTTTAATTGCATTGAACGATGAAGATTTTTCAAAAAGCTATTCTTCGTTAACATCATATAAGTTAGTTATGCAAAATATTCAAAATGCTATTGAAAACGTATTAAAAGAAAGCGATATCAAAAGCAGCCGGATAAGTTATATAAAGCAAGTATTTAGTACACTGCAGGATAATACTAAGTTTGCAGAAATACCACTTGGACATTCTAAGTCAATTACCTGGTATATTGAACAATTAGAAATGAAGATCAAACCAATGATGGATTATGCTGACAGTACAGTTGATGCATTAGGTGTTTTTTATCATGAATTTATAAAATATTCTGGTGGAGACGGCAGCGGATTAGGAATAGTATTAACTCCACAACATTTAACAGAATTTATGTGTGATTTGGCTGATGTAAATAAAAATAGCAGGGTAGTGGATATATGCTGTGGTTCAGGTTCATTTTTGGTAACGGCCATGAGCAAGATGTTTAAAGGAGCAAATCCCGATGAAATTGAAAATATTCGCAAAAACGGTTTATATGGCGTGGAGTTTGATGATGGACTTTATACATTGGCAATTGCAAATATGATTATCCGAAAAGATGGAAAGTCAAATATATTTAAAGGGGATTGCTTTAACAGAGATATTACTGACGAACTTAGGGAGAAGAATATTAATATCGGATTGATAAATCCACCTTATTCGCAAAAAGATGTTGTTGAATTGGAATTTGTAGAACATTTGCTGGATATTTTAACTGTAGGAGGTATTGGAGTAGTAGTAGTTCCGATGAGTTGTGCAATAGGAACAAAATATAAGGAAATTAGGGAACGTCTGATGGAGAAAAATACATTAAAAGCTGTTTTTTCTATGCCTGATGATATTTTTTATCCTACCGGCACTAATGTATGTGTTATGGTTTGGGAAGCGCATACGCCTCATGACAGCACCAGGGAAACATTTTTTGGATATTGTAAAGATGATGGGTTTGTCAAACGAAAAAAATTAGGAAGAATAGATGCATTGGGAAAATGGGAGAGTATTGAAAGAGAATGGTTAAAATTATACAGGAACAGAGATGTTGTTGATGGATTGTCGGCAAGACATTGTGTTAGTTATAAAGATGAATGGCTTTGTGAGGCATACATGCAGACTGATTATACAAGTCTTACTCAGGAAGATTTCCAACAAACGATAAATGATTATTTAGCTTACCTTGTTAAAAGTGGTGATAAAGATGAAATTAGATGATTTGTTTGAAATTGAATATCCAAAAACTTTGGTATTTGCAGATATGATACCTGATAAAAACGGAATTAATTTTGTAAGTTCTCAGGATAAAAATAACGGAGTGGTCGCAAAGGTTGAGGAATATGAAGGGGTAAAAAAATATCCTGCCGGGGTTATAACGGTTCCCCTGAAAGGTTCTGTTTTAATGGCTCATCTTCAACCCGAACCATGTTATGTCGCTCATCAGACTGCCGTACTGATACCTAAAAAAACAATGACAAAACAAGAAAAATTATACTATTGTTTATGTATTCAGAAGAATGCGTACAGGTTTAATTATGGCAGACAGGCAGACAAAACTTTGCGTAGTATTGAACTTGCAAATGAAGTGCCTGAGTGGGTTAATAAAATGAATATTACGCCAATTGATACAGAAATCGGTTTTAATGATATATCGTTGGATACTGGTACATGGAAAGAATTTTCTATGGAATATTTGTTTGATTTTTCAAAAGGAATCAGGTTGACAAAGGCAGATATGATTCCGGGACAATTAAATTTTCTGGGAGCAATCAGGGATAATAATGGAGTGCGTGAAAAAATAGATGCAGATTATTATTGGGAACCAAATTGTATTACTGTTAATTATAATGGGAGCGTAGGTGAAGCATATTATCAATCAGAGCCATTTTGGGCGTCCGATGATGTTAATGTGTTATATGCAAAAGATTTTTGGAAGATGAATAAATATATTGCAATGTTTATTGTTACAATTATAAAAGCGAATAAATACCGTTTTGGTTATGGCAGAAAATGGACATTGGAAAAAATGGAAAAAACTATAATAAAATTACCTGCCGGGAAAGATGGCAGTCCGGATTTTGAGTATATGGAGAGGTATATTAAATCGTTGCCATATAGCGATAAAATTTAAATACAGTATAAAAACATCCCTTGTATGGAAAATCCATAAAGGGATGTTTTTTAGAGGTTATTTTAAATGTAATTTATATTAGTTTGTTGCCTTTTCAACTTTAATCTTTTTGATTACAAGTTTTCCATCAAGGGCATTACCATTATATGCTTTTAGACAAATAAACCCTCCCTCATCAGTTAATGTAAGAGTAAGTTTTGATTCAAAATTTCCGGATGTATTAGGAAGTTCCGGAGTGCCATCCGTTACATTGGTCCATACATTACCTGATTTGGCAATCCAGCACCTAAGAGCTTTTGTTCCTTCATAAGAACCGGTGACGGTTACATTTACTTTATCACCTGTAGTTGCTGTTATTGGTAATTTAAAACTATATTGATTGACATTATCATTTTCAATATTTACATAACCGGTAGCGGAATCGTAGCTTGCTGAAGCATTATTATTAGCATCAAAAGTTGATAGGTCAACCAAACCCGGTTCTACAGGAGCTTTATCAATGCCCAAATAAGTTATAGTAATGGATTTTATAGTTATATCTTTAACATCTGGGTTTAGATAGTCTTTTCCCTTTATACAAATAGAATTAGCAGAATCATGAGTTATCATGAATGTTTCTTCACGAGAAAAGTCACCTTTTGCCTCATGTGTAAATAAATTAGGATTATCGACTACATTTCCATCTGCTCCTTGAGAAGGCCAACAGCGAAAACCGTTAGATTGTTCACCAACGTTACCTTCAATTTTTATTATAATTGATTTTCCTGTTGCAACGCTTTTTGATAATGGGATATTAATCCAGCCTAAATTATCTGAAGGAAAGATTAAATCATTGTCATTATATTTTACGGTACAATTGTTATTATCATCAGCATGTTTAAAATTACTTAAATCAACATTTTCTATTTCATCTCCAGCAGGTTTATCGGAATAACCGTCCAAATCTTCGGCTGCAAGTATAACGTCACCTGTCTTACACAATGTTCCTTCATCGTTTATATGAATACCAAGTTCAGGATATTTTTCCTGTAAAGCGTTTACGACACCCATAACGTTTCTTGCTTCAGGAGTAGAAGAAACTTCAGATTCGGATTCGATAGCGTCAGCATATCCCGTGATATGAACCTGTTCATAAAAGGAATCCTTTGGAATCTTTTTGATTACAACAGCATATGTCACGTAATCAGAACCTTTTTCACACAAGTTTGTCATCTGAGTTTTTACTTCACCGCCGGCAACGGTTTCGCCAACTTCTTTAGTAGATACAATGTAACTTTTATTGCCTAAAGCAAGCTTAATGGAACATGATTTAGCATTTTCAGCATTAGCCACCTTAATTCCTATTCTCATTGATTGATATCCATTTTTGTTATCGTCCGTGCCTGACAGTCTTAATGTTGCCCCAAGTACTGTAACAGTTGGTTCGCCGCCTGCTGCATCTGCAGTTTTAGGCGCATAGATAAGGCCGGACAATAAAATAGCCATAGACATTATATATGCCATAAGCCTTTTCCCATTTTTTGAAATAAACATTCTTTTTTCCCTCCAATCGATAAAACGTATAACACATAACATAATATGTGTTCCGTTTCCTCAACATATAAAATCTTGTTTTTCGTTGTTCTTGTCAAAATTTTCAATCAACTATCTATAATAGAATTATATTACCATATAATAAAATTAATTTCCAGTATTTTTTTACTTATATTTATTATTTTTTATTATTTTGGCGTCGCAATTTATTTAAACCCTGTTTTTGGCGTAGAATGTAAAGAAGTTATTGACAATATATAAAGAGTTTTGTATAATAATAATGTCAAAATTATCAACCATCTATCGTAATAAAATTAAAATGTGTAATTTTAGGAAAGGATGGATGTTGATGAAAAAGGAATACAGCATTCCCGAAGTTTCGATAGTGATGTTCGAGAATGAAGATATTATCACAGCCAGCAGCCTTATGGATTTTACAATGGGTGATGGTACTGATTTGCTTTGGGACGAACTTTTTGGAAAGGAATAACTAAATACACTATAAAGATAAATGATATATTACAAAGAGCTTTTGTTTATGATATGACAAAAGCTCTTTTAGTTAGCATAAATTATATAATATAAAAACTGTTGAAATTCAGATAATATCGTCTTTGATTGCAGAAGCAGCGGTATTAATCCATAAATATTCTGATAAAGAACAGATAAGATTTTTTGGTTTGGGTTTTTGGGTTAAAGTAGTTTTAAAAATTCTATTTAAGGCGTCTCTGTTGCCATGCCGCCAGATGTCATCGGCAACCCGGCTTACAGACTTTTCAATTGACCGTATTGTTTTGCCTGTTATTTTCGAGGTTTCTACACATATAAGTTTCATTTGAGGTTCGGCAGGCTGATATGCAAGCGCTATTTCAACTGCGCAGCACAATATATAGTAACATTCCCGGCCGCGGTTTCCGCTTATAAGTGATACAAGTTCTTTGATTTTCTTCATGTCTTTTTCATCATCGCTATTCATATTGATAAGTTCATTTGAATTAATCATATGTATTGTACCTCCGTAAATAATTTATTTTGTTGACAATATTTTATAATTAACTACAAAAGCGGACAAGGAACTATCGGGTATATTTTTGTAAAATGTATGGCGAAGGCGGATAATATGGGGTTGCTTGTAAAATTAAAGTTAATATGGTTGATTTATGATTTTCTTAATGTTACAATCAAAAATATGGGAGGATTATTATGAAAAATTATATAATAAGTTGCTCATCGACTGCGGATTTATCAAAAAAACATTTTGAAGACAGGGATATTAAATATATCTGTTTTCATTTTGAACTTGATGGAAAGCCTTATTATGATGATTTAGGTGAAACCATTTCGTTTGAAGATTTTTATAAGGCTATGGAAAACGGAGCGATGACGCGTACGTCACAGATTAATGCAGATGAATTTGAAAAACATTTTGAGAGTTTTTTGTCGCAGGGTAAAGATTTAATCCACGTAAGTTTGTCCTCCGGAATTTCAGGTACGGTAAATTCGGCAATGATTGCGAAGAACAATCTGGAGGAGAAATATCCGGAAAGAAAGATATATGTGGTTGATTCTCTCGGAGCATCGTCAGGTTATGGTCTTCTTGTAGATAAGATGGCGGATTTACGTGATGAAGGAATGGAAATAGAGGAATTGTACAACTGGACAAATGATAACAGGCTTAGAGTTCATCATTGGTTTTTTTCTACCGATTTAAAATATTATGTGCGCGGCGGAAGAATATCAAAAACGGCAGGGTTTGTCGGCGGTGCGCTTAGGATATGTCCGCTTCTTAATGTGGATAATGAGGGTAAACTTATACCGCGTATGAAAATAAGGACGAAGAAAAGAGCTATTGAGGCTATAGTAGAACAAATGGCGCTGAATGCGCAGGATTTTCTTTTTTATTCTGATAAATGTTATATATCGCATTCTGCATGTATTGATGATGCCAAAGCAGTGGCAGCGATTATTTCAAAATGGTTTCCCAAAGTTAAAGAAGTGCTGATTAACGACATAGGTACTACTATTGGAAGCCATACCGGGCCGGGTACGGTAGCGTTATTCTTCTGGGGAAATGAAAGAGAATAATTTTAATATTTGGTTATGTATTATGGAGCGTTGCCGTAGAGTGCGGACGCTCCATATTTGTCAGGTTCAAAATGATTATTCTGCTTTCATTTTGAATGATTCGCAGTCAGTACATTCAATCTGGGTAGGGTTGCTTTCGTGAGTACCAATCTGGATTTTGTCCAATGAACAATAGTCAGCAGTCTGGCAGTGATGCTCGCAATTGTTTATTGTACACTGAATTGATTCATTTTTCTCAGTATTACAGTTATCACAGGACATTTTTGTCACCTCCTTGGAATTTCTTCACATATAGTATTGCCTTTATTGCAATTAATATAATAAATGCGGTAAAATAAATTTTATAAAATGTTTCAGAGGAGAAATATAATGATAAAAAAGAAAAGCGTAAAAAATATGTTTTCATACTTTGCCGTGTATTTTTTTGCGGGATTTTTATTTCTGGTATCTGCATGCAGTACGGCAGAAAATGAGATTTTGGAATATAATTCCGGAACGGAAAATGAGTATGAATATTATATAGAAGATGTGCCTGAATTTGATGGCGAGCCGTACACTGTAGTTAATGGGAATATTCCGGAATTTGACGAAGAAGATTATACTACGAAGGCTTTTGAGATGTACAGTCCAAAAGACAGCCTTGGAAGATGCCAAACTGCATATGTAAATGTCTGCGAGGAAATAATGCCTGATAAAGAAAGAGAGGATATAGGCATGATTAAGCCGTCCGGATGGCATACGGTAAAATATGATTTTGTGGACGGACTATATCTTTATAACAGATGCCATTTGATTGGATATCAGCTTTCGGGTGAAAATGCCAATGACAGGAACCTTATAACGGGAACGAGATATATGAATGTGCAGGGAATGCTTCCGTTTGAAAATATGGTGGATGATTATGTTGAGGATACAGGAAACCATGTTTTATACAGAGTTACTCCGGTATATGAAGGAAATAATCTTGTTGCGGATGGCGTGCAGATGGAAGGATGGTCGGTAGAAGATGAAGGAGAAGGAATATGTTATAATGTCTTCGTATATAACAATCAGCCGGGAATAGATATAGATTATGCGACAGGCGACAGTACGGTTTCAGAGGATACTGAAACTGATGACGAAACGGGTTCGGAAGAAAATGAATACATACTTAATACAAATACCATGAAATTTCATTTAAAATCCTGCTCAGGAGCAGGAGAAATATCGGATAAAAATAAAGAGTTTTCTAATAAAACAAGGGAAGAACTTATAGGCGAAGGTTATTCGCCGTGCGGGCGTTGTAAACCTTAAAACAGAATAAATAAAAGGTGTATATTATGGTAGCTATAATTGCGGCATGTGCAAAAAACAGGGTTATAGGAAACAGAGGTAAGATTCCGTGGGATATTCCGTCCGATAAAAAAAGGTTCAGGAAGATTACCGAAGGAAATATAGTTATAATGGGACGGAAAACATATGATGATATAGGGAAACCCCTGTGCAACAGAATGAATATTGTACTTTCAAAAAGCATGAATTATGAAGATAAAAATCTTATCACTGCGGGTTCGCTTAAAGAAGCCCTTTTTATATGCAGTACAGATAAAAGGCTTAACGATAAGAAGGTTTTTATATGCGGAGGGGAAAAAGTATATAGTGAAGCTATACCCTTTTCGGATGAACTGTACTTATCCGTACTTGATTCAGAATATGAGGGCGATGTATACTTTCCGGAGTTTGACGAGAGTATATATGAGTGTGTATATCAGGAATATATAAAGGAGGATATTCCTTATACGTTCTTTAAATATATAAGGCGCAAAAAAAGTTGTCCTAAAAAATCATCTTACAGCATATGATTATAAGTAGTATATCAAATGTGAGATGATTTTTATGCGTAAAAAAACTGTTATAATAATACTGGCTGCAATTATTTTTACAATATTGACAGTCAGACTGGTCAATATTGTAAAAAATGAAGTGTATGGAAACAAAAGTACATCAGCCGAACCCGGAATAGATAATGTATATGTACAGAGAGCTCTTGCAGCAAAAATGCTGGCGCTTCTAAGATATTCCCATAATGAAATTAAAGAAATGGAACCGCAGACGCCTTATACGGATGCCTGTAACGGAGAATGGTATGATAAATATTTTAATGCATCGCGTATGCTTGGAATATCCTGGGGTGAAAATGAATGCAGGCCTATGGATGAACTTACCTATGGAGAATGTATTGACATAGTAAGTGAAATGACAGGTGATACAAGCGGTAATACTGCCGGTAAAATAGAGCGGCTTCTTGGAAAATTTGAATATGATGATAGTATAAGCGCGGGCAAATGGCTCAAGGTATATGACGCAATACCTTCTTTTTATAGTAATGGTGAAACATGCAGGGAAATATTAAAAGAAGACTTATTTTTATTATCCCTGTTAGATAAAGAGGAGGATTCATGGGAAGCGGCTACAGGTTCGGGAGCGTATCATTTTGATGGTTTTGCGCTTGACGCCTATGCGGGCAGGACGCTTAGCGTGCTGTCTGACGGAAATGAGATAATATATATATATGGCGTGTCTGAAAAAGATACCGTAATAAAAAATGTATGGCTGGACAGTTGCGACGGAAACCAGATTACTATATATTATTCAGGCGTATTTGCTGAATTTACAATTGATGATACGCTTGGAAAAAATATGAAAATAGAAACTGCGCAAAAATCTGTTGCAGATATAACTATAGCTTCTGACAGGGTTACGGATATAAATTTAAAAAATAACCGGGTTAATGACAGGGTATTGTCCGTAAATGATACTTCTATTGAAACCGCCTCACATGGAAAGCTTATGTTTTCTGAAGACTACAAAATATATGGCGTATATGCCGAGGCAAAACAGCTTGGTATATCAGATATAAGCGTAGGATACGAAGTGTCTGATATTGTGCTTGAAAATGATAAAGTTTGTGCGGTACTTGTTACCGGGCAGATAACGCCGGCAAATATACGAGTGGCAATAATGACGACGGGCTTTAAAGGATATTATCATAATGAGGCGGTTATTTCGTCTGATGCAGGTATGGCGTTAAGGACCGGCGGAATAGAAAACCATTATGCAGCGGGTGAGGATGCAATATTTACTCAGGATAATGAGCTGTTAAAACAGGGAAGGGTAATAATGGCGCCTGAAAACGGAGGAAGGCTGCTTATAAAAAGCGTAAAAAGAAACGGTGACGCGCATTATTACCGTGGGACGATTGAATTATATTGCTCGGAAAACGGCATAGTAATTATAAACGAACTTTCAATTGATGAATATCTTTATGCGGTAGTACCAAGTGAAATGCCGGTTTCATATAATATGGAGGCGCTTAAAGCGCAGGCGGTATGTGCAAGGAGTTACGCCTATATGCAGGTTATATCGGGAGGACTTCCGGAAATAGGAGCTCATGTCGATGACAGCACTGCATATCAGGTGTATAATAACACTTCGGAAACTCCGGAATCAATTGAGGCGGTCAACCAGACGTCGGGAGATGTAATTACATATAATGGGGAGATAATCAGCGCATATTATTTTTCTACTTCCTGCGGATATACGGCAAATGGTTCTGATGTATGGTTTGGAATGAAAAATGTTGAATATCTGAGCGCAGTATTGCAAAATGATGTGCAGATAAATGAATCTTATGATTTGTCTAAGGAAAAAATATTTAAGAACTTTATTAATAATAAGCCGGTAACTACATATGATACTGCATTTCCATGGTACAGATGGGAAATACGGCTTAGTGAAAGACAAATACGTTCTTCTTTTGAAAAATCAGTAGAAAACAGATATAATACCAATCCGTCGCTTATACTTACTAAAGATGAAAATGGTAATTATGTGAATATAAAACCCGAGAGTATAGGAAAAATTAAAAATATAAAAATCGGGAAGCGTTCGGATGGGGGAATCATAACGTCGCTTATAATAAAAGGAAGCAGAAAAACAGTAAAAATATTATCTGAGTATAATATAAGATTGCTTCTTGCGCCGACTGATTCGGTTATAAAAAGAAATGATGGAAGCGTGGTAAACGGACTGTCGCTCCTGCCAAGCGCATTTTTCTATGTGGATGTGCGTAAAGATAACGGTGAAAAGGTATTTGTCCTGCATGGAGGCGGCTACGGGCATGGCGTCGGAATGAGCCAGAACGGGGCGAGCAGGATGGCGGAAAGCGGTTATACATATACCGATATACTGAAACATTACTATAAAGGCTGCAATGTAGAAAAGCGTTAATTTCTGCGTTTCTTTAACATGACGTTGATTTCTGCCCCCATAAACAGTATGTACATGCAGAAATACAGCCACATAAGGAAAAAAATGATTGTAGTAAGGCTTCCGTATATTGAATTTCCGAGGTCGGTAAAGTTCATATATATGGAATAAAGATATGAGAATAAAAGCCAGCCGACGGTTGTAAATATTGCTCCGGGAAGCTCATATCGTATTTTGGTTTTTCTGTTCGGCACATATGTATATAGTATGAGAAATATGAAAAAGAACATAAAAATGGCAATGATAATACGTAAATCAAAAATAATTGACGTAATTCCGAGCCAGGTTACAATCTTGCTTTCAAATATAATAAGAACCAGGGACGCTATTATAATAACGATAAGAATCAGCGTATAAAACATTGCCAGAATACGTTTGAAAAAATAATTTTGCCTGTAGTTGCAGCCGTATATTTTGTTAATGCTGTGCACTATTCCCAATATGCCTTTTGAAGCGGACCAGAGAGCCAGGATAATTGATACTGACATAATGCCGGAATGGGAATTATATATCTCGTAAATCCATGAAGCAAGCGTATCGCCTATGATGCCGGGAGCAAGATTTTCTATACATGAAAGCAGAAGCTCTTTTGTAAGAGGGGTGTATTTAATAAAAGTAAGCAGCATCATTATAAAAGGAAATATCGAAATAAACAGGAAAAATGATACGTATGCCGAGTATGCCGGTACATTATCGGCAGTCATTTTATCTGCAAAAGTAAAAAATTTTTTAATTGTCTGTTTTGTCATGGTTTTTAAAGTCTGCATATATATTACCCGAATAATAAAGATTATATAATAATATATCATGTTTGATGTTATTATATGTAAGTATTATAACAGAAACCGCAGCCGGAATAAAGATATATGTGCATATATTAAAAAAATGTGATATACTGTAGGGCATAGACATTCATCCGTAAACTTATAAGCCTCATTTGTTTATAGTGTAAAGGAGGATGTATCATGACATGAGTATCGATAAAAAAACATCTGCTAAGGATATGACTACAGGTAATATCATTTTTTTGATAATTCAGTTTGCGGTCCCGCTAATTATTGGTAATTTGTTTCAGATGATGTATAATACGGTGGATTCTCTTGTAGTAGGAAACTTTGTTGGAAAAGAGGCGCTGGCAGCAGTAGGTTCTACTACAATGATTATTAATATGCTGGTATTTTTCTTTAATGGAGTGTCTATCGGAGCAGGAGTTGTAATCAGCCGTTATTATGGCGCAAAAAAATATGACTGTCTGCATAATGCAGTGGAAACAACTATTTTTGTTACGATTGTATGCGGAGTATTGTTTACGGTTATCGGCATGTTTTTAGTGCGGCCGATGTTGGTTTTTATGTCTACTCCCGAAGATGTTATGGATGAGGCGACAGTGTATCTCAGAATATATTTTGCGGGAATGCTGGGACTGTTGATATACAATATGGGAAGCGGCATATTAAGGGCGGTTGGCGATACGAAAAGACCGTTGATGTTTTTGATTTTTACAAGTATTGTAAATGCAGTGCTGGACCTTTTGTTCGTTGTGGTTTTTAAGGCGGGTATTGCAGGAGTTGCCTATGCAACAATCATTGCCCAGTTTATTTCGGCGGGTATGATTCTGCTTCTGCTTATGAGAACAAAGGACGTATATTATCTGTCCTGGAAAGATTTAAAATGTGATATGTCTGTTTTAAAGCAGATTTTTACCATCGGTCTTCCAACCGGAATACAATCTGTAATTACGGCTTTTTCAAATGTATTTGTGCAATCGTATGTAAACAGCTTTGGTTCGGCATGTATGGCGGGATGGAGCTGTTATAACAAATTGGATATGTTTATTATGCTGCCGATGCAGAGTGTAGCGCAGGCCGCCACAACTTTTGTAGGGCAGAATGTCGGCGCTGGAAAAGATGACCGCGTAAACAGGGGAACAGTGCAGTCTATGGCGCTTTCAGTAGGCATTACCGCGGTGATTGCTGTATTCTTATTTGTTTTTGCCCTGCCGGCAAACAGGATATTTACCAATGATAATGATGTCATCCGGTATGGCGTGCTGTTTCTTAAAACAAATGTGTTTTTCATGATGTTTAACTGCATAAACCACACATTGGCAGGAGCGCTTCGCGGACGGGGCGACTCTGCCGGACCAATGATAATAATGATTATGAACTTTGTAGTTGTACGGCAGATATATTTGTTTGTGGTGACGCGTTTTGTAAGTAATACGGAGCGGCTTGTAGGTTTAAGTTATCCGGTAGGCTGGACGGCATGCTGTATAGTGGAAGTTGCGTACTTTTACCTGAGATGGAAGAAAAAGACGGAGAAGAATATCGTTTTATAATATTGTTGACAATAATAAAATAGTTATGATATTATATCCGATAGGCGATGATGGTGCAAAAGAGTTATAAAACACTCGCAGAGAGAGAGGGTCACTGGCTGCAAGCCCTTTCAGTCAATGTTATAACTTCAATTTCACACCGGAGTTTCAGCTTTGAAATATTTTATTTTTTGAAAGTAGGAGCTGACGCAGGATGTGCGTTATACATAATGAGTGCCTGACAATACGTTATAATGCAGTTGTATTATTGGTTTGCTGTGTGTTGTCGGGAATAAGGGTGGTACCGCGAATTATTCGTCCCTTGCAGATATAAATCTGCAGGGGATTTTATTATAAACAGGAGGAGATATAAATGAAGGATAAGCTTAACAAAATTGTGGAAGATGCAATATCAAAAATTGAAAATTCCGACAATCTTTCTGCCCTTAATGATATTAAGGTATTTTATCTTGGTAAAAAGGGTGAACTGACTTCCGTGCTTAAATCGATGAAAGATGTAGAAGCGTCGGAAAGACCCGTAATCGGACAGATGGTAAACAATGCGAGAAATACTATTGAAGAAATGCTTGAAACGAGGAAAAAAGCATTTGAAAAAAAGGTGAGGGAAGAAAAACTCAAGGCTGAAACTATAGATGTTACGCTTCCCGGAAGAAAACCTCATATGGGACATAAGCATCCTAATTCAATTGCTCTTGATGATGTGGAAAGAATTTTTATCGGAATGGGATACGAGGTTGTTGAAGGACCGGAAGTTGAGTATGACTATTATAATTTTGAAGCGCTTAATATACCTGCAAACCATCCCGCGAAGGATGAACAGGATACTTTCTATATTAATAATGATATAGTTTTAAGGACGCAGACGTCTTCGGTGCAGGTACATGTAATGGAGAAAAAGCAGCTTCCGATAAGAATGATAGCTCCGGGCAGGGTATTTCGTTCGGACGAGGTGGATGCAACGCATTCTCCTTCGTTTAATCAGATTGAAGGACTTGTAATAGATAAAAACATAACATTTGCGGACCTGAAAGGCACTTTGGCGGAATTTGCAAAGAGAATGTTTGGGGAAACAACAAAAGTAAGGTTCAGACCGCATCATTTTCCGTTTACGGAGCCAAGCGCAGAAATGGATGTATCCTGTTTTAAATGCGGTGGAAGCGGATGCAGGTTCTGTAAGGGAGAAGGCTGGATTGAGATACTGGGCTGCGGAATGGTTCATCCAAGAGTGCTTGAGATGAGGGACATAGATTCTGAGGAGTATCAGGGTTTTGCATTTGGTATGGGACTTGAAAGAATAGCACTTCTTAAATATGAAATTGACGATATGAGGTTACTGTATGAAAACGATATACGTTTCCTTGAACAGTTTTAAAATGATATATAAATGAATGGAGGCATATTATGAACACACCATTATCGTGGATTAAGGCATATGTACCTGACCTTGACTGCAGTGCGGATGAATATATGGACAGAATGACGCTGACGGGGACAAAGGTTGAAGGTTATCAGAAACTGGACGACGGACTTGATAAAATTGTAGTAGGAAAAATAATTAAGATAGAAAAGCATCCTGATGCAGATAAACTGGTTGTCTGCCAGGTGCAGATTGATACGGAAGGTACAGTTATACAGATTGTAACAGGTGCGCCAAATGTGTATGAGGGCGCAATAGTTCCGGTCGTACTTGACGGAGGACGTGTTGCATGTGACCATTCAGGCAACAGAATACCCGGCGGTACTAAGATTAAAAAAGGAAAGCTGAGGGGTGTCGAGTCGTTTGGAATGATGTGCTCTATACAGGAACTTGGCTCAAATACGGATATGTATCCCGATGCGTGCGCAGATGGAATATATATTTTTAATGACAATAAAGAATATTGCAACGCTGAGCTTGGAAGTGATGTCCCTGAGCTTTTGGGACTTCGTGATGTGAATTTTGAATATGAAATTACTTCTAACCGTGTGGATTGTTTCTCGGTTATAGGTATTGCAAGAGAGGCGGCGGCAACATTTGGAAAGACATTCTGTCCTCCGAAAGTTACGGTTACCGGAAATAATGAGAAGGCATCGGATTATGTAAACGTTGAGGTTATTGATAAAGATTTGTGTCCGAGATATATTGCAAGGGTAGTTAAAAACATAAGGCTTGCGCCTTCTCCGGAATGGCTTCAGCGAAGGCTGGCTGCATGTGGTATAAGGCCTATTAACAACATAGTTGATATAACCAACTATGTAATGGAAGAATATGCGCAGCCTATGCATGCATTTGATTTGGATACGATTGCAGGCAGGAAGATTGTTGTAAGACGGGCAAAAGACGGAGAAATATTTACTACGTTAGACGGACAGGACAGGGTAATGGATTCGGATGTCCTTATGATATGCGATGCTGATAAGCCTGTCGGAATTGCCGGAATAATGGGAGGAGAAAATTCCAAGATTACTGATAATGTTAGCACAATGCTTTTTGAGGCGGCATGTTTTGACGGAACCAATATACGTCTTTCAGGTAAAAGGCTTGGTATGAGGACAGATGCGCAGGCGAAATTTGAAAAAGGACTTGACCCGGAAAATGCAATGGAAGCAATCAATCGTGCATGTCAGCTTATTGAAGAACTTGATGCGGGAGATGTTGTCGGCGGCTGTGTGGATGTATACAGCAAAAAGAGAGAACCAAAGATTGTTAAATATGATGCAGACAGAATTAACAGGCTGTTAGGAACAGATATTGATGAAGATACCATGGTGTCGTATTTTGAGATGGCAGACCTTAAAACTGATAAGGAAAAGAAAGAAGTCACAGTACCTACGTGGAGGCAGGACGTAGAACTTCTTGCCGACCTGGCTGAGGAAGTTGCGCGTTTTTACGGATATGAAAACATACCGTCCACACTTCCGACGGGAGAAGCTATGACAGGAGGACTTTCATATAAATTAAGGGTAGAACAGATTGCTTCAAATACTGCGGAGTATCTTGGATTTTCCGAAGCAAGCACATATTCCTTTGAAAGTCCTAAAGTATTTGATAAACTTCTTATAGGTGAAAAGGATAAGCTTCGTGATACAGTTGTAATATCTAATCCGCTTGGCGAGGATTACAGCATTATGAGAACATCTTCATTAAACGGTATGCTTACGTCGCTTTCTACAAACTATAATAGAAGAAATAAGAATGTAAGATTATACGAGATGGCAAATATATATATACCTAAACAGATACCTGTAACAGAACTGCCGGATGAGAGAAGGCAGCTTACCATGGGTATGTATGGCGCATGTGACTTTTATGATATGAAGGGCGCTGTTGAAGCAGTGCTTCACAAATGCAGCCTGAAAACAGATATTGTATTTGATTCACATTCGGAAAGACCGTATCTTCATCCGGGAAGACAGGCGGATATTATATATAAAGATACGGTTATAGGTTATCTGGGTGAAGTTCATCCTGAAGTATGCGACAATTATCTTATTAAAGAAAAGACATACGTTGCAGTATTGGATATGGAATATATTGTAGGTTATTCGGATTTTGAGGCGGTAAAATACGAAGGTATTCCAAAATATCCTGCCGTTACAAGGGATATCAGTCTTGTAATGGATAAAAATATACAGGCGGGACAGATTGAAAACGTAATAAAGAAATATGGCGGAAAACTTCTTGAAAAATGTGAACTTTTTGATGTATACGAGGGCGACAGGCTGGAATCCGGTAAGAAGTCGCTTGCATATTCAATAAGATTCAGACATGCAGAAAAGACGCTGGAGGATAAAGAAGTAAATGAAGTCATGCAGAAAATAATTGACAGACTTGCCGGACTCGGCGCAATGCTAAGAAAGTAGCAAGCCATATTTTTGCCACACTTTTAACATAGTTTTCCAATATTCTGATAATAATTGTGATATTTAGCGCTATTAAAGGATGTGAATATATGTATCATATAGAAAAACAGCATGCAAAAGGAAAGCTTCACGCCATTGAAAGAATTACCGGACTGCTTGACCATAACTCGTTCAGGGAAATACAGTCCGGAGTAACCAATCTTGAAGAAACCTTTGGATTAAAACCGGGACAGTTTCCTTATGACGGGGTAATAACAGGTTATGGAAGCATAAACGGCAAAAAGGTATTTATATATTCTGAAGATTTTACGGTTATAGGCGGAACGCTTGGAAAACAACACGGATATAAAATAGCAAACGTAATAAGGCTGGCAATAGAAAACCGGTGTCCGATAATAGGAATTAATGATTCCGGCGGGGCAAGAATACAGGAAGGCGTCAATGCTCTGGCAGGGTATGGTGAAATATTCTATTACAATACGCTTGCTTCAGGATATATCCCGCAGATATCCATTATTGCGGGTAACTGCGCGGGAGGCGCGGTATATTCGCCTGGTATTACAGATTTTATATTTGTTATTGATAATATAAGCCAGATGTATGTTACCGGACCTAAAGTTATAAAGAGCGTTACCAATGAAGATATAACTTCAGAGGAGCTTGGCGGCGCTACAGTACATGCTTCGCAGAGCGGAGTTGCGCATTTTTACTGCAGAAATGAGCAGAGTTGTTTCAAAAAGGTTAAAAAGCTTATTGATACGATACCGCAGTATTATGGTGATAAAAGTAACAGCGCGCCGAATTTTACTGATTATGAAACCAATTCGGTATTCCAGTATGAGATGAATAATATTATTCCGTCTGAAAGAAACCGGGCATATAATATTAAAGATATAATAAAACTTCTTGCAGACCCTAATTCATTTATAGAGGTTATGCGTGATTTTGCAAAGAATATTGTAGTTGGTTTTGGAAAAATAAAAGGCATTACTGTAGGATTTGTTGCAAACCAGCCTAATTTTGCGGCGGGGGCGCTTGATTGTGATGCCAGTGATAAAGGGGCAAGATTTATAAGATACTGCGACGCATACGATATTCCTTTAATTACCCTGACCGATGTTCCGGGCTTTCTTCCGGGAAGCGGACAGGAAAAGAAAGGAATCATACGTCATGGGGCGAAGCTTTTATACGCTTATTCAGAAGCAACTACTACCAAACTTAACGTAATATTAAGAAAAGCTTACGGCGGCGCATATATTGCAATGTGCAGTAAACATCTGCGCGCAGATTTTGTATATGCGTGGCCGGATGCCGAGATTGCCGTTATGGGTGCGGAAGGCGCAGTAGATATACTGTTTGCAAAGGCAATGAAAAATATTGCAGACGACGGTGAAAGAGAGCAGTTCAGAAAAGAAAAGATTGCAGAATATAACAGGGATTTTATGAGTTCCAGAATTGCATCCATGCACGGGTATGTGGATGAAGTGATTAAGCCTGAAGCTACAAGGGAAAGGCTTTATGCAGATCTTTTAATGCTTGCAGACAAAAAAGGTATTACATCCGTTGAAAAGAAGCATGGCAATATACCGCTATAGGTTTATCATAAACTACATATAAATTATTAAACAAAGAATAATATTTAAAGGAAGTTTAATGATAATATATTAGGTATGCCATTTACGGAGGGTATTTTATGACGGAATGTTTTATATGTAAAGACTATTATTTTGATAAGGCGGTATTTAACGGGACATTTGTCGTTCCGGAGGGGTTTACGCCTGATAAAGCGTATTTCAAAGATATAAAAAATGATAAATATTTTTATGATGTAAAGTATGAACAGGGTGAGAATCCTGATGAATATCTGATACAGGTTGATTGTGAAAATGCCACATTCCATTCGGGGACGTGGCATCCTGTTATGGAGGGTAATAACGGAAAGCAGTATTTCTTTTTCTATAGAAATATGAAAAATGAGAAAAAGTCCGGGAAAATGCTGAAGCTTTCAAAAGATACCCTCTTTTTTGATGCAAAAGAAAGATATCACTATATGGCGGCTCTGGACAGCGATTCGCTTTTTTCGGTACGTAAGTGGCGAAATAAGGCGAAGACAGTTAAAAAATCCTATGTTTATGTAAAGAGTTATGAAAAGTCAGGCAAGAAGGTTAAGTTTGATTTATTCGATAACGGTTTAAAACATGCAAAACAGGCTGAAATGTGGATGTGGAATAAAAATATCATGGAAGTATACCGCATTACGCTTAATTCAAAGGATATCAATAATTTGTGTTTTGAAGTAGATTTTACGGATTTTTATAACAGATACGGCAAAAGAATTATCAGGCAGTGGGATGTATTCCTGGTGTGTAACAGGGGAGGAACATATTTTCAATCCAAGCTTGTTTTAAGAGATAACGAAAAATACCCAAACAATGTTGCGATTCAGAGTTTTGACGACAGTGACCGGTATATATTTAATCAGCCGGATACGGATAAGGACGGTAATGTTAATTCAGCTTTCCAGATGTTTTTTGATGGACTGCTAAGGCTTTGTATAAAAACAGTTCCCTCGAGATATATGTACCGCGGGGTATACAGGGAATGCGTTGAAAAAATTTCAATAAAAGACGGTAAGCTTAAAATAAGGATTTTATGCAGAAATGCGGCGTTTTCTGACAGGAAACTTATTATAAGGCATAAAACGGATGAGTTTGATGAAGATGAAGCGGGAGAGATGTATGAGTATATGCCCGAAAGTATTGAAAAAGCAATTGGCGGCGATATAGTAACATTTGTAATAGATTGTCACGCTGTTAAGTGGGCTCCTCCGAGATATGAAATTGTGATGTTTGCAGCAAAGGATAATAATGAATATGAATTTCGTCTTGTGGGACAGGGTGAAAAATTTGATAAACAGCTTTCATCAATATACAAGTATACTTATGTTACCCCCGAGGGTTACTATGTGTATATTACAAAGTCCATAAGCGGAAAGATAGTTATGGAATGCAGGCAAAAAAGCAGTTATGATTTAAAAAGGTACCGTATAAATGAAAAAATTGCGACTGTGTTATATGCTTTGTTAAAGATATTTTATAAGAAAAAGAAGAACCTGCTGTTTTTTGAAAAATTCTGCACTGCGGCACAGGACAATGCGTATTATATGTTCAGATATTTTGTCCATAGGAAAAATAAGAAAATCAGGTCTTTATATGTCATAGAAAAAGAAAGGCCTGTTTATAAGGAACTTAAAGCGCAGTACGGGCGTAAAGTGGTTGAATTTATGAGCGTAAGGCATTTAATTTATCTGCAGGCAGCAGACCTGTTCGTATCCACGGATTCCAAGCGTCACTGTTATAAATGGTATTCCGGCAATACCAGATATTTAAACATGCTTAATAATAAAAAATCGGTATTTTTACAGCATGGCGTACTTGGATTTAAGAAAGTTGATAACATATACGGTAAACAGTTTGCCAACCGTGCGGACTTGTTTATAGCTTCATCAGAGGAAGAAAAAGAGATTATTACAAGATATTTCGGATATGATAAAAAAGAGGTTGCCGTTACCGGACTTGCAAGATGGGATAAGCTTGTTTCCGCACCGGTGAAACCGCCTGTGATATTTTATATGCCTACATGGAGGAACTGGATAACAGAACTTAGCGACGACGATTTTGTAAAAACGGATTATTACAGAGCGTATGCCGAAATACTTAATTCAGAAAAACTTATGGAAATTCTTGATAAAAATGATGCGTATATGCTGTTTTGTTTCCATCCTAAATTCAGAGATTATATGCACTGCATAAAATCAGCCGGTACAAGGATAAAGATGGTAAGCTATGACGAGGATATACGGATTAATAAACTGCTTATGGAATGCAGCATGTTTATAACGGATTATTCAAGCGCATCCTGGGATGTGTATTATATGGATAAACCGGTGTTATTTTACCAGTTTGATTATGATAAGTATAACGAAAGACAAGGTTCATATATTAATATGGAGAGAGGAATAGCTTCCGACAGGGTTACGGATTTTGAAAATTTTATTCAGAGGCTTTCATCTATTGTTGAAGATGGCTTTGTTCAGGAAAATACACAAAAAGGAATTGTTTCGGAATATCTTCCTTCCCACAGGGGCGGACACAGGAAAAAGATATATGATGAAATAGTTAAGAGGTTCATATAGTGTCTGTTTAATTTGACTTTAATGTAATATATTGGTATAATTGCTGTGTTTATTATATATTTAGGAGGCAGAGTCTGTGGATATTAGCGTTATTGTGCCTTATCATGGAGAAAAAGTATACCTTAAAGATTGCCTGGACAGTCTTAGGGAACAGAGTTTTAAAGATTTTGAAGTTATTATAGTTAGTTCTAAAACTGCTGTACCGGAAGATATTATAGACAGCTACGGTAAGCATATTGATATAAAATACTGCAGTACGGAAAAGGAAGGCGTTGCAGCGGCAAGAAACAGAGGTATGTCTGAGGCGGAGGGAACATATGTGACATTCCTTGACTGCGATGATTATCTGGATGTAAGATGCCTTCAAAGGCTGCATGAACTCTGCGTTGCAGACTGCTGTGACCTGATGTTTGGCAAATTGGAGAATACATGGTACAAGAGAAGTATTTACCTTGATAACAACGCTGAGGAAGCTCCGGATGAAAGTGGAGAGGGCAGCGCTGACGAAGAAACAGGCAAAGAAGATGAACCGGGCAGGCAGTTCCTGTTTTATATAGAATCCGGTGACAGTGAAGATACAATAAGAGAGAAAAAGCTTGAAGCTGCAAACAGATATCTGATAACAAGACGTAAGTCATTGCAGCATATAACAGTGCTGGGTATTCTTTTTAAGAGGGAATTTCTTATTAAAAACGATATAAAGTTCGATGAGGAGCTTGAATATTACTGCGACTGGCCTTTTATATGTAAAGCGCTTGACCTTGCGGAAACCTGTGACGGAGATAAAGAAGCGGTATATCTTAAAAGAACGCATAATGACCCGATACATTCCCCGTCTCTTATTCAGTCAGTCGGGAAAAATGATTTTGAATACAGAATGGAGTCTTATGGACGTTCAATAAAGGAAATATCAGGAAAATCAAAATATACAAGGGCTTATCTGGATAAGAAATTAATACAGTATTTTGCGGTTGATGTCGCGCCTGAAATAAGAAAAAATGAAGACAAGAGCTGGCGTAAAAAGAGAATGCCGGTAATAAGGGAATATATATCAAATATAGATGCGGATATTATTAAAGTCATGGGGCTGTACCGTAGAAGGCTCATAAAGGCGCTGGTGAACGGCGACGTTAAGAAATTGTGCAAGCTTTCGCGCAATAAAAATCTGCGTAACTGGGCGGGTCTTATTATAAGAGGACCAAAGAGGCTGAAAATTATAAAAGAATTTGTGTATAAGCACATATATGCAACGAAGCCCATGCTTGAAAACACCGTGCTTTTTGAAAGTTTTTTTGGCAAGAGTTATTCAGACAGTCCAAAGTATATTTTTGAAAAACTTAACCAGATGTATCCGGGTAAATATAAATGTGTGTGGATACTTGATAAAAAGACAAAACTTCCTTATCCTGCAAAGCAGATTAAAAGATTTAGTTTTGCCTATTTCAAATATCTTGCACGCAGTAAATATATTGTATTTAACAGCAGACAGCCGAAATACTTTATAAAGAGAAAAGGAAATATTTTCCTTGAAACATGGCATGGTACTCCGTTAAAAAAGCTTGTCTTTGATATGGAGGAAGTAGTGAGCGCTTCGCCTATGTATAAAAAGACATTTTATATTCAATCCAGGTCATGGGATTATCTTGTCGCCGCCAACGCTTTTTCGGAGGAAGTGTTTAAAAGGGCGTTTGTGTATGATAAACCAATGCTTAAATACGGTTATCCGAGAAATGATATACTGCATTCTGATAACAGGGAAAAAATTGCGGAAACCATAAAGGATAAGACGGGAATACCAAAGGATAAAAAAGTAATACTTTATGCGCCTACATGGCGTGATGACGAATATTATGAATCAGGGAAATATAAGTTTGACCTTAAACTGGATTTAAGATATATGAGGGAAAAACTTTCAGATGAATATGTTGTCATACTGCGCACGCATTACTTTATTGCGGATAATCTTGACGTAACGGGACTTGAAGGCTTTGTATTTAATATGAGTAAGTATGATGATATAGCGGAACTTTACCTTATATCGGATATACTTATAACGGATTATTCATCTGTATTTTTCGATTATGCAAACCTTAAAAGGCCTATGCTGTTTTTCACATATGACCTTGACAAATACAGGGATGTCCTCAGGGGATTTTATATAGATATGGAAAAAGAACTTCCCGGACCGCTTGTGTTTACTACTGAAGAAATCGTGGAGGCGATACTTGATATAAGAACGATAAACAGCAAATATGCCGGAATATACGATGAATTTTACGAAAGGTTTTGCGGGTGGGAAGACGGACATGCGTCTGAAAACTGTATTAAAACCGTGTTCAGGTAGAATTTGGGAGTAACTGATATGAATGTTTCAAAATCACATGTAATTGCTAATTTTAAAAAATACAGATATCTTTTATCACAGCTTATTATAAAAGATATAAAATTAAAGTACAGAAGATCTTATCTCGGTATATTATGGACGCTTGTTGAACCGCTTCTTACAATGATAGTTCTTACTATGGTGTTTTCCACATTTCTTGGAAGAAACGGAATAAGGGGAGGTCTTCCGTTTCCCGTATATATATTGGCGGGACGTCTTTTGTACTCTTTTTTCAGTGGCGCTACAAAAGGGGCGATGAAGTCGGTCAGGGGAAGCGCTGCAATGATAAAAAAGGTATACGTGCCAAAATATATGTATCCGTTGTCTTCAATACTGTCTAATTTCATTACATTTCTTATATCGCTTATAGTGCTTATAGGAGTATCGGTGGTGCTTAAAGTACAGCCTGACTGGTGGATGTTTGCATCCGTAATACCGCTTATAATACTTCTTATTATGAGTGTGGGAGTAGGTCTGATACTTGCAACCTTTTCGGTATTTTTCAGGGACCTTGAATATCTTTGGGGAGTCGCTCTCATGCTTATAATGTATACCTGCGCAATATTTTATGATGCGGACAGGCTTAGTAAATATAAATGGCTTCTTAATTGTAATCCCGTATATGGCGTAATAAGAAACTTCCGTGATTGTATAAGCGGAGTGGGACTGCATATGCCGTCATTGATATATACGACAGTATTTGGAATAATTACTCTTATAACAGGCGTTGTTTTATTTTATAAAAAGCAGGACGAGTTTATACTGCATTTATAATGTATTTAAGTATGATTTTTTATACGGAATGGAGTAGATATGGGAAAAAATATTGCCATAAAAGCTGATAATATCAGTATGAGATTTAATCTTAGCGCTGATAAGGTAGATAATTTAAAAGAATATTTTATCAGGTTTGTTAAAAGGAGTATAACGTTTAAGGAATTTTGGGCGCTTAAAAATATAAGTTTTACGGTTGAAAAAGGCGACAGGGTTGCAATACTTGGATATAACGGCGCAGGAAAAAGTACGCTTCTTAAAATAATTGCAGGCGTATTAAAGCCTACCGAGGGAAGCATAAAGACATATGGGAGAGTGGTTCCGCTTCTGGAACTTGGCGCAGGCTTTGACCCGCAGTATACGGGCGCAGAGAATATTTATCTTTACGGGGCGATACTTGGGCATACAAAGGAATTTATTGAACAGAGATATGACAGTATAGTGGAGTTTTCTGAACTGGGTGATTTTATTGACGTACCGGTAAAGAATTATTCTTCGGGAATGCGGGCAAGGCTTGGTTTTTCTATAGCGACTGTGGTTGAGCCTGAAATACTCATACTGGATGAAGTGCTTTCTGTTGGAGATGTAAAATTCAGAAAAAAATGTATGAGATATATTAACCAGATGCTGGATGGAGGAGTTACGGTACTTTTTGTATCGCATTCGGTAAATCAGGTAAGAAAAATATGCAACAAAGGAATATTTCTGGACCATGGTGAATTAACGTTTGCAGGGGACCTTGAAAAGGCTATTGAAATTTATGAAAATGACGAACAGTATGGCAGGGCTAAAAGAAGACGGAGAAGGAGAATGAACAGGATATGAGAAAAGTAATTACTTACGGAACTTATGATTTGCTTCATGTAGGACATATTAATCTGCTGAGGAGGGCAAGGGAGCTCGGCGACTATCTTGTTGTTGTGTTGTCTACGGACGAGTTTAACGCCATAAAAAACAAAAAAGCTTATCATCCATACGAGGACAGAAAGAAAATACTTGAATCAATTAAATATGTAGATGAAGTGCTTCCGGAATATAACTGGGAGCAGAAAATAGACGATGTACGTAATAATGACATTGATGTATTTGTAATGGGAGATGACTGGAAGGGTAAGTTTGATTTCCTTAAAGATTATTGCGAAGTTGTATATCTTCCCAGAACGGAAGGAATATCTACAACAAAAATTAAAAATGACCTTAATCTTAAAAAAGAGTAGAGGATTGTGTAATGAAGAAAATCAGTATAATAATTCCTTTTAATAAGGGATTGAACTATCTTGATGATTGCTTTGACAGTATACTTGCACAGAATCTTAAACAGGATGAATATGAGGTTATATTCCTTGGAGATATGCCGGAAGAAGGAGTAGTAGCCAAGGTAGAGGAATATGAAAAAAAGGCTCTGCCGATACGTTATGTACAGTGGCTTCCGATGCGGGGCGCGGGATATGCAAGAAATGCGGGAATCAGCCTTGCGGAGGGAGAGTACTTGTATTTTCTGGACTGTGACGACTATATGCTTGAAGGCTGTCTTGCAGGTATGCTTGAATGCGCCGGAAAGTATGATGCTGATGTTGTTGCAGGCGAAATAAAACATACATTTTTTAAGAGAGAGTCGTTTTGCGCTGATACGGACGGAGAATTTATAAATACTGACAGAAAGGGAACAGATGCCGATATTGCAAGGATTTTTGCAAATGAGGTAACTGTTCTTAATATGTTGATTAAAAAGGAGTTAATTGATAATAATGATATAAGATTTCCTGAAAATGTAGCATATTTTTCCGATATGCCGTTTGTACTTAAACTTATGTCAGCGGCATCATGTTTTTATCTTGCAAGCGGCGCGTATCTGGCAAAACGTGACAGAAATGACCCGATACATTTGCCGCAGCTTAACCAGAATATGTGTAAAGAGCCTGAAAAAATGCTTGCGGATATGCTTCTGGTTTATCCCGAAAGTATTAAATATACGATGAACCAGCCTAAAAGAAGAAATATAGTAATGTATATGTTATGCAAAAAAGTACTTGAAGTAATGGAGCTTGGGTACAGACCGAAAAAGGAAATTGATATTTGTTCAGAATATGTAAAACAGGCGGCAGACAGCGTATCTTCGCGTTTTGGGATTAATGAAAGGACGGCGCTTGCTTTTATAGGTTTAAAGAAACCTGCATTGGCGCGTATATGCGTAGCATTTATAATTATCAATAAAAAGAAAGATGGAAAGTTTGGGAATAAAATACAGTGGTTCCGCTTTATTGATAAACTGATATTTTCACATATGAAAAGGAAAGATAACTGGATAGTATTTGAGAGCTTTTTCGGCAGGGGGTATAATGACAGCCCCAAAGCAATATATGACTATATGTCGGAAACGTACGGAAATGGTTTCAGATACATATGGATTCTTAATAAAAAACACAAAAAAAACGATAAGAATACACGTTACGCCATATATAACGGACTTAAACATGTATATTATGCTTCAAGGGCAAAATATCATGTTTATAACGTGCGCCAGCCGGGGTGGTTTATAAAGAAAGAAGGTATGGTCTTTCTGGAAACGTGGCATGGAACGCCGCTAAAGAAGCTTGTTTTTGACATGGACGACGTACATTCGGCAAGCAGAAATCATAAGGCTGAATTTTACAGAGATTCAAGGAAGTGGGATTATCTGATTTCTGACAACCGTTTTTCCACAGATGTATTTGAACGGGCGTTTGATATGGACAGGAATAAGATAGTGGAAACCGGTTATCCGAGAAATGACATATTATATTCCGATAATGCCGGTGAGATAATAGAAAGCGTAAAGGCTGATATAGGTCTGCCCGCTGATAAAAAAGTTATGCTTTATGCTCCGACATGGCGCGACAATGAGTATTATGAGCCGGGAAGTTATAAATTCAATGATGCGCTTGACTTTTCGCTTATGAAAGAACAGCTTTCTGACGAATGGGTTATACTTTTGCGTACGCATTATTATGTTGCCCGTAAACCTGATTTGTCACAGTATGACGGATTTGTGTTTAATGTTTCCGATTATCCGGATATAGCAAAGCTGTATATGGTATCGGATGTGTGTGTGACAGACTACTCATCTGTATTTTTTGACTATGCAAATCTTAGGAGACCGATACTTTTTTACGTATATGACATTGAAAATTATAAAAATGAACTAAGGGGTATGTATCTGGATATGGAAACGGAACTTCCGGGACCTTTGTTGTATACGGGAAGCGAAGTAGTGGAAGCGGTTAAATCGCTTGATAAAATAGAAAATGATTACAGGGAAAGATATGACGTATTTTATGAACGCTTCTGCAGTCTTTCGGATGGTTACGCTTCAAAAAGGGCGGCGGAATTATTGCTTGGCAGGAGGAGAACCGGGTGAGTATAAAAATGCTTTTAAGGAGTATGTTAAAGACGGCCTGTGTAGCAGTTTACAGGTTTATGAATATCGTTATTCCGTTAAAGAAAAACAGAATTGTTATTGCTTCAAGCCTTGGAAAGAGCTACTCCGGAAATCCAAAGGCGCTGTATGAAACAATTATGTTACACGGACTTGATAAAGTGTATGAATGTATATGGTTTTATGAGAAAAACAGATTTGACATACCCGGAAATAATATACAGGTAAAATACGGAAGATTCCGGTATCTTTATTATATGGCGACAGCATCGTTCTGGATATTTGATTCACGATGCCCGATGTTTATAAGAAAGAGGAAAAAGGTATCTTATTTACAGACGTGGCATGGAACGCCGTTAAAAAAACTTGCGCTCGATATGGACAATGTATATATGGCCGGTGAAAAGAGTATTGAGGAGTATAAAGATAATTTTAAGAAGAATGTTTCTTCCTGGGATTATCTTATTTCGCAGAATCCTTTTTCCACGGAGGTGTTTAAAAGGGCGTTCTGCTATAAAGGGGAAATGCTTGAAACCGGTTATCCTAGAAATGATGTGCTGTTTGTAAAAAATAACAGCGAGGATATAGCGGAACTTAAAAGAAAATTTAATATACCGGACGATAAAAGGGTTATGCTTTATGCTCCGACCTGGCGCGATGATGAAGCGTCGGGAATTGGCAGATATCATTTTTCCGGCGCGCTTGATATGGATAAAATGTATGCGCAATTTGGAAAAGATTCTGTCATGATAATAAAGTATCATTATCTGGTGGAAGATAATACGGACTGGTCGGTATACGGGGATTTTGTACGCGTATTTGACCAGAGTGTGGATATTTCATATTTATACCTTATTTCCGACATACTTATAACTGATTATTCATCTGTAATGTTTGATTACAGTATTCTTGGAAGACCGATGTATTTTTACTGCTATGACATTGAAAAATACAAAAATATTCTGAGGGGATTTTATTTTGATTTTGAGAACATGTCGCCGGGGCCGGTGTCTAAAACGACGGAGGAACTCATAAGCGATATAGAAGGCGAACGTTTCAGAGAATATGAAGAACAATACTGCGAATTTGTAAAAAGGTATAATCCGTGGGACTGCAAAGACTCGTCAGCTAAGGTTTTAAAAAAGGTGCTCGGCCTTGGGGAGGACATAGTAAAAATATGAAAGTAGCGGCGTACGTTTTGTTTTCATTAATGTATAGTATAGGATGCCTGTTTCCTGCCGGTAAGGACAGGTACTTTTGTGTGATGACCCATGACGGGAGCGATGACAGCAGTGTGGGAGTTGTAATAAAAAGAATAAAAGAGATGAATCCGGATTCGGTATTCTCCTACGTACGTAAAAAAGATAAAAGCAATAAAGGGCTTATAAAACTTATATTTGTCAAATCAATAGAAATGGCAAGGTCACGTACGATACTCATGGATAATGAATTTTTGCCGCTTGCATATGTAAAGCTTCGTAAAGGGGTAAGGGTAGTGCAGTTATGGCATGGTACGGGAACGATTAAAAAATTCGGGCATGATGTAAATGAGGGCAGGCTGCTTAAAATCGCAGAAAAGGCCGATTCAAAAATAACGCATCTTATCGTTAATTCAGATTATACGAAAAACCTGTATAAAAAAGCATTTGGAGTTACCGATGATAAGGTATATGTTACAGGAATACCCCGTACGGATGTTTTATTTGATGAAAAAATAAGAAAAAATGATATTAATAAGTTTTTTAATGAATATGAGAACTTAAAAGGCAGAAAACTAATATTGTACGCGCCTACATTCAGGGACAGAGAAGTTAAAAACCCGAAACTGATGCTGGATTTGGATGAATGGGTAAATGGTACTGATAAAAATACCATTCTTTTACTCAGGCTTCATCCGCATGTTTCAAAAGCTTTTGACGATAATATGCTTATGGGATATGAAGGCAGGGTTGTTAATATGTCGGATTATGCTGATGTAAATACGCTGCTTTTTGTTGCTTCTGCGCTGATAACTGATTATTCATCAATTATTTTTGAATATATACTGCTTGGGCGACCGGTGTATTTTTATGCGTACGACCTTGATATATTTGAAAACGATGACAGAGGTTTTTATGAAGATTACAGGGATTATGTACCGGGACCCGTAGCGGGCGATACAAAAGAGCTTATAAGGGAAATTAATTCCAAAGATGTTTATGGACATAAAAGAGAACAGTTTAAGGAAAAATTCTATAAGTATACTGACGGACATTCGACAGACAGGCTGATAAATATTTTGCAGAAAATATAATAATAGACATTTTTCTACAGTTGTTATATAATATGGAAGATAATTTGGAGGAGATACTTATGAAACAGTTATTGGGTAAAAAAATAGGGCTTGTATTTATTATAGTTCAGTTTTTATTGACGATGGGATTTATAGGCCTTGCATTATATGTGGACATGTTTCCGTTAAAATATCTTATGATAGTTGTTTTGGTGCTGATATTTATAATGCTTTATACCTTTTTCAGTCAGATGTCGACCAGGCTGTATGTGCTGGGGCGTGTCCTGTCGGGAATTTTCTGCGTTGTGATGATTCTGGGAGCAGCGTATCTGTGGCAGGGATATATGGCTATTAATAATATGGCGGAGGCCAATATAAAAGTAGATGAAATGTCGGTAATAGTTATGGCGGACGACGCGGCGCAGACTATTGATGATGCGGTTGATTACAATTTCGGCATAATTTCCGAAATAGGAAGGGAATATACCGACTCAATGATAAATTCAATACAGACTGACGTTGGGAAAACAATTAATGTAACAGAGTACAACGATATGGTTTCGCTTGTCGATTCGCTTTATAATAAAACCGTGGGAGTAATAATATTTAACGAGGCGTACAGGGAAACGATAAAAGAAAAGTATGATGAATTTGATACCCAGACAAGGGTACTCGGACAGCATCAGATTGAAACTGTCGTTGAAGTTGAAGAAGATAATGACGAGGATGAAATGGAATCTGTCAAAAAGCCGTTCATAGTATATCTGAGCGGAATAGACGTCTATGGCTCGTTATCCAAGACAAGCCGGAGCGACGTAAATATAATTGCGGTAATTAACCCTGAAACGGCTCAGATATTGCTTGTAAATACTCCAAGGGATTATTATGTTCCATTGTCAATATCAAAAGGAATGGGAGATAAACTTACGCATGCAGGAATATATGGCGTAGATGTATCCATTAAAACTCTTGAAATGCTCTATGATATAGATATAGATTATTATGTCAGGGTCAATTTTTCCGGACTTAAAAATATAGTAGATGCGCTGGGCGGAGTAAAGGTATATTCAGATTATACGTTTACTTCTGACTGGGGTCCGAGTTTTGTAAAGGGATATAATAATGTGAACGGCGCAGAGGCGCTTGCGTTCTGTCGTGAAAGACATCACTTTGGGGCAGGAGATAATCAAAGGGGAATAAACCATCAGCATATGGTTGCGGCGATTTTTGATAAGGCGACTTCACCTAAGATAATCACCAAATTTTCAAAACTTATGAAAAGCCTCGAAGACTCGTTTGAAACGAATATGAAAACAAAGAAAATAACCAAGTATGTCAAATTCCAGATGGATGAAACGCCGGATTGGAACATTGAATCCGTAAGCGCTATGGGTACGGGTGGTAAGACGTACACTTACTCGATGCCTTCACAGAGATCATATGTAATGTATCCTGACGAAAACAGTATCAAAAATGTACATGATAATATACAGACAATTTTAGACGGCGGTAAGTTAAAGTCAGATAAAAAGGATAAATCAGAAAAGAACGATAAGGATAAAGATAAAGGTAATTAGCGGGGGTATTTATATTGCTGATAAGATGGATAAAAGACGGAAAATTATCCTTGGTTTTCCGTATAATGCTCATATCTCTTGATATAATAAGTATTAATATAAGTTCATATCTTGCGCTGTTAATAAGATTTGAGCTGAAGTGGTCTTCAATAGAGCCTGAATGTCTTGCTACAGTAAATAATATGTGCGTGTTTAATACTGTTATTACAATATTGATTTTTTTTGTACTCAGGCTGTACCACAGTTTATGGAGATATGCAAGCGTACGTGAAATGATAAATATCTTTCTGGCATGTATAATATCATCAATGATTCATATTTCATCGCTGTTTTTATACTACAGGTATTTTACTAAAAGCTATGTGATGATATATACGCTGCTGCTTTTGATGTTTACCCTGATAATACGTTTTTCGTACCGTATTGTAAGATATTTCTTCAGTGTGTGCAATCATGATATAGAAACGAGAAGTACGATGATTATCGGGGCTGGCGAAGCCGGCAATATGCTTATGAACGAGATTGTTATGAGCCGGCATCTGGATGCTAGGATTAAATGTTTTATTGATGACGACAAATCTAAACACAGCACCTATATACACGGAGTCAAAGTTATAGGCGGAAGGGAAAAAATACTTTCCGCAGCGAAGAAATATTCGATAAATGAAATTATAATAGCGATTCCTACGGCTTCTAAAAAGACAATCAGCGAACTGGTGGAAATATGTAAGAATGTACATGGAGAGCTTAAAATACTTCCGGGAATGTATCAGCTTGTAAACGGAGAAGCAACTCTTGATAAGTTGAGGAATGTTCAGATAGAAGATTTGCTTGGGCGTGAACCGGTAAAGGTTGATATGGAATCAATAATGAATTATGTCTGTAATAAGGTTGTTCTTGTTACGGGCGGCGGAGGCTCGATAGGAAGTGAACTTTGCAGGCAGATAGCCGCGCATTCGCCAAAGCAGCTCATAATTGTAGATATATATGAAAATAATGCGTATGACATACAACAGGAGCTTAAACATGATTATCCCGAGCTTGATCTTGTAATATTAATTGCGTCGGTAAGGAATACTGAAAGAATGGATAGTATTTTTGGTAAATACAGACCGGATATAGTATACCATGCTGCCGCGCATAAGCATGTGCCGCTTATGGAGGACAGTCCGACGGAGGCAATTAAAAATAATGTGTTCGGAACATATAAGACCGCGCTTGCAGCACATAAACATAATACAGGGAAATTTGTACTTATATCTACCGATAAGGCGGTAAATCCGACAAATATAATGGGAGCGTCAAAACGTATATGCGAAATGATAGTACAGGCGTTTAATAAACACTCGGATACTGAGTTTGTCGCAGTACGTTTCGGAAATGTGCTTGGAAGCAATGGAAGCGTGATACCGCTGTTTCGTAAACAGATTGAAGCAGGAGGTCCCGTGACGGTTACTCACCCGGATATAATAAGGTATTTTATGACAATTGAAGAAGCGGTATCTTTAGTGCTTCAGGCGGGAGCATATGCAAAAGGCGGAGAAATATTTGTACTTGATATGGGAGAGCCGGTAAAAATCATCGACCTTGCAAGAAACCTTATAAGGCTGTCAGGATATAAACCCGATGAGGATATTGAGATAAAAATTACCGGACTAAGGCCGGGAGAAAAACTTTATGAAGAAATGCTCATGGGAGAAGAAGGCCTTACGGATACAGGAAATTCACTTATCCATATAGGAAAGCCTATATTATTTGACGAGGAAGAATTTTTTGTAAAACTTGAGGAATTGTACGACTACGCTTACAGCGAATCTGAAGATATAAAAAGTGTAGTTGAATCTATTGTTCCGACTTATAAGGAAAAGGAAGAAGATAAGATACGCGACAGGGATATTTGTAAAAAACAGTTTAAAAGGATTGGCGACAGGGAAGTGATTCGCAAAAATCTTCCGGGGATATCAGACTTGCAAAGCGATGGAGGTATTTTATGGAAAAAATAGAATTTTCACCGCCCGATATAGGTGAAATGGAAATAAACGAGGTGGTAAGCGCATTAAAAAGCGGCTGGATTACTACCGGACCGCGTACGAAGCGGCTGGAAAGACTGCTTTCCCAATATTGCAATACTGAAAAATGCGTATGTTTAAATTCCGCCACCTCATGTATGGAGATGACTTTACGTGCTTTGGGAGTAGGAACGGGAGATGAAGTCATTACTTCGGCGTATACTTATACGGCAACATGCAGTGTAATATGCCACGTGGGGGCAACTCCTGTTCTGGTGGATACCGGAAAAGATTCATATGAGATTGATTATGATAAAATTGCAGATGCAATTACCGATAGGACAAAGGTTATAATTCCTGTGGATATAGCGGGGATAATGTGCGATTATGATAAAATATTTGCTGCGCTTGAGGAAAAAAAGCATCTTTACAGACCGGATACCGATATGCAGAAACTGTTTGACAGGGTAATCGTCCTTGCAGATTCAGCGCATGGGCTTGGAGCTTCATATCATGGGAAAAGAAGCGGGGAAGTTGCTGATTTTACCTCTTTTTCTTTTCATGCGGTAAAAAACCTGACTACGGCTGAAGGCGGTGCCATAGTATGGAGAAACAGGGAAGACCTCGATAATGATAAACTTTATCAGATGTATCAGCTTTTATCGCTTCACGGTCAGTCAAAGGATGCGCTGGCTAAAACAAGACTTGGAAGCTGGGAATATGATATTAAGGGAGCATATTACAAATGCAATATGACAGACATAATGGCGGCGATAGGACTTGCTCAGATTGAAAGATATGAGGATTTGCTTAAAAGGCGCAGGCAGATAGTTGAAATGTATAATGAAGGCCTGAGGGACTGTGATGTGCAGCTTCCGCAGCATATAAAGGATGACAGTGTTTCAAGTATGCATCTGTATCCTGTCAGGCTTAACGGCAAAGACCGGCAGTTCTGTAATGATTTTATTGCGGCTATGGCTGAAAAGGGAATACCGCTTAATGTACATTACAAACCGCTGCCGTTACTTACTGCATATAAAATGCTTGGCTTTAAAAAAGAGGATTATCCGAATGCTATGGACGTATACAAAAATGAAGTTACGCTTCCTTTGCATACAAAGCTTACTGATGAACAGATAAATTATATTATAAAGAGTTTTAAGGAGATATATGTATGATTATGCCTGAGTGGGAAGACCTTCCTGAAAGCATGAAAAATGAAAGAGTGCGTAAATATTACAATATTCTTGTAAAAAAGAAGATGAGCCTTATCTTAAAAAGAATATTTGATATTATAATGGCGTTGGTACTTCTGGTATTTCTTTCTCCTGCATTCATAATTATTGCGGTGCTTATTAAGAAAGATTCGCCCGGTAAAATAATATTTAAACAGACCAGGGTTACGTCATTTGACAGGGATTTTACCATATATAAATTCAGGAGCATGGTAGAGGATGCGCCCAAGATGGGAACACAGGTAACCGTATCTTCGGATGCAAGGGTTACAAAGACAGGAGAGGTACTCAGAAAATACAGGCTTGATGAACTGCCTCAGCTTATAAATGTTTTAAAGGGAGATATGAGTTTTGTAGGGACAAGGCCTGAAGTGAGAAAATATGTAGACTGTTATTCGCCTGAGATGATGGCGACGCTTCTTATGCCTGCAGGAATAACATCAGAAGCAAGTATAAAATATAAAGACGAGGCAGAGCTTCTTAGTAATGCTTCTGATGCTGATGAGGTTTATGTAAAGAAAATACTTCCTGCAAAGATGCGGTATAATCTTAAAAGCCTTAGAAGATTCAACTGCATAACCGATATAATTACTATCGTTAAAACTATTTGTTTTTCTTTGACCTGAATCGAAGTGTAGGGTCAAGTATCTTTTTCCTTATACGAAGCGAAGACGGAGTGACTTCAAGAAGTTCATCCGTATCTATATAATCAAGCGCCTGTTCGAGGCTCAGTTTTTTAGGCGGCGTAAGTCTAAGGGCGTCATCTGAGCCTGCCGCTCTTGTGTTGGTCAACTGTTTTTTCTTACATACGTTTACTTCAATATCGTCGGTTTTTGCATTTTCTCCGACTATCATTCCGCCATATACTTTTTCGCCGGGTCCTATAAACAGGGTTCCGCGTTCCTGCGCATTGAAAAGGCCGTAGGTAATTGCTTCGCCGGTTTCAAAAGCTATGAGAGAGCCGAATTTTCTATAAGAAATATCACCCTTATATGGCATGTAATCTTCAAATATTGTATTTATTACGCCGTTTCCTTTCGTATCCGTGAGAAATTCTCCCCGGTAGCCTATAAGTCCGCGTGAAGGTATAAGAAATTCAAGCCTTGTATATCCTGCGCCAAGCGGAGTCATTTGCTGCAATTCGCCTTTTCTTGTACTGAGCTTTTCTATTACTGTACCCTGAAATTCATCAGGTATATCGATGTATGCGCGTTCTATAGGTTCAAGAAGTTTTCCTTTTTCGTCCTTTTTGTAAAGTACTTCCGCTTTGCTTACTGCAAATTCATATCCCTCTCTGCGCATATTTTCTATAAGCACTGACAGATGGAGTTCTCCGCGCCCCGATACTTTAAATACTTCTGTAGACTCAGTTTCTTCTACGCGCAGGCTTACGTCCGTATTAAGCATTTTAAAAAGCCTGTCACGCAGATGCCTTGAAGTAATATATTTTCCCTCCTGTCCTGCAAACGGACTGTCGTTTACAATAAAATCCATTGATATTGTAGGTTCGGATATTTTCTGGAAAGGAATAGGGTCAGGAGAGTCGGGCGAGCATATCGTATCGCCTATATGAAGGTCGGCTATTCCTGATACGGCGACGATTGAGCCGATAGTAGCTTCATCTACTTCGATACGTTTTAACCCGTCAAATTCATATAATTTATTTATCTTTACACGTTCCAGCCTATCGGGATTATGCGCATTTGCAATGACTGCTTCCTGATTTATCCTGATTGTTCCGTTATCGACTTTTCCGATTCCTATACGTCCTACATATTCGTTATAATCAATTGTGCTTATAAGTATTTGTGTTTCGGCTTCGGGGTCGCCCTGCGGAGCCGGTATATAGTCTATAATTGCGCGGAACAGGTCGGTCATATCATCTTTAGACTCTTTATAATCAACTGAAGCGTAACCGCCTTTGGCAGATGCAAATATAAAAGGACAGTCAAGCTGTTCTTCGTTTGCGTCAAGGTCGATGAAAAGTTCAAGAACTTCGTCTACGACTTCGTCAGGCCGTGCATCGGGTCTGTCAATTTTATTAATGCAGGCTATAACAGGGAGTGAAAGTTCCAGAGCTTTTTTCAGGACAAATTTGGTCTGGGGCATGACTCCTTCGTATGCGTCTACTACAAGAACAACGCCGTTTACCATTTTAAGTACACGTTCTACTTCACCGCCGAAATCAGCATGGCCCGGCGTATCAATAATATTTATTTTTATATTGTCATAAAAAACGGCGGTATTTTTTGATAATATGGTAATTCCACGCTCACGCTCCAAATCGCCAGAATCCATGATGCGTTTCTGTACCTGCTGGCCCGCGCGGAACACGCCGCTTTGTTTCAGCAGTTCGTCTACCAAGGTGGTTTTTCCATGGTCTACATGTGCGATAATGGCAATATTTCTTATATCATCTCTTGTTTTAAGCATTAATCTTCACTCCAAATTAAATATTTGTATTTTAAAACACAATCAATTACCCATTATAGACTTGGAAACAGGAAATTTCAAGGGAATATAACGTTGTAATTGCAAAATAAAACAATAAGTTTTATAATAAAAATATATATAATATATAAAAGCAGGATATGAAAAATGATAATGTACATAATCAGGCATGGACAGACGGAATGGAATATTGAAAAAAAACTGCAGGGGCGGACGGATATTCCGTTAAATGATGCCGGCAGAAGTAAAGCGGAGGCAGTAAAAGATGCGCTTAAAGATGTGGAAATAGCCGAGATATATTCCAGTCCTCTCATACGTGCATATGAAACTGCCGATATAATACGGGCGGAAAGAAAAATCCCCGTAAATATTGAAAAAGACATTATTGAAATATCATTCGGCGGACTGGAAGGTAAAGTATACCGGCCGTGTGATACCGACGGAGATGAACGTATATACAATTTTTTTAACCATCCTGAACGTTATAAGCCGGCTTATGGAGGAGAGACCATAGCGGAACTTAAAGCAAGAACAGGAAATTTTATAAAAAGGATGTCTGAAAAAAGCATATCCTGTAAAGCAGGCATACTTGTATGTTCGCATGGTGCGGCAATAAGCGCGATGCTTGCCTGTATTAAAAATACCCCGGACAGTGATTTCTGGAAGAATGGAGTACCCGATAACTGCGGATGCGTAATTCTTGAAACAGGCGGAGGAAATGTAAAAATTATTGAAGAAAGACATAGTTTTGTTTAAAGGAGGATTATTATGGGAGATGTTGAAAAATATGTAAGAAGTATACCTGATTTTCCTGAGGCGGGAATAATATTCCGTGATATTACCAGCGTACTTCAGGATGCGGAAGGTTTAAAGGCTTCGATTGACAGTATGCTTGAAATTATTGGCGATACGGATTTTGATGTGGTCGTTGGTCCTGAATCAAGAGGTTTCGTATTTGGTATGCCGGTTGCGTATGAGCTTAACAAAGGTTTTGTAATGGTTCGTAAAAAAGGAAAACTTCCATGTGAAACGATAGAAGCGGAATATGACTTAGAATACGGAACGGCGGTTGTCGAAATGCACAAAGATTCAATTAAACCGGGACAGAGGGTAGTGATTGTAGATGACCTTATAGCTACTGGCGGTACTACGGAAGCAATAATAAAAATGATTGAAAGTCTTGGCGGAGTGGTAGTCAAAATTGTATTTCTGATGGAGCTGCGCGGACTTAACGGCAGGGACAGGCTTGAGGGCTATGACGTCTGCTCGGTAATTTCCTATGATGGGAAATAATGATATCAGAATATGTAAATAATGTATTATAGAATGTGGAGAGATATAAATGATTGGCATAATAGGAGCAATGGACGAAGAAGTTGCACAGATAAAAGAGGCTATGGACGAGGTAAATATATATAGACAGGCCTCGATGGAATTTGTCAGCGGACATATTTTCGGAAGAAAGGTTGTGGTAGTAAAATCGGGAATAGGCAAGGTTAATGCAGCCATATGTACCCAGATACTTGCAGATGTATTTAAGGTGGAGGCGATTATAAATACAGGTATAGCAGGTTCGCTTGACGCACGCATAGATATAGGTGATATAGTCCTTTCAGATGATGCGGTGCAGCACGATATGGATGCAGTTTCATTTGGATACGAACCGGGACAGATACCCAGAATGGATACATTTTCTTTTAAAGCTGACGATAAACTTATAAAGACGGCAAAAAAATGCTGCAAAGAAGTCTGCGCAGATATAAAAGTATTTTGCGGGCGCGTTGTCAGCGGTGACCAGTTTGTTTCAGACGGTAATAAAAAAGAAAAAATACATGGTATGTTTGGAGGATTATGCACTGAAATGGAAGGAGCAGCCATTGCTCAGGCGGCATATCTTAATAATATACCGTTCCTGATTATAAGGGCAATATCAGATAAGGCTGACGATTCGGCACACCTTGACTATCCGACATTTGAAAAACAGGCTATAAAAAATTCGGTAAAATTGTTAAATGCTATTATCAAAGAATACTAGAAAAAAACCAAAATGCAACCCGTTATAAAATAATTTCCAAAATATGGTTTACAAATTCCAAAATTTGGAATATAATACAGTATACCATATTAAAAGTACATTTTTTAGAAGAAGGGAGTTTGGATTTATGCCGGATAAAGTTTTTACTAATAATCAGGTAGTTATTTCAGGTGAGGTGGTAAGTGAGTTTGTATTCAGTCATGAGGTATACGGAGAAGGCTTTTACATACTTGAGCTTTCAGTGCCGAGGCTTAGCGATGCGTATGATGTCATTCCGCTTATGATATCCGAGAGACTTATTGATACCAAACAGGATTACAGGGGATGTTTCCTTGAAGCTACGGGGCAGTTCAGGTCATATAACCGTCATGAGGAAACTAAAAACAGACTTGTGCTGTCAGTGTTTGTAAGGGAAGTAAATATAGTGGAAACGTCAGAGAATGATGCAGAGCTTCAGAAACCTAATCAGATATTCCTTGATGGCTATATATGCAAGCCGCCTATTTACAGAAAAACGCCGCTGGGACGCGAAATAGCGGATGTTTTGCTTGCAGTGAACAGGCCTTACGGTAAATCGGATTATATACCGTGCATATGCTGGGGAAGAAATGCCAGGTATGCGGAAACGTTTAATGTAGGAAGTCATGTGCAGATATGGGGACGCATACAGAGCCGTGAATACCAGAAAAAAATTAGTGAGGACGAAGTTGAAAAGAGAGTAGCGTATGAAGTTTCGGTAAGTAAACTTGAGTGTGTAATAGAAGAAGCTTCTGAGGGATGATTTGCATTTCCTTAAACGATGTGATAGAATGGCTATGTTTTTTGATACGGGGCTTTCGTTAATCAGGAGGAAATCATGGATAATCATGTTATACAGGTCATATATGGTGAAGGTCAGGGAAAGACATCAGCGGCAATAGGTAAAAGTATACAGGCAGTAAGCGCAGGACAGAATGTTATATTCATAAGGTTTCTGAAAGGTAACAGGCTTGATGAATACAGATGTATTAAAAAGCTTGAGCCGGATATAAAGATATTCTGTTTTGAAAAAGAAACTGAGAGTTATGATAAACTGGATAGTTCGCAGAGGGAAGAAGAAGCCCAGAATATAATGAACGGATTTTGCTTTGCCAATAAAGTCGCTGAAACAGGAGAGTGCGATATGCTCGTTCTTGACGAGGTGCTTGGGCTGCTTGATTTGGGCATGATAAATATACAGGACATATACAGGCTTATCAACCGATGCGGAAACCATACCAGTCTTGTTATGACAGGAAAATATATTCCAAAAGAACTGTTACAGCATATAGACGTCGTTTCTGAAATAAGGCTTATAAAAAATGAGGCTTGACAAATAAAACGACAGGTGTTACATTTTATATACATTATAGATATATATATGATAGAGGTGCGTTTTTTATAAGTACCGGGTTAGATACATTCAGGTGTAGAAGAAAATCCGTGAAAGGAAATGACGCCGAAGGGGAAAAGTCCTGTTGCTTTTCTTACTGGGCATATGGTTAATAGCCATATGACTGTCATCATTATTTGATGGAGTGCTATCAGGTGGATTTGTGAAAGATACAGGACCGGCACTTTGTGTCGGTCCTTTTCGGTTTTGCAGGAAATTTGCGGCGCATATCCAGTGGAAAGTGTACTCTGAGTAAAATTATTTTGAATGGAGGAGATTTATAATGTCTGTTTTTAAAGGTGCAGGTGTTGCGCTTGTAACGCCTATGAAAGAAAATGGCGAGGTTAATTATGAAAAACTGGCGGAACTTGTGGAGATGCAGGTAGAAGGCGGTACGGACGCCATTGTCGTTTGCGGAACTACCGGCGAGGCATCTACGCTTACGCACGAGGAACATCTGGAATGTATTAAGGCGGTTGTAGATTTTACAAAGAAAAGAATACCGGTTATTGCAGGAACAGGTTCAAACTGTACCGATACGGCGGTATATCTGTCAAAAGAAGCGCAGATACGCGGAGCCGACGGACTTTTGGTTGTATCGCCTTATTATAATAAAGCTACGCAGGAGGGACTGAAAAAGCACTTCCTCAGTATTGCAAAATCTGTTGACCTGCCTATAATATTATATAATATTAAAGGACGTACAGGAGTAAATATTGAATCTAAGACGCTTGCATGGCTTGGAAAAAATGCTGAAAACATTGTTGCGGTAAAAGAAGCAAACGGTGATATTTCACAGGTGGCAGACCTTATGTATTATTCACAGGGAGAGCTTGACGTATATTCGGGAAACGACGATCAGATTGTACCTATTATGTCGCTTGGAGGCAAGGGCGTAATATCAGTATTATCAAATATACTTCCTAAAGAAACGCATGATATAACGGAATTATATCTTAACGGCAATACGAAGGAAAGCTGCGCAATGCAGTTAAAGTACCTTCCGCTTATACATGCGCTGTTTTCCGAGGTCAACCCAATACCGGTTAAGAAAGCCATGAACCTTATGGGACTTGGGGTTGGACCGCTCAGGCTTCCGCTCACTGAAATGGAAGACGAACATGCGCAGGTTCTTGCGGTTGAAATGAAAAAGGCGGGTATTAACGTAGTAGCATAATTAATCTGAGAGGACGGATAAGATGATAAAGATATTGATGCACGGATGTAATGGAAAAATGGGTCAGGTCATTACCGGACTTGCAAAAGACGATGAATGTGCAGGAATTGTTGCCGGGGTTGACAGTTATGATGGGATAGATAATTATTATCCGGTTTTTCGCAATCTGAACGACTGTAACGTAGATTATGATGTAATTATTGATTTTTCAAATGCCAGTGCGATTGACGGGCTAATAGATTATGCGGTTCGTATGGGAAAGCCTGTTGTTTTGTGTACGACGGGGCTTTCAGAGGAACAGCTTAACAAGGTAAATGAAGCGGCGAAGCATATTGCTGTTTTGCGTTCAGCCAATATGTCTATAGGAATAAACGTAATAATGAAGCTTCTTTCCTATGCAGTAAAGCATCTTTCTCCTGAGGGATTTGATGTTGAGATTGTTGAAAAACATCATAATCAGAAGCTTGACGCTCCTTCAGGTACGGCGCTTGCCCTTGCAGATGTTATGAATAATGAAATGGACGGCTGTTTTGAATATGTGTTTGACAGAAGCAGGGTAAGGAAGAAACGTGATAAAAAGGAACTGGGAATATCGGCGGTTCGCGGTGGAAATATAGTAGGCGAGCATGATGTGATATTTGCAGGGACGGACGAGGTGATTACCATATCTCATTCTGCGCATTCCAAGGCGATATTTGCAAAAGGAGCAATTGCAGCGGCAAAATATCTTGCAGATAAGAAGCCGGGGCTTTATGATATGTCAGATGTTATGGAATAGATAGTATAATAAGGAATGAAGGTTATATTCTCCGCATATACTTAAAAGTCAAAGTATATGCGGAGGTTTTTTTATGCAGTTTGCCAAGCTTCACGGGTGCGGAAACGACTATATTTTTGTTATGGAGCGTGATATGAAAGGAATTGATGCCGGCAGGGAAGCAATTAAACTCAGCGACAGAAAAACGGGAATAGGAGCGGACGGGCTTATAATTGCCGGAGATTCAGAAGTTGCGGATATAAAAATGGAAATGTACAATGCGGACGGTTCGAGAGGCAGAATGTGCGGAAACGGCATAAGATGCCTGGGTAAATATGCGTTTGAAAGACGGATGACAATAAAAACCGTACTTCGTGTGGAAACCGATGCGGGTATAAGAAAGCTGTGGCTGTATGGCGACGGGGTACATATATCCGCAGCAAAAGCGGATATGGGGAAACCTGTATTTGAACCGCAGCTTATACCGGTTTATACAGATGCCGAAAAAGTGATTGACAAAAATATATGTATTGGAAACAAAAACTACACGGCGACATGTCTTAGCATGGGAAATCCGCACACGGTAATATTTACTGATGATGTAGATAAAATTGATATAGAAACAGAAGGTAAATTAATAGAAAACGATGCAATGTTTCCGGACCGTACAAACGTGATGTTTGTTCAGGTTATTTCAGAAAGAAAGTTGAAAATGGGTATCTGGGAAAGGGGAAGCGGAATGACAATGGCATGCGGTACCGGCGCATGCGCAGCGCTTGTTGCAGGATATGTGACAAACAGATGTGGAAATGAAGCTGATATTATAATGCCCGGAGGAATACTGAAGGTTACATATGATATAAAGTCAGGAAATGTATATCTTTTCGGAGATGCAAATGAAGTATTTACAGGGGAGGTAAACAGGTAGGTATATGGAGCGCAGTCTTTTAGAGCTTTTAGCAGGAATAAAATACAGGGTAATACAGGGAGATGTACATACTAAAGTAACGGATATATGTATAGATACAAGGGATATGGTAAACGGTTCGGTCTTTATATGCCTTAAAGGCGCTCATAAGGATTCGCACGCTATGGCGCAACAGGCTGTATATAAAGGCGCATTAGCGGTAATATGTGAAAAACCGGTAGAAGTAACAGAGGGAATAACCGTAATTATGGTGAAAAGCACAAGGCAGGCGGCTGCTTATATGTCAATGTCATATTATAACAGACCGTCGGAAAAAATGCTGATGATTGGAATTACCGGGACTAAAGGCAAGACGACGACGGCTTATATGATAGAAAGCATACTTGGCGGCGCAGGCTTAAAAACAGGTCTTATTGGAAGCATAGAAATAAAATACGGTAATATATCGCGGTTAAATGAAAATACGACTCCTGAACCGGTAAAACTGCACAAGGTGCTTGCAGAAATGTATGAAAACGGCGTACAGGCAGTGATTATGGAAGTATCGTCACAGGCGCTTAAAATGAGCAGGGTAAGCGGAATAATATTTGATTACGGGATATTTACCAATCTGTCCAGGGACCATATAGGAAAAGATGAGCATGGTGACATGGATGAATATATAAAGTGCAAATCAATGTTGTTTGAACAGAGCAGACATGGTATATTTAATAAGGATGATGAACATGCGCTGTTTATGAGAAACAGCAGCATAGCAGGCAGGATATCATGTTTTGGGATAGGTAAAAACACACGCGGCTTTGACTCTGTGAACAGTATGACATATGCCGACAGGGTAAATCTGTCGCTTACGGACGGTACGCTTGGGGTTATGTTTGCCGCAAATATATGCAGGAAGGGTGAGGATGAAAGAAGGCATGTGTTTACTCTTAACCTTCCCGGAATATTTTCCGTATACAATGCTTTGGCAGCAATAACGGTATGTGATATAATTCTGTCAGAAAACCATATGAGTGAAGGACTTGCTTTTATGGCTGGCATATTAGCAGATTTTTCAGTAAAAGGAAGGCTTGAGGTTGTTACTTTTAATACCGGATATTCCGTAATAGTGGATTATGCGCATAATGAAATAAGTCTTGAACTTCTGCTTGAGTCAATGAGAAAATATACGGAAGGAAAGCTTATAACGGTATTCGGATGCGGCGGCAACAGATCCCGGGAGAGAAGATTTAAAATGGGAGAAGTGTCGGCAAAACTGTCGGATATTACCGTAGTTACTTCGGATAATCCAAGATATGAAAATCCGTTTGATATTATGAAAGATATTGAACAGGGAATACTTACGGTTTTAAACAAAAGCGACATGATTGCAAATGACAGGATTTCATTTGACAATGGAAAATACGTTATGATACCTGACAGGCAAAAGGCTATAGAAACTGCGCTGTGTAAAGCAAAAAAAGGCGATATGGTAATAGTTGCGGGAAAAGGGCATGAAACTTATCAGGAAATTATGGGAACAAGATACCACATGTCGGATTCGGAGATTATAAAGAATTATAATAATAAATGGAGGACATAATGGAAAAAATCAGTATAAAAGATATAGTAGAAGCAACAGGGGGAAAACTGTATTACGGCAATAAGGATAAAGCTGATAAAGCATATATCAGCAGAATAGATATTGATTCAGGAATTATAGTAGAAAATTCGTTGTTTGTATGTATAAAAGGAGAGCGGGTAAACGGACACAAGTTTGCTGAAATTGCTTTTAAACTCGGAGCGCTGGCAGTGCTTATATCGGAAGATATCGGAGAGGAAAAAGTACCCTGCGGCAAATATGCAATAATGGTTGAAGATACGGTAGAAGCGCTTCAAAAGGCGGCAGTATGGTACAGACGCAGATTTGATATTCCTGTTGTTGGTGTTACGGGAAGCGTTGGCAAAACAACCACAAAAGAAATGATAGCCTGCGCGCTTTCGGCGGATAAAAAAGTATTAAAGACGTATGGAAATAAAAACAGCCAGATAGGCGTTGCACTTATGATGTTTGAACTGGAAAGATGTTATGAAGCGGCGGTTATTGAAATGGGTATAAGTGAAAATAATGAAATGGACAGGCTTACAAACATGGCTTTGCCAAAAGTATGCGTAGTTACAAATATAGGCGTGTCCCATATAGCCCAGCTTGGTTCCAGAGAAAATATCAGACGTGAAAAACTGAGGATAGCGGAGGGCATGGAAGAAAAAGACGGAGTAATGGCTGTGTGCGGTAATGACGATATGCTTTGTAAGATTTATGATTATGAAAATCTGGGACTTACTCAGAAGACAACAGAGAAAATAAAAAATGCTTCTGTGGTAATGTATGGAAGTGCGGATTCGTGTCTTTACAGGGCATATAATATTGAATATGCAGGAACGGGGACAGAATTTGACTTTGATGTTGCGGGAAAGGATAAAATACATGTAAAACTTAATGTATCAGGAATACATAATGTACATAATGCTGCGGCAGCGCTTACGGTTTCTGACATACTTGGAACAGACGTGAGGAAAGCCGCCATAAACCTTTCTAAGTACCGTCCTATGGCAATGAGGGGGCAGGAATATATTATAAACGGAGCAACGGTTATTGATGATACCTATAATGCAAGCCCCGACTCGGTAAAAAGTACGTTAAACGTAATGTGGGACAGGGCGTGTACGGGTAAAAGATACGCCGTCCTTGCCGATATACTGGAGCTTGGAAACGCGTCCGAGAGCCTTCACAGGGAGCTTGGCAGTTATATTGCGGGCGAATATGAAAAAGGCAGAAAAACGGATGTGCTTATTACGTTTGGAGATGCGGCAGGTTTTATCGCCGATGAAGCAAAAAAAGTTCCGGGGATAACCGTAATAAAATATAAGGATAAAAAAGATGTAACAGATTACCTGAAAGAAAATCTTAGCGCCGGGGATATTGCAATAATTAAAGGCTCGCGGGGAATGAAAATGGATGAAATAGTAAATGCGCTTATGTAGAGGAGAGGAATATATGCTGCGGACACTTTATGCAGATGTAATAGTAGATATATCCATAGAAGCTCTGGATAAAACGTACCAATATAAAATACCGCCTGAAATGCAAAAAGATATAAAAGCGGGTACGCCTGTAATAATACCGTTTGGTAAGGGTAACAGGATGATAAACGGCTATGTTGTAGGAATATCCGATAAACCGAAATTTGATGAAAACAGGATTAAAAGTATTGAAACCGTATCGAAAAAGGGTATAACTGCAACGCAGGCGCTTCTTTCTCTTGCATGCTGGATGAAAGAGTATTACGGTTCGACAATGAACGACGCAATAAGGACAATAATGCCGGTAAAGAAAAAGGTAAGAGAGGTTACGGAAAAAGAGGTCGTACTTAAAGCGGCTTATAAAGATGCCGAAGCATTGTTATCGGTTCTTGAAAAAAGGAAAAATTCCGCTGCAATGGTCAGGCTGTTAGGGGAACTTATTAAAAAGGGGAGCCTTGATTACAGATATGTCAGAAAACATCTGAATATTTCAATGTCTACGCTTAATTCGCTTTTGGGTAAAGATATAATAGATATAAAGAGTAGCAGGATGTACCGTACGCCGATTTCGGATGCAGAGATGCCGGATAAAAAGGTTATACTTAATGATGAACAGAAAAAAGCCGCAGATGGAATTATTGAAGGGTATAAACAGCATAAGAATATGACATTTCTGCTGCATGGAGTAACCGGAAGCGGAAAGACGGAAGTTTATATGTCGGTCATAGAAAAAGTTATAGCAGATAACAGACAGGTAATAATGCTGATTCCGGAGATTGCCCTTACATATCAGACTGTTCAGAGGTTTTACAGGAGATTTAAAGACAGAGTATCAATACTTAATTCCCGGATGTCGGCAGGAGAAAGATATGATCAGTATGAACGGGCTGAAAAAGGTGAGATAGATATAATAATAGGGCCGCGTTCTGCTTTGTTTGTACCGTTTGAAAGACTTGGACTTATAATAATAGACGAAGAACATGAGGACAGTTATAAGAGTGAAACGCCTCCGAAATACCATGCGCGTGAAGTTGCAAAGAAACTTGCCGGGCTTCATAACGCAGTGCTTCTGCTGGGGTCAGCCACGCCGTCGGTTGATACTTATTACAGGACGCAGCCTGATTATCCTTATGAGGATAAAATTATAAAATATGAACTTCATGAAAGAACGGGCAGGGCATCTTTGCCGGAAGTTGAAGTAGTGGATATGCGGCTTGAGATAAGACGTAAAAATTATTCTATGTTAAGCCGGACGCTTTATAATAAAATATCAGAATGCCTGAAAAGAAAAGAACAGGCAATGCTTTTTATAAACAGACGCGGATATACCGGGTTTGTTTCATGCAGAAACTGTGGGGAGAGCATTAAATGCCCGAATTGCGATATATCACTTACTATACATTATACAAAGAATACAAATAAAATGATGTGCCATATGTGCGGATATGAAACAACTACGGTTACGAGATGTCCTAAATGCCGGTCCGCCTATATAGGAGGGTTTGGCGCAGGTACGCAGAAAATTGAAGAACTTATACAAAAGACATTTCCGCAGGCGAAAATCATGCGAATGGATTCGGATACCACATCAGGAAAGGATGGACATGAAAAAATACTTGCGGCGTTTGCAAATCATGAGGCCGATATTCTGATAGGTACTCAGATGATAGTAAAAGGGCATGATTTTCCTCTTGTGACACTTGTAGGAATATTGGCTGCGGATATGACGCTCCATATAAATGATTTCCATTCTGCAGAAAAAACATTTGAACTTCTGGTACAGGCTGCAGGAAGGGCGGGAAGGGGAAAACTTCCCGGACATGTTGTTATACAGACGTACAAGCCTGAGCATTATGCAGTAGCCTGTGCTGCGGCACAGGATTATAAAACATTTTTTGAGCAGGAAATTGCCTACAGGAAGATTATGAAGTATCCGCCGGTATCATATATGATGACCGTTTTTATATCGTCTGATTCGGAAAAACTGTCGGCAGATATTACTGATACTGCATTTAAAACTGCAGACAGTATTATAAAAACACATACGGACACTATAATAATAGGTCCTGCGCCGCATCAGGTATTTAAGGCAAATAATATGTACAGGTATCTTATCCATATTAAAGGAGATAATATCATTGTGCTTGAAGGCATACGGCGAGCGGTTGAAAATGCAGTTGAAAAAGGTTTTGAAAAGGATAAATATGTTATGCAATTTGATATGCAGTAGTTATGCAAGGTTGACATAATAGGCGCATTAAGGTAGTATTATTAAATAAATTTTATTGAGGGGAGATAGCATTATGGCAGATTTTAAGGAGTTTGGCGATAAGGCCTGCAATTTTGCAAAAAATGTAGCAGACAAGGCAAATGATGCAGTTGAGATTCAGAAGATTAAGGCAAAAATAAGAGAAGGAAAACACTGTATTGACGATATGTATAACAATATTGGAAGGGCGGTTTATAACCGTTACAGGGAAGATATTGTTGTAGATGCGGAGTTCCTTAGCATTTGTAATAATATTGATGAAAAATATGACGAGATATCGGAATTGAATGATAAGATTGCTGTAATAAAAGGCTGTATGAGATGCACGAACTGTCAGGCGCCAATAAATCCACATGATGCGTATTGCAGTAAATGCGGTAAGCCTGTGTAGGAGGAAAATATGGCGGTTAGGAACATACGTATAATAGGCGATGATATTCTGAATAAAAAGTCAAAGCATGTTGATAATATGACGGATAAGATAAGAACACTTATAAATGACATGCTGGAAACAATGTACAATGCGGCAGGAGTAGGACTTGCTGCTCCGCAGGTTGGAATTTTGAAACGTATAGTAGTCATTGATGTTACGGAAGAAGGCAATAATCCTATAATCCTTATTAACCCTGAAGTTATAGACGAGCAGGGAGAGCAGACAGGAAATGAGGGCTGTCTGTCAGTGCCCGGTAAAATAGGTATGGTTACAAGACCCGAATATGTAAAAATCAGGGCGCTTGATATGGATATGAAACCTGTTGAATATGAAGGAAACGGTCTTTTAGCGAGGGCATTTATCCATGAGATAGAACATCTTGACGGAAAACTTTACGTGGATAAGGTTGAAGGCGGGTTGTATGATGTTGATGAACTTAAAGAAGGAGAAGAATAAATGCGTATAATATATATGGGAACTCCTGATTTTGCAGTGAACGCACTTTCTGCGCTTATATATGCAGGGCATGATATTGCAGGTGTGGTAACTCAGCCCGACAGACCCAAAGGGCGCGGCGGTAAGGTTATGTATCCGCCGGTTAAGGAAGAAGCTTTAAAGCATAATATTGATATCATACAGCCGTTAAAGGTAAAAGAAGAAGCGAGCGTATCATGGATAAGGGACAAAAAGCCCGAACTTATCGTGGTAGCTGCATTTGGCCAGATATTGTCAAAGGAAATTCTTGAGATACCTGAATACGGCTGTATTAATATACACGCTTCGCTGCTTCCGAAATACAGGGGAGCGTCGCCGATACAGCAGGCGGTAATAGACGGAGAAGATTATTCCGGCGTTACGATAATGATGATGGAAGAAGGGCTTGATACCGGAGATATTATTATGCAGGAGAAAGTTAAGATAGAATCATCTGATACTGGCGGCACCCTGCATGATAAGTTGTCGGAGCTTGGCGGAAGACTTATTACCAAAGCGGTAGAAAATATAGAAAAAGGCGCAATTACAAGGACGCCGCAGGGTGATAATTTTTCATATGCGGGAATAATAAGTAAAAAAATGGGACTGATAGATTTTTCCATGGATGCGGAAAGAATTGAAAGACTGGTAAGAGGATTAAATCCGTGGCCCAGTGCGTATACTTATATTGACGGTAAGATGCTTAAAATATGGATGGTGCAGGCAGAAGATGATGAATATGAAGGCAGATATGGAGAGGTAGTATCGGTAGGTTCCGATAACTTCTGTATAAAGACAGGAAAAGGAATTTTAAAAATATTTGAACTTCAGCCGGAAGGAAAAAGACGAATGAAAACTTCCGATTATATGAACGGAGTTTCCATAAAAACAGGAATGGTTCTTGGAAAATAAGCGGAAAGGGGATAATTGATATGACAAATATATTATTGGTAGGATACGGTTATCGCGGAATGTATGGAATGGGCGGATATGGTATGTACTGGGACCCGACATATATACTTGTGCTTATAGGAGTTGTATTGTCGCTTATCGCATCCTTTAAAGTAAAAAGTACGTTTGCAAAATACCAGAAAGTGCCGGCAAGAAGCGGTTTGAGCGGCGCGCAAGCAGCGGAAAGGCTATTACATGCGAACGGAATTTATGATGTAAGAATTGAACATGTAGGAGGCAGCCTTACAGACCATTATGACCCTAAAAATAAAGTGTTAAGGTTATCCGACAGCGTATACGGACAGTCGTCAGTTGCAGCGGTATCTGTCGCCGCCCATGAGGTGGGGCATTGTATACAGCACAGCAAGAATTATGCGCCGCTTACGATACGTTCAAAACTTGTACCCATAGCCAATTTTGGTTCGGGGGCTTCATGGTTTTTTATTATAGCAGGCATATTGTTGGGAAGTTTTAGCGTGCTTATTGATATAGGAATAATACTGTTTTCGTTTGCAGTGCTTTTTCAGATTGTAACACTTCCGGTAGAATTTGACGCCTCCAGGCGTGCGCTTGTTACGCTGGACGCAAACGGCATACTGTATACAGAGGAAAATAAATACGGCAGGAAAGTGTTAAGAGCAGCCGCGCTGACATATGTAGCTTCGGCGGCAGCAGCCATACTTCAGCTTTTAAGGCTTATTTTACTATTTGGAAACAGAAACAGGGATTAATGATATATGGATAATGCAAATATAAAGATAAATGCAAGGCTGCTTGCGCTTGAAGTAATTACTGATGTGCTTGAAAACGGCAGCTTTTGCAATATTTCGCTTAATAAATGCCTGAATACAAAAAAGAGTCTGGAGGCAAGAGATAAGAGATTTATATCAATGCTGTCGCTTGGGACAATAGAGAGGGCGGCAGAACTTGATTATATACTTGAATTATATTGTAAAAAGCCGGTAAACAGATTGAAGCCATATATAAGGAATATACTCAGAATGGCTGTATATCAGATAAAATATATGGAAAATGTTCCTGACAGCGCCGCGGTAAACGAAGCCGTAAAGCTTACCGTAAAAAAAGGCTATAAGCCCCTTAAAGGATATGTAAACGGCGTGCTAAGGAATATAGTAAGGACGGTAAGTGAAATAAAATATCCCGACAGGGAAAAAGAACCCGTAAAGTATATGAGTATTGCATATTCCATTCCGGAATGGCTTGTTAATCATTATATATGCGAACTTGGTTCTGATACTGCCGAAAAAGCTTTTAAATATTTTATCGGCGTACCTGATGTTACAATAAGATGTACAAAAAAGGCATATGATAAAACGGAGCTTGCCGGGAAATTTGAGGAAAAAGGTATAAAAGTAAAAAACGGCGACTTTTTTGATTATACATTAAAACTTGAAAATCCGGGTTCCGTTACCGAACTTTGCGGTTATGATGAAGGAAGTTTTTTTGTACAGGACGAAAGCTCGATGATACCCGCGCATATTGCAGGTATGCTTCTTGAAAATAAGCTTAAAAACAAAGAATCCTGTAAGATTCTCGATATATGCGCGGCGCCCGGAGGAAAAACCCTGCAGATGGCGGCATATGATGATAAAAATATACATATAGATGCCAGAGATATATCTGATGAAAAGACGGCTCTTATTTTGGAAAACGCAGAAAGACTCGGCATAAAAAATATAACCGTAAAAACAGCAGATGCGCTTGTGCCCGACGAAACATGTATGGACAGGTATGATGCGGTTATCGCTGATTTGCCGTGCTCGGGTCTGGGCGTACTTGCAAAGAAAAAGGATATTAAGTATAACGTATCCCCGACAGGAATGAAAGAGCTTGCCGTGCTGCAGGAAAAAATACTTGACGTAGTTTCGGGTTATGTTAAGAAAAATGGATTTATAGTATTTTCAACATGTACTTTAAATAAATGTGAAAATGAGGATAATGTAAAAAATTTTCTTCTCAGACATGAGAATTTTGAAAATATAAATACGAAAGGGTATATTCCTGATACGCTTAAAAGCATGGTCACTAAGGAAGGTATGATTAAAGTTATTCCCGGCAGGGCATACGCGGACGGTTTTTTTGTTTCGGTGTTCAGGCGAAAGGTATAATTTCAGGTGGTATGGATGGAAACAGATGGTAAATATAATAATTATAGGGATTTGATGTCTTTTACAAAAGATGAACTGAACGAATATCTTACAGGCCTTAATGAAAAGAAGTTCCGGGCGTCGCAGATATATGAATGGCTTCATAAAAAACTTGCGGACAGTTATGATGATATGACGAATATACCTAAAAAACTAAAAGATACGCTCGCGGCAAAATACGAAGCGCGCCCGATGCGCATAGAGAAAAAGCTTGTATCGGAAGTGGATGGTACGGCAAAATATCTTATGTGCACGATGGATGGAAATATAATTGAAAGCGTTGCAATGCAGTATCCCTATGGAATGAGCGTATGTATTTCTTCACAGGCGGGCTGCCGTATGGGCTGCAGTTTCTGCGCATCGACTATAATGGGGCTTGAAAGAAGCCTTACGGCGTCAGAGATGCTTTCGCAGATATATCTGATTCAGAAAGATATGGGCAGGAGAGTTGATAATATTGTTGTAATGGGTATAGGAGAGCCGTTTGACAATTATGATGAACTTATCAAATTTTTACGTATGATATCTGATGAAAACGGTCTTAATATAAGTCAGAGAAGTATTACTGTATCGACATGCGGTATTGTGGACAGAATATATGATTTTGCTGATGAAGAAATGGCGGTAACGCTTGCAATATCATTACACGCTCCATACGATGAGCTTAGAAAGAGCATAATGCCTGTTGCAAACCGGTATAGTCTTAGGCAGATAAAAGAGGCGTGCCTTTATTTTATAAATAAAACGGGACGAAGAATTACTTTTGAATACGCAATGATAGCGGGCGTAAATGATACGCCGGAATGCGCAGAGAAACTCGTTTCGTATGTAAAAGGAATGTTATGTCACGTTAATCTTATTCCGTTAAATTCCGTAAAGGAAAGAAACTGCCGGGCTTCTTATGCTGCAGAAGTGCGGTATTTTGAAAAATATCTTGAAAAAAACAGAATAAATGGTACAATTAGAAAAGGAATGGGCAGAGATATAGAGGCTGCCTGCGGACAGTTAAGAAGGGAATGTCTGGAGGAAAAAAGCAAAAGCTTTCATAAAAATGAGAGGATGTAATAATTATATGAAATCGTTCTCAATAACGGATACGGGGTTAAAAAGAACAATTAATCAGGATAGTGTCTATTGTAGTGAGGGAGCAGTAGGCATATTTTCCAATCTGTTTATTGTTGCAGATGGCATGGGCGGGCATAATGCCGGCGATATGGCATCTAAACTTTGCGTTGAGGCGTTTTACAAGTCTGTTTCGGAAAGTGAATTAAGGACTCCCGTAAGCATAATGAACGAAGCAATATTTTATGCGCATGGGCAGATACAGGATAAAGCGGATGAAAATCCTGATTATTATGGAATGGGAACTACCCTCGTTGCAGCGTCAATAATAGATATGACATTATACGTCGCACATATAGGTGATTCCAGATTATATATTTTAAGGGATGGTCTTGAGCAGATAACGGAGGACCATTCTTTAGTTGAAGAAATGGTAAAATCGGGCGAACTTGAAAAAGATAAAGTACGGAGCCATCCTAACAAAAATATTATAACCAGGGCGCTTGGTATAGGTATGGATATACAGCCGGATTATTTTGATGTAAGCGTGCAGGAAGGCGACATAATACTTATGTGTTCAGACGGCCTTACGAATATGCTTGAAGATGCTGAAATAGAATACATAATAAAAAATAACAGAAATGATTTGCGGAAAACCTGTATGGAGTTGGTAAACAGGGCAAATGAAGCCGGAGGAAAAGACAATATAACAGTACTGCTTGTTGAAGTCTGAGGATGTTAAAGAAAGGATTTTGCTATGATTAAAATAGGTATGCTGATTAGCGGAAGATATGAGATTATTGAAAAAGCCGGGACTGGCGGAATGGCTGATGTGTATAAAGCGAAAGATAACCGCCTTAACCGTTATGTGGCAATTAAGGTATTGAAACAGGAATACAGCCTGGATACCAAATTTGTTACGAAATTCAGGGCAGAGGCGCAGTCTGTTGCAGGGCTGACCCATCCAAACATTGTGGCGGTATATGATGTTGGAGATGAAGACGGTCTGTATTATATTGTAATGGAATTTGTAGAAGGAATTACGCTCAAAAAGTACATAGAACATAAAGGTAAACTTGAAATAAAGGAGTCGCTTGGCATAGCTATACAGATTGCCCAGGGACTTCTTGCCGCCCATGATAACCATATTATCCACAGGGATATTAAACCGCAGAATATTATTATTTCCCGCGAAGGAAAGGTGAAGGTTACAGATTTTGGAATAGCTAAAGCTACAAGTTCCAATACCATTACATCAAATGTAATGGGTTCCGTACATTATATTTCTCCCGAACAGGCGCGCGGAGGATTCAGTGATGAAAAGAGCGATATATATTCGCTGGGAATTACAATGTATGAGATGCTGTGCGGTACAGTGCCTTTTACAGGCGACAGTACAGTTTCAGTTGCGCTGGCTCACATACAGGAAGAAGCTCCTCCACTGTCCAGTTTTGAAAAAAATATTCCCAAAAGCATTGAAATGATAGTCAGTAAATGTATACAGAAGAAACCTGAATTAAGATATCTTTCTGTATCTGACCTTATAAACGATTTGAAAAAAGCGGTTACGGACCCTGACGGGGATTTTGTAAAAATAGTTTCAACTCTTGATTCAGACGGACCGACTATACATATTTCCGATGAAGATTTAAAAGATATAAAAAACAGAAGCAAGGCGGTTATAGTATCCGATGCGGAGGAAAATCTTGATTTGTCGGATATTGAAAAAGAATCTGAGAATGATTCTGAAATAGACCCGAAACTGGAAAAAGCAGTTGTTGTCGGAAGCATTGTTGCGGGAGTAATACTTGCAATGATTGTCATATTCATAATAATTAAATTTGTGACTGCGGGAAGCGGTACGGATGAACCTTCGGCAAGCGCCACGCCTGCGGCATCGGCTCCGGCAGTTGACAACAGCGATAATGACAGCACTTCAGGAGTAATACTTGACGATTTGAGCGATATGGATAAACAGGAGGCAATGTCGTATATTAATTCGCTGAATATGGATATAAGCATAGATATTGAGGAAAGTTATTCAGATGATATAGAAAAAGGGAAAGTTGTGAAAACAAATCCTGACGAAGGAACTACGTTAAGGAATGGCGATTCCGTAACGCTGGTTATCAGTTCGGGACCGGAACCTGTTAAAGTTCCGGATGTTAGCGGCAAATCCCTGGATGAGGCTAAACAGATTCTTGAGGATGCAGGACTTACGACAGGGATATCGTATGAAAACAGCGATACCGTAGAAGTTGAAAAAGTTATCGGCACAAGCCCTAAAGAAGATGAAGAAGTTGCCGATGGAACCAAGGTGACAATCATCCTCAGTAAAGGTAAAAAGACTGAATATGTCAAAGTACCGCAGTTGGCGGGAATGACGCAGAAAAAGGCAAAGAAAGCTCTGGAAAAAGCAGGACTTGCCATTGGCGATGTCAAACAGGAATATTCAAACAGCGTGGCTTCGGGAAATGTAATATCACAGACGCAGGCGAGCGGAAGTGAAGTTGAAAAAGGGACTTCTGTAGGCATTACTGTGAGCATAGGACCGGAAATCACATATAAATACGAAGGTTTAATTACAATATCAGACAATCCGTTTACCGATGAAACCCAGAGCGGAGTTATAAAGCTTGTTCTTACACAGGACGGTTCTACCAAGGTGGTAGGAAATGAGGAAATGATGAATTATTACAGTTTCCCGCTTCAGGTAAAAGTAGAGGGATTCAGTGAATCGGAAGGAGAGATTGTAATGTATGTAGATGGAATAAAATACAATACGTATAATATTAGTTTCTCGAAGGTTGCACAGTAAAGTATGAATGGAAGAATCATAAAGGGAGTAGGCGGTTTTTACTACGTACATGTACAGAAAGATGGGGTGTACGAGTGTCGCGCAAAGGGAATACTGCGGAACAGGAACGAAAAACCTTTGGTTGGCGATATGGTAAGTATAGATATTACCGACAGTAAGGCATATACGGGTAATATTACGCAGATACTTCCAAGGAAAAACAGTCTTATAAGGCCTGCCGCGGCAAATGTAGACCAGGCGCTTCTTGTATTTGCATCCGCTGAGCCTGCGCCTAATCTGTGCCTTATAGATTATTTCCTTGTCAGGATGGAATATGAAGATATTCCTGTGATTATCTGTTTTAATAAAACAGATCTTGTAGATGAAGAAACGGTAAAAAAATATATTTCGATATATGAGAACAGCGGGGCGCGAGTATTAAGCATATGCGCACATACCGGCGAAGGTTTTGATGTTCTTGCAGATATGCTGAAGGGTAAGCTTACAGTGCTTGCCGGACCATCGGGAACAGGTAAATCTTCTGTCATGAACAGATTATATCCAAATGCAAATGCGGAAACGGGCGATATAAGCAGAAAACTTGGCAGAGGAAAACATACGACAAGACATTCTGAGATATTTTGTATAAATGAGAACAGTTATCTTATGGATACACCGGGATTTTCATCATTAAGTCTTTTGGATATAGAGGCGGATAGATTAAAAAATTATTTTTCAGAATTTATTTTTTATCAGGATAAATGTCGCTTTCAGGGGTGTATGCACAGAGATGAGCCGGGGTGCAGTGTGAAATCCGCAGTTTTGGATGGAACAATACCAAAAAGCAGATATGACAGTTATATACTCATGCTTGATGAAATAAACAGCAGGAAGAAATGGTAGAGTTATAATAAGGAGAATATATATGAGATTAGAATACAAGCTTGCGCCGTCTATACTTGCGGCTGATTTTGCCAAACTTTCAGACGAGCTTAAACGGCTTAAAAGTGCAGAGGCGGATTATGTACATATTGACGTAATGGATGGTATGTTTGTTCCAAACATATCAATAGGGATTCCGGTTATAAGATCAATCAGAAAATATTCTGACATGTTCTTTGATGTACATCTTATGATAGAAGAACCAATCCGATATATCAAAAGGTTTGCAGAAGCAGGGGCTGATGGTATAACCGTTCATGTAGAAGCGTGTTCAGATATGGATAAAACTCTTAAAGAAATAGAAAAGTCGGGCGCAAAGCCTGCAATATGCCTTAGTCCCGATACTCCTTACGAAGCGGTCCTTCCATATCTTGACAGGGTGTATATGGTGCTTGTAATGAGCGTATACCCGGGATACGGCGGACAGCAGCTTATAGAAAGCACTCTTGTAAAAGCCGGAGCAATAAGAGAATATATAAATGAACATAATTTGGATACTGATATTCAGATGGACGGCGGTATAAAGCAGTCAAATCTTGAACATGTACTGGATTGCGGAGTAAATGTAATAGTTGCCGGAACAGGGGTGTTTAAGGGTGATTTGAATGAAAATGTTAAAAATTTTAAAGATACGTTTGCAAAGCGTGTAAATGGCAGCGGTAACTAAAGAGTAATCTGTATAAATCAGGAATTTTGTCCTTCAATTTTTTCTATAGACCCGGCATCCGCTTTTTTGAATATTCTTTTTAAGAATATGACAGCGGCAATCGAAAGAATCAGTTCGGCGCAGAATTGCGAATAACTCAGGCCGTATAATGGGAATAATCTGTCTAAAATAATTATTGCCGGTATCTCAAGTATACATTTTCTAAGAAGCGCAAATATGAGCGAGTACATTCCAAAACCACATGCCTGAAATACTCCGACCGCAAGAAAGTCCATGCACAAAAACGGAAGCGCAAGGCAGAATCCGCGTAACATAGTTGTACCATAATTTATAATTATATCGTTCTTTATGAATAAACCGGTAAGCATACCTGAGTTTATATAATAAAATACTGCAATAGCAGTTATAAATGAGATTGATAATTTTGTTGTAAACATAAAAGCCTTTTTCATTCTCTTAGAATCTCTGCTGGCATAATTATAGCTTACGAGAGGCATTATTCCCTGTGAAAGACCAAATACAATATATGTCGGAATCATATTGATTTTCTGGGTGATTCCTATTGCTGCTACGGCATCGGAACCATATGAAGAAGCAAGATTGTTAAGTATGGTCATTCCGGTTACATTAAGAAGATTTTGTATTGACGCCGGTATTCCTACGGAAAATATACCTTTTAGGATATGTTTTTTAAAGGATATAAAGGAAGGCTTAATACATACAAAAGTGTTATTTTTTTTGAAAAATATGTATATAAAGAAATAAATACAGGCGGCGCAGTTGGATATAAATGTGGCAAGACCCGCGCCTGCCGCACCCATATCAAGGAAGTTATGATGTATAAAAAGCGGATCAAGTATAATATTCAGAATACAGCCGCTCATAGTTCCTATGCTTGCATGTAGGGACGCTCCTTCTGCCCTTACAAGATATGCAAGCACCACATTTAGTATTGCGGGCGTGGCTCCGCATGTAACGGTCCAGAAAAGATAATCCGAGGTAGGAGAGATTGTATCAGGTGCAGCTCCAAGCATATGCAGAAGCGGTATATTAAATACGGTGTATAAAAGAGAAAAAATAATACCGCATAGAAGGCTCATATAAAATCCAAGACAGGAGCTTTTATATACGGTGTCATAATGTTTGCTTCCGAGGGCGCGGCTCATCATGCTTGAGGAACCCACACCGAACAGATTATTTACAGCATTAAAAGCGAGTAAAACCGGCGCTGCCAGCGTAATTGCAGCATTTTGCACAGGGTCATTTATCATTCCCACAAAAAATGTGTCGGCCAGATTATATATAATCATTACCAGAGAACTTAATATTGTAGGCACTGCAAGCTTTGTTACCGCTTTAGATACCGGCATCTGCTCAAACAGATATATTTTATCTTCATTGTTCATATAACAATCTTCTTTCATGAGGTATTTATAATTATTGTAGTAGTTGTTTTGAATATTATCAAGAGTAACAGGAAAAATGTTTGATTTTTTATCTTTATGAAATCCGGAACCGCTTATATAGCGGATATCCAAAACCGGCGCAAGCCATGCCGGCAATAAGATAAATAACCGGCATTATCTGCCAGGGTGCAAAATAGTACCCGGTTATGGAAAGGGTATAATCCCCAAATACATTCCACGGAGCAATAAAACACCAGGGGAGCCAGTCCCATATCTGCGCCAACAGCCTGTACTGTTCAGGAACAGAAACAATCATGGCTGTGACCAGAAGCCCTGCATAGACTGCCAGTGTAGCAATATTACTATGCAGCAGCTCCGATAAAACCATAACAAATATGCCGGTAATAATGGCTGCAAATATCATATTTACAAACGCTATTAATACTGCCTGTCCACAGGTGACAGGGTCTGAATTTCCTGCATATATCAACTGAAAAGCAGCGTGGAAACCGTCTGGGCTGTACAGACAGATTGCCATTATAAATGTAACAATTGATAACAGGACTGCGCTAAATACGGAAAAACTGACACCTACAATTATTTTAACCCAATATAACCGTGTCTTTCCCAATGCGCTGCATAAAATTATCTGATCAGTTTTTAGTGCGTGATCTTCTGAAAATGTTCCCGAAAGGCATATAGCAATTAAAAACATTACCAACAGACCTACGGTCTGGTAACATGAAATCAATATGTCATATGCTTTATGGTATTTCCATGTAAACGGCTTTTTAATTTGTGATTCTCTTTTTTGCCAGAAATCCATTTCACCTTTGGACAACCTAAGATTCTTTCGCATGGAGTTTAGCCATAATTGTCTTTCTGTATATGAATCATTTTCGTTCGGTTGTTCCTGCGGGATAACGTTGGTGGTTTGAATATCTGAGCTCGTATCTGTCAGTTCGCCTTCCGCATAATAAGAACCAATGAAAGGAATACATAGTGAAATGATGATGGCAGCTATGCACAACACCAAAGCGCTCCGGACTATTTTCCTGCTAAACAGTTTTTTTGTCTCATAGCGGTATAAAACAATAAAATTATTCATGCTCAGTCACCCCGTCAATATGTTTTAAATAAAAGTCCTCTAAATTGCCGTATCTGTTGTCCCATTTGTTTTGATATATAAGCTGTCCGTTTTTAATTATCAAAATTTTATCAGCTATCTGTTCAATGTCGGATACTATATGTGTAGACATAAGTACAATGCTTTCCTTTCCGAGCTGCGCAATCAGATTGCGGAACTTTACCCTTTCTTTGGGATCAAGTCCTGCAGTCGGTTCATCAAAAACAAGAAGTTTGGGTTGGTTTAGCAGAGCCTGAGCAATCCCCAGACGCTGTTTCATGCCTCCTGAATAGGTTTTTATTTTCTTTTTGGCGGCATCCTGCAGAGTTGTCAGATAAAGAAGTTCTTCCGCCCTTTTCTTTGCCTGCGGTTTGCCGATGCCTTTAAGAGCCGCCATGTACAGGAGAAAGTCCATTCCTGTAAATTCGGGATAATAGCCGAAATCCTGAGGCAGATAACCTAAAATGGCACGGTAATTTTCTTTGCCCGCATCAATTCCGTCAAAAGAAATTGTGCCGCTTGTAGGATTTGATATGCCGCATATCATTCTAATAAGCGTTGTTTTTCCCGCACCGTTTGCGCCAAGCAGTCCGTAAACACCTTTTTGCAATCTGGTTGAGATACGGTCAACTGCAATATTGTTTTTGTATTGTTTTGATACACGGTCAATTATAAGTTCCATGCCAATTCCTCCGTTTGTTTAATTGTGAAATAGGCTTCGTATATCATTCTGCCAATTAAAAAGACGGACAACGCAAACCACCATATGCTGCAGGAAGCCCGGTATATAAAATCAGATGTAATATGTAGTCCTGTAGCTGTTCCGCTTATCAAAACCGCAGCGCATATGCAGTCATAAACAGCTTCTTTACTGTGAAACCGGCGAGTTATCCACAAACCGGCGTCTACAGTCATAAGATATGGTACAAAAATGTAAAGTCCTGTCCTAAACAGCGAAAAATCATTGCCTATACGGCACAATGGAATAAGGCAGCAAATAACGAGTATATCGAATGCTCCTAGAATCCCCATTCGCGTAAGGATTACGCTTCGCAGTGAAAAACGTGCAGACATTTCAAATTCATTCATTTTATATACCATGGAGCGGGAGTTTTCTGTTACGGCTAACAGTCCGAGAAACGGGATAAAGGCAGATACAAGCCATAAAGTATATTTGTTGATAAGATAAGCTCCTGCAAGCGCAGGCAAAAGGAGCAGTATGGCAAAGAAAAAGGATCGTTTCCGTAAATAAGTCGCCTGTACCGCAATGAATTGCCGCATATTTATCTTAGGTTGTGGTAGTGTTTTTAAAAACTCTGCTTTTTTTTGCTGGTCCTGCTCAGGTGCTTCAAATGCTTTTCGGATAGCCTGTTTGATATGCTTATTCATCTGGAAAATCCCTCCTTCTTTAATTCAGTTTTTAACTGCTTTAATATTTTTTGAAGCTTGCGGTAAACGGCAAATCTGGAAAATCCCGTAATCTTACAAATGGCAGTAATTGAAATCTCATTTACATATCTAAGAAAGATTAATTCCTGTTCTTCTGGCATAAGTTTTGATATGGCGGATTTCAAAGTCAGATTATTTATCCAATCTTCTGTTGGATCGTATGCAGTTTCTTCTGTTGTATCTTTATAGTTTAGTATATTTTTTTTGCGGAAACTGTCTATGCACAGATTCTTTGCAATAGTGTATAAGTATGGTAATTCTTTACTGCTGTCGGGTCTTAGCTCCTGCCGTAAAAACCGAAGAAAGGTTTCCTGTGTGATATCCTGAGCTAAATGGCTGTCATACAGCCTGAAATAACAATAACGATATATTTTATCATATTGCTGTTCGATATCCATCCAAAAACCTCCCTTCATAATGTTTAACGTATCAATACCGTCTTATGTGCGGATTTTTTCATATCAGCTTCAAAAGCATATTTGTGACTCTATTGTATCAGAAAAGACCGGTATGTTAAGTCAAGTATTGACCATTTTAATAAATGATGTTATATTAAAAACTTCTTGCATTACACAATAAGATGTGTTACAATAAATGTACAAGGAATTTATACATGGATTCCCCAATCAGAAACAGGGGATGATAATGTATTGAAGAAAAAAAGAATACAGGGAATTGGAGAGCAGATATATGCTGTTAGAAGAAATGTTAAGAGATGAAAGGACTGCCGGACGAGCAGAGGGACTTGCAGTTGGCAGAAAGGAAATCAGTTCAGAGTATATAGTCGATTTGCTTTCAGACCTTGGCAGCGTATCCGATGAGCTCAGGTTCAGAATTGAATCGGAGGACAGTGAAATAAAACTTAAAGCCATGCACAGGCTGGCAGCCAGGGCAGTATCTATTGAAATGTTTTTAAAAGGACTTAATGAAATTGATTAATAATCTGTGTATTTTCGGTTTTTTCAGATAAGGCGTAGTAAGTGCCTGTCAAGAGTAACTTAACGTGACCATATCGGTCGTAAACTAATATTCTTTCAGGGGGATTCCATGTAAAGTTCCGGTTTAATTTTGATTATGCCGCACTTTATTTTTTGTCTAAGCCTATAATAAACAAATGCTTGCCAGCCGTAACTGTCAATACTATAATAAAAAATGAAAACAGGCTGTGGGAAATGTTAAGAAATTACAGGTAAAAGTATTAATATTTGGAGGAAAGTATGACGTTTTCAGATGATTTTATTATCAGTTCCATGAAGGAGCTGATGGATTTGATTACGGAAATGGGATTTGTTCCATTTTTTAAAAATGATATTGAGGGATTTTCCATAGAAGAACATATTGCGCCTGAGCGCTGGTACGGTGGGAGCGACAGTTTTTGGGACGCATGGGAATGGAAAGGTCCGGTTATCCGACAGCTTGGGTGTGCCTATGGGAAGTTTTTGCGCAATAAAGCCATGTATGTAAGCAAAGAGTGGTTTCCTGATTTTGCAAATTACAGACGGGATGGTTATGATTTTGATGCGAGGTATGACGACGGGCTTGCGTCATTTTACGATAAAGAGCTTTACGAACTTATTGATGCCAATGAACCCATTCTGTCAAGGACTTTGAAACAGGTCGGAAATTATGGAAAAAACGGGCGTAAAGGTTTTGATGGGATGATTACTCGGCTGCAGAAGCAATGTTATGTGATAATCAGTGATTTCCGGTATTCTTCCGACAAATTTGGAAACAGGTATGGATGGGGGATAGCAGAGTATTCTACGCCGGAGAAGTTTTTTGGAAAAAAATTTACCGATAATGTTTATAAATATGCACCGGAAGAATCATATGCGCGTATAATTGAGCAGTTTAAGAAGATACTTCCGGATGCAGATGAGGCGCAGCTCAGGCGTATATGCCGATGAAAAGTCCGATAAGGGTCTGTTTCATGTTTATTTACGCAGTCTTGCAAGTAAGAAAATGATGGCAGTTTTATGAATAGCTGTCATTTTGTAGTACCTTTAATGTCAAAACAGGAATACATACTTTTAGAAATCTCTAATTTCCTTTGCCATTGAAAATGGAATTATTTCGTCTGATTTTGTTTCCTGATATGCCTTTTCTTCATGCATATAATCAATGATTTCTTTTGCTTTGTAGTTCTTGAATTTTCTTATTACAGTATCTAATATTTTTTTATCTTCACTACTTAATACATTATAATTCATATCATTTGTAGGATATATATGCAGCATGGAGTCGTAGTTATAGCTTTCTTCTTCATGCACGTTAAGGTTTTCCAGATTCATAAGACTATAATGACCGACAGGAAGCGCCCCCATATCGTTATGCCTATAAACCATACCGGTTATGGCATATCCGCTTGTCTTATAGGAAAGGGCATCTACATACCAAAGCATTTTCATTAATTTTACTTTAAAAAGATTTGATACCCGCTCGGCAATATATGATATTACGGCTTCTATCTTATCAATATTCAATGTTACAAAACCATTTGAATCGGATGGTTCCTCAAAGCAGGCATATTCACCTTCAAATGCCTGACGTGTCAGATATTCCTTGCCATAAAAATCCAGTTTTTCGACAATTTTTGACTTAACTTCTAATAGTTTTGAGTTGGAAAACTTTGCGGCATTTCTTTTTAAAAGTTCTAATGCCTGTAAAGGATTGTCTTTAATTAAACGCAGCATAGTATCATATGCTTCATCCTGGATAGACTTGCTCTCATATCTGGATATTGTGGCTTCTCCCCATCCAAGTAATCTTGCAAGATCGACTTGCGAAAGGCTATAGTTCTCCCTTATAGCAACAATTTCATCAGATGTGAGCAGACCGTGTTTTACACGATAGGCATTCCTTGCTTTAAGAAGATTTTCATTTGCCATGGAACCGGTTTCAAATTCATTTTCATTTTCGTCAGAATTTGCACAAAAATAAAACCTTTCTTCATAGGTTATCTTATCGCCTTTAAGTGTAATTGATGTAAATCGTTTTCTTTCTTCAATTTCATGTGTTTTGTTACATAATGGACAAGCTATATGGACTTTTCTGATTAATGTGCTGGTTCCCATTGTTTCCCTCCTTTTTAAATCCTTTTAAGTATAAGGAAATTTCATTGACTTTCCTGTGTAATGGAATGATACGCATAAAATGTATTTCGTCTGGTTCTCTTTGATTTTCAATTTTATATATATGAGTTTTTCATTGATATTTTTCCCAAAAACAAAAAGTAAAGGCGGATCTAAATTATCTTTATCTATCTTAGTTTCAGAATATTCGGAAACAGTTAATTCTTTGAGTCTTTCAGCTACATCCCACATGTCATAATCCAAATCCAACAAAGTATAGGCTGTTGAGTGTTCTTCATCGTTTGGTTTCTGTTTTTTAATCAATATAAGGTCATGTTCTATGTTAAAATTTTCTTTCTCCAGGAGTTCTTTTAAGTCTTTTAGAAAAGCAATGACTTCTCTTTTCTTTGATTGCGTACTAAGAAAAATTTTATTCACCCCTAAATCGGCATATATGCTATCAATTGATAGTATATATGTTAATTGATAGTATGTCAAGAACTTTTAAATATTATTGGGGTAGTTTTTATGTCACATCACAATTCGGCGTTTATTTCTTCCTGTAACATATTAAGGAATAACGCAGCAGGTTTTGTAAATACCTGATATTTCTTCCATACAATATCAAGACCTACATCAATCTGCGGTTTCAGTGGGCGGAAACACAGAAGACTGTTTTCGTATTCCGGTATAATATGGTCAAGGCATAAGGCGCAGCCGATATTTTCTTCTACCAGGATTGAGGCGTTATAAAGAAGATTATAAGTCGCAACAATATGAAGGGAATCATATTGTTTACCAAGCCATCCGGACAGTTCGTTATGGGCGATGGACTGGCGTGAGGCAATCAGGGGAAGACCATGCAAATCTTCAGGATTAATTCCGTTTTTCTTTGCAAGCGGATGGTCGCGCCGCATAAGCAGTCCCCATCTGTCCTTTGCCGGAAGTTTGATAAAATCGTATTTTCTTATATCGGCAGGTTCTATTAAGATTCCGAAATCTAATAATCCTTTGTCAAGGCGTTCTGTTACATCGTCCGCATTGCCACTGAATAAATGATATGATATGTCAGAATATTTCCGCCTGAGTTTTTCCGCTGTTTTTGCAATCAGGCGTATTCCTTCGGTTTCACCGCTTCCAATATAGATTTCACCGCATATATTTTTGCCGAAGGAACTGACTTCAGTTTTTGTTTTTTCCATCAATGTCACGATTTCTTCAGCGCGTTTGCGCAGAAGCATTCCTTCTTCTGTCAGAGTTATGCTACGATTGCCGCGTATAAAAAGCTGTTTTCCAAGCTCGTCTTCCAGCTCTTTTAGCTGTCTTGAAAGCGGAGGCTGCGTCATATTCAGGGATTCTGCCGCTTTTGTTATATTTGCTTCTCTTGCAACAGCAAGAAAATATTGTAGTATGCGTATATCCATAATTTATTTAATTCCTGTTTTAAAATATTTCTTGTTAATGCAGAAAAGTATATAACATTTTGCAATACTTTTCAAGTATGGCTATATATTCAATATATGTATTTGATATTAAATGGTTTCTGTTTTAATATAGAGGTAAAAAAGTGGATGTTTCATAAAAGGAGATATAAAAATTGACAGTAAGAGATGTAATTGCAGGGTTCAGAAAGGATGCGGAGGCAGACAGAATATGAAAAAAATACGAAAATATATGGCTTTATTGCTGACAGGCGCGTTTATGATTGGTATTATTTCAAAACCGTCCATGATGGCAGCAGAAAAGAAAAACCAGGTCACATTAAAAATAAACCAGGTCGATTATACAAAAAAAACCTGTCAGATTATAAAGGGTACAAAAGTCAGGATACAGGTAAATTCCGGTAGTATAATTGGAAAAAAGAAGATAAAGTACCGTTCTTTTAGACCTAAAATCGTGTCTGTCAGTAAAAACGGACTGGCAAAAGCAAATAAAAAAGGAACAGCAAGAATTAAAGTTACAGTTATGTCAGAAAAAAAGAAATCTGCTTTATGGATGAAAATTAAAGTGGTAAATCCGGTCAAAGCTCCGGTATTTAATTTTAAGAAAAAAACAGTGAAATTGAACAGCGGCTATCAGATGCCGCTCAATGGGCTCGGTACTTACAGCCTGACAGGTGATACCTGTGTGCAGTCTGTTTCAGAGGCGTTAAAACGTGGCGTGCGACTGATTGACACTGCCTATATGTACGATAATGAAAAAGAAGTTGGCAAAGCCGTCAGGGAGTCAGGAGTACCCAGAAGCGAAATATTTGTCATAACGAAATTGTATCCGAATCAGTATGATAATCCGGAAAAGGCGATTGATGATGCGCTGAAACGATTAGATATTGAGTACATTGATTTACTTTTGCTGCACCATCCCGGAAATAATGATGTAAAGGCATATAAGGCAATGGAGAAGGCAGTCGGAGAAGGAAAAGTACATTCTATTGGGTTGTCAAACTGGTATATCAAAGAGTTACAGGAATTTCTCCCGCAGGTGAGTATTACTCCTGCTTTGGTTCAGAATGAAATCCACCCATACTATCAGGAGAATGATGTGATTCCTTATATCCAGAGCCTTGGCATAGTCGTGCAGGGCTGGTATCCGCTTGGCGGACGCGGGCATACGGCGGAGTTGTTGGGAGATGAAACAATTTCCGAGATTGCAAAAACGCATGGGAAATCTTCTGCGCAGGTTATCCTGCGGTGGAATCTGCAAAAGGGCGTGGTCGTGATACCGGGTTCAAGTAATCCCAATCATATACAGGAGAATACGGAATTGTATGATTTCAAGTTATCTAAAAAAGAGATGAAACAGATTAATGCGCTTGACCGGAATGAAAAGCATGACTGGTATTGAGGGAGGAGGAGATTATTATGGCAGGAAAAAAGAAAATTTGTATCAGTTTATTATTAGTATTGGCATTGAATGCAGGTATGGCATTTCCGGCGTACGGGGTAAGTGCGGCCGGTAAATCCGGGAGGACTAAAGTGCTGGTGGCATATTTTTCGGCAACGGGGACAACAAAGAGCGCAGCAAAGAAAATAAAAAAGGCAGCCGGAGGCTCAATTTATAGAATTAAGGCGGCAGAACCTTATACAACGGCTGATTTAGGATATGAAAATGATGACTGCCGGGCAAATAAGGAGCAGAATGATGAAAATGCCAGACCAAAAATCAAGGGAAAAGTAAAAAATATCAGTAAATATGATGTGATATTTCTTGGCTATCCCATATGGTGGGGAAAAGAACCAAAGATTATCCGCACTTTTTTAGAGTCATATGATTTGAAAGGAAAATTAATCGTGCCATTCTGCACCAGCGGCGGGAGCGGCATCTCCGGCAGTATGAAAGGGGTCAAAGAAAGCGCCAAAGATGCAGAGGTGGTAAAAGGAAAGGATTTAACCGATTTATCCTACAAGAGTGTGGAGAAATGGGCTAAGAAGAAAGTAAGGTAAACTGATATTGATAAGAGAGCAAATATTAGTTTTCCATGCATAAAAGCAGTAAACCCGGCGCAGTGTGTTACAGACAGAAAAACACACTGCGCTATGTAATTGGAATCCGATGAGGCGCAAGGCGCTATATGAACATGACGCTACATAAAACAGCGCAAATTCACAAAAAATAGTAATGTCTATTGAATAGAAAATAATTTAGTAGTAAAATATCATTACTAAAATTCGTGCAATGCACGAAAACAAGGAGTGATACTGTGGAAATTAAAAGAGATTCATACCTTGAACAATTAAAGATACGAAAAGATAACGGAATGATTAAAATTATCACGGGAATCAGAAGATGTGGTAAATCATTTCTGTTATTTGTATTGTTTAAGAAATATTTATTGGATAATGGCGTGGATAATGACCACATCATTGAAATTGCTTTAGATGGCATTGAAAATGAGGAATTGAGAGATCCGAAGAAGTGTTATCAATATATTAAAGATGTAATGAAAGATGATAGAAAGTATTATCTGATTTTGGACGAAGTACAGTTTATGCCACGATTTGAAGAAGTGCTGAACAGTTTGCTTCGTATCAGCAACATTGACGTGTATGTAACTGGCAGTAATTCTAAATTTTTATCTAGCGATATTGTAACTGAATTTAGGGGCAGAGGAGATGAAATCAGAATTTATCCGCTGTCTTTTGCAGAGTTCTATGCGGCTTTTGATGGAGATTATGATGATGCCTGGGAGGAATATATGATATACGGCGGCTTACCGCAGGTAGCACAATTTTCTGTGGAACGTCAAAAGGCTGAATATCTTAAAAATATTTTTAACAATGTTTATATTAAGGATGTGGTAGAGCGAAACAGGATTCAAAATGTTGATGAACTTGGAACTTTGGTGGATATTCTTGCTTCTGCCATAGGGTCGCCTACCAATCCAACTAAAATATCGAGCACCTTTAAAAGTGAACGAGGAATCAATTATAGCAATAAAACAATATCCAACCATATTGATTATCTGGCAGAGGCGTTTTTGATTTCTAAGGCGGACAAGTATGATATTAAAGGCAGAAAGTATGTGGGTGCAAATCTGAAATACTATTTTTCTGATATTGGACTTAGAAATGCCAGACTAAACTTCAGACAGCAGGAACCTACTCATATTATGGAGAACATTGTTTACAATGAGCTGCTTATGCGTGGTTACAATGTGGATGTTGGCATTGTGGATGTATTTGTAAAGAATGGCGAAGGAAAGAGAGTTCATAAGCAGTTAGAGGTTGATTTTGTGGTGAACCAGGGAAGTCAGAGATATTACATCCAAGTAGCTTATGATATAACTTCTGCGGAAAAGCAGACACAGGAACTTAATTCACTCCGAAGTATTTCAGATTCGTTTAAGAAGATTGTTATAGTAAACGGAACAAAAAAGCCTTGGAGAAATGAAGAAGGATTTGTAATCATGGGTATGAAATATTTTCTCCTCAATGCGGATAGTTTGGAATTTTAGGTTGAAAAAAGATAAAGAGCTAGTAAAAGGAAAGGATTTAACCGATTTATCCTACAAGAGTGTAGAGAAATGGGCTAAAAAGAAAGTAAGGTGAACTGATATTGATGAGAGAGCAAATATCAGTTTTCCTTACATAAAAGCAGTAAATACTACATTTTATTTTTGTTAAATCATTTCAATATTTATTAAATTATTCTCAAATTTCTTCAGGCAGGTAATTATTTACCTGCTTTATGTAATTCAAAATTAGGTAAATTCATACTAAATAAACCCGATAATTGTATAAAATATTGTACGGAGTGTCAAAAGATTTTATTTATACAGCATATAATCTGTTCTAATATAAGTATAATTTTTTACAAAAAAAGGAATAAAATTAAATAGCAGATATTTTTACCAATAAGATTACTTCAATAAATGCCTGAAAGGAGTCGGCTTATGCGACTGCAGCATATTGATAAGGTGCAGGAAATGCCGTAAATCAGAGGGTTTGAAAATAATTTAGTTAAATATAAATGCTTATAATATTCTAAGCTACATTTCAATAATTATAATTGATATTTGGCGCATATAATATATTTCTATTACAATAGTAATATATTTATATTTAATTATACTAAAAAACTATTTACAAATGGTTAATAAGGGTATAAAATTAAATTACAAACATATACCAAATAATATTATGCCAAATGGTATAGGGGGACTGCCTGACGTAGAGGCTGAATGTTATTTCCTGAAGTTTGTTTTTGGCATTTATGGAAGGAGGGTAGTTGCGAAATAACGGTAAATAAGATTTTGTAACATGATAAAATTTATGAAAGGAGAGCTTATTATGAAAAGATTTTTGAAAAAACATGTGGCAAAGATTCTTGTTCTTGCCATGGTACTTACAACTGTTGTAGGATTTGCTCCGGCTAAGGCTGTGACAGGCGAGACTCTGCCTGACGAAAAGAATATTGAATTTGGAGTAAAATATTCGGGTAAAGTTGAAGCTACGCCGAATGAGGAGGAAACTGCATATGACATCCAGTTTTTTAATGTAGCAGATTCTGCGTTCAATGCGGGAGATGAATTTTATGTGTCCTGTACATTTGATGGTGCTGAGGAATATAAGCAGATAGCAATCCAGAGCGACGTCAATGACTGGGACTGGGCGGCAGCGCCGAAAGTATGGTCTGACACCGGGGTTGAAGCAGGTACTGTTGTGGCCGGAAAGATTGAGGCAACCGCTGACGGTGAGAATCTGGCGTTTAAAATTCAGCTTGATAATCCTGTTGAAGATGTAGAGATTGCAGAACCACTTAAAATTACATTATCCGACCTTTACATTATAAAATTAACTAATGCTGGTGAAACAGTTTATGATTTACCTGAAGATAAGTATATAGGACTTGGAGTTCCTTACAGTGGAACTGTAACAGCCAATATTAATGAAACTAAAGATGCCTGGGAGGCGCAGTATTTCAATGTTGTAGATACGACTTACACAGAGGGTGATACTTATGTATTCTCGTACACACTGGGGGGAGCCGGTGGTTTCAGGCAGATTGTAACACAGAGCAGCCTTAATAACTGGGCTTGGGATGGTTCACCGAAACTGTGGGCAGGAGAAGGACTTGCTCCGTCACAGAGCTTTGCAGGAGCAATTACGGCGACAGGAGATGGAGAAGGAATATCCTTTAAGATTCGTCTGGACAGTCCGGTACCTGAAAGTGATGCAGAGCCGGGAGAAAGCATTCCTCTTAAAGTAACAAATTTGATTGTAGTAAAAGTAACCGATAGTACAGTCCTTGATTTAACAGAACCGTTTGATATAAGTGCGAATCAGTATTATACCGGTAATGTGAAAGCAGTACGTGATACGGAAGATAATTCATGGAATATAGAGTATTTTAATATTGATGGTTCTGAAATTAAGGAAGGCGAGCAGTTAAGAGTAAGCTTTATTGTTTCAGGAGCAAGGAGTTTTAAGCAGGTTGCTGTACTGAGCAATGCAAACGGCTGGGATTGGGAAAGCGCTCCTAAGATTTATAGAGAGGAAGGCATTCAGAATGGCACGCCGTTTAGCGGAGTTATTACGGCTACGGCACCTGAGGAAACTGAGGAGAATGGACCTATTTCCTTTAAGCTGCGTTTTGACAACCCGACGACAGAAGACTTTGATGCAGAAACAGTTGGAATGACATTAACTAATCTGGTTGTTACAGGTATAACGATACCGGAACCGGCGCCGACTGAAACACCGGAACCGGAGCCAACTGAAACGCCGGAGCCGACTGCCGAACCTAGTAATGTAGAATGAGGAGGACAATAATAAATGAAAGCTAGAAGAAGTATAGCCGCGCTTATGTGTATGACACTTGCGTTAACGCTTATACCGGCGGGGCAAATCCATGCGGGCGGGGGTAAGAAACCTTCCTTAAAGAAAAAGGTATCTGTTACAGTGGGTAAAAAAACCACGATAAAATTAAAAAACAGTAAAAAAAATGCGAAGGTAAGCTGGAAGACCAGTAATAAGTCTGTATTAAAGATAGTAAAGAAAAAGACTGTAAAAAAAGGCAAAAAGGCGCGCGCAGTAGTAAAAGGCATAAGCGCGGGCAAAGCTAAAATAACGGCAGTATACAAGCTTGGCAGTAAAAAGACCAAACTTAAATGTACCGTGACCGTAAAGGATGAGAGTACAGGTATACAGCAGAATACGTCAACGGATTCTCCTGTTATTGCACCTACAAACAACCCAGATATTCCTCCGTCAACTGATGAGCCAAAGGCAACGGATACACCTGACGACGCTACGGATAAGCCGATAAAAACTGCAGTACCTAAAACGGAAGCGCCTCCTACAAAAGAGCCTACGAAAGCTCCGGACAGGCCGGTAGCGACAAACGACCCGTATGCATCTGAGCTTGTAGTACCTATGACAAAGGAAAACCAGGCGTTTGCAGCAGAGGAAGCCACATATAATGCAGACGGAACGGTAAGCATAGCGCTTTCACCGGCAGACAGCGGACACGGCATATGCTTCTACCTTAATGCGGAGAAGCTTTCGGTAGACCTTACG
>CANPYY010000001.1 GCA_947588675.1 uncultured Lachnospiraceae bacterium | reverse complement strand
CGCTATCCTGGTTGTAGCTGCTACAGACGGTGTTATGGCTCAGACAAAGGAGCATATCCTTCTTTCACGTCAGGTAGGCGTACCTTATATCGTTGTATTCATGAACAAGTGTGATATGGTTGACGATGAAGAACTTCTTGAGCTTGTTGAGATGGAGATCACAGAGCAGTTAGAGGAGTATGACTTCACAGATTGTCCGATTATCAAGGGTTCTGCTCTGAAGGCTCTTGAGGAGCCAAACGGCGAGTGGGGCGACAAGATCATGGAACTCATGGATACAGTTGATGAGTATATTCCGGATCCTCAGAGAGATACAGATAAGCCGTTCATCATGCCTGTAGAGGATGTATTTACAATTACAGGACGTGGTACAGTTGCTACCGGTAGAGTAGAGGCTGGTGTAATCCATTTGAATGATGAAGTTGAAATCGTAGGTATTAAGCCTGAGACACAGAAGACAACCGTTACAGGTATTGAGATGTTCAGAAAGCTTCTTGACGAAGGTCAGGCTGGTGATAACATCGGTGCGCTGCTTCGTGGTATTAAGAGAGAGGATATCGTAAGAGGACAGGTTCTTTGTAAGCCGGGTTCCATTACATGTCATACAAAGTTTACAGCTCAGGTTTATGTTCTGACCAAGGATGAGGGTGGCCGTCATACACCATTCTTCAATAACTATCGTCCACAGTTCTACTTCAGAACAACAGACGTTACAGGTGTATGTAACCTTCCTGCCGGTACAGAGATGTGCATGCCTGGTGATAATGTAGAGATGACAATCGAGCTGATTCACCCAATCGCTATGGATCAGGGTCTTACATTCGCTATCCGTGAGGGTGGACGTACAGTAGGTTCAGGTCGTGTGGCTAGTATTATTGAGTAATATGTGATTTTCGTATCATAGAAACTTAAAATTTGACCGCAACTCCTTGTTTTGGGAGTTGCGGTTTTTTGTGTACTGGGGGAATACACCGTTTGTATTGTCTGATAAACATAAAAACTATAGAAAATTTAACGATTTAGTGATATAATAATTGCATATTTAGAGAAAACACCGAATCAAATTACATTATATTAGTTTATGAAAGATAATGATTAATAAGAAGCTGCTAAGAACTAGGGAGAATATAGAAGTGGGGGAAAAGACAAAGGCTTGATTGTAGATTATATTGGAATCAAGAGGAACATGAATCTGGCGTTGCGTAGATATATCAATTTCGAGAAAGATGAACTGGATAATATTGATCAACCTGAAGATATTGTAAAACAGGATTTGATTACAGATATGTTTGGCATATATGCTTCTGTATTGCTGAAGCATCAGAAAGTTGATTGTATTAAGGAATTTATAGATAGTGTGGAGTAAAATATTTAAGAGAATTAATGTATGTTATTAAAGGAGTACGGTGTGAATGCAAAGGAAACCTAAGAGTATTAACGCATTAATGGCTTATATGCGGGATGTAAAAGAACTGAATATTTCAGGAAGTAATGATAAGAAAAAACTTAGATATATGGGTTATTTTCATGGCTACAAAGGGTATCGCTATCATAATAATCCAACTAATATATATACATTTAATTCTTTTAATGAGGTGCAGGCAATATATGATTTTGATATGGCAATTAAAACAATGTTTTATCCTGAAATAATGTTTCTGGAAACAACATTTAAGAATTATGTGTTGGAAGTAATTTTAGATGAGGTTAAGAGTAAAAGATTTGTTGATATTTACGCGAAGTTATTGACTGCTTATAAAGCGTATCCAATAGGTAGTAATGAATATAAGAAGTCTATTAACAAAAGAATGAATCTCAGGAATAAAGTATATAGTCTTATTTCTAGAGATTATGGTAAGCGATTTATCGTGAATCATTATTATGACAAAGATCAACCGCTTCCAATCTGGGCAATATTTGAATTGATAAGCTTAGGTGAGTTTGGAACATTTGTTGATTGTCTTAATCCGGATATTGGAAAAAAGGTTTCTAAGAGTGTAGGGATAAAAGTAGCCTATGACAGAGATGGTAAATTGTTGCCGTTAATAATATATACTTTGAAAGACTTGAGAAATGCAGTGGCACATAATAATACTATTTTTGATGCACGTTTTAAAACGGGTAAAGTAAGTATGAGAATTGCTAGGTGTATTAGTGCAGAAACAGGAATTAATAACATTACATTTGAGTCTATTGTAGATTATGTTATTCTTATTGGTTTTATGATGAAATTATTAAGATGCCCAAAGAAAAAAGTGATGCTATTCATTCGTTTGTTTGAAAAAAACTGTGAAGAACTCAGAGGGAAGGTTTCTACATCTATTTTTAACACGATAGTGTACACTGATACTAGAAATAAATTAAATTTATTAAAAAAATATTTGTAAAATTTTCAGAAGTTCTATTGCATAAAATAATTCGGTATGGCATAATATATTATAGAATTGCGGCGGACGTCTGCGGACTATGCCTAAGGGAGTTGGATGCGTCTGACTTCCTTTTTATTTGTTTTGTAAATGTATTAGTATCATAATTTTAAGCTTCATATTATAACTAGGAAATTCCTTCCCCAAAAATTGATTTACATCTCGGTCCTTCCGTGTTATATTGACATTCAGGTGGACAAGTACAGAACGGACAGTTGCGGTTTTTTGATAACGTAAGATGTTGGAATAATAAAAAAATACAGCAGACCGGCAAATAATGTAGTGGCACTTTTGGAAAATGTGGAATCCGGAATAATTATAAGCGATAAAATTACAGAACCGGATACTTGACAACAACAGCTAAAAGAGATAGAGTTAAGTTATGTATTTATGGTGTTTATAGAGCATTGTAAATATAAATAGGAGGAGGTATTTTACATGAAACATACGAAGAAGTATATGGGGCTTTTGTTGGCCGCTGCATTAGTGATTCAGGCAGTTGTGCCCGGGGTACAGGCGGATGCAAAAAAAGCGTCCAAGCCGGTGCTGTCGAAAAAAACAGTTAAGGTTAATGAAGGTGAAAAGAAAAAAGTTACTGTAAAGAATGCGAAGGGGTATAAGATAACGGTTAAGTCTAAAAATAAAAAGATTGCATCCGTATCGAAAAAGGGCAAAACTGCATTTGTTGTAAAAGGCGTAAAGGCCGGCAAAACAAAGGTGGTTTGTAAAGTGAAAAAGAAGAACAAGAAAAAGGTAACGCTAACATGTACCGTAAATGTTAATAAAATGGAAGATAGTGCAATACAGCCTGAAGTACCGCAAATAACACCAAACAATTCCGGAGGAAATGCGAATGAACAGGTGCCTACAACTGCGCCGGAACCTACAGTTACACCGGAACCTACAATTGGTCCGTTCCCGAAGACAGATGTATTCTCTGATGTTCCATATGGATTTGCAGATGCTTCAGATAATGTAGAAAATGGAAAGATTGAAGAATTTACTTATACATCAAAGACTACAAATAAGTCTCATAAGGTTCTTGTACAACTTCCTGTAAACTATTCACAGGATAAACAGTACCCTGTATTATATCTTTTCCATGGTGAAAATGATACTGAGAGTATATGGAAAGATATGGCGGCAGATCAGATTATTGATAATGCAATCGCATTTAAAGCTGCCGAAGAAATGATTGTAGTCATGCCAAATATAAACGGCGACAAAGATGAAGATATTATTAAGGATTTTGCCGATGCCTTAAAACCGGAAGTCGAATCAAAATATTCTGTATCAAAAGAGCGTTATAACATAGCAGTAGCCGGATATGGTCTGGGTGGACGTATTGCGCTGAATATTGGTTTATCGCTTCCCGACCAGGTGGCATATACGGGTGCATTTGCTCCGGTTGAAGGTTTATTGCCGTATGATGGAGGAAATGGGTACTTCAGTAATGCTGATTTTCGTATTAATGAAAATTATAAAGACAAAACGTTCATTATGATTCAGAAAGGAAAAAGTGATGATGTAGCAGGTGAAGCTCCGGCCTCATATAATAAGGCATTGACGGATAATGGTTCAGAATGTCTGTATCTTGAGATGGATGGAGAACATAATAATGAATTATTTAAAGCAGGCTTGTATAATTTTGCAAGACGTATATTTAAACGTGGTACACAGGATGAGAGTATTGTAAACGGATTTGTTACAAAAGTACCTGATTCAGTAAGTAAGACAGCTTCTCAAAGAGGTACAATAGAGGTGCTTGAATACGATACGGAGACATACGATCCGGACAATTCAGTAAGTATCCATAAATGGGCCAATGTTTACCTGCCATACAACTATGACCCTGACAAAAAGTATAATATTTTATATTTGATGCATGGCGGCGGTGAGAATGCCGATACATGGATTAAGGGAGATAATATATATGGCGACTATACCCATAATCAGAATATGATTAACCTGTTGTTTGAGGAAGGATACTGCGAGCCTTGTATAATTGTAAATCCTACTTTCTATCGCCCTGAAGGCGTGCCTGAGCCGAGTAATGCGATTGACCTTACAGTCCTGTTCCAGTACGAATTGCGTAATGACCTGATTCCGGCTGTTGAGGCTAAGTATTCGACATATGCAGGCGGCGACGTGTCTATAGAAAGTTTGCAGGCAAGTCGTATGCATCGTGGTTTTGCCGGATTATCAATGGGTTCTAATACTACATACCAGTCTGCATTCTTTGGAAATTATGATTTGTTTGCATGGTTTGCTCCATATTCAGGTTATTTTGAAACAGAGAATGGAAATGATGTTGATGCGGATAGATTAAATCAGATAATTGAAGAAGGAGAAGCAAACGGTATGCCGCTTGGTTATTTATACTGCGGCAACGGTTCTGAAGATCTTGCGCTGGCAGGACAGTTAGATTTAATGCAGAAGGCATTGATTCGTTCAAATGTTTTAGTTCCCGGACGTAATTATGATTTTGTCATGATACCGGGAGGAATACATGATATGAATCAGTGGCATATACATCTGTATAATACATTGAAGATATTCTTTACGAAAGAATAGAAAGAAAGCATGGTTATGTAATTTTTAAAATAATCCGTCCCGGATTTTTCGGGGCGGATTATTTTAGTAATGTCCGGCGGGTATAAGAATATTGTTCTGTGGAAGTCCATAACACATGTTTGGAAAGAAAAATGGGTCAGAATAGCGGCATGAGAGGAAAGATATGAATTTATTTTTATGGAAATGGCATATTTTTAGGAAGAAAGAATGAAAGGATGAAAGGATTATTGATTTAGGAGATAAACATATATGAAATTGTGGAAATTGAAAAGATTTACTTATATTTGCGTGGAAAACAGTCTGCAACAGCGCTTTAATATACAATTTTTGTATTATAAAAATTTAAAATTTGACTGTAGTTTCTCATTTTGGGGAGTTGCGTTTTTGCTGTATAAAAAATATAAATTAAATGAAAAACTAATGAAATTATATATTACTTTTGTAAGATTAGTAATAACATGCAAAATAATTATCATAATTTGATACAATATAATTAATAGAATAAGATGGTTTAATTATAATATATTAAATATAATTTATTGTAGAAATATATAAAAGTTATGATATAATAGAATAAAAAGGAGGTGATAATATGAAATATAAAAAACCAACTGTATTAGCTCAGAGTACTATACAAATGGCCGAGTGTCGTCCAAATAGTAAACCGAGCGGAAGACCGTGTAAACCACCTGGTCCTGGTGGAAGATAAATGATGGTTATATTACAAACGACGATGTTTCATAGCATTGTCGTTTGTATATGAAGGAGAGATTAAAATGTACTATAAGCAAAGTTCTAATGTTATATATAGAGATTATGGTTCATTTGGGTATATAACAGATAATAGAAATTTTGGATATAAATTGACAACTGATGATGAAAGTTATATAGGGGATAAAATTGTATCTGAAAGTGGTGCAGTTTTTTTGTCTGAATTAAGTAGAAGTCCGCAATCAATAGAATGTTTAACAGAAAAAATATGTAAAAGATTTTTAGATGTAGATTATGAAATAATAAAAAAAGATGCCATAGAGTTTTATTCAATGCTTGAAAATGAAGGCTTTGTTATATCTGGAGATACTTTTGAAAAATGTAATAAAAATGATGCTGGATTTTCATATAAAAAAAATAAGTATAAAAGGTTAAAGAATACACATATAATTAACAAAGGTATGGAAAATACAACACAAGCATTTTTTGATAAATATTTTAATAACGAACCACAATTAACGAGCATTCATGTTGAAATAACTAGTAGATGTAATGAACGTTGTATTCATTGTTATATTCCACATGAAAATAAAACAGAAATTATGAGTACACAAATGTTTTATGACATAATAAAACAAGCAAGGGAAATGAAAGTATTACATGTAACTATAAGTGGCGGAGAGCCGATGACTCATAATGATTTTGTAAAGATTCTGAGGATTTGTGATGAATATAATTTTTCAGTAAATGTTCTTAGTAATTTGACTATATTAAATGACGATATTGTAAAAGAAATGAAACATAATCATCTTTTATGTGTTCAAACTTCTATATATTCAATGGATTCGCATATTCATGATTCTATAACACAGAAAAAAGGAAGTTTAGATAAAACGATAGCATCTATTTTAACATTGATTGAAAATGATATTCCTGTTCAAATTAGTTGCCCTATAATGAAACAAAATATAGATTGTTATTTAGATGTAGTAAAATGGGCAAGATTATATAATTTAAATGTTAATAGTGATTATGTAATAATTGGATGTTATGATTATTCTGCTAGAAATGTAGATTGTAGAGTTGAACTTAATGATATTCGTAAAATAATTAATCAAAGGATTGATATGGATTATAAATATTTAAGTTCATTGGAAAAAGAATATAATAAAAAAAGAGATATGAGGGTAGATGATTATATATGTAGCGTATGTAATTCATCTATTTGTATATCAGAAACGGGAAATGTATATCCTTGTGCTGGATGGCAGGGATATACATTAGGTAATATAAAAAATACAAAACTTAAAGATATTTGGAAACATTCAGAAAAAGTAAATTATTTAAGAAATTTACGAAGACGAGATTTCCCAAAATGTTTAAGTTGTACTGAAAAAGAATTTTGCACAATGTGTATGGTAAGGAATGCAAATGAACATCCACAAGGTGATCCTTTAGAATTAAATAATTATTTTTGTGATATTGCTAAGATAAACAAGGAAGTATATTTTAATAGAAAGCATATATAGTTATTACTTAAAAAATATAGAATAGATAGTTGATTAATTAAAAATAGAAAATAGGAGGCAACTAATTTCAGTGTTTGAATTTGATAAGATCAAACTAATGCTTCATGGAGAAAGTTTTCATGATTTGTAGTATATAGTAATTTTAGAAAATAGAAGTAAAGGATTTAACAGAGGTATTCAGTAGTTACACAGACGACTTTACCAAATTTGTAGAGATGGTTTTTTAAAATTATAAAAGAAGTGATAAAGATGGAATTTGTATGTTTTATCCCCAGGTGTTAGCGGTAAATAGATTGCCATTTAAATACACAGTAAAACCCTTGTTTTTCAAAACAAAATGTGATATCCTGCTAAATGTAAAAAAATTAAATACTGCGCATAATGACACATGTAGTGCTTGGCACGTAAATCTGATTACAGAGTATGTTTTACTTCATCCAAGCTGTTATATGTGTTTTTTTGTGCTCAAAACAAGAGGAGAAAATTTATTATGCCAAGAAATCAATTTCAAAGAATGGTGTATGCGTTTATTACGGTAGTTATAACGGTACACGCCTATGTGTTTTACAGCCTGTATGTAGTAAACGGGAATACCCTTATGGAGATAAATCAAACAACAGGCGTTATTGCAGCGCTCAACAAACAGGGAGGAGTTTATATGTGCGGAACCTATCTGCCTGTCTGGACTTGCATCCTTATTGAGTTCTGCATTGCATATTTGCTGGAAAATCTTGTCGGGAGTCCCGCTTCTTTTAAACTGGCAAGCAGGATATTTAACCCTGCCAAGAGCCATCCGATGATATTTGAAACGGCAATTATATGCGCAACGGTCGGTATTATGTGCCCGGCGATGAGCTTTATTGCCGCATTTCTCTATTATCCTTACTATATGGGACTCAATGCTTTTACATTACTTGCAAACTGGCTTAAATTAGTCTGCTTTAACTTTCCGTTTGCGTTTTTTACGCAGTTATTTTTCATACAGCCTGTCGTGAGAGTTGTTTTTAAGATGCTTTTCAGGAAAGAAATCAGGGAAAGAAAACAGCAGGAAAGTGGTTTTCAACCTGAAAATGAGCAGGAAGTCATACTTGATATATTCAAACGTATGGATGAAATACAGGAAGAAATAGCGCACGAACACCGCCGCAGGAAAGCTCTGGAAGAAGACGTACATAAAATTGCTTCAAAATAGATTAATACTCAAAACGGAGCTGTTTTATAAAAGTAGGAATTTGTTGAGATTTATTTTTTATTGCTATTTTTTGCAAAAATGTATTGCATTATTACAGATTATGTGTTACAATAACTACACAAAGGATTCCCCTGTATTAAGGAGGAATAATTTGGGCAATACAACAAAGAAACTTGCAGACCTGACAATCAGGGACAATTTTATGTTTGCTAATGTAATGACGGATGAAGAAAACTGCCGTACTTTCCTTGAAATGGTGCTTGGCATCCCCATAAGGACTATTGATGCGAGCTATGAGAAAAGTATAGCATATCATCACGATTACAAAGGCGTGCGGCTTGACGTGATGGCAACCGGAGAGGATAATACCCGCTACAATATCGAAGTGCAGGTGCAGAACAGGCACATAGAAAAAAGAAGCAGGTATTACCACAGCCAGATGGATATGGAGATGCTGGCAAGGGGAAAGCCCTATGATGTGCTGCCGGATTCATATGTGATATTTGTATGCGACTATGACCCGGTAGGTGAAAAGAAATACAGATATACATTCGAGCACACATGCAGAGAGGTGCAGGATTATATTCTTAAAGACGGAAGCCATACGGTATTTTTAAGCACTGCGGGAACGAACGGGGCTGAAGAACCGAAAGAACTTGTAAAGTTCCTTGAATTTGTCGGCGCGGATTTAAAGGACAGTACGGGAGATTTTGGCGACGAGTATGTATCGAGGCTGCAGAGGAGCATAAGGGAGATTAAGAACAGCCGTGAAAAGGAGGCGCAGTTTATGCTGCTTGAGGAGATGTTGAAGGACAGATATACCGAAGGAATATCTGTTGGCCGTTCGCAGGGAATAGATATAGGCTATTCGCAGGGAGTTTTGCGCCAGCAGTGTGATGATATCCTTGTCATTTTATCAGAGCTTGGCACTGTGCCTGAGGTTATTAAGAACCGGCTTGAGGCTGAGAGTGATGCAGACAGATTAAGCCGGATGTTGAGGCTTGCAGCAAAGGCAAAAACTATTGATGATTTTGAAAAGGGACTTGAAGATTAGTTTTCTGATGAATCTGTATATCGAAGTTTATCAGTTTTATTCTTGGTAGTGTAACTGACCATATCGGTCGGAATCTTATGTTTATAAGCAGGGGAATCTTTTGTATTTTTGTTTTATTTATAAGAAATTATAATACATTTTAAACGGGAAAAAGCATTAATTAACTTCTATTGACTTTTCCGCTAAAATATACCAATATTTAATAGATAAGGATTGTTAAATAGTGTAATAACGGGGAGCGGGTTATGAAGTCTGTAAGTAAAAATAATGAAAATATATCTGAATATAAGAGGATGACTGAGTCGCCGGTTTTTGGACTGGTGCTTAGGTTGTCCATTCCGACTACATTCAGTATGCTTATCACTTCAATTTATAATCTTGCGGATACTTATTTTGTATCTTCGCTGGGAAATTCAGCGATAAGCGCTGTTGGAGTGGTCTATTCCATACAATCGATAATTCAGGCGGTTGGGTATGGTTTTGGAATGGGCTCGCAAAGCCTGATTTCGCGCAGGCTGGGAGAACGAAAAAACGAGGAAGCCAATATGTACGGTACATCAGGATTTATTGCGGCGTTTCTTGTAGGACTTATGCTTATGGTTATCGGGTTGTTTAATCTGCCGTTTTTTATGCATTTGTTTGGGGCAACGGCTACGGCGCTTCCTTTGGCGTGTCATTATGGTTTTTGGATTCTTATCGGAGCTCCGGTTTTTTGTTCTTCTTTTGTATTAAATAATATTCTGCGCGCGGAGGGGAAGGCGTCGCTTTCGATGATAGGACTTTGCAGCGGGGGAATTATAAATATAGGGTTGGATGCGCTGTTCATTTTTGTACTTAAAATGGGAGTTGCCGGAGCGGCGATTGCTACTATGCTCAGTCAGATTATATCATTTCTTATACTTTTGTCGTTTTTCCTGATGAAAAAGTCGGAAGTGAAGATTAATCCAATATGCAGCAGCCGGAAGATTACGGATTATCTGAATATTTTCCGTGTGGGACTTCCGACTATTTTCAGGCAGAGCCTGGGGAGCGTTGCAACTACGCTTTTAAATATTGCTGTCCGCCCATACGGGGATGCAGCAATGTCTGCAGTCAGTATTGCAAATAAAATTTATATGCTGCTTAGAAGTATGCTTGTCGGAATAGGTCAGGGATTTCAGCCTGTTGCGGGATATAATTTCGGAGCCGGGCTGTATGGCCGTGTACGAAAAGCTTTTAATTCTGCAGTCTTTATCGGTACGCTTTACGGGGTGTCGGTGGCTGTGATTTTATTTGTGGGTTCAGGACATATCATCGGTATATTCCGGCCGGGAGATACGCAGGTAATTGCTATTGGAGGAAAGATGTTAAGATATCTTAGCATATCAATATCGGTTCTTGGATATTCAACTTTTGTCAATCAATTATATCAGTCGCTTGGTTTTGTTGCTCCTGCAACTTTTCTTGCATCATGCCGTCAGGGGATTTTCTTTGTTCCGCTAATTTTGATTCTTCCTGCCTGTATTGGACTTACCGGAATCCAGTTTACTCAGACGCTTGCCGACCTGCTTACTTTTGCGGTTTCGATTCCATTTCATATTATGATGTTGAAACGGCATATAAAGGAATAAAAGATTGCTATTTATGTTTTATTATATTATAGTAAAATACAGGAAAACGTAATAGGGAGGATTTAATATGGCAAAATATAATTCTGCGGCTGAATCAATCATAAATCAGGTAAAAGAGGCGGTTGTCGGAAAAAACGATGTAATAGAACAAGTCATGATGGCAATTCTGGCAAAAGGACATGTCCTTATTGAAGATATACCGGGACTGGGTAAAACTACTATGGCAATTGCTTTTTCCAGGGCTATGGGTTTAAAAGTAAACCGTATACAGTTTACACCGGACGTGCTTCCGTCTGATTTAACAGGCTTTACTGTTTATCAGAAAGAAACCAAAGAATTTGTTTATCAGCCGGGAGCGGTTATGTGCAATCTTTTGCTGGCAGATGAGATTAATCGGACATCGCCGAAAACACAGTCTGCGCTGCTTGAGGTTATGGAAGAACTTCAGGTCACTGTGGATGGTAAAACGAGAAAGCTTAAAGAACCTTTTATCGTTATTGCTACAGAAAATCCTGTAGGTTCTGCCGGAACACAGCTTTTGCCGGAATCCCAGTTGGACAGGTTTATGATTTGTGTGAAAATGGGATATCCTACGGAGGAGGAAGAAATTAAAATATTAAAAAGAAATAATTCGGGAAGAACTATAGAATCGATACATAATGTGACGTCAGATGAGGAAATTCTTATTATGCAGCGGGAAGTGTCGGAAATATATGTGAGTGATTTGGTGTATTCATATATTGCCCGACTTTCAAAGGCAACAAGAGAAAATGAGATGATTGAGGTAGGGCTGAGCCCGAGAGGTTCTGTTGCGTTGGTTTCCATGGCAAAGGCGTCGGCATACCTGCATATGAGGGATTATGTAATACCTGATGATATAGCTTTCGTTTTTGAGTCTGTTGCTTCACACCGGGTATGGCTGAGTACAAAGGCAAAAGTCGGAAGAATAAAGACGTCGGAGCTGTTAGCGCAGATTTTAGATGAAGTACCTTTGCCGGATATGCACAAACGGTAGCGGAGGAAGACTATGTTAAAAAGGGTTACGGTATATTTGTCAGTTGTTGTAATAAGCATTTATTTGTTTTTCACATATGATGATTCTATTATGACATGTATTCTTCTGCTGGAACTTGTGTATCCTGTATTGTCATTTTTATATCTGCTACGAATGCGCCGCCTTTTAGATTTTAATATAGGATATGTTCCCAATATGGGAGAGAAAGACAAGAAAATCCGCGCGGAAATTATTCTTAAAAACAGGTCGAAAATATCAAATATCAGATATCTTATTCGGATACATATTAACAAACAGTTTTTTCAACGCAGCATACGAAAAAAATCAGCGGGTATATTGGAGCCGGGAAAATCTGAAAAAGCCTGGTTTGTTTTTATTTCAAAATACAGCGGAAATCTTGAATTTGTTCTGGATTCTATAGAAATTTATGATTTGCTTGGAATATTTTACTCAAAAATACTGATAAATCAAAAAAAGAATATAGGGATTATGCCGTCGTTTAATCTGATGCCGCTTGAAATTACCAGAAGAACCAGGGAATTTGTTGCTGATGCGGAAGAATTTTCAGGGGAAAAAAGCGGAGATGACCCGTCGGAAATTTATCAGGTCAGGGAATACCGGCCGCAGGACCATATTCATGCGATACATTGGAAACTGAGTGCGAAAGAGGATAAGCTTATGGTAAAGGAGCAGGGTTTCCCTATGGGCTGTGTGGTACTTATCTGGCTGCATTTTCCACAAAAAGCTATAGGCGGGAAAGGAATTTCCGAATTGTTAGAGCAGACGGCGTCATTATCCATGACGCTGCTTGAAGAACGTTGTATTCATATGATTGCATGGTTTGATGAAAAAAATTTGAGGGTAGTTAAATGGCGGGTAAATAGTGAACAGGCTGTGTACGAATGGGTGTGGGGTCTGCTGACGGCAGAGCCTTTCAAAAATCAGGAATTGGAATCCGTATATTATGACGAAGCATTTAAGGGAGTATATTTCAGCAGTACGGTGGTCGTTGATGTTACGGGGAATTTTACTGTGAATGGAGAAAAACAGGAGATTCCAAGACTGTAGGATAATTGCAGTATCAGGGAGGGAAATTATAGTTATGAAACATGTAAATAAATCACAAAACGGCATTAAAATATACCGGTCCCTGCGAAAAGTTTCAGAAAGGACTAAAGTGCAAAGGCTTATACTGACAGCGGCGCATATTATGGCAGTCTGGTTTGTAATTGCCGCATGGTGGGAGGTTATAGTTTCCGTATTTCCGGCCCCGGCAAAAAGCAGGGAATTATATACCGTATTTTTCATATTCTCTGTTATCTCAGTTATAATATGCAACATGCGAAGAAAACAGTTGTGGATTCCGTTATATCTGGCCGGCGCGTCATGTCTGTTATGGATGAGCCGGAAGGCGCTTTCAAATGTAATCAATTATCTGGCAGACAGTTATCTTATCAGACAGGTGCCGGGTGCGGAAATGCCGGGTCGGGGCGCAGAGGAGTTATATAACGGTATTTCTGTGGCTAAAGTTTCTATCTATCATGTAGAGCCGATTTCTGAATGGCATATGGCATATATTTTAGGATTATTTATTATTCCGCTCCTTCTTATATGGGCGATGGTGCTTCGTTATCATAAAGGTAAAAGCTTATCTTTGTTTCTGATTTCGGTATCCTTTATATTTGTACTGGTGGCGGGATATGTGCCCTCTTTGTTATCAGTCTGGATGCTTATACTGGCGGGAGGCTTTTATCACGTAGTCTGTGACTGTGAGTCCGGCAGGGCTGCATATATAAGAGGTATATCGGCAGTGCTTATTTTGGGTGTAATGGCGGCGGTGGTGACGCCGCTTAGTATCCCGATAGATAAACATAAACTTACAGAAGGCGGTATCTATCAGAAAACCCATGCTTTTATTAAGAAGGATATTATAGCGGAAGTACAGGGTATATTTAAGAATGAGGAAGAAGAAAAAAAACAGGAAAAACCAAAGGAGAACAAAAAGGAGCAGGAAACTGAAAAGAAAAATTCCGAAACGGAAAATGATAAACCGGAATATTTATTTTCTAAAGAGGAATCAGTTACAATGGGCAAAAATTTAAATTTATTATCGGAATATCAGCCTGATTATATAAACCGTATGGTACTGAGGACGTTGGATAAACCTGAAAAAACCGTTTATTATCCTTTGTTTTATGGTGGAGATTATGAGAATGGATACTGGGGCGTAGAGTATGTAAGAAAAAGCAGTCCGGGGGAGGACGTATGGCTTGAAGATATATTAAGCGATTCGCCGGATACAGAATATAAGGAGTTGAAATATACGGATAACCTGGACAGGCTTGTAAGTCTGTGCAAGCCGTATATTGGGAAAGAAATTTCAGAGGTTTCAGATTTTATCCAGAAAGAATTTGAAGAAAATACGGTTTATGATTACAAACCGGGTATACCGCCGAAAGACGAGGATTTTGCGGAATATTTTTTATTTGAAAATAAGAAAGGATTCTGCGTACATTTTGCTACTACGGCTACGTTAATGTATAGGATTTGTGAATGTCCCGCCCGATATGTCCAAGGTTATGCTGTTCCTGCAGATGCTTTCGTGCTGCAGAAGGACGGAACATATGCAGCGCAGGTTACTGGAATTATGGGACACGCATGGTGCGAAGTTTATGATGCCGGAAGCCGTACATGGACAATAAAAGAGCATACGCTTCCCTACAGGGGAGATAATCCTTACGGGGCGCCGGCGGCTGATTCGGACATGGAAAAACAGTATGAATTAGAGAAATATAACAAGTATTTAATGCCGGTAGCGATATCGGTGCCGGTCATTTTAATTATAGCTGTTTTTTGCGGTTTGAGAGCAGTGATTATAAGAAAAAGAAGAAGGAGGTCCTTTAAATCAGCCGGGAGAGGACTTATTAATGTATATAGCAGCATTTATGAGATTAGTCTGTTTTTCAAAAAGAATAAGGAGAGTCCCCTGAGCCGGAAAGGATATGAAAATATAGTAAAAATTTGTCCTCAAAAATGGGAGAGTGAGCTTGACTGGCTGTATTGGGCGTCAATGGAAACAATGTTTTATGATAAAATATCTGACAGGGAAGAACGAAAGAAAGCTGCGGAATTTTATTTCCGGCTTTCAGGAGAAATGCTGCAAATGACGAAAGGGTGGCAGCGTTTCAGGTATCGTTACCTGAAATGTTTTTAATAAAATTCATAATAGTAAATATAGTTTGGAAGTGCTATAATAAAATATGTACATTCATTGAAATATATCGAAAGGGTGACTAATACCTTGAGGTGCATAAGACTATTTAAAACATTAACGGTTGTTCTTGCTATAATCATTATGGGTAATCTGTTTAGTCTGACCATACATGTAAAAGCAGAAGCAAATTTGTTTGATGAAAATGAAAAGGCCTATATTGAGGAAGAAAAAACACTGAAAGTCGGTTATGTGTCTGATAGAAAGCCGGTATCTTTTACGGGTGATAATGGAGAGCTTAGCGGTATATCCAGAATGATTTTCGACCGTATTGCCGAGATAAGCGGTCTTAATTTTGAATATGTGGAGATTCCGCAGGGAGAGATTACATATGATTATCTTTTAGAGGCGGGATATGACCTTGTTACGAGTGTTGAATATAACGAAGAAAATAAAAAAGCAAGGGGAATCTTAATAAGCAATCCATACATGTCCAGCAGAAAGGTAATCGTGGCAAAAGAAGGTCTTAAATTTAATACAAACGATAGTTTTAAAGTGGCCATTTCTACCGGTTCGCAGACTATTAAAAAAGTTATTAAGAACCAGTATCCGAATTTTGAGATTGTAGATTATTCTACTATGGAGGATTGCCTTGAGGCGGTAAATAAGGGTGAAGCAGATTTACTGATTCAGAATCAGTATGTTGTGGAGTATTGGCTGTATAAACCTATTTACAGGAATCTTGTGGTTATCCCTGTTATGGAGATGAAAGATGAGTTATGTTTTTCAGCAGTAACGCCTTTGGATGCAAGCGGGGAAAAGCAGGAAGAAGGGGAACTGCTGATATCCATTATTGATAAGTCCATTAAACAGATGTCTGATGCGGAGATTGCAGGATATGCGGTTACTTCCGCGCTGGAAAATATGTATGAATATACTTTTTCGGATTTCGCTTATCAGTACCGTTATATGATTATTGCGTTAGGCATAGCGCTTGTACTTATAATCGGGTTGATATGTATGAGTTTTAGTTTTCGCCTCCGTTCGATTCATTCAAAGGCAGAGGCAAAGGCAAAAGGTGATTTTTTGTCTGCAATGAGTCATGAAATCCGCACTCCGTTAAATGGTCTGATAAGTTTGAATTATCTTATGTCGCAAAATATAAATGACCGGGATAAAATGACTGATTATCTTAAACAGTCCTCCGCTGTGTCGCAGTATCTTTTATCGCTTTTAAATAATATTCTGGATATGTCAAAAATTCAGGAGAAACAAATGAAGCTGGAGAAAAAGCCTGTGGATTTGGAATTGCTTTTGTCTGCTGTTGAAACATTGGAAAAAGGCGCTATGGAAAACAGAAAAATCAACTTTTCCATGGACGTGGACTTGGTTTATCCCGTGATAGAGGGAGATGCCATACGTATTCAGCAGGTTATTCTTAATCTGCTTGATAATGCCTGCAAATATACTCAAAAGGGCGGACGTGTAAATTTAAAGGTAATTCAGAAACTGAATAATGACGGAAATATTTTGACAGAAGTTCACGTTATTGATAATGGTCCCGGTATGAGCGAAGAATTTCAAAAGAAGATATTTATGCCGTTCACACAGGAACGCAGGACTGTATCCCAGGGCAATCAGGGTACCGGACTTGGATTGTCAATCTGCGCCCTTCTGGCTGAGAATATGGGAGGACATCTTAGCGTTGACAGCAGAATAAATGAAGGAAGCCATTTTACATTTGTATTCTTAGGAAAGCAGTCGGAGTATTATGACGATAAGGATAAAGATTTGCTGCAAGGTGAAAATATTGCCGCAAAATATGATAAACAATATATTTTGGTTGCAGAAGATAATGAGCTTAACGGACAGCTTATGGTAGAATTATTAGAGGGAGAGGGCTTTAAAGTCAGGCGTGTGGTAAATGGAAAACAGGCGGTTAAGGTATTTTCCGAATCAGCAGAGGGTGAATGTAAGGTTATATTAATGGATCTTCTGATGCCTGAAATGAACGGATTTGAAGCGACAAAGGCAATACGCGCATTGGAACGTCCGGATGCAGAAACAGTAAAAATATTTGCAAGTACGGCAAATACTTCGCAGGAAGACAGGGATAGGGCTTTTTCCTGCGGAATGGATGATTTTATTGCAAAGCCTATTAATATAAGTGAACTGTTTGAAAAATTGCAAAAGTAATAAAAAGGTGTGTTTACGAATGATACGGATTTTAGCGATATAATACTTAGGGAAGAAAGTATGACATTTACATCGGATGCCGGGGAAACGATTGAATATGATATGTCTGGCGGGTCGGAAAATAGTGATAAACGGCTGTTTGACATGCCGAGAGTTGACGGAGTGTATACGTCGGTTTATTCTTTGGAAAAAAGCGACGAATATTTAAATATGTCGTTAAGTTTTGGATTAGGACAGGTTGAGATTATACATGAAAGTATACTCTATCTGGAAGTTATGGATCATGTTCTTACTATTCATACCCTTTCGGGCAATTATGATATACGTACTACTTTAACGCAGATTCTTGGCATGCTTCCCGAGGAGCAGTTTTGCCGATGCCATAATTCATATGCGGTAAATCTCGCAAGAATAGCTGATATTTCAAGGACGGCGGGAATTACGCTTGACTGTTCGATAAACCTTCCTATAGGAAGGAAGTATTATAATGATGTACAGCAGAGGTTTATAAAGTTTATTAACAGAAATTAAGTATTAACAGCAGTAAGCAGAGACTGCCGCCTTACGAAAATAATTCGTAAAGCGGCAGTATTCTTGGGGTACAAAAATCCTTTGTAAAATCAAAGGGTCTGAATATCATTTTGTCAGTTAATCGGAAATATCAAGGGCTTTTGATATGTTCTCAAGCAGTGTTTTGTATTCCTCTATACACTTAATGTGATTTTCCTTAATATATGAGATATTATTATCCTTTGCAGCAAATTCCAATGCTTTGGCCTGTTCTGAAAGGGATGTTGCGCCTATGGAAAGCGATGTGGATTTTAATGAGTGTATAAGGATATGGTAATTATTCCAATCTTCATCATCAAAATACTTAATAAGCGCATCCAGTTTTGAATTTTCAAAATATGTTTTTATTATTTCCAGATATAATTCTTCATCATTATCACAGTAAGAAAGTCCGGTTGATGTATCCAGGAAACTGAATCTGCCACAAAAAGAATTATCATCGGGGCTTGCGGGCTCTGCTTTGTCTTCTTTTACAGGTTCGGGCTGTTTGTCTGCAATTTCAATATCCTTATAGGAAACTTTATCCGCCGGCAGATATTTTTCAAGTACGGCTTCAAGCTGCTTTATAACTATAGGTTTGCTTAAATATGCGGAAAAGCCCTGGCTTAAATAGATTTCTTTTGCGCCGGACACGGCGTTTGCAGTCATGGCTACAACGGCTGTGTCGCCGGGCAGAATATGTGACTCTATGAGGTTGTTTAGTGTTTCTATACCATCCATTCCCGGCATCATGTGGTCCATGAAAATTATGTCGTAATGTTTTGCAAGAACCATTTCTATACATTTTTGACCGCTTAAAGCTGTGTCGGGAACAAAGCCGTTGCGCTTTAAAAGGTTTGATGCCACTTTCAGGTTCATTGCGTTGTCGTCTACAATAAGTACGTCGGCTTCAGGGGCGTATATATATTTTGTTTCCGCATCTTCAAGGCTTTGTATGCGGCGTGAAGAAAAGTCGCCTATAGTATCTGATGATTTTATGCCCTGTACCAAATCAAAGCTGAAGGTAGAACCTTTGCCGTATGTACTGGAAACGTTTAGTTTTGAACCCATCATTATAAGCAGATTGTGGGTTATGGGTATTCCAAGACCCGTACCTTCAATAGAACGGTTGCGTTGTTCATCTATGCGCTGGAAAGAGGAAAAAAGCTTATGTATATCTTCATCCCGTATTCCTATTCCGGTATCGGAAACCTTTACATGAAGCATTATCTGTTCGGCATTTAATCTTGTAGATTGTATTGACAGATGTATGGAGCCGCGGTCAGTGTATTTGACGGCGTTTGTCAGAAGATTGGTTATAATCTGACGTATTCTTATGTCGTCGCCATACAGGGCTGCCGGTATATCTTCATCTATTTCAATAAGAAACTCAAGACCTTTCTTGGAAGCACGGATGCTTATCATATTTACGAGGTCGTTTATAACGGATACTGTGTCATATTTGACCGGGAAAATTTCCATTTTTCCGCTTTCTATTTTTGAAAAGTCCAGAATGTCATTTATTAAAGATAAGAGCGTATTGCCTGAACTTTTAATGTTTTCGGAATATTCTTTTATTTCAGGAGATTTGTTCTCGCGGAGAATCATTTCATTCATTCCCAGCACTGCGTTGATAGGGGTTCTGATTTCATGGCTCATCTGGGCAAGGAAAAGGGATTTTGCCTTGTCTGCTGCGTTTGCGGCTTTGGCAGCCTGACGGAGATTGTCGTTTGCTTCTTTCTGCCACAGTATCATCTTATTTATAAGAGTGATTGCCCCTATAATACATATGCTGAATAAACCGAAATATATAATTATATATCTCAATACGTCGCCATACATGCTCCATATATCTTTCATTACTACTATATTGAAGTTGGAAACATTGTCATTTATAATAAGGCATTCGCGTATTTTACCGTCATAGTCTTTAATTGCATGTATTTCCCCGCGGGGGTTTTTATAAATTTTGTTATATGCAAGGTTTTTGATGTTTACAAATTTGCCGTCATACGCCTGATAAGCGGTGTTCGGATGATTTATTATCTGACCGTCCTTATCGGCAAGAAAGGCGTAACCGTTTTCGGTATAATTAGTAAACATTTCGAGTATGTTTTTCTGCTCCAGTACCCAGCTGGATATCTGATAGCTGTATTTGTTAGCTTCTTCCGTCATTTTGACTTTTGCCCATCTGAGGTGCAGTGATGAAGATATAAATATGGTAAACAGCATTGTAATTAAAAATGTTATTACTATCCAGAATCTGAATTTGTGCTGTGTTTTTGTTGTCATGTGTAAAGATTTGCGGCTGCTCTTTTCTTCTATGTTCGTAGTCATTATGCTGGAATAGCTGAAAAGGTTATCCATCATATCGGAAAGCTGTGATATTTCATTATGTATACTGTCAGATATATCCCGAAGGTTTTCGTTTTTAAAAGGTTCCGACGATACAAGTTCGGATATTTTGTGAAGCGGATTGTGGAATTTGCCGGAAAGACCGGATAAAAATTCTTCTTTCGCTTTCAGGGCGTTTTCTGCGCGGTATCTTTCCTTGATTCCTATAATTAAAAGCATGGATATTATAAGTACTATAAGTATGAGCGTTATGGAACTTATAATAAGCTGTCTGTAACTGTTTTTATGGAGGGACCAGTTTCCGATGGAAAGCATAATATACCAGTCGTTTTCTGTTCTGGAACAAAATACGGTGCCTTCGGATGTTTTTATATGTGTGCTGTCGGCGTCGTTATAGTTGGCCTGTATATATGCGTTATTATAGTTGTTAAATATATCGGGATGTTCGGACAGCCTTTCGCCTATTAAGCTTGTGTCAGAAAAGCCTACGATAATACCGTCGCGGTTTACTATCATCGCTTCGCCATAACTGGATGCATTCATTTTTTCTATATAGGACTGTATTTCTGACATGGAATAGTCTATACCGATTATTGACTCGCCGTCAGATAATATTTTTGAAATCGTAAAGCACATATCATTGGTAAAGGCGTCCTGATATATTGAACTGATATATGTATCCCCGGTTGGAATATCCATAAGGCCTTTGTACCATATTCTGTCCTGAACGACATAGTCCTGCGGCGTTTCCATGTCAGATATGAGAACGTCGCCTTTACGCGTTATGCAGAACATATTGAGGCAGGTCCTTCCGGACGAGGCTATTATGCTTTTCTTTTCAGATGAAAGAAAGTCTTTTATTGCATTGTTGCCGTCGCCGGTATATCCGTAAGAGTCAATATCGGAAAACAGATTTTCAAGTTTTGCGCCTGCGCGGTCCAGTGAAGCTGAACTTTCGGTAAGGCGTTTCTGAAGGTCAGATGCGACGAGTTCGATTCTCATTCTTCCCATCTGTTCAGTCTGCTCTGAAGTCAGTTTATACATGATAAAGATATTAAGCGCAAGAGTAACAATAATTATTAAAGCCAGAAATGCAGTTATTATATAGTTGCGTTTTGAACGATTTTTCATACTATTTCTCCTTAACCGGTAAAAGTACATATAATGATATTATATAATATAATATTAAAAATCAATGTATATAGAGTTTTGTGCTGTTTACGACAAGGTTTTGACGCAGATGACGAAAATTTAAAAAATGTGTTATAATCATGTAAACCAATAAAACAACATAAGGAGAACGGAAATCATGTATGAACTTATACAGGTGTCGGAAAAAAGTTATTATTTTCAGAGCCCTGCCAAAGTAGGGCTGGTAAGGTTGAATGATACAGATGTATGTCTGATAGACAGTGGAAATAACAGAGATGCAGGTAAAAAAATAAAAAAGACGCTGGATAGCAAAGGATGGAAACTGATTGCGATATACAATACGCATTCCAACGCCGACCATATAGGAGGCAATAAATATCTTCAGGAACAGACAGGCTGCAGAATATATGCGCCCGCGCTTAACTGCGGGTTCACAAACCATACGTTTTTGTCGCCGTCATTTTTATATGGAGGATATCCCTGTAAGGATTTAAGGCATAAATTTTTGCTTGCGCAGGAAAGCAGGGCGGAATATTTAAGCGGGGAGGTTCTGCCTGAAGGGTTTGAAATTATTGAACTTCCGGGACATTTTCTGGATATGGCAGGTTTCAGGACCCCGGATGATATAGTGTATCTTGCCGACTGCCTTGTAAGCCGCGAAACGCTTGAAAAATATCAGATAAGTTTTCTGTATGATGTGGCTGCATATATAAAAACCCTTGAGAGGGTAAAGGAAATGAAAGCAAAAATGTTTATTCCTTCCCATGCGGCGGCTTGCGAAGATATAACGGAGCTTGCACAGTATAATATGGATAAGGTGTTTGAAACGGCAGATAAAATTATGGATATATGCCGAAAACCGGTAAATTTTGATATGCTCTTGCAAAGACTGTTTTCAGAATATAAACTTACGATGAATTTTGAACAGAATGTACTTGTGGGGAGTACGGTCCGCTCTTATCTTTCCTGGCTCAGGGATATGGGCAAATTAGAAGTTGAGTTTAATGATAATATTATGTTTTGGAAAATAATAGATTAATAATAAAAAATTAAAAAGTACTTGAAATATTAAAGAAAATGTGAAATAATAAGAATACGTGTAACGTAAAAAATTTAATTTTATTTTTTAGGAGGGAAAAATATGCGAGTTATTAAAAAAAGCATTGCAGCGATACTCTGCGCAGCTATGGTTGTAACTCTTGCACCGGCAGGTTCGGCCGATGCTGCAAAGAAACCGAAGCTTAAGAAAAAAGCTTCAGTTGAAGTGGGTAAAACTGTTACCATTAAGGTGAAAAATGCTAAAAAGAAAGCAAAAGTTACTTGGAAAACGAGTAAAAAAGCAGTAGCAAAGATTACTAAGAAGGTTGCAAAAGGTAAAAAGGCATCTGCTGTAGTACAGGGTGTTTCAGAGGGTAAAGCAAAGATTACAGCCGTATATAAGCTTGGAAAGACAAAGAAAAAGCTTACATGTACGGTAACTGTAAAAGCAGCAGGTCAGCAGGCACCTGTTGCATCGCCTACAGCTAATGGCGGCGCAGTACAGGGAAGTTCTGCACCGCAGCAGACAGTTGCTCCAACACAGCCGGGCGGTGATGCAGACAATACTGCCGCACCGGGTGAACCTACGGCAACGCCTACGGTAAGACCTACACGTACGCCTTCACCGGTGCCTACGGCATCACCTACGCCGCTTCCGGATGATAAGGAATATAACTTTGAAGTACCTGAAAACGGTTATGCAATTGATGTATCTACATACGTATCAGCAAGCGGTTCAGGCGGATACAATGCAGAGAAACAGAGAGTAGAGATAAATGACACCAGTTCTGCTGATAACAGCCAGGGTTCATGGGCTCTGCCACCTGAGATTGCAGGAAGTATCAAAACAGGCGATATAGTAACATTCAGGGTTCAGGGATACAATTACGGCGACAGCGGATTCAGGTTCTGGCTTGGTACTCCAACCAGCGGCGGATGTACTCCTGTTATGCTTCTGAATGAGATTGATGAAAATCTGGCTATAGATCCCGCGCTTGGATATCCTTGTGTAAAAGAAGAAGATGGTACTGTTCTGGAAGGTCAGGATGGTGAATCCATTCAGTCTAAGGCAACATATAACCAGATGGCGATTAATGCAGACCCTGACACAAAAGCATTTGATGTTGAATTTAAGTTTAAGGCAGGAACAAGTCAGGATGATGTAGCCGCTACATTTACACACCTTACTCTGAAATATATCTTTAGCGGCGGTACTGTAGGATATATCAATGGTCTTTCAATTAAAAACATTTACTTTATTACTGATAAAGCAATTGAAACTCCGCCTACAATGGATCCTGACACTCCCGGAATTGATATTTCAGGAGCAACAAAGCCATATGGCGCAGGAGAAGTTACGACTAATGAAGACGGAACAGTAACCGGAACAGGTTGTGAAATCATTGCAATTCCGCTTGGAATGGACATTGCAGACGGTGAAGAAGTAAAAGTTACCGTTTTTGGTGAAGCTGACGCAGGAATGAGAATATGGCTTGCAGATACAGCAAATAAGAGATGGTCAGATATTCAGAATCCTGCTTTGTTCGGAACCACATATACGTTTGTTGCAAATAAAAATATACCAAACGAATCTGCAGATAGTTCGGAAACGACAGCGAACTGTTTCCATATTAAAGGATTGAATTATGGAGATACACTTAATATTACGGTTACGAAAGTTGTTGTATCAAAGGATGAACCGGGGGCTGAGGTAGCAGGAGATGCAGTTGATCTTAGCAGCGAGGATTCCTATATAAAGGATGAAAGTCAGGGTGGAGTTTCAACATCGTATGCTGACGATGCGCTTGACCTTACATTGAATCAGTTTGGTGGAATTGTATTTAAGGCGCCTGCTGATAAGACATATAAATATGCGCAGATTACATACACAGGAGCTAAAGCACTTCAGGCATATCTGTTTGATGATACGATGACTGATGGAAAAGGTCAGAATGCGACAGGACAGCATCAGTCTACCGACCTTGCAGCAGCAACAGAGGAAACTACTGTTACATATGAGGCCGGAGCTGACTATAGCGGCAATTGCATTAAAGGTATAAAGATTGTAAATGTTGACTTTAATGATTCTGCTGCAAAAACACTTAAAATTAAGTCAATAAAATTCTTTGAGGAGAATCCTGTTGCGGAATAATTAAAAAGTTTATTGAAAAACTTTAAGATTTACGGAACCTTTGCTGATAATATTCAGCGAAGGTTCCGTTTTTGTGGTCAGGAAATTTTCTGAAACAAGTAATATTTGAAAAAATAAAAAAATATATTTACAAGTAATCAATTAGGATATAGTATAAATAAGGGTATATAAAATGATAGACAGCTCGTGCCGCAGCAGACGGATTGCATTGATACCTAATAAATAAGAGAGAGGACCTAAGATATTGTTTAGTTATATTTCAGGAGGAACCATTCCTTTAGTAGCGTTTATAGGAATAATGTTTGCATTTTTGGCTACATGTTTCTTTATCGGGAAATTTAAGCAGTTTTTGCCTAAGGATGCAGGACGGGAGTATGCGCATGATGGAAAATTGTCGGCCGGCAAACCCAGAGGGGCAGGATTCATATTTGTACTTGTATTTCTGGCGTCTGCGCTTTTATTTGCGGAAATAAATACAGAAATAGCAGTATACCTTATTCTGTTATTTGCGGCTATGATGACAGGATTTCTGGACGATGCCGCAAAGGCTCCCTGGGGTGAATATAAAAAGGGACTGCTGGATTTGATTATAGCCGTTGTAGTAGCGTTGACATATTTGAAATATAACGATAATACCATAACGATTGCGCTTTTACATATGGATGTTACTATTCCCGCAGTGATTTTTGGAATACTGATAGTAGTGCTTATATGGGCGTCTATCAATGTAACCAACTGTTCTGACGGTGTGGATGGTTTGTCGGGAACGCTAACGATAATTACCCTTATTACTATATATATTATTAACCGTATATCGGGTACGGGCGGACAGACATCCTATATGATACTTATGTTCTCGGTATGTATACTTGGATATCTCTGGTATAATGCAACTCCCAGCAAACTGCTTATGGGCGATGCCGGTTCGAGGGCAATGGGGCTTTTTATAGGCGTTATGATTTTAAAATCTGACAGTCCGCTGCTGTATATACCGGCGGCGCTAGTCCTTATTCTGGACGGCGGACTTGGACTTATTAAGGTGGCTCTTTTGAGATTTTGTAAGATTCATATTCTTAAAAATATAAGAACTCCGCTTCATGACCATGTAAGAAAGGTTATGGGCTGGTCAAATACACAGACGGTTTTCAGGTTTGCTATTATCCAGATAGTAATATCAATGGGTATTGTGTATTTGCTGCTTATAAAATAGAAATTGGGCGGTGAAAATGGATAGAAAAAAACTGGTATGGTGTGCAGTATTTATACTTCTTGTAATACTTACGGTGTATGCGTTGACTGCCCAAAGTGATAATTTTTCCTTTGGAGGATTTGTTGCATATGTCAGTAAAGCCGACATAAGATGGATAACGGCAGCTTTTTTATGTATGGTATGTTATATAATGCTTGAGGGTTTGAGCATTCGCTATATAACGGCTTTTTTGGGTTATAGAAAGAGTGTAAGGAGGAGCTTTGTATATTCCTCTGCAAACCTTTATTTTTCCGCTATAACGCCTTCCGCTACGGGAGGACAGCCGGCTTCGGCATATCTTATGATAAAAGATGGAATTTCAGCATCCGTTACTGCAATGGCGCTTTTGATAAATATTACTATGTACACTATATCAATTATTGCTTTATGTTTAATATGTATTTTGATAAAACCCGGGGTTTTTGCAGATTTTAATAATTTTTCAAAGCTTCTTATAATAACAGGACTGTTGATACAGAGTATATGTGTTGCGGTTTTTCTTATGCTTGTATATATGGAACAGGTGTTATACAAAATATCTGATGCTTTTTTAAAGCTTCTTTCTAAGCTCCACATTATAAAAAATATTGAGGCAAAACAGGATAAACTTAAAAATCTTTCTAAGGAATATAAGGCGTGCTGTCAGAGTGTTAAAGGACATGCAGATGTTGTTTTAAAAGTATTTTTATTTAATATACTGCAGAGGTTTATACAGGTTTGCATTACGCTTTGCGTATATATGGGAGCGGGAGGACAGGCAGGAAATGCTTTGTCAGTGATAGTAACCCAGTCGCTTGTGCTGTTGGGCTCCAATGCCGTTCCCATACCGGGAGCTGTAGGCGTGGCAGATTATCTGTATATAGACGGTTTTAAGCCGCTTTACAGCGGAGATATAGTAAATATAGAGCTTCTTAGCAGGGGCATTTCTTTTTACTCATGTATGCTGCTTTGCGGAGGAGTTGTCTTAGTCAATTATATTATCAGCGCTTATAAAAATAAACGATGCGAGGTGTAAGATATGGATAATATTATAGAACTTAAAGGGGTAGGGAAAAGTTTTAATGCCAGGGATTATATTGTGCGTGATATTAATCTGACCGTAAAGAAGGGAGAATTTGTAACACTTCTGGGACCTTCGGGCTGCGGTAAAACTACTACCCTGAGAATGATAGCAGGATTTGAGACTCCTACAGAGGGCAGTATACTTTTTAAAGGCAAGGATATCAGTAAAGTTCCGCCATATCTCAGACCGGTAAATACAGTATTTCAACGATATGCGCTTTTTCCGCATCTGAATGTATATAACAATATTGCTTTCGGGCTTAACCTTAAAAAGCTTTCCAGACCCGAGATTGAAGAAAAGGTCGGAAGGGTGCTTGATATAGTAGATATGGAGGGCTTTGAAAAAAGAAAAATACATACTTTGTCAGGAGGACAGCAGCAGAGGATTGCAATTGCGCGGGCAATCGTAAATGAACCTGAAATACTTCTGCTTGACGAACCTTTAGGTGCGCTTGATATGAAAATGAGAAAAGAAATGCAGATAGAACTTAAACATATGCATGAGAATATAGGGATTACCTTCATATATGTTACGCATGACCAGGAAGAAGCTCTTACGATGTCCGATAAAGTTGTGGTTATGGCAGATGGGACTATACAACAGATAGGAACCCCGGAGGAGATATATAACGAGCCGAACAATGCGTTTGTTGCAGATTTTATTGGAGAAAGTAATTTGTTTAACGGCGTCATGAAGGGAAATATGAAAGTAGAGTTTTTGGGGACGGAGTTTGAATGTCTGGATGATATTGAGAAGGGAACCAGGGTAGACGTTGTCGTAAGGCCGGAGGATATTGTTATGGTTCCTTATGATGATGGTATGGTAAAGGGTGAAGTAATTTCTGTTATATTTAAAGGAATACACTATGAGATTACGCTGCAGTCAGGTAAAAATGAGATTGTCGTGCAGCGTACACGTGCGGCAAAGGTAGGTGATAAGGCAGGTATAATCCTTGACCCGGATTCAATACATTGCATGAAGCGCGGAAAGAATGTAAACAGTTTTAAAGGGGTGCTTACGAAAAAGGGTACGGTTATGTTTGCTGATGGTGAATTTGAGTGCGATTTGACAATGCTATATCCTGATTCGTCTGTTGATGATAATGGAAACCTTATGGATTCATCAGGTAATTATATAGATTATGCAGGAACTGAGGTAATAGTTGAGATTCCTTTTAATGGTATAAGAATGAGCGATGACGAAAATGAAGGCGGTGTGCGCGGAAACATTTTTTCGCTTATTTATAAGGGGGACCATTACAATTATATTATTAAGACGAAAAACGGGTATGAATATATACTTAATGACGAATACCTGTGGAATGAAAATGACTATGTAAGTATTGTTATTCCAAAGAAATTAATAAAGCTTATGCGCATGGATTCGGAGGTGCAGTGATGAAAAAATATTTTTCAAGACGGTACCTTTGTATTCCCTATTGCATATTTCTTATATTTTTTGTCGTCCTGCCGGTGATTGTTATATTTTATTATGCAGTAACGAATGGCGAAGGAGAGTTTACGCTTAATAACCTGTCTGCGTTTTTTTCGTCAGGTTATGCAATCGGAACGCTTTTATACAGTATAGCTATAGCGTTTACCGTTACGGTTGTGTGTCTTTTGCTGGCGTATCCCGTAGCGTATATACTTGCCAAAGGCGGAATAAGAAAAAACAATGTGCTGCTTTTGCTGTTTATCACGCCTATGTGGATTAATTTTACGCTCAGGATTACTGCGTTAAAGGAGGTACTTACCGCTATTGAGGGAAATATAGCATATTATCCGTTTATAAATACAATAATTGGTATGACATATGATTTCCTTCCGTTTATGATACTGCCGTTATATACTACGATAACCAAGATTGACAATACATTTTCAGAGGCGGCGCAGGACCTTGGGGCAGATTCGGTGAAAGTGTTTTTCAGGATAACGCTTCCGTTGTCTGTACCGGGTATTATCAGCGGCGTTATGATGGTATTTCTTCCGGCAATGACTAACTATGTTATATTGGATATGCTATATAACAGCACGTTTATAATGGGCAGTCTTATAGGCAGTTATTTTAGCGCGTATGACTGGCATAACGGTTCAATGATTTCAATAATATTGCTATTTATCATATTGGCGGCGAATTTTGTAACCGACAGATTTGCGGATGGTAACGCAGGAAAAGGGAGGGCAATATTATGAAACGTATAAGTTATGTTTTTTTTCTTATATTAGTTCTGATGTTTTTGTATATGCCTGTATTTCTGCTCGCGGTGTACAGTTTTACGGATTCAGAAAGCATGGGTATAATACGCGCCTTTTCACTGGACAATTATAAAACGCTATTTACTACCCCGGAACTTAGAAACATGATTGCGGGAACATTTGGACTTGCCATTGTAACGGCCGTGATATCCGTTATTCTTGGTACAAGCGGAGCCATTGGGGCATTTTATTCAAAGAGGGGAATAAAAACCTTTATAGATGAAGCTAACCAGATTCCTGTGGTAAATGCTGATGTAGTTACGGGATTTGCGGTTTGTATATGTCTTATTGTAGTTATGAATATGAGAAAAGAAACATTTGTACCTCTTATAATAGGACACGTAGTGCTGGCCGTACCGTTTGTATATATGTCGGTCATTCCTAAACTGAAGCAGATGGATGAGTCTCTTTATGAGGCTGCTTTAGATATGGGGGCGACTCCGTTTACGGCATTAAGGAAGATTGTGCTTCCGCAGTTGGCGTCCGGAATACTTTCAGGATTTGCAATGGCCGTGACGCTTTCGCTTGATGATTATTTTATAACGACATATACTAAGCCTGCGACCTTTGATACGATAAGCACATATGTTGTAAATGCTACCAGAGGGGCGCAGACAGAGATAAAGACTGCCTTATGGGCATTGTCCACGATTATATTTATAGCAATTGCGCTGATTGTACTGTGTATGAATATAGGTACGGGAAAGGAGAGGAAAAATGTATAGATTCATTACATTTTTAAAGTGGTTTCCCGTTGCCGTCATAGCGTGTCTGCTTGCAGGATGCGCATCTTCAGACGGGGATGAGGTGATTTTAAGGGTTTGTAACTGGGAGGAGTTTATAGACGAAGGAAACTGGGATGACGACGAGGCAATAGATATTGACGGGCATGAGGTGATAATGGGCGAAGAACCCATGTATAAGGAATTTGAAGACTGGTATTATGAAAAATATAATGTAAAAGTAAAAGTATATTATTCCTGTTTTGGTACGAATGAGGATATGTATAACCAGCTTACGATAGGGGATAAGTTTGATCTTGTATGCCCTTCGGAATATATGATGATGAAACTTAAAAATGAAGGTAAGCTTGAAGAATTTTCAGATGAATTTTTTGATGTTTATGATGAGAATAATTATTATGCACGAGGTCTTTCGCCGTATATTAAAAATGTATTTGAGGAAAATAAAGTAGGCGGCGAACCCTGGAGCCGTTATTTTGCAGGTTACATGTGGGGAACGACAGGTATTGTGTTTAACACCGCAAAGGTAAAAGCGGAGGATGCAAGACACTGGGATATATTAAGGGACCGCGATTATTACAGGACGGTGACTGTTAAAAATGATGTAAGGGATTCGTATTTTGCCGCTCTTGCAATTCTTAAAGCAGATATGCTGAGGTCTGAAAAATTTATTTCATCGCCTGATTATTCAGAGCGGCTTGCAGAGGAAATGAATGATACTGATGAAAAGGTGGTTGACAGGGTAGGAGATATTCTTCAGGATATTAAGGACAATTCATATTCATTTGAAACTGACAGCGGAAAAGCTGATATGGCGGCGGGAAAGGTGGATGTAAGCTATCAGTGGTCAGGCGATGCATCTTATATAATGGAGGTTGCGGGCGAAAATTCGGTAAACCTTAATTATATTGTACCGGATGAGTGCGGTAATCTCTGGTTTGACGGATGGGTTATGTTAAAAGATGGAATTGATGGCGATGCAGCGAAAAAACATGCGGCGCAGGCATTTATAAATTATATTTCAAGACCTGATAATGTGGTGCGTAATATGTATTATATAGGTTATACGTCGGTTATTTCCGGCGGAGATGATGACACTGTATTTGATTATATGGACTGGCATTATGGTACAGATGAAACAGAAGATACGATAGATTATGACCTTACATACTTTTTTGCAGAAGACGGCAGTGATAAAAATTATACTGTGAGGGCCAAAAAGGGAAGTGAGTACGGCAGTCTGGGCGCGCAATATCCTGACCTTAATACAATAAAGAGATGCGCCGTAATGGACAATTTTGATGAAGAAGCGTACGAGCGTATAAACAGGATGTGGATAAATGTAAGGTGCATTAATATAAAGGATATATTTTAAGGGGAATTATGAAAGCATTAAGTTATAAATATACGTTAAGGGCATATTTTTCGGGATATGTCATACATGCACATATTGACAAAGTATAGCGTTCATACTATACTTAATATAATTGTCTGTTTTTATCAGGAGGGAAAAAGAATGGAAACAGGAAGTATATACAGGACCAGAACGCTTAATAATATAAGTGAAAGTGATATAGGTACTGAACTTAAAATAGCAGGCTGGGTTGAGAATATAAGAGATCATGGCGGTGTATCATTTATTGATTTAAGGGATATGTATGGAGTTATGCAGGTTGTTATGAGGGATACGTCGCTTCTTTCAGGGATAAATAAGGAAGATTGTGTTTCTATTGAGGGACTTATATGCGAAAGGGACGAAGAAACATATAATCCCAAGATACCTACGGGAACTATAGAACTTGAAGCGCATAAAGTAGATATTCTCGGCAAGGTATATACCCAGCTTCCGTTTGAGATTGCAACTTCAAAAGAAATAAGGGAAGATTTGAGGCTTAAATATCGTTTCTTAGACCTTAGAAACAGAAAAGTTAAGGACAATATGATTTTCAGGTCCGAAGTGATAAGTTTTCTGCGCAGAAAGATGACTGAACTTGGATTTTTAGAAATACAGACGCCTATATTGTGCGCATCATCGCCGGAGGGCGCAAGGGATTATATCGTGCCTTCAAGAAAATATAAAGGCAAGTTTTATGCCCTTCCGCAGGCGCCGCAGCAGTATAAGCAGCTTCTTATGGTGTCGGGATTTGATAAGTATTTTCAGATTGCGCCGTGTTTCAGGGATGAAGATGCGAGGGCGGACAGGTCGCCCGGAGAATTTTATCAGCTTGATTTTGAGATGAGTTTTGCAACAGAAGAAGATGTTTTCAGAGTTGGAGAACAGGTTCTTACTGATACATTTAAAAAATTTGCGCCGGAAGGCTATAAGGTTACGGAAGCTCCGTATCCTGTAATAAGCTATAAACAGGCTATGCTTGAGTATGGTACGGACAAACCGGATCTCAGGAATCCGCTTAAAATAATCGACGTATCGGAATTTTTCCAGAGGTGCACTTTCAAGCCGTTCCACAATAAGACGGTAAGGGCAATCAATGTACATGCAAAACTTTCCAAGGGACAGCATGAAAAGATGCTTAAATTTGCGCAGTCAATTGGAATGGGCGGACTCGGATACCTTGAAGTATTAGAGGATATGAGCTATAAGGGACCTATTGATAAGTTTATTCCTGATGATATGAAAAGCGAACTTGCAGAACTTGCAGGTCTTGCGGCAGGAGATACGATATTCTTTATAGCCGACAGGGAAAAACTTGCAAGTCTGTATGCAGGACAGATAAGAACGGAGCTTGGGGAACGTCTTTCTCTTATAGAAAAAAATGCTTACAGGTTCTGTTATATAAATGACTTTCCTATGTATGAATACAGCGAGGAAGAAAAGAAAATATGTTTTACGCACAATCCGTTTTCCATGCCGCAGGGTGGACTTAAAGCGCTTAATGAAATGGATCCCCTTGACATAAAGGCATACCAGTATGATATCGTATGTAATGGTACGGAGTTGTCTTCAGGCGCAGTAAGAAACCATGACATGAATATTATGGTAAAGGCGTTTGAGATTGCAGGATATGATGAAGAAGTTCTTAAACAGAAGTTTGGGGCTCTTTATAACGCATTCCAGTTCGGAGCGCCGCCTCATGCGGGAATGGCGCCCGGAATAGACCGTATGATAATGCTTTTGCGCAATGAAGAAAATATACGCGAGGTTATTCCTTTCCCGATGAGCGCTACAGCGCAGGACCTTATGTGCGGCGCGCCGGGCGAGGTTACGGAGCAGCAGCTTCGTGAAGTTCATATTAAAGTAAGGCAGTAAAACTGCTAATTATATGGAAGGAGGTTCGATATGGCAATAGTTGAGATAACAGAGGATAATTTTGATGAAACAGTTGTTTGCTCTGATAAGAAAGTACTTGTAGATTTTTGGGCTTCATGGTGCGGTCCGTGCAAGATGCTTGCTCCTGTCATTGATGAGATTGCAAAGGAACGCGACGATATAGTAGTAGGCAAAATAAACGTTGATGAGCAGATGGGACTTGCAATACAGTACGGAGTATCGGGAGTACCTACGGTAGCTTTATTTGAGAACGGCGATATAATAGAGCGCAGCGTGGGTTATCAGTCGAAGGAAGAACTTCTTTCAGAACTTGGATTATAGTTAAAACAAAAGGACTGCATGGTATATTTGTGCTATGCAGTCTTTAAAAAATGAGGTATACGGTATGGAGCTTGAAGGCATACGAGAAAATATAGATAAAATTGATGATAGGCTGAAAGAACTCTTTAAGGAGAGAATGGACTATTCAGAACATGTAGTTCAGGTAAAAGCGGAATGTGGCGACAGGATATATAAGCCGGAACGTGAAGAAGATATGATAGGCAGGCTTCTTTGCGGTGTGGATGAAAACATTGTTGATGAATATGCCGCATTTTTGAAATCGGTTGTAAGGATAAGCAGAAAGTATCAGTATAAGAGGCTTATTGAACTTGGACAAGAGCCGGATGATACAGATTCAGATATAAAAGAGGGCGACAGGCTGCAGCTTATTGTACAGACAGGAAATATAGCGGAAATTTTATCAATTATTTTTGATTATGGGATTAAGGTGCTTAAAATAAACTCGGCAGATGCCGATGGGAGTTTTTACATAGACATTGCGGCAGATGGCAGTAGAGAAGATATAAGGACGCTTATATATCAGCTTAAATGCGAAACGGAAAAGTGCGTCGTAATGTAAATTGTTTGGAGGTATAAAATGCGAATCGGTACGGGATATGATGTGCACAGGCTTACTAAAGACCGAAAACTTATAATAGGCGGAGTAGATATCCCTTATGAAAAAGGTCTTTTGGGACATTCTGACGCCGATGTCCTTATACATGCGGTTATGGATGCGCTTCTTGGTGCGGCAGGGCTTCCGGATATAGGAGCATGTTTTCCTGATACTGATGATGCTTATAAGGATGCGTCGAGCGTGATGCTGCTTGAACGTGTGGCAAAGATGCTTGAAGATAAACTGTATATGGTTGGGAATATTGACGCCGTTATAATAGCGCAGAAACCTAAAATGAAACCGTATATTGAGGAAATGAGGAAAAATATTGCCGATGCGCTGGATATTGAACAGGAACGTGTAAATGTTAAGGCTACTACTGAAGAAGGCCTTGGTTTTACCGGAAAGGAAGAAGGAATATCGGCGCACGCAGTGTGTATACTTGATAATATGATGGACAATTACCGTGTCTGCACCGATACGGAAATGCCGGATAAATGTCTGACTTGTAAAGGATGCAGTATGAAATAAATTTTAAAATAAAATATGGAGGGGAAAGTATGATAAAAAGGAGTTTAACGATTCTGACTATTGCCGCGCTTTTAGTTACGGCAGTGCCATGGCAGGAGGCAGATGCAGCAGCTAAACCAAAGCTTAGCAAAAGTAAAATGGTAATCAGTAAGGGAAAGAGCGCGAAGCTTAAAGTATCGGGAGTAAAGAAGGTAAAATGGAGTACGAGCAGGAGTAAGATTGTAGCTTTGACAGCAAAGAAAAGCAAATCGGTTAAACTTACTGCAAAGAAGCCGGGAAAGGCTGTAGTATCCGCAAAGTATACTTTAGCGGGGAAAAGCAAAAAACTTACCTGTAAAGTTACAGTAAAGAAAAATGAACAGAAAAATGATAAGAATGCGGAAAATAATATTGTTAATCCGACAAACCGGCCGGATAATACACAGACTCCGCCTGTAAATAAAACGCCTACAGAAGAACCGTATACAGGAACGCCGACGCCTGTACCGTCGCCGGTGCCATCGCCATCGGTTGTTTCAGAATCAGGTAAATGGTCATATATACCGGTAGATGACGACAGTCTTTTAAAAGAATATGAAAAAATATTTGGAAATGTAGGCACGTGTCTTACCTATAGCGGCATGGGAGGTAAAAAGGAACTTCAGGATAAAGCGACAATGGATTTTGTTTGTAAGAACTATAACAGTTTTACGCTTGAAAATGAAATGAAGCCTTCATATCTTCTTGCGGATGCAGAAGCAAATTTCTTTAATCCGCCGTTTAATAATCTTATGAGTATAAGCGAGGCGCAGTCGAAAGGTTATACGATACCGGATGGATATAGCGAATCATGGGTACCGTCAATTAATTATGAACGTCTGGACGCTATACTTAAAGTATCGGCTGAAAATGGAATAAGGATGCGCGCGCATACGCTTATATGGCACAGTCAGACGCCTAAAGAGTTTTTCAGGGTAAACTATGTGGCTAATGGCGATTTTGTTACGCCTGAAGTGATGGACCAGAGGATAATATATTTTGTGACTAACGTGGTAAAACATGTATGTGAAAGCGAATACTCAGATGTGGTCTATACATGGGATATAACTAATGAATATTTCCATCAGTTATCGGATAATTCGGAAAGAAACTGGTCGGAGGTTTATGATATAGTAAGCGGTTCAAATATATTGTCAACAAAACCTTCGTTTGTAAAGCTGGCATTTAAGACGGCGTATGACGTACTTACACAGTATGGCCTCCAGGATAAAGTACCTCTTTTCTATAACGATTATAATACAAGTCAGGTGGCGGATGAGATTGTGGAAATGATTAATTATATAAATTCTGCCGATGATATCAATCCTGAAGGTAAAAAGCTGTGCGCAGGAGTCGGAATGCAGAGCCATCTTGATACGAAATGGCCAACAGTGGAAGAACAACTGGCAACAGTGCAGAAATTCCTGGATGCGGGATTTGAAGTACAGATTACGGAGCTTGATATAATTAATGGACTTAATCTGTCTGAAGACGGACACTGTGATTACTGGTATGATTTCATGAAAGGTCTTGTAGATAAAAGAAATAACGGCGGTAAAATTACCGGGGTAACATTCTGGGGACTTTCTGATTCGGTATCATGGCGGTTCGGACAGTCGGCGCTTCTTTACGGACAAAGCATAAACGACCCTAAGAAAGCGTTGTATGCAGTATATGCAGCGGCGCAGTCGATATGGTAGAATGATGGTACTATGATATATAATCTGTGCCCCGTTACGTTTCGTAGCAGAAAATGTAACGGGGCACAGATTTTTGTATATACAAACCGGTTATTATTCAAAAACGTCAGAAAGTATTTTGTCAAATTCATCACACACCATTTCCTTTGAAACGGTATCCGGATTGGTAAGCCAGTATTTGAGTATCTGAATGATTCCCCCAACATAAAATGCAGAAAGAATATGAGGGGATACGGAAGGGGAAGGATTTGGTATACTTTTGCTTTCGCTTGTGAGATACAGGAATATATTCTGTTGTATTTCCGTGGAAACTATATCAAGCAAAGTTGGGAAAACAGAGCTTTTGAGTATATTGCTTACCAGATGCATGTGGGTGGACAGAAATTCGATTGCTCCATGAAAAATGAAAAGGTAGTAATCCCTGTCTGTGACCGGCGGATTGCTTGTATCTATAGTATATTGTGTTATAATTGATTCCTGTATTTCCTGGACAAAGAAGGCAAAAAATTCGTACTTGTCGGCAAAGTGTTTATAAAAGGTAGCGCGCCTTACCATTGCAAGGTCGCACAGTTCGCCTACCGTAATGTCTTCAAATTTTTTCTTTTCAATTAGCGCAGCAAATGATTCACATAAAGCTTTATGTGTCTTGATTATTCTCAAATCGGTTTTAGCTTCCATACGTCATACCCCGTTTCAAAAAAGAAAATAGGAAACATTTTAGCTATAATGTCAATTATTATACATTTGACAGTAAATTGTATGTTGCATAATGCCTTCTTTTCTAATATTATATCAAAAGGGTACAAATGTCAATTAAATACATTTTGTCCATTATATGATTGGGAGCTGATAACATGGAACGTTTTTTCGGAGGAGTTATTAAACATCGGAAAAAGATTTTGGTTTGTTTCATAATAATGCTTGTGATAGCGGCGATATGCAAACCATTTATTTCAGTAAATTATGATATAAACGATTATTTGCCTGAGGATGTTCCCTCGTCGGTTGCGCTTGATGTTATGGAAGATGAATTTGACGGCGGTATTCCAAATATGAGAGTGATGATAAGAGATATTTCGCTTGCTGAGGCTCTGGAGTATAAAGAAAAGATTTCTGAAGTATCCGGGGTAACTGATGTAACATGGCTGGATGATTCGGTAGATATTACGGTGCCTTTGGAAACAGCAGATTCAGATGTGGTGGATAATTATTATAAAGACGGTACGGCGTTATATCAGATTACAATAACGGAAGATAAAGTCCTTACGGCAGTATCCGACATAAGGGATATTATCGGAGATGAAAATTCGATGACCGGCTCGGCGGTAAATACGGCTCTTGCGACCAGCAGTACGGTTGATGAGGTTAGAAAGATTGCAATTTTTTCTATCCTTTTAGTATTTTTTATATTGTTCCTTACAACCAATTCATTTGTAGAGCCTTTTGTAGTCATGGCGGGGCTTGGGCTTGCGGTTATGATAAATGCGGGTTCAAACCTGATATTTGGCGAGATATCATTTGTTACGAATGCGGCCGGAAATATTTTACAGTTAGCGGTATCGTTAGATTATTCGGTATTTTTAATACACAGATTTGAAGAATGTAAAGGGGAGCAGAAAAATCCTGAGATTGCAATGAAAGATGCGCTTGTAAAATCGGTTTCGTCAATAATGTCAAGCGGACTTACGACAGTTATAGGATTTTTGGCGCTGGCATTTATGCGCTTTAAGATAGGACCTGACTTGGGTCTTGCGCTGGCAAAAGGGGTTGCAATAAGCCTGATTGTAGTTTTTGTTTTCATGCCGGGTCTTATTTTGCTTACTGCGCCTTATATGGATAAGACAAGACATAAGGTATTTATACCGGATTTCCGCTGGTTTGGAAAGATAGTCGGTAAAATTGCAAGACCAATGGCAATTTTATTTGCAGTTATGATTGTTCCGTCGTATCTTGCCAGTATTAACAATTCATACTATTATGGAGCGTCGCATATTTTTGAAAAGGGGACGCAGATGGGAGATGATACGGCTGCAATAGAGGAGGTATTTGGTAAAAGCGATACTTATGTCCTTATGGTTCCGAAAGGTGATACTGCCACGGAAACAGATATGGTAAGCGATATTAAAAAAATTCCGTTAGTGTCAGGGGTAATTGCATTTGTAGAGCAGGCCGGTGCCGAAGTTCCATATGAATATCTGGATGAGGATACGTTAAGTAAGCTGGAATCTGAAAATTACAGCAGAATGGTTATTTCCGTTGACGCTGATTATGAAGGCGATGAAACCTTCCGGTTGATTGATGATATACGGAAAACTGCAGATAAGTATTATCCCGATAAATATTATCTGGCAGGTGAGGGAGTAAGTACGTACGACCTTATGGATACGGTTACAGCAGATATGACAAAAGTAAATGTGGCGGCAGTAGTAGCGGTATTTATTGTGCTTCTTTTGACAATGAAATCATTTGCGCTGCCGGTTATCCTCGTACTTACAATAGAAACGGCAATATGGATAAACCTGTCGGTGACTTATTATGCCGGAACGCCGCTGTTTTATATTGCATATCTGATTATAAGTTCAATACAGCTTGGCGCTACGGTAGATTATGCAATACTTCTTACGGAAAGGTATAAGGAAAACAGGCAGATATTAAACAAGAAAGACGGAACTGTGGAAACATTAAGAAACGTTACGGTATCTATACTGACTTCCGGAGCAGTGCTTACGATAGTAGGATTTCTTCTTGGAAAAATATCGACGCATGGGTTATTGTCACAGCTTGGTATGCTTCTTGGCAGGGGAACGGTTTGCTCGCTGTTTGCGGTGTTATTTATTTTACCGGGATTCCTGTATTTATTTGACAGATTTTTGATAAAAAGAAAGGGAGGAATTAATAATGAATAAAAAAAGAACTATGAATATGCTTGCAATCTGTTTATCAGCAATAATGTTAATGAATCAGGGGAATACCGCTGTGTATGCGGCTGATACACAGGCAGGAAAAGAGGAAGTAATATACGCCATGCTTTCGGGCGACGGCTCTTTAAAAGGAGCGTATGTTGTCAACAGCTTTACGGATAAAGATATAGTAGATTACGGAAATTATATAAATGTAAAAAATCTTAATACGACGGATGCTATTAGTTACGAAGATGGCAAAATAACGATTCATACAGAAGCGGATAAATTGTATTATCAGGGAGATTTGGACGCCGGTGCGACAAATCTTCCATGGGATATAAGCATACGGTATTTTATGGATGGAAAGGAGTATACTTCCGATGAAATAGCAGGAATGACGGGAGCTCTTAAAATAACGATTGATATTAACAGGAATAAATACTGCGACAGTTCATTTTGGAAAAACTATGCGCTGCAGGCAACGGTTCTTTTAGATACCAATAAATGTAAGAATATCGTTTCTGAGGGCGCAACACAGGCAAATGTGGGTTCGGATAAACAATTATCGTATATTATTCTGCCGAAAAAGGGCGATACAATTGAAATTACGGCGGATGTTACTGAATTTGAAATGCAGCAGATAGCGATAAACGGTGTGCGGCTTAATCTGAATGTAGACATAGATACCGATGAACTTACGGATAAGATAGAGGAAATACAGGATGCGGTAGCCGAGCTTGACGACGGTGTAGGAGATTTGGATGATGGTATAGAAAAAGTAGAGAGTTCACTGATTAAACTTGACAGTAAATCTTATATACTTACGGACGGTTCAAAAAAAATACTTCAGAATCTGAAAAAAATAAAAACTGCTTTGTCAGATGTTAAAATGGATAAAGACAGCATTACAAAACTTGCTGCAGCCTCAAAAAGCATTAATTCAGGTATAGGTTCGCTTGTAAAGGGGCTTAACAGTATGGATGACAGTATTGGCGGATATTACCGGTCGCTTTCATCGGCAGGACTTGGCAGCATAGATGATTTTGTAAATAAACACAATCAGGCTGTATCGGCTCTTGGTATTACCGATACGGGCAGAAAGCTGTATCAGGCGTATACAGATGCCGGAAATACAGGTCTTATAACAAAGCTTACAGAGCTTGTCAAAGGCGGAGATTCTGAGGCTGTTTCTTTGTATCAGAGATATCAGGCGTCGGGAGATATAAGCGTGTTATCGGAGTATGTAACAGGTATGGCAAAACTTATAGGCGTAGAAAATCTACTTAAAGCGGATATAAGTTATATTCAGGGAAGCGATAAGCTTATTTCGGGAATAGATGAACAGCTTGATAGTAATACAGGAGCGCTTATGACCGGAGCAGTGTCGCTGCGGGATAATTACTCCGTCTTTAATAAGAAGATACAAAAACTTACAGGTACGTTAAATACGCTTCAGAAAAATATGGTTAAACTTAAAAAGGGAATCAATGAACTTGTAAATGGATATGAAAAACTTGATACCGGTATAAATTCATATACAGATGGCGTAAATAAAATACTGGGAGGATATAAAAAGCTTGAAAAGGGTTCGGGCAAACTGGTTTCCGGAGCAGATGAGTTTTTTGAAAAAACGGAAGATATGGATTCTGAAATGGAAGATAAGATAGATAAAAAAATAGACGATATGACCGGAAGCAGTGACAAAACAATATCCTTTGTTTCAGATAAGAATACAAATGTAAATTCCGTGCTTTTTGTAATAAAGACGCCGGAGATTAAAATGCCTGCGGAGGAAAAAGAAACGCCTGCGGAAAATGAAAAAACGTCTATATTTACCAAATTCCTTAATCTGTTTAAGTTCAAATAAAATAAACGGGACGTTGTATCATTCATGATACAACGTCCTGTTTTATAAGCTCTCGGGCAGACTTGAACTGCTGACCTCCCGCTTACCAAGCGGACGCTCTACCGACTGAGCTACGAGAGCATATTTATCTTTTCTTTACTGCTATTTCATATTCTGGTTGAGCCATTTGGTAAGTTTGCCGCGAATACGCTGCAGCGCATTGTCAATTGATTTTTGGGAACGGTTTAATTTATTTCCTATCTGCTTATAATCCAATCCGGTAACGTATAAATTATATACGGATTTTTCAAAAGGGCTAAGCAGTTTCCCAAGTCCGTATTCTATCATAGATACATTCTCTTTGTCAATAATAAAATCTTCGGGATTGGATACTCCGGATGCCTCCATTGTATCTATAAGGGAAGCGGTTCCCGAATCCCAAGGCTCTGCGGGAAGCGGAGCGTAAAATGAAACATATTCATTAAGAGGCTGATTTTTCTGTCTGGTAGATGCAGTTATTGCATTGCACATCTGGTGATATACAGTTGTTTTGGCAAAACTGTAAAAGGAGGCAGATTTATCGGTATTGTATTCGCGTACTGCTTTGTATAGCCCAATCATACCTTCCTGGAGCAGGTCGTCTTTGTCAGCTCCGACCAGAAAAAGTGAACGCGCCTGGTGGAGGACAAGGCTCTTATATTTTTCCATAAAGAAATCAAGCGCCGTTTCGGAATCAGGAGAATCCGAATGAATAATATCAAGGATTTCGGAATCATCCATACGCTTTAAATCTTCAGATTTCATAGCAGACACTCCTTTAATAACTTCTCTGCCTGACAATTTCGTAGGCCAGTACGCCGCATGCTACGGAGGCATTCAGGGAATCTATATTTCCCTTCATTGGAATTGAGGCGATATAATCGCAGTTATCTTTAACGAGCCGGCTTACGCCCTTTCCTTCGTTTCCGATAACAAGCCCTATTGCGCCTGTCAGGTTGAGGGTATACATGCTTTCCCCGCCGGAATCGGCGCATACAAACCAGATGCCCTTTTCTTTAAGGTCTTCAATAGTTTTGCTTATATTTGTAACCTTTGCCACAGGAGTATAGTTTATTGCTCCTGCGGAAGCTTTGGCAACTGTTGCCGTAAGACCGCAGGCGGAATGTTTTGGAATAATAATGCCGTGTGCGCCGCACAGGTTTGCAGTACGGATAATCGCGCCGAGATTATGCGGGTCTTCAATGCCGTCAAGAATTATAATAAAGGGCGGTTCGCCCGCGTCTTTTGCGGCAGAAAGTATATCTGAAACGTCCGCATATTCGTAAGCTGCCATATATGCTATTACACCCTGATGTTTTCCGGTTTCGGACATATTATCAAGCCTTGTACTGTTTACATAATTTATCATGGTATTTCTTTTTTTAGCTTCTCTTATTATAGTCTGGATAGGACCGTCGTAGCATCCTTTGAGAATAAACAGCCGGTCGATGGTTTTGCCGGAACGGAAAGCTTCAATTACCGGATTTCTGCCTTCGCATACAGATTCTTCATATCTCATTTTTTTCTCCTGATTATTGTTATAGTTATTTATAGCGTACTTCGTAATTTGGAAGTACCGGAAATATCAGTTCGTATATTCTGGACATTCTTCCGCTCAGATAAAGCCATCCGAGCAACGCTTCAAGACCGGTTGCGGTTTTGTAATCGTAAATATTGGCGTTTTTGGCTGTAGTATGCGGTTTGGCGTTGCGTCCGCGTTTGAATATATTCATTTCTTCTTCAGTAAAACGAGGCATAAGCTCTTTTGCCATTTTTGCCTGAGTTCCCGCATTTACCAGCGAGGAAGCTGTACGGTGCAGGTTTTTAACAGGCGCGTTGCCATATTCAATGACACGCGTACGTACAATAAGGTCAAAAATGGTATCGCCGATAAACGCCAGTGTAAGCGGTGAAAGTAAGGTCGGGTCGTGATGCTTGAAAGAATAATTTTCACATATAAGTTCAGGAAGATTATTTATATCCTTTTCCATCTTACGCCCTCTCTTGTGTCTTCCAGTTGAATACCCATTTTTGCAAGTTCATCGCGGATACTGTCAGCGCGCGCAAAATCACGGCTTTTTCTGGCTTCATTGCGTTCGTTTATAAGCTTCTCAATATCTTCGTCAGGAAGTGAATCATCGTGTTTGTCGTCCTGTTCACATATAATTCCAAGAATATCACATAGCGAAACTATCATATCCTTTGCTTCCGATATAAGCGACAGGGGTTTTTGCGCTGAAAGATAAGAGTTTGAAAGGCGTACAATTTCAAATATAACCGATATTGCGTCCGCTGTATTAAAATCATCCTCCATGGCAGCTTCAAAACTGTTCTTAAACGAAACAAGCTGCGCCCTGAAATCTTCGTCGGCAGCCGAATATCCGGTTTCTTCTGCAGAATTTTCAAGATAGGAAAGATTAAACACGGCGGTGCGTATTCTCTCAAGGGAGCTTTTTGCCGACATCATTAAATCATCGCTAAAATTAAGCGGACTCCTGTAGTGCGCGCTTAGCATGAAAAACCGCAGAACCTGCAGAGGATATTTTTCCGCTATATCTTTTACTGTAAAAAAGTTGCCTGCTGATTTGGACATTTTGTGGTTATTAATATTTAAAAAAGCATTGTGCATCCAGTAATTTGAAAAAGTAGTTCCGTTTGCAGCTTCGCTTTGCGCAATTTCATTTTCATGGTGAGGGAAAATAAGGTCTTCGCCGCCGGCGTGTATATCTATCTGTTTACCGAGATACTTGTTGCTCATAACAGAACATTCGATATGCCACCCGGGTCTTCCGTCGCCCCAGGGGGATTCCCAGTATGGTTCGCCTTCCTTTTTGGGCTTCCAGAGCACGAAATCCATTGCATCTTCTTTATCATCATCTACGGCAATACGTGCGCCGGCTTCCAGGTCGTCTAAGTTTTTGCCTGAAAGTTTGCCGTAACCTGCAAATTTTCTTGTACGATAAAATACCGTTCCGTTTTTTTCGTAGGCGTATCCTTTATCAATAAGGGTTTGTATCATATCTATCATACCGTCTATTTCTTCTGTAGCTTTAGGATGGATGGTGGCAGGCATTACGTTAAGGGCGTTCATATCAGCGATTGCCGCTTTGGTATAACGCTCTGCAATTTCAGCGGCAGATACGCCTTCTTCATTTGCCTTTGCGATAATTTTATCGTCAACGTCGGTAAAGTTGGATACGTAATTGACATCATAGCCCTTATATTCCAGATAGCGGCGTACGGTATCAAATACAATCATCGGGCGGGCGTTTCCTATATGAATATAATTATATACGGTTGGTCCGCATACATACATTCTTACCTTGCCTTCTTCAATTGGTATAAAATCTTCTTTACGGTTGTTGAGCGTATTAAATATCTTCATATATATACTCCTTTTGATACAAATATAAAGTTAACGGTTATCAGTTGTCAAGTAATGCAAACAGGCTTCTCAGCCTTATTTTTACGGCTCCGGTATTGGTAACTTCATCAATTTTAATCTGGGTGTATATTTTACCGGAAGATTCAATTATGGACCTGGTTTCATCAGAAGTAACGGCGTCAACTCCGCATCCGAAGGATACGAGCTGTACGAGGTTCATATTTACGTCCTTTTGCTCTGTAATATATTTTGCGGCTGCATACAGTCTTGAGTGGTAAGTCCACTGGTTAAGTACGCCGGTTTGGAATTTTTGCTCTTTGCGGCTTATACTGTCTTCAGTCAGCACTACGGCTCCAAGGTTGCATATAATACGGTTAATGCCGTGGTTTACTTCAGGGTCGATGTGATATGGGCGGCCCGCAAGTACGACAACGGGAAGGTTATCTCTCTTTGCAATGGCTATGTATTCATCCGCTTTCTTTTCAAGCGAAGCCATATGTTCGTCATATTCTTTATATGCTGCTGAAGCAGCGGCTTTAATTTGTTTTAATGAAAAGCTGTAACCATAACGGTCAAGTATTTTCTTAAAATGCGGAGGAAAATTCTTCTTACTGTGTATACCTATAAAGTCATTGATAAAAGTTTTATTTTTAATGCTTTTTACATTGGCGTTAATTACAACAGGATAATATGCCACAACAGGGCAGTTGTAATGGTTATCGCCAAGCTTTTCATCCACATTGTAACTCATGCACGGATAGAATATGGCGTCGCAGTCAGTATTTAGAAGCGCGTCGATGTGTCCGTGTACAAGCTTGGCGGGAAAACAGACCGTATCTGATGGTATGGTCTGCTGACCGTTTATAAAAAGCTTCCGTGTAGATACCGGTGATACAATAACATTAAATCCAAGCTTTGTAAACATTGTGTGCCAGAACGGAAGCAGTTCGTACATATTAAGCGCCATTGGAATGCCGATAGTAGGGCGTCCGTCCTTTATTTCACCCGTGCGGTACTTCATGAGAAGTTCGTTTTTATAATCATATAAATCATAATGTACATTTTTTACAGGAAGATTAAGCGGTTTTTCACATCTGTTTCCTGCAATGAATTTTCTCTGGCCGCCAAATGTATTGACCGTAAGGCGGCAGTGATTGTTACATCCCCTGCACACTATGGCTTTTACATCATGTGTAAACTCCGAAAGTTCTGATGCGGTAAGAATTTTGCTGTGTCCCTCTTTTTTAGAACGTTTCATCGCATAAAGCGCAGCCCCGTATGCGCCCATTATTCCTGAGATATGGGGTCTTATGACATTTCGTCCTATTTCCTGTTCAAATGCGCGGAGTACGGCGTCGTTTAAAAAGGTGCCGCCCTGTACTACTATATTTTTTCCAAGACTGTCCGGGTTTGCGCAGCGGATAACTTTATATAAAGCGTTTTTAACAACGCTGATTGAAAGTCCGGCTAGTATGTTATTAACGGATGTTCCGTCCTTTTGCGCCTGTTTAACGGAACTGTTCATAAAAACGGTACAGCGTGACCCAAGGTCCACAGGCCTGTCGGCGGTTATTGCAAGCGAAGTAAATTCTTCCATGCTGTAACCGAGCGCACCTGCAAAAGTCTGAAGAAATGAACCGCATCCCGATGAACATGCTTCGTTAAGAAAGATGTTGTCAATGGCGCCGTTATGTATTTTAAAGCATTTTATATCCTGTCCGCCGATATCAATGATAAAGTCTACATCTGGACGAAATCTTTTGGCGGCGGTATAATGCGCAATTGTTTCTACTATTCCGTAATCAACCTTAAAGGCATTTTTTATTATGTCCTCGCCATATCCCGTTACTGCTGAAGCTACAATATTTATATCAGGAAATTTTCTGTAGAGTTCCGTAAGGAAATCTTTTATATGGGGCACGGGATTTCCGTTATTAGGCTGATAGCTTGAGTGGAAGTAGTTGCCGTCCTCATCACATAATACGGCTTTAATTGTAGTTGAACCTGCGTCTATGCCAAGATACATATTTTTGGCAGGTACGTCTATTTCATGTATATTATCGGAATCGTGGCTGTGGCGTTCTTTAAATTCAGCATATTCTTTTTTGGAACTAAACAGCGGCTCGCAGCTTGCATAACCCGAAGTAACCGTATATCCTTTTATACGCTCGGAAAGTTCTTTAAGGTTATAGGAAATGTTGTCAGGCGACAATGCTGCTCCGATAGCAACATAGTAAAGGGAATTTTTTGGACATACTCCCTTTATGCCAAGTACGTCGTCAAAGCTTTTTCTAAGCTCTGAAATAAATGTAAGGGGGCCTCCCAGGTATACTATATTACCTGAAATTTCACGTCCCTGTGCAAGTCCTCCGATTGTCTGGTTTACGACTGCGTACAAAATACTTGCGGCAATATCGGGAATACGTCCGCCCTGGTTTATAAGCGGTTGTATGTCGGTTTTGGCAAATACGCCGCATCTTGAAGCGATAGTATATATCTTATCGTGCTGTGCCGCAAGACCATCGAGTTCATCTATGGAAATATCCAGAAGTGAAGCCATCTGATCTATAAATGCACCGGTTCCGCCGGCGCAGCTTCCGTTCATCCTTACTTCAAGCCCGTTTGAAAGAAACAGTATTTTTGCGTCTTCACCGCCGAGTTCTATTACCGTGTCAGTACCCGGAAGATATGTATTAACGGCGGTTCTTGTGGCGTATACTTCCTGGGCAAAAGTAATGCCAAGGCCGTTTGCCATGCCCATTCCGGCAGAACCGGATATAACAAGCGACATTTCTTCATCAGGGAACTTTTCCGATATTTTATTTATTAATGATTGTGTCATTTCTATTATACGTGACATGTGTCTTTCATAAGTCGCATATAATATATCGTTGTTTTCATCAAGTACAACGCATTTAATCGTTGTGCTTCCTACGTCAAGGCCTATCTTTTTCACAGTTAACTTCCTTTACCGATTATTTTAGTTGTTGTCTGCAAGCTGTTCACGTGCAACGGAAAGCATAAGTTTAATTCTGTTTTCCTGGTTTACGGCAGTAGCGCCGGCGTCATAATCTATAGGGCATACGTTGGAATAAGGATAAAGTTCTTTTAACGTTCTTATTACCCCTTTCCCAACTATATGGTTAGGCAGACAGCCGAAAGGCTGCGCGCATATTATGTTGTTATACCCCTTTTCTATAAGTTCTACCATTTCAGCGGGTAAAAGCCAGCCTTCTCCCATTTTGACCCCGCGGTTGATTACTTTGTCCGCAAGAGTTTTGATTTCTTCAAAACTCGAAGGAACGGTAAAATCGTCATATCCCTTCAGGGCGTTTATCATCAGGGTTTCTACTTTACGCGCCATTTTTTCAAGAAATCTTCCGGCAAAAAGCGCGGCGCGGCTTCCACCGTACAATTCATAATCTGTAATTCTGTTGCTGAATGTATATTGCACGAATCCGAGTACGCCCGGAACCATTACTTCACAATTCTGCGTGGCAAGAAAATCTTCCAGATTATTGTTGCCGAAAGGAGAATACTTGACATATATCTCGCCGACTATCCCAACCCTGACCTTTTTTACATTGTTGCGCGGTATGTTATGGAAATCCGCAACGATATTGTTAAGGTTGCGTGTCATTCCGCGTGTGCCAAGCCCGCGGTTATGTTCAAACTGGTCTTTAAGTATGTCTACCCATTTATCTACGAGCCTGTCAGAGGCTCCGGCTTCTTTTTCATATGGTTTCACCTGATTTTTAAGAAGCATGAGCATATCGCCGTAGACTACCGACATAATTCCTTTATATAACATAGGTATGGTTAGTTTAAAACCGCTGAATTTTTCTATACCTGAAAAACTTAATGATATGACCGGAACATATTCCATTCCCATATTTTTCAAAGCTTTTCTGAGAAGCTTAATATAATTGGAAGCGCGGCATCCGCCGCCGGTCTGAAACTGTATCAATGCAACCTTATGCGGGTCAAAGTCGCCGCATGTCAGGGCATATAGCTGCTGTCCTATTGAACAGATTGCAGGATAGCACATATCGTTATGTACATATTTAAGTCCCGTGTCTATGACCTTTTTCCCCTGATAGTGCAGAACGGTAAGATTATATCCGTAAAGGTTGAACACTCTTTTCAGAAGCTTCATGTGCATTGGAAAAATGTCCGGAGCAAGAATCTGGTATTCTTTTTTCATTTCTTTGGTAAAGTCAACTTTTGTGTATTTATCACCGTTGTCCATATAGTACCCCTCATTTTACCCATTTGAATTAATTAAACTAATTTTTAGGCAAATTGTCAATATGTAAATAGTGTAAAAAACATAAGGTATTGTTATTTTAAGACAGTAACTGTATAATATTATGCGTATTACGACGGAAGGAGGAAAACTATATTGCATGAAAAAAGGGCGGTAAAATACGTTCCATTAATTATAACATTATGTGTTATTCCGCTTTTGGTGCAGATTACGGTTACTGACTGCGGACTGTCGGGATACGGATGGTTTTCGGAAAACGGTACGGAATATGATTTTTTCCTTATATATAAAATGTATGGTATAATAATTACCGCATTTATTATGCTTATGATGATGGTATTTCGGTTTTGTAAACCTGTGCGTATTGGGAAAACCGTACTTTTCTGCCTGATTTTGTATGCTGTTTTATCAATTCTTTCGGCATTATGCGCACACAGCCGTACAGATGCGTTTTTTGGGGGATATGCGCAGCATGAGCCGGTTACGGTACTTGTTTCGTATGTTATAATATTTATTTATACATGCCATATATTCGATGATAAAAAGGCGGTACTTATCTTTGTCAGAATAGCGGTTTCAGGGGCTTTTGTGATGGCGCTTACAGGAGTGCTGCAGTGGATTGGTCTGGATTTTTTTACATCATATGGGGGAAAGCTGCTTATATCATTATTTAGCAGTATTTCTCCCTCGCAGATATCGTCTTCGTTTGGCGGGGGCAGGGTATATATGACTTTATATAATCCGGATTATGCGGGAGTATATGCAGTGCTTATGCTTCCGGTATGTCTGGCAGGAATGGCTGCGGTAAAAGACGTATGGTTTAAAATAGTATCGGCGGTAACCGCGGTAATGCTTATCATATGTATTATAGGGTCAGGCTCTGAAGCAGCCGCCTGCGTCTGTATTGTATCAGTTGCGGCAGTTGCCGTTATATGTGTTATAATATACAGAAGGATGGCGGGGGTTGTGCTTTTGTCAGGCATGATAATATCTGTGGCTGCGGTAATAATATTTACGTGCGTTAACAATCTGTCAGAAAAAAGCATATATCCGTTTGAATATATGAATGTGGCTGATGACGGGGCGCATATACGAATAAGAGGGCAAAATCTTACTATAAAAAGCAATATGGGTTCTGGGTCTGCCGAAATAGAGGTATATGACGCCGATATGGATATGATGGAGCTTGATAATTCGGAAAATATATACAAATTTAAACAGGATACGCCCGAGTATGAAGGACTTTATTTTGAAACCGGGATTTCGGAAGAAGGCTTAAAGGGATTTTATGTAATATATGGGGATATAAGACTGTTTTTTTCAAATGATAATACGCAGGGTAAATATTACTACCGCAATTACTATGGTAAATATACGGACGATATAAGCAATATAAAGAATGATAATGTATTAAGGTTTAAGGATGATTTTGCATCGCACAGGGGATATATATGGTCTGCTGCGATACCGCTTATTAAAAGTCATATTTTTATCGGCTGCGGTCCTGACAATTTTATATATGAATTTCCAAATAATGATTATCTGTCGCTTTTAAATAACGGTTATAATGGCTCCGTTGTGACAAGACCGCACAATATGTATTTGCAGATAGCTGTGCAGACGGGTTTGCTGTCACTTGCTGCAATTATTATACTTTATGCCGTATATTTTATCGGCAGTATAAAAATAATAAGGGAAATGAAAAATATTTCGGGAATTAATATTGTATGTATTGCAGTATTTGCAGGAACTGCAGGATATATGATATGCGGAATTTCAAACGATGCGTCGGTGTGTACCACGCCGTTGTTCTGGGTGATGCTTGCAGCGGGCTATTGCTGTAATAATATTATAAAAAAAGGGGAGAAAGCATGAAATGGAACTTATAGCAAGTTTTACGATTGACCACATGAGGCTTTTGCCGGGTTTATATGTGTCAAGAAAAGATACTGTGGGTAAAGAGGTTCTTACTACATTTGATATCAGAATGACAAGACCGAATTTTGAGCCTGTAATGAATACGGCGGAGTGCCATACGATAGAGCATCTTGCCGCGACATATCTGAGAAATCATGATATATGGGGCAAAAAGATAGTATATTTCGGACCTATGGGCTGCCGTACGGGATTTTATCTCATACTTGCGGGGGATTATGAATCTGAGGATATTACAGGGCTTGTTACCGGCATGTATGAATTTATACGCGATTACACCGGCGACGTTCCCGGAGCCCGGCCGCAGGAATGTGGTAATTATAGAGATATGAATCTTACAATGGCAAAGTATCTGGCGGACAGATATCTTAATGAAGTGCTTTATAAAATTACGCCTGACAGACTTCATTATCCGCAGTAAATTGTTTGTAAATACATGAATCTTAAATTAGCCTATTGCATAAATTAATATGAAATATTATTATAAATGAGATGGTTTTAATATGCAGAATCGTCAGGTAAATATGCTAAAAGCCGCAATGCCATATACGGCGCCGAGGCTTAGGAAACCTATGCAGATACTTATTCAGGCGCAGGAACTTGCGTTGTATATGCAAAAGGATGAGGAAGAAGAAATAAGAGCATGTAATATGGAAACAGTCGGAGATATCGAAGGCATGATGGAGAGTGTGCGCGAATACTGTAATGAACCTGAACAGGAAACCGTAAATATGGTACTTAATTTTGTGAGGGCGCAAAATCTTTACAGAAGATACAGAAATTATGTATCAACATATAAAAATAACAGTGAATCCGGAATGATGGATTTCCTTATGTCACAGCTTTCGCCTGAACAGCGGGATATGTTTAATCAGATGAATCATATAAACAGTATGGCTTCGGAGGATGCAGTATGAATAATTCGTGGATGAATAATCCGATGTGGCTGAATATGGATGCGGGTAAAAAGGCGATAATTGAGGAACTTCTGAAAAACAGCGCAGGAAAAGGGGTTAATGATTTGGCAGCCCTTATAATGGCGACAATGTCAGGTATGAAAAAGAATAATATGTCTTTTTCACAGGAAGAAACAGATATACTTATAGAAGCAATGACGAGCGGGATGAGCGCAGAAGAAAAAGCAAGGGTTCAAATGATGAGAAATTTTATAAATAAAAAATAATATATAGCTGCCGGTATATACAAATGTAATACACGGATAAGACACGCAGGGAGGAAAATAAAATGGAAGATAAGAAAAAGATTCTTTACAGCGGAATGCAGGCGACCGGAAATCTTACGCTTGGAAATTATCTCGGAGCGTTAAGAAACTGGAAGACGCTTAATGAAGAATATGATTGTTTTTTTGGAGTAATGGATTTACATTCGCTGACGGTAAGACAAAATCCGGCAGAGTTCAGGCAGCGGGCGCGTAATCTGTTTGCGCTTTATGTTGCAGCGGGACTTGACCCGGAAAAGAACTGTATATATTTTCAGTCGCATGTATCAACACATGCCGAGCTGAGCTGGATACTTAACTGTTATACCTATATAGGTGAGCTGAACAGAATGACACAGTTTAAAGATAAAGCTTCCAGACATTCGGATAATATTAACGCCGGATTATATACTTACCCGGTGCTTATGGCTGCTGATATTCTGTTATATCAGGCGGATGTGGTTCCTGTAGGCAAAGACCAGCTTCAGCACCTTGAGATAACCAGGGATATTGCGCAGCGGTTTAACGGGATATACGGCGATGTGTTTACTATACCTGAACCATATACCGGTAAGATAGGGGCGGGAGTTAAAAGCCTGCAGAATCCTGAGAAAAAGATGTCAAAGTCTGATGAAAACCCAAATGCAAGCATATATCTTATGGATGATGCGGATACAATACGGCGCAAATTCAGGAGGGCAGTTACTGATTCGGATACGCAGGTACGCTATGATGTTACCGAAAAACCGGGAATATCCAATCTTATGGATATATACAGTGCGGTTACAGGTAAGGATATGAAGGAAATAGAAGCTGAATTTTCAGGCGTCGGCTATGGCGATTTTAAATCTGCCGTCGGAGAAGCGGTTGCAGGACTTCTTTCACCTATGCAGGAGAGGTTTGAAGAAATAAAAAATGATAAAGAGTATCTGGATAAGGTTATTAGCGCAAACGATGAGAAAGCATTTTATTTTTCTAATAAGACACTGCGTAAGGTAAAGAAAAAAGTAGGTCTTACTGACAGGATAAGGTAATAACAGTACAGGAGGTTAGTATGGCAGGTTCAGTATCAGGCGATATATTCAGGGTTACTACGTGGGGCGAATCACATGGAACGGCAGTAGGTGTTGTTATAGACGGATGCCCGGCGGGAGTAAAAATAAGTGAAGAAATGATTCAGAAATATATGGATAGAAGGAAACCCGGAGCTGTAAAATATTCGACCATGCGTAAAGAAGACGATGAAATAAAGATTCTTTCAGGAATATTTGAGGGAAAAACGACAGGTATGCCTATATCCATGCTTGTAGTCAATAAAGATCACAGGTCTGCGGATTATTCTGAAATAGCGTCATATTACAGACCGGGGCATGCTGATTATACATTTGATATGAAATACGGTTTCAGGGATTACAGGGGCGGAGGACGTTCCTCAGGAAGGGAAACCATAGGAAGGGTTGCTGCCGGCGCAGTGGCAATGCTTATTCTTGAACAGCTTGGGATTACCGTAAACGCATATACGAAAAGCATAGGCCCCGTAAGTATATCTGATGACGGTAAAGATATGGATTATGTAAAAGACAGTCCCGTATATATGCCGGATAAGGAAGCATCGGTTAAGGCGGAAGAATATCTGAAAAGATGTGCGCAGGAGAAAAATTCTGCCGGAGGGGTTGTAGAATGTGTAGTGAAGGGGCTGCCTGCAGGGATAGGAGAGCCTGTATTTGATAAGCTGGACGCCAATATAGCTAAGGCAGTGATGTCGATAGGCGCTGTAAAAGGCATGGAGATAGGAGATGGTTTCAGGGCTTCGCAGTCATGCGGCACTGAAAATAATGATGAGTTTGCCATAAAGGACGGTAATATTGTTAAGTTGTCAAATCATTCAGGCGGTGTACTTGGAGGCATAAGCGACGGAAGCGATTTTATATTCAGGGCGGCATTTAAACCTACGCCATCTGTTGCGGCAAAACAAAAAAGCGTCAATAAGGCAGGAGAACAGATAGATATAGAAATTAAAGGAAGACACGATCCGGTAATAGTTCCGCGGGCTGTTGTAGTCGTTGAGGCAATGGCGGCAATTACAATTACGGACCTGTTGTTTAAAGCGATGACCTCTGATATTAACAAAATAAAGGATTTTTACAAATAGCGGGTGACAAATCTGATACAGGCTTCATACAATAATACAGACAGCCTTATTAAAGAAAGATGTGGGAGAGTTATGAGAAATTATCAGAGATTTTATAACAATACCTGTACAGGAAAATCCGATAAAGACTACGTGAAAAATAGTGCGGGAACATCGCAGGGGGAAACACGCTCCAAGGTTATAATAGATGACAATTCGATATATGAAATAGATTTGGACTGCTATGAGCGTAAAATGAAAAAACGGAGCTGAAAATTGGTAAGGGGCATTTTAGATGCCCCTTAGCTTTTTATTTTTTCCAGGTTGACGGTACGAAAAGTATAAGCATTGGCATAAGTTCAAGACGTCCCGCCAGCATATCAAACATAAGGACATATTTGGATAAGTCGGAAAAACTGTTAAAATTACCTGCAGGACCTACAATATTAAGTCCGGGACCTATATTGTTCAGAGTGGCGGCAACAGCCGTGAAATTAGTTACCAGATCTTTTGAATCAAGAGATATGATTAGAAGCGATATTATGAAAATAACGGCATATACTATTATAAAAGCGTTTATTGAACGGATAACCTCGTGGCTTACGGTATGACCGTCCATTTTAATTTTCTTTACGCTTCTGGGATGGCATATCATAAGAATTTCCTTCCTTACTCCCTTCAGCAGAAGAATGATTCGTGAAACTTTAATTCCTCCTCCGGTGCTGCCGGCGCATGCGCCTATAAACATTATTATAACAAGTATGGTCTGCGCCAACGGCGGCCATGTATTAAAGTCAGTGGTAGAATAGCCGGTAGTAGTAATTATTGAAGCTACCTGAAATGCGGTGTGGTGAAATGCTTCGTATAATGAAGGAAACAGGTGTGAAACGTTTAATGTAATCAATAAGGTTGAAACGGCAATGATTGCGAGATATGTCCATACTTCCGTCATTTTAAAAGCCTGTGAAAACTTTTTGCGGATGAGCAGATGGTACAGGCTGAAATTTACGCCAAATAATATCATGGCGACGGTTACAATAGACTGCTGTAAGTTAGAGTAACCTGCAAGACCGTCGTTTTTAATTGAAAAACCTCCGGTGCCGGCAGAGCCAAAAGATAATGTAATGGCATCAAACAGAGGCGTGCCTGCGCATAACATTACAATAATCTGTATTACCGTAATTGAAAGATAAATAGCGTACAGTATCATTGCGGTAGTTTTAACTTTTGGGACAAGTTTGCTTACGCTTGGGCCGGGGCTCTCAGCGCGCATAATGTGCATACCGGTTCCGCCGGTTTTCATTGGAAGCAGCGCAAGTATAAATACAAGTACCCCCATGCCGCCAATCCAGTGTGTAAAACTTCTCCAGAAAAGGTTTGTTTTTGAAAGCGCCTCAACATCCGTAAGTATACTTGAACCGGTAGTAGTAAAGCCTGAAACGGTTTCAAAGAGCGCATTTGTAAAATAAGGTATATCGCCTGACAGGAAAAAAGGCAGACAGCCGAACAGACTTAATATAATCCAACTGAATGCAACTATTACAAGACCTTCCCTGCCGTATATTTTTTTGTTTTTAACTTTTATTCGTGAGGATAAAAATCCGAAAAGAAGGCAGAAAGCCATTGTAATTAAATAGGCGTAACCATCCGTTTCCCTGTAAATTAATGATACAAAAAGAGGAAGTATCATAAATAATGCTTCAAATAAACATACCTGACCCAACATGTGGATAATCATTTTGTAGTTCATAATATAAGTACTCTCAATCTTTCAAAATATCTTTGATATCATTAAGCCCTTTATTTGTCGTGATAACAACTACAGTGTCGCCCATGATAAGCATGTCCTGTCCTTTTGGAGTAATAATGGTTCCGTTTCGGTTAATGCAGCCAATCAGAAGGTTGCTTTTAAGCCTTAATTTTTCAAGAGGCGTATTGAGGACGGGGGCGTTTTCGCGTATGCAGAATTCCAGCGCCTCTACCTTGTTGTCTACAAGGTGGTGCAGGGTTTCCACATTGCTTCCTATGGAATTTTTCATTGCGCGTACAAAACGCACAATATTTTCCGCGGTTACATGTTTTGGATATATAATGCTGTCTAAATCCAGATTGTTTATTACCTCGTAAAAATCAATGCTGTTGATTTTTGTAATAATATTCATATTATCATTTTTGCTTTTTGCGAACAGCGAGAGCAGTATATTCTCTTCATCCATATTTGTAAGCGTGACAAAAGAATCTGCCCTTGTAAGACCTTCTTCCATAAGCAGCTCCTTATTTACGCCGTCGCCGCATATAACGGTCGCCTGTGGAAGCAGTTCGCTTAGTTCCTCGCAGCGCGTCCTGTTTATTTCTATTATTTTAACATCTATACCCATGGCAAGAAGCTGCTGCGCAAGATAAAAGGTAATTTTGCCGCCGCCTATGATTATAGCATCTTTTACCTGGTTTGTCTGGATTTTTATTGCTTTGAAAAATTGTTTCGCTTTTTTTGGAGAGGCTACTATCGATACTATATCTTTTTCTTTAAGCGTAAAATTACCGTCAGGTATGATAACCTGTTCGCCCCGTTCAACAGTGCATATCAGTACTTCGTTGCAGTGAAGCTTTGTAGTAATTTCGCTTACCCGGAGATTATCAAGCAGCGAATCGGGCGGAATGCGGAATTTTAATACTTCAGCGCGTCCTTTTGCAAAGGTTTCAATTTTTATTGCAGAGGGGAAACCAAGAATCCTTGAAATTTCCTTTGCGGCAGCGTATTCAGGGTTAATTACCATGGCAAGTCCTAGTTCTTCCTTTATATATCTGATTTGCCTGTTAAATTCCGGGTTCCTGACGCGGGCAATAGTCTGGCAGTTGCCGGCTTTTTTTGCAATAAGGCAGCAGAGAAGATTCCTTTCATCCGAACCGGTAACGGCGATAAGAAGGTCTGAATTTTCAACGCCTGCTTCTTTTAAAACATTGTGGTCGGTTCCACTGCCTACAATTCCCATAATATCATATTTTTCCGCGAGAGCCTGTACCGCGGAATAATCCCTGTCTATTACAGTTACGTCATTATCTTCACCGCTTAGCTGTTCTGCAAGCGTATCGCCTACTTTTCCACAGCCGACAATAATAATGTTCATATAAGCCTCCATATAGCTATAATTATCAGATATTATAGCACATATAAAATATTTTTAAAGAGTTTTATATTAACAGTTTAGCGCTCTTGTGGAAAGGACCTCGCGTTCAAGATAAAAATTACCGTTACTGCGTGTGCCCATAAACCATTTTACAAGTTTAAGTTCTCCGTTTTCCGCTTCAATACAGGTAATACATCTTGGATGAACGCAGCTTCCCGTATTAATGTATAGAGAAGGCGCCTGGTTTAACATGGGCCTGTGCGTATGTCCGGTAATAAGAATTTTATTGTTTTCTTCAGCCCAGGTATTTAACTTATGTTCCGAACGTTTTTTGACGGTATAATTTTTTGCTGCGTTAGTAGGGTCGAGTATTCCAATCTGCTCAAGTGGTTTCCAGACGTATCTGACAAGAAAACGTCCCAGACGCCAGAGCGTTGAATTAAGAAGCGACGATTGGTGCCCGTGTGTGATATACAGACTGGCGCCTGTACGTATATCCTTTAGTATAATTCCCGGATAGAATTTTATATCGGGGCATAGTCCTGTAAATGACTGGCTTGAGGTACAAAAATAGGTAGAAAAGTTTTTTCTTGAAAAAGAATTAAACTTTTTTTCCATGTCGTGGTTACCATACAGCATGTAGAGGCGGTTTTCCCGATAAAATAATGAGAGAAGCCAGAATACGTTGCTGTGTATTTCCTTAATCTGTTCCATGCTTCTGTTTTCCCAGAGTTCGTCGCCGTCTCCAAGCTCTATATAGGTGAAACCATTATCGTAGTAGTGTTTTAGGGCGGCAAAATAAAGATGCTGTGTCTTTAAGAAATTATCGTTGTGCGTTCCGTTGCCTCTGTGGCAGTCGGAAAATAAAACGAAGCGTGAATTTTCATCTGCCGTAATAACCGGCGCATTTTTAAACGCCCTGTTTATGCGTCCTCTATATCCCATGCCAGTCTCTCCTTTTATAACGTTTAATATGAATAGTCCGTTTAAAAGCGAAAGGCAGATAATAGTACAGATATAAAAGCCTGTCTGCCGTACTGCAAAAAGGTCTTGTAACAAAACGGTATAACATACAGAACAATTTGTTTTTACATTGTATATACCGTCTGAAAATACGTTTTAAAATGTATGGTTTTTTATTTGTACCGGAAAAGGTGAAAGATACGTTCAAAAGGCTGACACATAAGTCCTGAATCTGTAAATCGTATTCTGAGTGGCGGAGGGCGCATACAAATGAGGACATCATTTCATAATCGGGAAAGCGCAGCGTAGTTTTTAATTTAAGCTGTCCGGGATTGGAAAAAATACCCGGAAGGAACATTGTAAGCCACCAGTGCGTCTTGCGTATATGCGATATACAATGGTCTTTGCAGTAAAGAGAAGCGGACATATCAATAAAAGCGTTTTCTTCCGCCGCATTGAAAAAGGCAGTTTGCCTTTCCGCATCTGTAAGTATTTTATCGGAATAATATACGCCGATTTCACTTCCGGTATTGATTCCGTACTGGCCTTTCCACAGTTCTATAAGCCATGTTCTGCCGTTATAATTAAAGTATACTTTCATGTTGTCAAATATCATATTGAAAAACGGAGCCGCCTTGTCGTATATATCAGAATATCCGTAATCTTTCTGCCAGGCGTCTGTCCTGCTTGTAAATATATCCATGATGAGGTCGTAATGATAGCCTAAAGGTGCGGCCAGTTCATTTAATATACAGCATTTTTCCGCAAGCGGCATACACTTTATACGGCATATTATTTTCTTTTTCCTGAAATGAAAAATAATAAGAAATATAACTGCGATAAAGAATACAGGTAAAATAATAAAATACATATAGTTACCCCATAATAAACTAATTGATATATTTTATGCAGAAAATAAGAAAATGTTGCTTTTTCCGACAGAAATATTTTATATAAAGCAGTATTTGACAATACGGGGAGGCCTTGCTATTATTACCATATTACGGACATATAATTTCGTTGTAATACGGATGGAATGGAGAGATATATATGGATAAGCAGTTTTATTCCCCTGCGGAAGTGCTTGAAAATAATATAAATGGAGGTATTGCAAAGTCTAAGCTTGGAATTGCAAAAATGATTATGCTTGGAATATTTGCGGGCGCATTTATTGCATTCGGCGGAGCGGCAAGCAGCGTTGCGGCGCACGGCATAACTAATGTCGGGCTTGCAAGATTTGTTACCGGAATGGTATTTCCTGTAGGACTTATGATGGTAGTGCTTACCGGTTCCGAACTTTTCACAGGTAATAATCTTATGATAATGGCATTTCTGGATAGGAAAATAAGCGCTAAAAAAATGCTTTGCAATCTTATTACGGTATATATATCCAATCTTGTTGGAGCGGTATTAATATCAGTTCTGGTATTTTACTCGGGACAGTTTGACTATTCACAGGGCGGACTTGGAGCATATACAATTAAAGTTGCCATTGCAAAATCAACGATACCGCCGCAGACTGCTGTTATAAGCGGAATTTTATGTAATATTCTTGTATGTCTTGCAATACTTATGGCAGGAGCAGCCAAGGATGTATGCGGTAAGCTGCTTGCGATATTTTTCCCGATATCTGCGTTTGTAATATGCGGGTTTGAACACTGTGTTGCCAATATGTTTTATCTTCCGGCAGGTATGCTTGCAGCGGTTAATCCTGATTATGTATCAAAGGCGGAAGAACTTTATGGCATAACCGCCGAACAGTGCAGCCGGTTATGTTCAGGTATGCCGGTAAGGAGCCTTATATTCGTAACCGCCGGTAATATTATTGGCGGTATGCTGTGTATTGGTACGGTGTATTATTACGCGCATAGGAAACGTTAATTGCTGTTGGCCGCAATCCGGGCTATTTCACGGTATTCGGAAGGAGTTTTTCCGGTGATTTTATGAAAGGTCTGGGAGAAGTAATGCGGGGTTGTAAAACCAACCTTTTCACCGATAGTAAGTATAGAAAGGGAAGTTTTGTTTAATAATATCTGAGCCTGTTTTATACGTACCTCATTGAGATAACGTATGGGCGTTATATGTATATTGTTTTTAAAAAGACGGCATAAATGCTGCGGGGTAATTCCTGCAGCTTTTGCTATTTCTGTCTGGGACAGTTCGTTCATGTAGAACTGGTCTATATATCTTTTTGCGTATAAAAAGGCGTTGTTGGTATAAGCATTTTTGGAAGAAATTATCCCCTGTTCAGACATTGTATATATATCAATAAGAAAACGGTAAGTAAGCGCAGAATTGTTAAGCTTGCTTGTCAAGTCATCATTTATTGCAAGATAGTACATCTGCGACATTAAATACGACAGGCTTATGCTGTCAAGATTATGGAATATCATATAATTTTCCAATCCAAGCCTTGCAAACAGCGGTATAGTTGCATAACCGTCAAATGTAATCCATTGTGTACGGCATTTTTCAGAAAGCGCATGGTATGAAAACGGTACGTGCGCGCGTATAAAAAATCCATCGTTCTTTTTTAAATTATAGTAATATAAGTCTGCTTTAAGGGAAACCTCGCCTTCAAGCACAATACATATATAATGACGCATATAACCCTCGCGATATTCTATTGGATGGGTTTGTGCATTATAACCTGTAGAGCGAAGGTAAAACGGGAGTTCAAGTTCAACATTAAGGTTTGCAAATGAATTAATATAATCAGGCATAAAAGACCTCCAAAAATTATGTTAATATAATGATATTATATTATATATATGTAAGAATGTCATCTATAAAATGCAAAAAATCCCTGATTTATTAATAATATCAAAAATTCAAAATAAGTAAATAAGTTAATTATAGTAATTGAATAGAAAAATAGGCAAATATATACTATAAATTATGAAAGATATATTTTAACAGGAGGTATTTTTATGTACAGATTTAGGAAAATGGCAGTTATATTGCTTGTATTGGCCCTTATATGCGGAATTGTTCCAATGTATGAGGTGAGTGCGCAAAATGATGTATATGTGTCGGAAACAGAGGATGGAAAAAATGAAAATACAGTGAACTTTGATGATGACTGGTTGTTTTGCCTGGAGCCGGCGGGGGAACCTCATGAAGCAGATTATGACGATGCGGCCTGGAGCGTGGTTACTTTGCCATATGACTGGAGCATATACAGGGACTTTGAAAGTCAGATAAGCTCGACGGTAGGTTCGCTTCGCGGAGGAAACGGCTGGTACAGAAAACATTTTACTTTACCCGAAAGTTATGCAGGCAAAAGAATTAATATTGATTTTGATGGAGTATATCAGGACAGTTATATATATGTGAACGGGCAGTTGGTTGGTAATTATCCAAATGGATATGTGCCATTTTCATTTGATATAACGGATTATGTTGTATGTGATGGAAAAACACAGAATGTAATTGCGGTGAGTGTAACGAACGCCACAAATGAAAACGGCTCAGGTTATACAAGCAGATGGTACAGCGGCAGCGGAATATACCGGGACGTATATTTAACTGTTACGAATCCGGTACATATAGAAAAATATGGGGTGGTGATACGTACGCCTGACCTTGAAAAAGAATACAGTTCAGGTAAAGTTACGGTAGAAGTAGTTACAACCGTGGAAAATGAAACAGATAAAGCTGCCGGTATATGCGTCAGGAATACAGTGATGAATTATTACGGGGTTAATGCTTATTCAGGTTCAAAACCGGTGTTAAGTTCACAGGAAACAGTAGAGCCGTCAGGTACATTTTCATTAATGCAGAAAATGACGGTAGAAAATCCAAAACTTTGGACTCCTGATGAGCCTAAGCTGTATGTTATGAAAACGGAAATACTTAAAGATGGTGAAGTTATTGATACATATGAAAATACATTTGGATTTAAGTATTTTACTTTTGATGCGGAAAAAGGATTTTCCCTTAATGGAAAATATATGAAAATACAGGGAGTATGCCTGCACCATGATCAGGGAGCGCTTGGAGCGTGTGGTAATGAGGCGGCTTTCAGGCGCCAGCTTACGATTATGAAAGAAATGGGAGCAAATGCTGTCAGGACTTCACACAATGCGGCATCTCCAAAGTTTATAAAACTTTGTAATGAAATGGGGATAATGGTATTTGAGGAATCATTTGATACATGGTGGGACGGAAAAAATGATTCTGATTATGGTAAACAGTTCTTTATGACTTCCTGTACTCACCCTGATGCGCAGGAAGGAATAACATGGGGCAAATATGATTTGCAGCAGATAGTGAAAAAGGACCGTAACAGTCCATGTATCATTATATGGGGAATAGGTAATGAATGTACGGAAACAACATATAATGAGGGCATAGAATATGTTAAGGAAATGGTAGAGTGGGTTAAAGATGTGGACGAAGACCATCCGGTGTCCATGGGTGAAAACAAGTATAAGGTTGATTGGTCAAATCCTGCAATAATTAAACAGGTGGATGATGAACTTGATATAGTAGGGCTTAATTACGGAGAGGCATATTATGATTCGCTTCATGAACAAAATCCCGACTGGAAAATATTTGCATCGGAAACTACTATGACGGTAAGTTCGAGAGGATATTATGCAAGTCCATGGATTTCCGGTAATCATGCCGTAGATAATGTAGATGGCAATCTTGCAGATGATGCGGTATCAGGAAAACATGCTTCTGAGTATGATAACCGTACGTCAAGATATGGAAGGAATGTTACGGAAGCGCTTATTTTTGACAGGGACAGACAGTTTATTGCCGGTCAGTTTGTATGGACGGGTTTTGATTATATAGGAGAACCGGAACCCTTTTACGGCACTGCTAAAAGTTCTTATTGCGGTATTGTTGATACGTGTGGTTTCGCAAAAGACAGATACTATCTGTATCAGAGCCAGTGGACGGATGTAAAGGACAATCCAATGGTACATATAATGCCGCACTGGAACTGGGAAGATGATGCAATGCGTAAAAAAGTGACTTATCCGGACAAGACAGTGCTTGAATATCTGGATGAGGCGGAAATTGTAAATTACGGTGATGATGCAGTTGGAAAAATTCCGGTAAGAATATATTCTAACGCTCCTGCCGTCGAGTTGTTTGTAGACGGCGTGTCACAGGGTAAAAAAAATTTTGCACAAATGACGACGGATTATGGGAAGGAGTACAGACAGCAGTCAGAAAACAGCGACCGCCTGTATCTTGAATGGGCGCTTCCGTGGGAATATAAAATCGGGACTAAGATTGAAGCAGTGGCATATGATGAATCGGGAGCAGAGATAGCGCGGGATGAGGTAGTTACTGCCGGACAGCCTGCTTCCCTTTCAGCATCTGCCGACAGGGAAACTATAACGTGCAATGGAACAGACCTTAGTTATATTACGGTAGATGTACTGGATAAAGACGGTAATTTTATGCCTATTGCATCAAATCAGATAGAATTTAATATTGAAGGGGACGGCGAAATTGTAGGCGTAGATAACGGGAATCCCGTATCAAAAGAAAGATATAAGGATACGAATGGAAAATGGCTGCGTCAGGCGTTTAACGGAAAGGCGCTTGTGATAGTAAAATCTCTTAATAATGAAGGAAGTTTTACGGTTACGGCATCTTCTGACGGACTTGCTCCGGCTTCCGTAACAGTACAGACGGTACCGGAGAAAGCCAATATATCAGACGACATTGCTGACAGGAAAGATACCGGAGAAAAGCCGGAGGATTCTGCACCGGAGGCTTCCGCGGGAAGTGATGAAAATAAAAATCAGTCTGTTGTCAGCATAAACGATAATTCAGATAAAGATACCGTTATAAAGAAAGAGGAGGTAAAGAGTTTCAAGAAGGGGAAATATATATATAAGGTGACTGATTCCCTGAAGAAAACTGTTTCGGTAAGCGGATGTACAAAGAAAAATGTTAAGTCAGTAAACATTCCTGCCGTAGTAAAAAACGGCGGTATAAAATATAAGGTCACATCAATTGGGAAAAAAGCTTTTTGTAAATATAGTAAACTTATTAAAGTTACTATAGGAAAAAACGTAACTTCAATTAAAACTGCCGCATTTAAAAACTGCCATAAATTAAAGACTATCGTATTTAAAACTAAAAAGCTGAAAAGCGTATCAAAACAGGCATTTGCAAAAACGGCAAAAAATTACAGAATAACCGGACCTGCCGGAAAGAGGAAACAATATGACAGATTGTTAAAAAATGCGGGACTGAGGTGAGATTTTACAGGCTCTGACAGTGGAATTTTTTACAAATTTTTAAAGAAAATTTAAATACATTGTGAAAAAACATTGACATATTGCAAAAAATGTACGATAATGATAATACTAGCGAACTAATAGCTATTATTATTATATTTCTAGGAGGGAATACTATGCGAGCATTAAGAAAAGGTATTGCTATTGCTCTTTGTGCGGCAATGGTAATCACTGTTGCACCGGCAGGTTCTGCTGATGCAGCTAAAAAACCTAAGCTTAATAAACCTAAAACTACTATAGCAGTTGGCGGTAAAGTTAAGCTTACGGTTAAAAATGGCGCCAAGAAAGCTAAGGTTACTTGGAAGTCAAGTAAGAAAGCCGTAGCAAAGGTTGTCGCAAAGAAAAAGGCTAAGAAGCCTACAGCAACAGTTACAGGTAAGAAAGAAGGAAAGGCAAAGATTACAGCTACATACAAAGCAGGTAAGACAAAGAAAAAACTTGTTTGTAAGGTAACTGTAAGTAACGAAAAGGCTAATAATGGCGGACAGCAGACAGGACAGACTGTAGCTCCTACCCAGGGAACGAATTCTAATGGTCAGAATAATCCTAACAATCCGGATAATCCTAATGGCCCGGATGCTTCGGATAATCCTGCCGGTCCTACACCGACAAAGGGACCTACAGCTACTCCAAAGCCAAGCCCAACACCATCAAACGTACCTAAGAACGGTTCACTTACCGCAACTAAGGTTGCTGACGGAACAGCAATTGATGTTACTGATGGAACACAGGCAGCAGGAGAAGCATGGGAAGATGCTTTCCCACAGGACCTCATTACTGACAAGAAGACATTGGAATATGGCGTAAGAGGCGGAGAAACAACAATTACAGGCGCAACTGTTAAACTTATGTGGGATGATGCAAATCTTTATGCGCTTGTTAACGTAACTAAGCCAAACGCCGGAGATGGAGATTCAGTAACGGTTTATGCTGCAGATGATGCTAAAGCAACAGATATTAAGAAAGCAACATCTGATAAGGTTGTAACTACAGACACGGGATACACGGCAGAAGTAAGCGTTCCTATTTCGGCTAAGGAAGTAGGAGGAAGCGTTGCAGTTGATATCCAGATTAATGAAGGAAATACAACAGTAAATTACTTTGATACGTGGACAGAGATGAAGTATGATGCAGACAAGGATGAATGGAGTCTTGTTCAGTCAGAACTGTCAGCAGACAAGGACGCTTCAGTTCTTGGCGCTGTTGAACTTTTAGCAGCAATGGAACAGCCTACAACGGCTTACCATACTGATGAAGAAGAAGCAATTCTTGCAGCAGCAGCAGTAAAGAAAGCTGACCCTGTATATGCAGATAGCGATACTGAACAGGCAAATGAATTATATCCGGGCGCTCATACGATGAATTTCGTTGATCCGACATACTGGACAAAAGTATATGAGGACGCTCAGAGTCCTTCTATCGTCTTTACAAAACAGAATGTACCTGAATATATGGGCAATGCAGATGAGAGTACATGGGGACTTCAGGCTAATAATAGAGAATCTGCACAGGCTTATACAATCTGGAGTGAGAATTATCTGTATGTACTGTATGATATAACTGATAAGGATATCTCTCCTGCAGCTATCTATGATAGTGCTACAAGCCAGTGGGCACACTTTGCTACAGATTCAGTTGAGTTTTTCTTTGATGAGGATTATGCAATGAATGAAACCTATGTAGGCGATGAAGTTCAGATTCGTGTAGACGCTGCAAACAGCGCATTTACATGTAAGAATGATGCTGAAGGAGCAGAATCTACAGAGGGAACAGCTCCATATGATATGATAGCATATGCTGTAAACTACAAACATGCTGATGGAACAGTCAGTGATGATATTACAGATGCTACAGGATATATGGTTGAGATGATCATTAAGTTAAAAGGACCACATAAAGTTGGCGATACGATGGGTATGGATCTTCAGATTAATGACTGCTATACAACTGAAGTAGAAACTACAGATACAGAGTCAGGTGAAACAACAGTAGAACCACAGCCTGCAAGAGCAACAACTCTTACAGCTTATGATCAGACAAACAATGCATATCAGTATCCGAATTGTTTCGGAAGAATTAAACTTCAGTAATCAATTATAAGATATTTCCAAAAACCGGTGCGACGAAAGCCGCACCGGTTTTTTAGTTTTACATATTGTTGCAGACAGTATTTTTATTTTCTAAATATGTTTTCTAAGCTTGTCTTTTGGGAAGTATTTATTTTTTGTAGCATATTCTACTGACTCAAACAAGACGATATCAGGATTAAATTTTTCTACATAATATTCAATATTAAATATATTATAATAGCTGTGTACAAACACGCTTTCTGAAAAACTTTCGTTCATAAATTTCTCTTTACCAAGGAAATAACTTCCACGGAATACAAGTATTTTAGGATATTCGGGATGTGTAGTATTGATAAAATGCGAATAATCCCTGTAGGTTTCGTCAAGTAATATGTCGGTGTCATTATCGGTCACGTTGACAGCCGTTGGATTGTTGCGTTCGTATGCCACTGAAGGCTCGTTTATTTCAAAGTATGACAGCGGAAGATATTGATGGGTTATGTCTATGCTGGTATAATCTTTTTCGCTATTAAGAGGAATGTTTGTATGCGTTTTATGCAGTGTTTCGAGTATATTGCTTATTCCTATATATGCTCCCGTTTCATTCCAGTGTCCGGCATCATATTTTTTGTCAAAGACCTGAGTGGTTTTGGAGGCTTCTTTTAATATTGGAGTATTATCCATATAATTAATGCCGTATTTGTCAAGTAATGAGAGGAGATGTTTCTGACGGTAAAAATTCAGATGTACGCCGTCGGGAAGATATTCGCTGTATATCTGAGTTTTATTTGGATTTATGCAATACAGAAAATCTATATCTTTATTTTTGCAGTAATTCTGCATATATAAAATGTAGCGTGCAAATAAATCGAGCCATACGTTATCTTTTTTTTCGTCAGGCATATGAAAAAATACATAACCGTCTTTTCCATAAGTATAATTAGGGTGCAGAAGGACATCAAATAACCGGTCGTTTCCATACAGGTAAGCGTTAATCATTTCTGTACGAAATCCTAATCTTTGTGAAATATATGTTTCGGTGTCCTCAGGGATAGAGGTTATACTCCCTATATCTTCTATATCGATAAGGGAAGTGTTATCTATTTCTGATATCTGGTCCGGTTTGATGTTCATAAAAACTGCCGGAACAGTAATAAACAACAGAAACAAAATTACAATAATCGTATCGGTAATCTTAATTGATTTTTTCATATCGCAATCCTTTCTTATGATTAAAACTGAAAATAAATGAATGGGTTGTATGCGCTGTTTGCAATGCAGATGATACATATCATAAACAGTATAAAGGCGGGTATTATCTGTACGGCGCGTATGCAGGCATATTTACGCTTCAGGTAATTAAACTTTCTGGTAAGGAAAGGCGTGCTTGCAATGACAGCGGCAAGCAATGTAAATATAAGTCTTTTGTTCAGATAATATACATATGAAAAATGTGTCTCTGCTGCAGGAATTGAATGTATATTATACATGGCGGACATGTAGCTTATTGCGCTTTTTAAGTCGGGAGCCCGGAATAATACCCATCCCGTCATTACGATAATAATAGTAACTGCCCATTTGAAAAATGAAGGTATTTTCTTATATATATTACGGCTTATAAACGGTTTTTCAAGAACGAGCAGTATACCGTACATTCCGCCCCATAAAATAAAATTCCATGATGCGCCGTGCCAAAGTCCCGTAATAAAAAATACAATCAACAGGTTAAGGCTTCTGTTTCCGCTTCTGCTGCCGCCAAGCGGTATGTAAATATAGTCGCGAAACCATGTAGATAATGAAATATGCCATCTGCGCCAAAATTCCGTAATTGATTTTGATATATAAGGATAATTAAAATTTTCAGGAAAGGAAAAACCAAATAATTTGCCCAGACCAATCGCCATATCAGAGTAACCTGAAAAATCGAAATATATCTGTAATGTGTAACATATTATTCCAAGCCATGCGGTAATCGGGTCAATACCGCTTTCAATCTGATTAAAAATATTGTCGGCGGTTTCACCGAGGACGTTTGCAATGAGTACCTTTTTGGCAAGACCTGCAATAAATCTCATTATTCCTTCTGAAAAAACATGTAAGGTTACATATCTTTTTTTAAGCTGTGAGCTTATTTCATTGTATTTTACAATAGGACCCGCAACGAGCTGTGGAAAAAGCGAAATATAAAGAGCCGCATCGAGCGGATTTTTACAGCAGGTGCATTTTCCCATGTAAATATCGCATATATATGAAATTCCCTGAAATGTAAAAAAGGATATACCTATTGGCAGTATGATGTTGGGAAGTGGAAATGAACTGCCGGATATTTGATTTATATTGGTAATAATAAAATCCGTGTATTTGAATATAACTAATAAAAGGATATTAATTATGAGTACAGAAATAAATGCAATTTTTCTGGACACGCTGCGTGTAAGATTATCAATTAATACGCCGCCAAAATAATTGAGCGTTATTGAAAAAAGTATGAGAAAAACATATTCAGGTTTATTCCACCAGTAAAATAAAAGGCTGAATAAAAGAAGTACGGTATTTTTGAAACCTGCAGGTGAAATGTAATAAAACAGCAGACATGCAGGAAGAAAAAAACACAAAAAGACCGAAGATGAAAACACCATTATAATATTCCTCTTTCATAAAATAATATATTTGGATTATAACATATTGTTTTACTAATTCAAAGATGATATACTTAATATATGAAAATTTAAGAGGGGGAGGTATTACATATAATGAAAAAATTTATTTCATTAGCTTTAGCTGCGGGTTTATTGACTGCGTCAATTGCTGCAACCGGGGCGACAGGAAGTGTTGCGGCGGCAAAGAAGATTACTCTTAATAAGACAAAGCTCAGCCTTAACGTTGGCGAAAGTTTTAAACTTAAAGCAAAGATAAAGAAAAAATCTTCAAAAGTTTCGGTAAAATGGACTTCTTCAAAAAAGAGGGTTGCATCGGTAAATAAAAAAGGAAAAGTTACTGCAAAGGCAAAAGGAAAGACAATAATTATGGCAAAAATAAAAGGTGCAAAAGCAAAGTGTACGGTAACGGTTAAAAATAAACAGGAATCTGATAAAGGTTCTGTAACGCCGCCTGAAACTCAGGTTGTGCCTGTCCAGCCTACACAGCAGGCACAACAGACCCAGCCTGCGCCTACACAGGATATAATATATTTTGATAATCCTGTAAAAGGGGTGGAAATTGCAGAGAATGATTATATCACTCTTGAAGTCGGCAGTACATATACGCTTAATACAAAGCTTACTCCTCCCGACGCGGATAAGGACAGCGTTACGTATACGAGTTTAAGGGACTGGGTAGCTTCTGTAGATAAAGCCGGTAATATTGAGGCAAAATATCCCGGTATGACAATTATTACGCTTTCATCCGTGGCCGGTGTCGATGATTCAATAAGCGCAAGTATTCATGTAAACGTGGTTGATACGGAAGTCCCTGATGATTCCTATAAAGAATATAACGCCGATATTCCTCACGGGAAAGTGACGCAGATATCATATCATACGGATTACCGTGACAGCCAGACGATAACGGCAAGGGTATGGACTCCTGCCGATTATTCGGAAGATACTGAGTACAATGTTCTGTACTGTCTGCATGGCGGCGGAGGTGACGAATGGTACTGGACAAACGACAAGGGACAGAAAAATGACGGATGCAATGCGGATAAAATACTTGATAATATGTATGCCGCAGGAATGATTGAGCCGTGTATTGTTGTATTTCCAAATGGAACGATACCATATGACTCGTCAAGGGTTTATCCCAATGTGCCGGAAGATGCTGTAATAACAGATTGGGGAAGAGACTGTTTCCTGCTTGAATATGAGATATTATATAATCTTATGCCATATATAAGCGAGCATTACAGCGTTGCAGAGGGCAAGGAGCATACTGCAATATGCGGGCTGTCAATGGGCGGAGGACAGACTTTTGACATAGGGCTTAAAAATTCGGATAAATTTGCATATGTCGGAGCATTTTCATCATCGCCGTTTGCAGGAGATGACCAGACGCTTGTTACCTGTAAAGAAGATGCCGCAAGGCTTAATGATAATCTCAGGTTTTTTGCAATTATGGTAGGTACGGAGGATGGTCTTGCAAATGATAAGACATCAAGCAAATCCAAAGCAATGGCAAAGGTTTGTACAGAATATGAGTTAAATTACATGTTTATTGAAGAACAGGGTCTTGAGCATGAAGATGAATGCTGGAACAGAAACCTGTATAAGTTTATGAAATATGCTTTTAAGTAATTGAAGATTACCGGGAGGAAATAATGAGCAGTAAGTTGATAAGAGGAGCAGGAATACTTATGCCGGTGAGCAGTCTGCCATCACCGTATGGAATAGGAACTCTTGGAAAGGAGGCCTATAGGTTTGCAGACTGGCTGTGTGAAGCAGGACAGAGGTACTGGCAGGTACTTCCTGTAGGACCGACGAGTTTTGGAGATAGTCCGTATCAGTCGTTTTCTGCATTTGCAGGTAATCCTTATTTCATAGACCTTGATACACTTGCCGAAGAAGGTCTTATTCCCTGCGGTATTTTATCGGAGATTACATGGAATGAGAGGGACGACAGGGTTAATTACAGTTATTTATTTGATAACAGATTTGAGATATTGAAGACGGCATATAAAAACAGCGGCCATCAGAATGAAAGAGAATATATTGATTTCTGTCATGATAATTCTTTCTGGCTGGACGACTATGCGCTGTTTATGGCGCTTAAAGAGCATTTTGATAACCGCTCCTGGATAGAATGGGATGAAGATATACGGTTCAGACGTGCCGACAGAGTGGAATTTTACAAGGACAGCCTTGCTTACGAAATTGACTTCTGGCGTTTCTGCCAGTATAAGTTTTTTGAACAGTGGGGCAGACTAAAAAAATATGTAAATGAGCGCGGAATAAAAATAATAGGCGATATACCTCTTTATGTATCGCTGGACAGCGCAGATGTGTGGGCATACAACCACCTGTTTGAAATGGATGAAAAGAGAAGGCCCGTATCTGTTGCGGGAGTACCGCCTGATTGTTTTTCAGAAGACGGTCAGCTTTGGGGTAATCCTATATATAACTGGGAGGTAATGGAAAAAGAGCGCTTTGACTGGTGGCGTAAACGTATGAATGCCTGTGCAGATCTCTATGATGTTATAAGAATCGACCATTTTATAGGGATAGTAAGATATTATGCGATTCCTGCGGATAGCGTTAATGCGAAGACAGGAGAATGGCGTACCGGACCGGGAAGAAAACTTACGGATATAATATCAGACTCGGTAGGAGACGCTTCGATAATTGCGGAGGATCTCGGAGTTATAGTGCCGCCTGTAAGAGAACTGATTGAAGAAACAGGATGGCCGGGTATGAAAATTTTTGAATTTGCATTTGACGGACAGCCGCACAATGAATATCTGCCCCATAATTACAAAAATTCTAACTGTGTATTATATGCGGGTACGCATGATAATGATACGATAAAAGGATTTGTTGATAAATCATATGATTATCAGAGAACTCAGGTTATGGACTATATTGGTGCGGGAGATGTTTCAGAAATACCGCGGCGTATGATACAGGCTGCATATATGAGTATTGCAGATGTAGTTATAATACAGATGCAGGATGTGCTTGAACTGGGTACGGAGGCAAGAATGAATACGCCTTCTACTATTGGAGCTAACTGGCAGTGGCGTGCGTTAAGCGGACAGATTAATCATGAAGATGCCGGCTGGTTAAGAAAATATGCCGGTATATACGGCCGTTTATTATAGTATTAATTGGTTGTTTCGGTAACGCTAAGTTTTCTTATCTGGTTTATAAGGTATTTGTACCTGAGGTCTACGGAATTTATTTCATATATATAACAGTCTATCAAATCGGGGTCCGACACGTTCTGGAAATTGATATATGCAATTTCCCGCGCCTGTCGGGTCTTTGTTATATCATCCATAAGAAGCCGTCTTTTTTTGGCAAGGTCATTTTTTTTCTTTCTCATATATATCCTCCGCAATATATTTGATATACTTATAAAATTCCCAATGTTTGCTAGATTTATACATAAATTCAAAAAAAGCGTAATAATTATATTTATAGCAGAAACATGTTTAAAATGCAGGGGTGATTATTTGGTAAATAAAGCGGTTAATATTTTAAAAAAATTCATATGGGTTTTATGTGTACAGTTTATGGCAGGATGTCTGCTAATATATATAGCCGATAAGCTTTTTGCAATGTATGATTATAATATATATGTTGGAATTAACCCTGTAACGGCAGTTGTTTCAGGAGTTTTAGGAATACCGGGTGTGGCTTCGTTATTTGCAATTGCAAATATTTTAAAATAATGCTTGACACATATTGTAATACATGCTATCATATGTAATACAATATGAAATGTGTATGAAAGAAGGTGAAAGAATTATTTGGTATATGCTGCATTACTATAATTTTGGCAGTTGCAGCGTTTGAGGATATTATGCATCTTAAAGTTGAAAACAGGTTAATTGTATTGGGCTGGTGCATAGGGCTGCTTTTACGAATCAGGGTTTCCGGTATATATGGGGTTGTGTACTGGATTTTTGGAGCATCTGTTCCTTTAATTCTATTGTTTATATTATTTTATTTTAAAATGATTGGAGCCGCAGACATTAAGATTATATCGGTTATAGGAGGCTTTTACGGTGCTGTTTATAGTATAAAAGTATTTATTATGGCACTATTTATCGGTGGTATATTATCTGTTATTCGTTGTATCCGTTTTGGATATCTGAAAAATCGTATGAAGTATTTCGCTGAATATATCAGAAATATTATAAAGACAGGAACAATAGGAGCATATTATATCAGGGAACGTGACGGTAAAGATGCGGCAATTCCTTTTACTGCAGCAATTGGTTTAAGTTTTTTTACTGTTTATTGCGGATGGTTTATCTGAAGTTGGTTTAATTGGAGAAGGAGTGTGATTTATGGGCAGAAGAATAGTTTCTCTGTGTATAAAGGACAAGCGTTATCTTACTGCGTTTTCTGATTATTGCATTAGAAATGAAGGCGGACGGATGCTGGTAAAGACATTTGATACTAAGGAAGCGCTTGACAGGTATGAAAAAAACAATCATGTGGATTTAATATTGTTAGATGCGGCGTTTGCAGGTCATGAAAAATTATTGTACAAATCAAAGGTTGCAATACTTTCAGAAGAAAAGTACGTTGGAGAAAGCGAATATACCTATGTATATAAATTTCAGCGTATAGATACTATTATTAAACAGATATACGGCATATTTGCGGAAGAAGATGAGGGTAAGTTATATAAATGTTCGGGCAATAAAAACCTTTATGTACTGGGGATATTTTCACCTTGTTTTTCTGAACAGAGGGAACAGTATGCGCGTGAACTTGCAGCAGTATATGGAAGAACGAAAAAGGTACTTTATATTAATCTGGCAGAGCTTACAGAGCATGACTGTGAAATAAAGGAAGGGATAAGCGAGCTTATATACTATATTCATGAAAGCAGTAAATCTGCTTCATACAGGCTTCTTGCAATGCTTAATGATGAGGAGGGTTACAAATCTGTTTCAGGAGTAAAGCATTACAGGGATTTGTATGATATTTCATCGGATGATGTGGACAGGCTGTTTGAATGTATAGATGCTATTGATGAGTTTGACATGATTGTTATTGATGCCGGGTTTATGGGTGATTCGGTTTATGACGTTCTTGCGCATTGCAATGATATACATATGCCTGTAATGGATGAAAGAAGTATGAGAATAAAGCATCTTTGGCATGACATGGCTGTATACGGACGTGAGCAGCTTATTAATGATATTAAGGTAATACAGCTTCCCGCCTGGTGGAGTGAAAGACAGGATATGAGAAGTAAATGGGTAAGTTATGAAAAATGAAATATTGTTACTTAAAAATGTCATAAGCGAACGTGTGTTAAAGGACATTGGGGAAAAAGAGGCGTATGACGATGCAGGGCTTCTGGAATGTATTGATGATGAAATTATAAATTATCCGTACTATGTACCCGTTCAGGAAAAGCTCAGGTTAAAACGTAATATTATACATTCCCTTACAGGTTATGATATTTTATCTGAACTTCTGGAGGACGATGACATTACCGATATTATGATTAATGGGGCGTGCGACATATTTTACGAGAAAAATAACGAGATGTACAGATATAAAAAAGTATTTGAATCCGTTGAAAAACTGACCGATGTTATACAGCATATTGTGTCAGGGCACAACAGGATTGTGAATGAGTCTGTTCCAATTGTTGACGTAAGACTGCCGGACGGCTCGCGTGTAAATGTTGTCATGCCGCCTGTAGCGATAGACGGACCAATAGTTACAATAAGGAAGTTTCCGAAACAGGATTATACTCTGGAAAAGCTGGTCAGATTAAATACGCTTACTAAGGATGCTGCAGATTTTCTGAAAAATATTGTTAAAGCCAGATACAATATTTTCATATCCGGAGGAACCGGGAGCGGAAAGACAACTTTTTTAAATGCGCTTTCAAATTATATACCGAAACGTGAAAGAGTGGTTACGATAGAAGATTCTGCGGAGCTTAAAATACAGGGAATTGAAAATCTTGTAAGGCTTGAAACGCGTAATGCTAATTTTGAAGGCAGAAATGAAGTTACTATAAGAGAACTTATAAAAACAAGTTTGAGGATGAGACCGGACAGGATAATTGTTGGCGAAGTAAGAGGCGCGGAGGCGCTTGATATGCTTCAGGCAATGAATACAGGACATGACGGAAGTATTTCCACGGGACATGCGAATAGTCCGAAGGATATGATAAGCAGGCTTGAAACGCTTGTGCTTATTGCAAGCGATATACCTGCAGGAGCAGTAAGACGGCAAATAGGCTCAGCGTTAGATATTCTGATTCATCTGGGCAGGCTATCCGACGGAACACGAAAGGTGTTTGATATATCGGAAGTAATATACAAAGAAAATGACCTGCAGCTTAATCAGTTGTACAGATATAGGAATGACGTAAAAGAGCATAAGTCAGGAATGCTTGTAAGGACGGATAATGCTATGGAAAAAACATATAAGCTGTATGAAAGGCAGATGGCGGGATGTGCGCAGAAAGGAAGTGTTTTGTGGGCAGTGAAGTAGATTATAACAGATATAACATGTCGTTATATGAACTTATTGCGGTACTGGTTATGTCGGCAATTGCAGATGGCATTGTATCATTTCTGTTTTACAGGAGCATTTTTGTATTTGTTGCAATTATTGTACCCATGTCGGTATTATTTGTGAAAGGTTATAAAAGAAACAGGATTGAAAAGAGAAAATGGGCGCTGGAGTGCGGGTTTGAAGAAATGCTTGAAAGTGTTTCCAATGCGCTTATAACAGGTTATTCACTGGAAAATTCTTTTTACGAGGCTAAGAAGGAGCTGTCTGTGCTTTATGATGATAAAAGGGATATACTTTGTGAATTAGGTAATATATGCAGGAAAATTAAGTTTAACTGTAAAATAGAGAGTATACTGATGGATTTTGCTAAAAGGAGCGGAATTGACGATATTCATACATTTTCGGAAATTATTATTGTAGCAAGAAAAAGCGGGGGAAATATTATTTCAATAGTAAAACAGACGGCGGAAAATATACACGACAGAAGGGAAATAGAGGGTGAAATAAGGACGCTTATTTCAGGAAAAAAGCTGGAATACAGGATTATGTGCATAATGCCTGTAGGGATGCTTATATATCTTGGAATATGTTCTCCCGGATATATGGATGTAATGTATGGCAATATTGCCGGTCAGGCTGTAATGACAATATGTCTGGTTATTTATGCAGTATCATATTATATTGCGAAAAAGATAATGAGCTTTGAAAGCAGTAAAGAAATTAAAACATCAGGTAAAAAGCATTTTTCAGGAGATTTCTGCAGATTGTACAGGATATTGAAAAAAGGCAGGTTTGGCGGGACTATTGATAAAATATCAAAAAAGGCTGCCAAAGTATACATTGATATTCCGCAGAATGAGGCGTGCAGGAGATTCTGGAATGAATGGTTTGCATATGCAAAGACAGGTCTTGCGGCAGCCGGCGTAATTGTTATGGCAGACGTGTTGTCCGGCGGTAAAAATATTGTTTATGTATTGCTTTTTGCGGCAGCGGTTGCAGTTTCCATACCGTATATGAAATTAAAGGAAGTAGATAGAAAATTAAAGTACAGGGATGAACAGTTGATTTTGGATTATCCGGATGTTATTAACAGGATATGCCTTCTTATTGGAGCAGGCAGCAGTATGAAAAGAGCATGGGAAAAGATTGTGAATGACTATACGGAAAATAATAGCAGTAATAAAGCGGGTTTGCATTATGTTTATGAAGAAATGAAAAAGTCGCTTTTGGAATTGAAAAGCGGAACGCCGGAATCGGTAGTGTATGAAAGATTCGGGCAGCGTATAAGGCTTATACCATATATGAAGCTTAGCGCAATACTTGTACACAATCTGAAAAAGGGAAACAGATATATATTGGAGCAGTTGAATATGAGTTCGCTTGATGCTTATGGTCAGAGAAAGGAAAGTATAAAACGTATGGGTGAGGAAGCTTCGTCCAAACTTCTTTTCCCGATAATATTACAGTTTATACTGGTGTTAATAATTATAATGTATCCGGCGATTATATCTTTATGAGAAGGAAGGGGTAATTATGTTAAAAGAATTTTGGAGTAATGAGGATGCAATAGGTGTTGTGGAAATTATATTGATACTTGTTATACTTATAGCGCTTGTGCTTATATTCAAAGATAAGATAACCACTATTGTAAATAATGCTTTAAATAATATAGACGTAAATAGTGGTGAGATTATTGAATAAAAGGGCAAAGGGTTATAAATGTGTAAAAAAGGGCAGCAGTACAGTTTTTTTGGCGCTTATATTTATGGTTGTAATGATGTTGTTTATGGCGGTATGCGCTATACTTTGTTATCAGGCGGAAAAGACAAATATTAAGAGGTGTCTTGATATTTCAACGGAGTCAGAGTTTGGAAAGTTTTACAGGCCGTTGTTTGAGGATTACAGGCTTTTATATTACATGGATAGTGATAATAATGCGATGGATGCCAATATTCTTTCGTATTTTATTAAGAACCAGAAAGATATGCCGGGGCTTTTAAAACTAAAACCATCCGGGTTTGATGTAGTGGAAAAGTATTATGCGTCAGATAACGGATACGGTAATGTTATGGAGCAGATGACGGATGGAATAGTATATACACTTGGTGAAAAAGCAGCCGATACGCTGTATCAGAAAATAAACGAAGGATTTTCGGGATACGCAGAGAGCGACAGTATTCTTGACGATGTGGTTTCAGAAACCGAAAATATAACGGAGGATGCATATATACAGGAGCGTATACTTAAACTTCTCAGGCTGGTCGAGGGTATATATATTAAAAACGGAAAAATAAAGTGCGAAACAGTATATGTAAAGTCGGGCGTTACGGAAAATATTTCAGAGGCATCTTCAGGGATAGATTCACCGCAGGTCTGGAAAGCAGTAAAAGACAGTAAGTGGAATATATCAGCCGAGCTGGAAAAAATGAGTAAAGACAGCGGAGAAATTTCTGATAAGGGCTTTGATAAGTTCCTTAAAAAAGTTGATGGACTTTACGGGGTTACAAAGCAGGCATATGAACTTGCAGAGGATATTGACGGAGATATATCGGATGAAATGCGGAAAAGCTGTATATGCGATGTAAAGGGAATAAAAGAAAAACTTGGTGAAAATCTGGATATACTTAATGGATTTAAAAATGCAGAAAATAATATTTTGGAGTGCATGACGGCGTTAAAAGGATATCATATAAAGGATTTGTATTTTGATTATAGTACGCTATCTTTAAAATCTGAAGATAATCCCGTGGAAAATCTGGATAACAATCCTTCCGGTATTGTATCTTTCCCTACAGGTGATAGTGAAATATCGTCAGCATGTATAAGCGAGGCGCGTATATATGAAGGTATATCTGAGGAGGATAAAGAGGATAACGTATATCCCGATTTTAAAAAAGCTGAGGAGCTGTCCGATTATGTGGACTTATGTAAAGCGGATATTTCGTTCTCCAATCTTAACGATATTATACGCCTTGAGTTATACATAAACGAGTATTTCAGCGATTTTACGAATGCAGGCGAACAGGCGGACACAAAAAAGGCTCTGTCGTATGAAAAGGAGTACATAATAAGCGGCAAAAAAAGCGACAGGGAAAATATTGAGTCAGTAGTAAATAAGATTATTCTTATAAGGACGGGAGAGTCTTTTGCATATCTTATTTCAGACAGGGAAAAAAGAAATCTTGCCTATGCTTCGGCAGCAGCCATTGTAGGGTTTACCGGGATGGATGCGCTGGTAAGATGCACCCAGTATATTATACTTGCAGGCTGGGCATATGAAGATGCCTGTGTCGATGTAAGCGCGCTGCTTAATGGAAAGAAAATACCTTATTTAAAAAAGAAAGATAATCTGAACATAGAATATCATGAAATACCGCTGTTTAATAAAAAACTTATAAGCGAAAAGGCAGAAAGGATTAACTATAAATCCGGCGCAAAGTATTCTGATTTTCTGAATTTGTTTTTGAGTATGTCGGGAAAGAAAAAATGTCTTTGCAGAAGCATGGATATTATACAGTATAATATGAAGCTTGCATATTCAAATCTATTCTCGTTTCAAAATGCAGCATATGGCGCAAAGCTGTATATAGAGTGTAATTATCCATATTATTGTGAGTCAGAAACAGAGTATTATTACAGATAAATAATATATGCAGATTTATGCGGATAAGCAGGAGATTATTAATATTTATATCTTTAGGTGGATGTGTTTGCCGACGGAAAACGAACAGCAGACCTGCTTATCCGTATATATAAAAGGGGTGTCAGACTATTGAAAAAAGCGTCGCTTACCGTAGAAACGGCAATTGTATTTCCGTTGTTTTTCTTTTCTGTAGTTGCGCTTATATATATGATTATGTGGTTTTCGACGGCGGAAAATATACAAAAGGGACTTGTTAATGAAGCAAGGACTGTGGCTGCTTTATCATATACGCATTTGCATGAAGAAAACGATGAAGAAGAAATAACGCTTTATAGAAATTATTTTATGAAAATGGAATGTCCGGTGCTGTCGCTTGTTAAGTTGAAGTTAAAACAGGGCGTATATATGAGGCGTTTTACCGGAGTGGATTATATATCGGATGAAGAAGATTCGGAGATTGTATATATAACTGCAAATGGAAGCGTATACCACAGAAACAGCGCATGTACATATATTAAGGTGAGCACAGAAAAGGTTTTATATTCGGATATCGGGTATAAAAGAAATAAAAGCGGGAGTAAGTACAGAAGGTGTACGAAATGTATTGGAAAAAATTATGATATTACCGGACCGGATAAGGTGGTGTATATATCGCGATATGGTAATCACTATCATATTACCGATACATGTACAGCCATATCCAGGAATGTAATGGCTGTAAAGTTAAACGAGGTATATGACAGGAGAGTATGCAGTAAGTGTGGTTAGGAGGTTTTTATGAAAAGGGCATCGCTTACCGTAGAGGCGGCATTGATTATTCCTATGTGTGTAATGATAATAATTGTGCTTATATATACGGTGTTTGTCATGCATGACAGGGCATATGTGTATATGGAGATAGGTAAAATTGCAGAAGAAAGCAGAAAATGCGGTAATACTGTAAAATGTAATGCGCAGGAATATGAGGAGAAAGCAGAAGCGGCTTTGGAAAAAAGGTGTTTAAATCATTTGTTTGTATGCAATATGGAAGGTATTCGTGTAAAGTACGGAAGTATGAATATTACTGTCAATGCGAAGCTTAAATGCAGTATAAAGATGTTTGATGACTTTAATATTGAAAGCAGATATTATATTGCTGATTACAGCAATATAATAAGGGGGATTAAAATAGCAGAAAAATGAGTTATCTGTGTTTTAGTGATTTCATCATGCAGAATATGCCTGATGAAAAAGATATATACATATTATTTAAGGCTGTCTGCGCCGTCAGATATGCTAATAATGAAGTTTCCGTAAATATAGAAAATATTGAGTATGATGCGGACAGGAGAAAGATACGTTTTATAAAAAATAAAAACGGCGTATGCAAAAAGGATATCGACAGGGAGATTTATGAGCTTATAATTTTTTTGTCGTCGAGGCTTAAATATGCAAAAAAGGAAGTATATGATTTTGTTAAAGATATAAAAGACGCCTTTTATAATGAAGGAATAGATGGAATATACAATATTATTACGTCATATGGGGAGAATATGAATAATAAAAAAGCTTTTTTTGCGGCTGATTTGATTTTTGTTTTAGGTGTAATAATTGCAAATGTATTGTATTACAAAATGACTGGAATAACTTTTTTTAAATAGAAAAGTTAATATTATCCATAAATAAACTGTTAAAGGAATCATCTCCTGCGAGTATAATTTCTTCAAGCCGTGATATAAGATTATTTATTTTAAAATCAGCAAATTTGTCGTATGAATATTTTATTGCGCCGTTTAAAGACGTGTTTCCGGAGATTTTTATTGTTTCAGGATTGTTTAGCCATTCCGGTTTCAGAATATTTAAGTTTTGTATGTCATAGAAATTAAGAGCAGAGCCAAAGCTTCCGGAAATATATACGGTATCTATGTCAGAGGCAGAAAGACTTGTTTTTTGCAGCAATATGTCAATTCCGGTACGTATTGCCGAAATAGCAAGCTGGATTTCACGTATATCTTTCTGGGTTATACGGATATTATGTCCGGAGGATTTTGCAACTAAAAAGCCATCCTGTGAATATTCTTCCAAAAGGGTACCGTAAGAATCAATGATACCTGTATTTAACATCTGTGAGATGAGTTTTAATATACCGCTTCCGCATATTCCGGTTGGGATTTTGTTTTGTATGGTTTTGTATTTTATATTGTAATTTCCGGATTTGGCGGCGTTTATGGTAATATCGTATATTGCTCCGGGAGAATATGCGCATCCGCAGGAAAGGCTTGCTGCTTCAAATGCAGGGCCTGCGGCGGCAGAGGTACATATCATGTGTGCGCCGGTTCCTAAAACCATTTCCGCATTTGTGCCTAAGTCCAGAAACAGAAAAGTTTTTTGCGGCTCAAACGGTTCGAGACTGTATAGCCCTGATACTATGTCGCCGCCTATAAATGAGGCAAAAGAGCTTATTGTATGTATGGTCGCCGTACAATTATCCATAAAAGATTCGTGCGCAGTATCTGTATTGAAAAAACTGTTATATTGCCGTGTTTTAAATACCGTGTTCTGCGATTTAAAAGGATATGCTGAAAGCGGAGTGCAGTCAAGACCGAAAAGTATATGCTGCATTGTATTGTTGCATGAAATAATAACCTGTTTCAGAAGTGTGGGATTTACTTTATTGCGCCTTAGCAGAAGCGCAATAGCGTTATTTATTCCTGAGCGTAAAAGCAGGCTTAATGTTTTTGTGTTTCCTGAAATACATGATTGTATGCGGGATATAATGTCTGCGCCATAGGGTATTGTAGGATTAGGAAATGTATATATATCTGCCGGAGCATTATTGATGCTGAGGCATATTGATATGGAAGTAGAACCGATATCGGCTGATACGGTTGCGTCGCCCTGTGTTAAGGATTTTTTATTTGTTTGAATTTCATTATATAAATCCGGACTTTGGGTATATGATGATTCCGGGATGTTTACACGGATATTCCCGGAAGGGTAATATTTACATGCAGGCGTATTAAATGTATTATTGCCGTCACATACTTCTACAATACATTTGCCGCAGGTGCCGTTACCGCCGCAGGGTGTGTTAAGTGGAATGTTATGCTTTATAAGTATGGAGGCAAGAGTTTTATTTTCCTTTGGTTCATATCTTATATCTGTTTGGGTTTTATTATAATTTACATTTATTGTATACATACTGTTCCTTTCTGCTGCATACATACATATTTATGTGCTTATGCTCCAAGTATAAATAGTGTCTGCGTAATGTGTCAAGTTGCATTGAAAGATAAATATTGTTATAATAAGATAAAATGAGGCATAAGAAAGGATATGCTGCTGTGGATAGTATCAGGAATGCGATAAAAAATAAGAATTTTCCATTGGTTACGGCTATTATTGTCGCAATTAATGTAATAGTTTTTATTATTCTTGAATTTAAGGGCTCTACGGAGGACGTGGATTTTATGCTTGGCCACGGAGCGTTAAGCTACGTAAACGTTGTGTATGGAAAAGAGTATTACAGGCTTGTGACGCATTTCTTTTTACATTTCGGCTATGAACATATTATATTTAATATGTTTGTGCTGGCAGCGCTTGGGTACTATATTGAAAATGCAATACACAGCGCGGTGTTTTTTGCAGACTATTTCCTGTCAGGGATTTTTGCCGGAATTGTATCGGTAGTATGGAATTATTATACGGAAGGAAGCGTGGTTTCGGCAGGAGCAAGCGGAGCTGTCTATGGGATAATAGGCACGCTGTTTATGCTTATTGTAATTAATAAAGGCAAAATACATGGGGTAGGTTTTCTTCAGGTGGCGATATTTATTGTGCTTACGCTTTTTGGTAATCAGGGCAATGAGCAGATAGATAATGCGGCGCATATTGCAGGATTTGTATTTGGCGCAGTTTTTATATATGCGGTTCATTTATTAAAAAAATTAAGGGTTACATTTAAGTAAAATAAATATAATAAAATCAGGAGGTTGTTTTTATATGAGTAAAAATGTTGATAATGATTGTATTTTTTGTAAGATAATAGCAGGAGCCATTCCATCGAAGACGGTTTATGAGGATGAGGATTATAAGGCAATTCTTGACGTATCTCCTGCCTCACAGGGCCATGTAATTATTTTGCCAAAGAACCATGCCGCCAATATTTTTGAACTTTCTGATGAAGATGCCCGTGGCATAATGCTTGTAGCTAAAAAAATTGCGGCTGCGCAGATGAAAGTATTCGGATGCGACGGAGTTAATGTTTTACAGAATAATGGCGAGGCGGCAGGACAGACGGTATTTCATCTTCATGTACATGTTATTCCGAGATATAAGGGAGATACGGTAGATATTAAGTGGAAACAGAATCCTGATATGGAACTTGACAGTATATATGATAAACTTAAAAATCAATTACAGGACGGTAGTGAAATATGAAAAAAATAGTTTTAACAGGCGGAGGTACCGCGGGTCATGTAACGCCAAATATTGCATTGTTGCCTGAATTAGCAAAACGCGGATACGAGGTTCATTATATCGGTTCTCATGACGGTATAGAAAAAAGGCTTATAAGCGAATATGGGATACCGTATTATGGTATATCATCCGGTAAACTGAGAAGATATTTTGATATAAAGAACTTTTCTGATCCTTTTAAAGTAATAAAGGGTATAAGGGAAGCGTCGAAACTTATCAAACAGATAGAACCTGATATTGTATTTTCCAAGGGAGGTTTTGTTACAGTGCCTGTAGTTCTGGCTGCTGATAAAAGAAAGGTTCCGTGTATTATACATGAATCGGATATGTCTCCGGGGCTTGCAAACAGGATATGTATTCCTCATGCAGTGAAAATATGTACTAACTTTCCTGAGGCGGCAGAAAATATTCCTGATGATAAAGCTGTTGTAACAGGTACTCCCATAAGGAAAGAACTGTTTTTGGGAAATAAAATTGCAGGGCTTGATTTCTGCGGTTTTACTGCGAATAAGCCTGTCATACTTGTGGTGGGAGGAAGTCTTGGCTCTGCTGCAGTTAATGATGTGGTAAGGGCTGCGCTTAAAGACCTTGTAAAGAATTTCCAGGTTATACACCTGTGCGGCGAAGGAAAACTTGATGAATCCTTAAACGGTTTTCCGGGATATGTGCAGTTTGAATATATAAAAAAGGAATTAAGTGATTTAATGGCGGCCGCTGATATAGTAATATCAAGAGCGGGAGCCAACGCCATATGCGAGCTTCTGGCGCTTAAAAAACCTAATATACTTATTCCGCTTCCGCAGGCATCAAGCCGCGGCGACCAGGTGCTTAATGCGCAGTCGTTTAAGAAACAGGGTTACAGTTCGGTTCTTTATGAAGAAACCATTACGCCTGAAAAACTTGTATTTGAAGCTAACAGGGTATATAGGGAAAGAGAGAAGTATATATATTCAATGAGAATAAACAGTACGAAAGATTCAATACAGATTATTGCAGATTTGATTGATGAATACTGTAAAAAATAGCGGAATACGGATGAAGTTTGTTATAACATGTAAATGGAAAATATTGGAAAACCATATGCTTTTGGAGTATACTAATGTAAAACTCAGGAGGGAAAGCATATGGTTGGACAAATTATTGATAACAGGGTTATAGATTATATTTTAGCATCGATATGTGTTTTTATTGTTGTAATAAAAATAATAACGTCATTGTGTTATATACGTATTTCAAAGCAGTCTAAAGATATTGATAATTCCCGTGGAAAATTTGCAGGCAGGTTACGTGAATATTTTGTTGGAGAATACGAAAGGTCGGACGGAATAAAAAATGTAGGCGTACTTGTTAATGTGTATATGAATAATGTGCGTTTCCTTGGATTTAGGATAGCCTTTTGGGAGCTTGCTGAAAAATTATCAATTTTTTTATGTCCTTTTATAGGGGTAATGGGAATGTATATGGCATATATGGAAGGAAAATCAAAAGACGTATTGTTTTATTATATGTTTTTGGCGGCTGCGTCCACAGGTATTATTATAGTTGTACGCCTTTTGTTTAATACGGGTTATAAGAAAAAATGTATATATATGAATATATGCAACCATTTTGAAAATTATGTTTTCCCTGCATTGGAAAAGGGAACTTACGATTACGAAAGACAGAAACTTGATAAGCTATCAGACGAAATAGATGAAGGAATGCTGGAGCTTATTAAAAATATGGATAATACCGGATATGACGAGCTTTTGGGTGAAATTGAAACTAAAGCGGACAGGGCTTCTGACGAGGATAGTAAGGGTATTGATTTGCCTGATAACGAACAAAGAATATTTGAAGAAATTATTAATGAATATTTGACCTGATGTGCAAGTTTTGATAAAATTAAAAAAAATTATTAATAAACGGAAGAAGGTTTGTGTATGGCAGAAAAATTGATGTTTAAGTATGCGGATGCAGAAAGTTTTATTCCTGAAGGTGCAGTAGAATCAATTAAAGAGTCCGCGCTTAAAGCAAAAGAGGTTCTTGTAAGTAAAAGCGGGGCGGGAAATGATTTCCTTGGCTGGATTGACCTTCCTGTGAACTATGACAGAGAGGAATTTGCAAGAATTATAAGTGCGGCGGAGAAAATTAAGAGTGATTCCGAAGTCTTTGTTGTTATAGGTATAGGGGGTTCCTATCTTGGAGCCAGAGCGGCTATAGAATTTTTGAGATATAATTTTTATAATAATATTCCTTCGGGAGAAAGAAAAACGCCGGAGATTTATTATGTCGGCAATAATATCAGTTCTTCATATATTGCAGACCTTATAAAGGTTATAGGCGACAGGGATTTTTCGGTAAATGTTATAAGTAAATCCGGAACAACCACAGAGCCTGCTATTGCATTCCGTATATTTAAAGATATGCTTATATCTAAATACGGACGTGAGGGCGCGGCAAAACGTATATATGCTACAACAGATAAGGCGAGAGGCGCGCTTAAACAGCTTGCTGACGATGAAGGATATGAGCAGTTTGTAGTACCTGATGATATAGGCGGAAGGTTTTCGGTTTTGACCGCAGTTGGACTTCTTCCTATAGCCGTAAGCGGCGCAGATATTAATGAACTTATGGTTGGCGCTGCGGATATGAGGGAACGCTGCATGAATGATGAGTATTATGATAATCCTGCGATGATGTATGCGGTAATAAGAAATATTTTATATAATAATGGTAAATCAGTTGAAATAATTGCCAATTATGACCCGTCGGTTCATTATATAAGCGAATGGTGGAAACAGTTATACGGAGAGAGTGAAGGAAAGGAACACAAAGGACTGTTTCCTGCGTCTGTAGATTTGACTACTGATTTGCATTCCATGGGTCAGTTTATACAGGATGGCTCGCGTATAATGTTTGAGACTGTTGTTGAAATTAGTTCAGACAGTTCGGAGATTATTATGACTGAGGCAGAAAATAACCTTGACGGGCTTAATTATCTGGCGGGTATGAGTGTTGAAGAAATTAACAATAATGCAATGAAGGGAACAAGGCTTGCGCATATTGACGGAGGAGTTCCTAATATTGCAGTATGTGTCCCTGATAAGTCAGAACATTCTCTTGGCGAACTTTTTTATTTCTTTGAATTTGCATGCGGAGTAAGCGGCTATATGCTCGGTGTAAATCCGTTTAATCAGCCGGGTGTTGAGAGCTATAAGAAAAATATGTTTGCGCTGCTTGGAAAGCCGGGCTATGAGAATGAGAGGGAGGCCCTTCTGGCAAGAATAAAATAATAACGATATATATTAATATAAAAAAGTACAGCCGTCTTTAAGATAGCTGTACTTTTATTTTTGAACATTACATTTTAAACATTATGATAATGATAATTAGTTAGAAATTGCACCAACAGGACATACGCCTGCACATGTTCCGCATTCAACACAAGCGGACTCGTCAATTTCAAAATGAGCATCACCCTCTGAGATTGCACCAACAGGGCATTCGCCTGCGCATGTTCCGCAACTTATGCAATCATCCGAAATCTTATAAGCCATAATACTTAACCTCCTTATATATAATAAACTAATTTTAATACATGACAGGATAAAAAACAAGCACTTTATATAAATTTTCCGGCTTGACGTTAAGTATATGTTGATTTATACTTTAATTCGTAAATTATATCTAAGGAGGTTTTTACAAATGGCCGGTATTAATAAAGATATGAAAATAGCTGAGATTTTAAATGTTGATGCAACTATAGCGCCAATACTTATGGCGGCTGGAATGCACTGCATAGGATGCCCGTCGGCGCAGGGTGAAACTCTTGAGGAAGCCGCTATGGTTCATGGACTGGATGCGGATATGCTTGTTGGAAGGATTAATGACTATCTGGAAAAAAAGGCGGAAAAAACCAGTTGATGTAAGATATGCGGTATGAGTAAGGGCTGAAGATATAAGAAATTAAAGAAACCCGGATAAAGTTATTAAACTTAAACCGGGCTTCTTATTTTCATTTAATACTAAGTTGTCTATAATGCTGCAAGTACCTGTAAAGCATTCTCGCCAATTATCAGGTCGCAGTGTTCTTCAATATGTGATGCGGAAACATAGGATACATTTTCTATTGAGCCAAATTCCGATGCGGCATTGCATACTTTGACTAAATCATCTGTATCTTCTCCGTCATTTCTTAAAACAAGGAGATAAGTTTGCGCCGTACTGTTTTTATACAGTTGGTTAGAACCGGTAAACATGCCCCTTGTATACGTTGCAAACTGTGTGGCATTATCAAGACTGGTGAAAGAGAAAATCCGGGTAAAGGAATTTTCAACGGAAGATGCGGGTATTGTAGACATAGTCTTTCTGTCACTGTTTAATACGAGAGTTTCTTTGGTATCTTCCGGTTCAGCGTATTCGTCATCTTCTGAATCCATGTCCAGTATGTTTGCAATATGGCTGAATTTGCTAAACATCTTAGCGTTAATGCGTTCTTCTTCATCTTCATCGTAATAAGTTCCGTCATTATTATCGTCCGAATTAAGTGAGAATTTTGATAATGTATTATCAAGTGTATCGGGATCTTCAACTTTTGTTATGACTAAAATCAGCGTTTCCATTGAAACAGGAATTGCTTCAATCATAAGAGGTATGTTGTCGGCTTCAAAACCAAACTCATAGGAAGCCTGCTGCATCATATCTTTGAACAGAGTCCTGGTTTTTTCCGAACTATAAGTAAGTTCACTGATTTTAATTTCACGTTCAACTAAATCCTGATGGCTTAAAGTACACCTTATCTGGTTGTCGCTTATTTTTTCGATTTTCATACAGGTTCCTCCTCTCAACGGCGGATTACACAACTTCTCTTAGTAAAAAAAAGTATAATTTATTATATTCATAAAGTCAATAGGATTGTTATTCCAATATAAGACTTGTAAGAAAGTAAGTGCATAATCATATATTTGCACAAAAAATTATACAAATAATTGTGAAAAAATACAATTGTTATTTTATGGTATATTAATTATAATTATGTGTACTGGGATGGTGATGGAACCCTATGAAAGGGGGGACATGTATTTATTAATATTCTTAAGGTCTTTTATTCTTTTTGATTCTATATTGAGTTATTTATCTGAAAAAGATCTGCAGTTTATGATTCCGGGTTATTTGGTTTTGAAGTTTTGTATGTAAAATAGTTTATTTGAAAAAAATAAAGAGTTCGCAAACCTCTCAGGCTATTGACATTGAAAGGAGTTGGTACAATTGCCTGTGGTGGTCTTATACATCACATAACTGTACCTCGCCATAGGCAACTTGTGGTGACATGAAAAAAGAAAATGCAAAAAACAAAGGTAACCCAAAAAAGAAAAGAGCGATATACGAGTGGATAATGGGGGAAATAAGGGAAGCCGAAAAATACGGTATTTTAGTCAATGTTGAAGGAGTAAGTTATTCTTCTGATGAAACGGTTGAGTTATTTCACGTACTTGAAGATGCCGTTTATATGAAAGAATATCTTGGTGATTCCGAGGGAAGAATAATACAAATCAACTTTGATAAAATTACCGGAGTTTAATTCAGGTAGTATTATTTAGAAATAACAGAATAGCAAAACCGGACAGAATACAGGATACTATTGTGGTTCTTGCGGTTTGTGAAACACACATTCGTATATTCGGATGTGTGTTTTACCGTGATACTGATATGTACAATTATACCAATATGTGATATAATTCGACTTACAGGGGCTTTGCGTATAAAGTCATTGGTATATAAGGAGGACGGTATGAAGGTTAAACAGATAAAACTTATTTCGGCAGCGGTAGTAGTTATCGTCATTGCGCTTATGACGGCGTTTTTGGTATATAAATATTCTCCTTCAAAGGAAATAATGGACCTTAATGAATATTTTACTGTTGATGATGGCGAAATGGCTATTGTACTTCAGAATGAGATATCAGATGAAAAAGGATATTATACAGACGGTGTGCCGTATGTGGGATATTCGCTTGTCAAAGAATTGTTCAATAAGAGATTTTACTGGGATGCAAATGAACAGATTATGATATATACAACGCCGGACAGTCAGATTAAAATACAGCCTGACGCTAAAGGATATACGGTTAATAAAGGTTCGGCACAGACTGATTATGTTATAGTCAGGATTATTGGAAATTCACCGTATATAGCCATGCCGTTTGTTAAAGAGTATTCCGCGGTTGACTATAATACTTATGAGCTTCCGGACAGAATTGTCATAAGATACAAATGGGGAGAAAATGAGCTTGTTTCCACAGTAAAAAAATCAACTAAACTAAGATATGAAGCAAGTATTAAAAGTCCGATTCTTGCCGATTTATCACCTGATGACGAAGTGATATATGTGGATACTGATGAAGAAATCAAGGGAGGTTTTGCAAAAGTAATTACCGAGGATGGAATAATCGGATATGTAAAAACAAGAAAACTTCATGAAAGTTCATACAGGACAGTGGACACTGCATATACTCCGCCGGAATATACTCATATAAGTAAAGAGCATGATATATGTATGGTATGGCATCAGACTACCAATGCTGCGGCAAATGCGGGGCTTCTCAATCTTCTTAACAGTACGAAAGGCGTTAATACGATATCGCCCACCTGGTTCGCAATAAAGGATAATAACGGCGGCGTAAGTTCGCTTGCCGATGAAACGTATGTGCAGAGAGCGCATAATGCAGGAGTGGAAGTCTGGGGACTTTGTAATGATTTTAATAAATTAGTCGACGTGGGGCAGGTATTGTCGCACACGTCCGTAAGGGAAAAACTGGAGAACAAACTTTTAAGCCTTGCGATAGAATATAATCTGGATGGACTTAATATAGATTTTGAAAATGTGACTTCTGATTATGGGGAAGATTTTGTACAGTTTATAAGGGAAATGTCAGTTAAATGCAGAAGTAACGGTATTGTGCTTTCAATAGATAATTATGTTCCCGTGGATTACAGAAAATATTATGATTATGAGGAGCAGGGCGCTGTAGCGGATTATGTGGTTATCATGGGATATGATGAGCATTACAGCGGAAGCGAATCAGGTTCGGTGTCCTCGATTGGCTTTATAAACGAGGCGGTTAAAAATATTACTGATAAAGTAAATCCAACTCAGGTAATAATGGCGCTTCCGTTTTATACAAGATTATGGAAAATTACTACGGGCAAGGACGGCACGGAGAAAACGGATTCATCCGCATACGGTATGAAAGCAGCGGAATCGGTCCTTTCCGACAGGCAGGTGAAACCTTCCTGGGATGCGGAAAGCGGACAGTATTATGCTGAGTACAATGAAAATAACGCCATATATAAAATATGGCTTGAGGAAGAAAACTCAATTGAAGAAAAACTCAAGGCAGTCATAGAAGGAAACATACATAATGTAAGTTTCTGGAAGCTTGGACTTGAAAAAACGGAAATATGGAATGTTGTTGCAAAATATATCAATTCTAATTAAGATATTCGTCAATACCCTTATATATAGCTTCAGCAGTTTTCTGTTGATATGTGGCGCTGTTAAGCAATTCTTCCTCGGAGGGATTGCTTAAAAATCCACATTCTACTATGACGACAGGAAACGGAGTGTTCTTCAGAAGGTAATAGCTGGTATTGGTTTTAGCCATTCTGTGATTATTGGTATCAAGACCGGCTATTAATTCTTTTTGCAAAGTTTCAGCGGCTTCTTTTGTATTTTCACCGTAATAAAAAACCTGCGCTCCCGATACGTTCGGGTCCTGAAAGCTGTTCTGATGTATGCTGACAACAAGAGAGGGGTCTGATTCATTTATAATTTTGATACGGTTGTTGAGGTCGTCAGTTTTTTTGTTTGCGCAGCCGGGGGTAGATAAATCGGTATCGTCGCTTCTGGTCATAACGACATCATAGTTGTTTTCCTGGAGAATATCTCTCAATATAAGTGCGATAGCCATATTTATATCTTTTTCAAGCGTATTGTTTACGCCGACTTTTCCGGGGTCGTAACCGCCGTGTCCGGGATCTATTACAATTGTATGGGCGTTTTTGGAAATATCATTATTGACATATAATATTCCTGCATGTTTGCATATTGATACAACTCCTGATATAACAACAAGAGCAGCAATGATTAAACTGAGTTTGAGCCCCTCGTTCTTCATAGTTTTTAACCTTTATTATTATTATTATTTAATATAGATTATTAGAATCTTAAAATATATATGACATATATTTACTGGACTAAAGGTGATATTTGGTGTATTATATATATTTGTATAAGTATGTAGAATAATGAAGCGGAGCAATGATGAAAACTCGTATTTATAAAATCAGTGAAGAAGTGTCGGAAAGTGAATATGATTATATAAAAGAGGCGGCGGAGGTTATAAAAAAAGGCGGTCTTGTTGCTTTTCCGACTGAAACGGTATATGGTCTTGGCGGGAATGCGCTTAATCCCGAATCATCAAAGAAAATATACGGAGCAAAGGGAAGACCGTCGGATAATCCTCTTATTGTCCATATATCGGAATTTAATGAAATATATATGCTGGCGCGCGAAGTGCCGGAAACTGCGCGCATACTGGCAGACAGGTTCTGGCCGGGGCCGCTTACTATGATATTAAAAAAGAAAAGCGTTGTTCCGTACGAAACTACAGGAGGTCTGGATACTGTAGCAATAAGGCTTCCTGACAATCCTATAGCAATTTCACTTATAAGGGAATCAAAGGTTCCCATAGCGGCGCCAAGCGCTAATAAATCGGGAAAACCAAGCCCTACGTCTGCAGAGCATGTCGCTAAAGATTTGGCGGGGAAGATAGATATTATACTTGACGGCGGAAAAGTGGATATCGGTATTGAGTCTACAATTGTGGATTTGACGGACGGGGCGCCGGTTATACTAAGACCGGGATATGTGAATCAGAAAATGCTTGATGATATTCTGGGAGATGTGTTAAGGGACCCCGCAATAGATAATAAGGCGGGAGATGATATAAGGCCAAAAGCGCCGGGAATGATGTACAGGCATTATGCGCCTGAGGGTGAACTTACTGTAATTGAAGGAAATATGTCAGATGTTACTGATAAAATTAATGAACTCGTAAGGACGTATGATGAAGATACGGTAGGCGTTATTACTACAATTGAAAACAGGGGGAGATATAATTACGGAACCGTCATGTATATCGGTTCACGAAAAGATGAGATTACTATAGCGCATAATTTATATGCCGTGCTTAGAAAGATGGACGAATGTAAAATAAAGCATATATTCATAGAGGGTTTTTCAAATGAGGGGCTGGGAGATGCCATTATGAACAGAATCATAAAGGCGGCAGGACACAGGATTCTAAAGGTTTGAAAGAAGGGTTATTTATGAAATATGACAAGGTGGTTTTTGTCGGAAACGGCAATACCAGCAGAAGTCCTATGGCAGAAGCAATATTTCTGCACCTGTATTCAGACGCAGATAAAGAGGTTTTAGTTGTATCCAGAGGACTGGTTGTGTTATTTGAAGAACCATACAATCCCAAAATAGAAACAGTGTTGGGAGTACATGGAATAAAACTCGCTTCTAAACGGGCAGTCCAGCTTACGAAAGAGGACCTTATAGGAAACGTACTTGTACTTACAATGGGATTCACGGATAAATTAAAGATTATTGAAGACTATGGATTTGAAGGGCCGGTATATACGTTAAAAGAGTATGTAGGAAATGATGATGAACTTCTGGACCCGTATGGTGAGGAAATGGATATATATGAGGCGTGTTATGAGGATATGTATGAGGTGATGCAGGAGGTCGTTACCAAATTTAAAAATGAAATAAATGAAAATAATACAAATGGAGGCGGTAATAAATGATAGCAATAGGAAGTGACCACGGAGGATTCGGGTTAAAGCAGGAAATTATAGCTTATCTTAAAGATAAGGGACTGGAATACAAAGATTACGGTACTTATACCGAGGAGTCATGCGATTATCCGGTATACGCCGGAAAAGTTGCGCGGGCGATACTTTCGGGAGAGTGTGACAGGGGAATACTTATATGCGGTACGGGAATAGGTATTTCCATTGCGGCAAATAAATTTAAAGGAATACGCGCGGCAGTATGTCATGACTGTTTCAGCGCACAGGCGACAAGGGAGCATAATGACGCCAATATACTGGCAATGGGAGCAAGGGTTGTTGGCCCGGGACTTGCAGTAAAAATTACGGATACGTTCCTTAATACGGAATTTTCAAACGATGAAAGACATATTAACCGGATAAGACAAATAGAAGGATAAAGTTGGTGAATGGTATGAAAATAGGATTTATCGGTTGTGGAAATATGGCAAAGACCATAATTGCAGGACTTATAGACAGCGGGACTTTTGAGGCGGGAGAGGTAATAGCGTCGGACCATGATAAAGCTCAGCTTGCAGAAGCGGAAAACAGGTATGGAATAGCGACGACATTAAATAACAGTGAGCTTGTGCTTAAATCTGAAATGATAGTCCTTGCGGTCAAGCCGCAGATTATTTCTGAAGTTATAAATGAAATATGCGATACGGTAAGTGAAAATAAACTTGTAATATCTATTGTGGCAGGACAGAGCATTGAAAAAATAGAGGATATGTTCGGCAGGAGTATTAAACTTATCAGGACAATGCCAAATACGCCTGCGCTTGCAGGAGCGGGAATGACGGCTGTATGCAGAAATGAAAATGTTACCGACCTGGAACTGGAGTATGCGCTTAAAATACTTGCAAGTTTCGGTAAAGCGGAAGTGATACCGGAGAAGCTTATGGATGCCGTTGTGGCAGTTTCGGGAAGCGGACCGGCATACGTAGCTATATTTATAGAAGCGATGGCAGATGCGGCAGTGATGGAAGGGATGCCTAGGAAACAGGCATATATGTTTGCGGAACAGACAGTATATGGAACCGCTAAACTTCTTATGGAAAAAGGGCTGCATCCTGCTGAACTTAAAGATATGGTATGCTCCCCGGCCGGAACGACAATAGGGGCGGTTAAAGCGCTGGAAGATAAAGGCTTCAGGAGCGCCGTGATTTCTGCCATGCGTGAATGTGCAGATATTTCAAGAAGGCTATGATTTGTTTCGAGAAAACTATGATTTATTTTATAGACTTTGTATGTGAATAATGCTATAATGATTCAGATTGGCTGGAGATACTTTTAATGAGTAACGGTAAAAATAAAAAAAACTCATCCGATGTAAACGAAATAGCAAAAGGTCTGTCAATGATTCTTCAGATAGGAATCAATATGATAGTGCCTGTTGCGTTATGCCTGTTTATAGGGTATAAACTTGATAAATGGCTGGATACAAATTACCTTATGATTATATTTCTGTTTTTGGGTTTTGCTGCGGGCATAAAAAGTGTATATACGATAACGAAAAGTTTTTATGCAAAAGACCTTGAAAAAGAAAAAGAGAATCAGAAGTATTTTGATGAGTTATATGCGGAACGCGATAAAAATATGTCTGCCGGTAATAAAGATAAGCATTGATAATATTGGAGGAAGTTATGGAACAGGGAAAGAGAACATATTATGAAATGCTTGCCGCAATAATATTCCAGCTAATTGTAATTGCAATAGTCTGCGCGTTAATAAGCGGGGAATATGTTATGTTTCCCGTCAGTGTAATAGCAGGCGGGGCAGTAGCCATGGGCATACTTCGCAATATGATGAAAAGTATTGATATTGCGCTGGACCTTGATTCTGAAACTGCCAGAAAATATGGCAGAAGACAGGCTATAGTAAGAATTACGCTTATGGGTCTTATACTCTGTGTTGCGTTTTATTTTAAAGAGTATGTAGAACCGTGGGGAGTGTGTCTGGGAATTTTTACTTTAAAATTTTCGGCGTACCTTCAACCGTTTACACATAAGTGTTTTGAAAAAATAATGAAAAGGAGGATAAAGGATAAGTGATGTCAGTATTAACCCAGAGTGCGTCAGATATAAAAATGTTTGCGAGCAGTGCAGAAAACTTAGACTTTTTTATTGAAGGGTATGTGAAATTTAAACTGTTTGGGCAAACATTATATATTACCACAACACATGTGTGTTTAAGTATTGTATTTGTTATACTGGTAATATTCGCACTTGTTGCTAACAGGGCGATACGCAAAGCTGACCCGAATAAACCGCCTAAGGGATTTTTGAATGTTATTGAGCTTCTTGTTGAATCTGTTGACAATATGCTCGTAAGTTCAATGGGAGAAAAGCATGGGCCGAGATTTGCTAATTATGTCGGTTCGCTGTTTGGTTTTCTGTTATTATGTAACCTTAGCGGCCTTTTGGGATTAAGGCCTCCGACTTCGGATTTTGGCGTTACATTTCCATTGGCAGTTATCACCTGGTTTATGATTCAGTATAATGGAATCAAATATCAGAAATGGGGCAAACTTAAAAGCCTGTTTGAACCGGTATTTTTGTTTTTCCCGGTCAATGTAATAAGCGAAGTGTCAACCCCGATATCCATGTCTTTGCGTTTGTTCGGAAATATGTTCTCGGGAACTCTTATGATGGCGCTTGTATACGGACTTATCAAAATTGGAAGTGTAAGCCTGGCAATAGTATGGCCGGCGGCGCTTCATGCATATCTTGACGTATTTGCCGGAGTATTACAGGCATATGTGTTTACAATGCTCACCATGGTGTTCATATATAACCAGATAGGTGAAGAAGCATAAATAAAAATTTAAAAAAATATAACTATTATTTATTTAAGGAGGATTTCATAATGGAAGGAATTTCAAGTGAAGCATTTGTATTAGGTTGTTCAGCAATTGGAGCAGGTCTGGCAGTTATTGCAGGTATCGGACCCGGTGTAGGACAGGGTATTGCAGCAGGTTATGGAGCTTCTGCAGTTGGACGCAATCCGGGAGCCAGAGGAAGCATAATGTCAACGATGCTTTTAGGACAGGCCGTTGCGGAAACAACAGGTCTTTATGGTTTTGTAGTAGCTTTGCTTCTTATGTTCGTTAAACCGCTTATGCCGTAATAAGCCTGTATAACCATATATATGAGAGAGGAGGCTTATAGTTTTGAGTAGCAGTTTGGCAAACGGAAACATACTTGTCATGTTATCAGAGGGAGGAAACGTCTGGAAAAGAATATTCGGACTTGATGCGCAGACTCTTTTTGATACGTCAGTAACACTTATTGCAATGCTTGTACTTTTTATGCTGCTGTCATATTTGCTTTTCAATCCTGCGAGAGAACTTATAAATAAGCGTAAGGAGCTTATTGAAAACGATATGGAAGAAGCCAGAAAGGATAAGGAGCAGGCTGCCATATATAAAGAGGAGTATGATTCCAGGCTCAGGGAGATTCAAAGTGAAGCTGACGAAATAATGAGTTCGACAAGAAAGAAAGCTCAGAAGCAGGAAACGGAAATAGTAAATGAGGCAAAGGAAGAAGCCGGAAGGATTATTAAAAGAGCTGAAAAGGAAGCAGAGCTGGAGAAAAACAAGGCAAGAGATGAGATTAAGCAGGAAATAATATCGGTGGCAACCCTTATGGCAGGGAAAATGGTAAGTGTTTCAATAGATGAAGCCACTCAGAATGAGCTTATCGATACTACACTTAAAGAAATGGGTGATAAGACATGGCAAAATTAGTATCGAAAACATATGGCGATGCTTTGTTTGAACTTGCGCTGGAGAAAAACATGCTTAATGAAGTGTGTGATGAAATTGCGGAGATAAAAGATATTTGGACAGATAACAGGGAGCTTGTATCTGTTATGATGCATCCGCATATTGCCGTTGCGGAAAAAGTACAGATTATGCGTAATATTTTTGACGGAAGGGCTTCGGATATTGTTACCGGTTTTCTGGTTACGGTACTGGAAAAAGGCCGTATTTCAGAGCTTATTAGTATAATTGAATATTTTACCGGCAGGGTAAGGGAATATAACAATACCTGTGTGGCATATGTTACTTCTGCAATAGAGCTTAACAGCAGGCAGAAGGAACAGATTGAAAAAAGACTTACCGATGTTACGGAATATGAAAAATTTGAAATGAATTACAGTGTTGACCCGGAACTGATAGGCGGAATGGTTATCCGTATAGGAGACCGTGTGCTTGACAGCAGCATAAAGCAGAAACTTAATGCAATGTCAAGGTCTTTATCGGGTATCCAGTTAAACTAGTGTATCAGAAATAATTAATAAGGAGGGTATTCACAGAAAATGAAATTGAAACCGGAAGAAATCAGTTCCGTAATAAAGGAACAGATTCAGAAATACAGCACCGGATTTGAAGTGTCTGATGTAGGTACGGTAATTCAGGTTGCTGATGGTATTGCCAGGATACATGGACTGGAAAAGGCAATGCAGGGAGAATTGCTGGAATTTCCGAACGAGATATATGGAATGGTGCTTAACCTGGAAGAAGATAACGTAGGCGCCGTGCTTCTTGGCGATTCTAAAAATATTAATGAAGGCGATATTGTAAAAACTACCGGAAGGGTTGTTGAAGTTCCGGTCGGAGATGCAATGCTTGGCCGTGTTGTAAATGCTTTGGGACAGCCAATCGACGGTAAAGGCCCTATTGAAACGGATAAATACAGACAGATTGAAAGGGTTGCATCAGGCGTTATTTCGAGAAAGTCTGTAGATACGCCGCTTCAGACAGGTATAAAGGCCATTGATGCAATGGTTCCGATTGGACGCGGACAGCGTGAGCTTATTATAGGAGACCGTCAGACAGGAAAGACGGCTATAGCCATTGATACGATAATTAATCAGAAGGGACAGGGTGTAAACTGTATATATGTTGCTATAGGACAGAAAGCATCCACAGTTGCAACCATAGTTAAGACCCTGGAAGAATATGGAGCAATGGATTATACAACAGTTGTTGTGTCCACTGCAAGCGAGCTTGCGCCTTTGCAGTATATAGCTCCTTACTCAGGATGTACTATAGGTGAGGAATGGATGGAGAACGGGAAAGATGTTCTGGTAGTGTATGATGATTTGAGTAAACATGCGGTTGCTTACCGTACACTTGCACTTCTTCTCAGGCGTCCGCCGGGACGTGAGGCATATCCCGGTGATGTATTCTATCTTCACTCAAGACTTCTTGAGAGGGCGGCAAAGCTTAGCGACAAGCTTGGAGGAGGTTCGCTTACCGCGCTTCCTATTATTGAAACGCAGGCCGGAGATGTGTCGGCATACATTCCGACTAATGTTATATCCATTACAGACGGACAGATATATCTTGAAACGGAAATGTTTAATTCAGGCTTCCGTCCTGCCGTAAATCCCGGACTTTCGGTATCTCGTGTAGGAGGTTCAGCGCAGATAAAGGCTATGAAAAAGATTGCCGGACCTATACGTATCGAGCTTGCCCAGTTCAGGGAACTTGCTGCATTTTCGCAGTTTGGTTCAGACCTTGATGAAGATACAAGGATGAAACTGGCGCAGGGTGAAAGAATACGTGAGATACTTAAACAGGATCAGTATAATCCGATGCCGGTACAGTATCAGGTAATAATTATTTATGCAGCCGTAAACAGATATCTCCTTGATATTGAAGTTGATAAAATTCTTGATTTTGAAAAGGGGCTGTTTGAATATCTTGATTTGAAATATCCTGAAATATCTGCAAGTATTCGTGATGATAAGGTTATTTCCGATGAAACGGCGGCGCTTTTAGATAAGGCAATACCGGAATATGTGAGTGAATTTAAAGGAAATTAAACCGGGGTAATCAGATTGGAGGATTATTGATTATGGCTACGATGAGAGATATCAAAAGACGTAAGGAAAGCGTATCAAGCACCGGGCAGATTACAAGGGCAATGAAACTCGTTGCCACTGTTAAGCTGCAGAAGGCAAAAAACCGTGCTGAAAGCTCCAAGCCATATTTTAATCAGATGTATAAAACCGTCAGTTCAATTCTTTCAAAGTCAGGAGAGATATGCCATCCGTATATGCAGGGCAATGATTCCGGTAAGAAAGCGGTCATAGTGCTTACTTCCAACAGAGGACTTGCCGGCGGATATAATTCCAATGTAATTAAACTTTTGACGAAGGATGAGAGATTTGGGGCAGATAATACGGTAATATATGCCGTAGGTAAAAAAGGCGCCGCAATGTTTGGCAGGCTTGGATATGAAATAAAGAAGGATTATTCGGAAGCAATTAATTCACCTTTGTTTGCCGATGCGGCTTATATTGGCAGAGATGTACTTGCAGGATATGAGAATGGCGAATTTGGTGAAATATATCTTGCATATACCATATTTAAAAACACGGTTACGCATATTCCGACAATGCTTAGGCTGCTTCCGATGGTTAAGGGAGAAGATGAGCAGACTGAAGATTCGGAGGAATCTGATGCTGACAGGCTTACTCTTATGAATTATGAACCGGAAGCGGAAGAAACACTTGCCATGATAGTGCCAAAATATATTAACAGTCTTATATTTGGCGCTCTGGTCGAGTCGGTTGCCAGTGAAAACGGAGCAAGGATGCAGGCGATGGATTCTGCTACCAACAATGCGGATGATATGATAGCAGATCTTACACTTAAATATAACCGGGCAAGACAAAGCGCAATTACCCAGGAACTTACCGAGATAATTGCAGGTTCTGCAGCGGTTGAATAATGGAATAAGCCACATAGTGTGGCGGAATGGAGGAAATAATGGCAGAAAATGTAGGTAAAATCACCCAGATAGTCGGTGCGGTACTGGATATAAGATTTTCTACCGATGTTCTCCCGGAAATATATGAGGCAATTAATGTGAAAACTAAGGATGGCGGAAAGCTTGTCCTTGAAGTTGCCCAGCATTTGGGAGATGACACTGTACGCTGTATAGCCATGGGTCCTACTGACGGACTTGTACGTGGAATGGAAGCAGTTGCTACAGGAGCACCTATTACTGTTCCTGTTGGAGAGTCAACACTTGGACGTATGTTTAACGTACTTGGGGAGCCGATTGACGAAAAACCGGCGCCTAAGGCGGAGGCATATCATCCTATTCATAGAAAAGCGCCCAGTTTTGAAGAACAGTCTACAAATACGGAGATACTGGAAACAGGTATTAAAGTAGTTGACCTTCTCTGTCCATATCAGAAGGGTGGTAAAATAGGACTTTTTGGCGGCGCCGGAGTTGGAAAAACAGTGCTTATCCAGGAGCTGATAACCAATATTGCTACAGAGCATGGCGGATATTCGGTTTTTACAGGTGTTGGTGAGAGAACAAGGGAAGGTAACGACCTTTATTATGAAATGATTGAATCGGGTGTTATTGATAAGACGACGATGGTATTCGGTCAGATGAACGAACCGCCGGGAGCAAGAATGAGGGTAGGTCTTTCAGGTCTTACAATGGCTGAATATTTTCGTGATGAAGCAGGAAAAGACGTTCTGTTGTTCATAGATAATATTTTCCGTTTTACACAGGCAGGTTCAGAAGTGTCTGCGCTTCTTGGACGTGTGCCAAGCGCGGTTGGTTACCAGCCTACGCTTCAGACGGAAATGGGAGCATTGCAGGAAAGAATTACATCTACGAAGAATGGTTCAATTACTTCCGTACAGGCTGTATACGTGCCGGCAGATGACCTTACTGACCCTGCGCCTGCAACGACATTTGCCCACCTTGATGCGACGACAGTTCTTTCACGTTCAATAGTTGAACTTGGAATATATCCCGCTGTTGACCCGCTTGAGTCTACATCCAGGATACTTGACCCGCGTATCGTAGGCGAGGAACATTATAAGGTTGCGAGAGGAGTGCAGGAAATTCTCCAGAAATATAAAGAATTGCAGGATATTATAGCAATTCTCGGTATGGATGAATTGTCGGAGGATGATAAGTTACTGGTAGCCAGGGCAAGGAAGATACAGAGATTTTTATCACAGCCTTTCCATGTTGCCGAGCAGTTTACAGGACTTCCGGGACAGTATGTTCCGTTAGCTGAAACAATACAGGGATTCAAAGAAATTATTGAAGGTAAGCATGACGATATTCCTGAAAGCTATTTCCTTAATGCAGGAAATATTGACGATGTTATTGCAAGATATGACAAGAGATAGCACGGGAGGGTATGCAAATGGCGGATAATAAAACATTCAGACTTCAGGTTATTGCGCCGGAAAGGGTGTTTTATGAAGATGATGTTGATATGGTAGAGCTTAATACTACTGAAGGCGAAATAGGGATTTTGCCGGAACATATTCCCCTTACGACAATTATTGCTCCGGGCGTATTGAAAATAACTAAAGGCGAAGAAATAAAGGAAGCTGCGCTTCATGAGGGATTTATGGAGGTGCAGAAAACGTCGGTTACTATTCTTGCGGAATCATGTGAATGGCCGGAGGAAATTGATGTTAAACGTGCTAATGAGGCTAAAGTCCGCGCTGAAAGGCGTATAAAGAGCGGAGATGCTGAAATTAATATGACACGGGCGGAGGCTGCGCTCAAGCGTTCGCTGACAAGAATAAACCTTGCGCAGAAGTACAGGTAGCTGAAGCTTTGTACGGATATATGGAAGGCATGTGGAAGTGGTGGCGATTATGAAAAAAAGAATGAAGCATAAAAATATTACGGCGATATTGATACTTATTCTTTTCAGTATAGTACTTATGGTTTTTTCCTATGGCAGAATATATAATTATACTCAGGAAAGAAGCCTGAAACGTATGGAAGAAGGAGTGAATACCGTAGTTTCTGAAGTCAGCGCAAAACTGACAAGGGACAGCAGGATATTGAATGCCATAGCCGATATTATTTCAGCAGGCGATAACTTTGATACTGAAAGTTTTCTTATGGCTATGAATATTTTTTCGCCGCTTATGGAAACACAATCAATCCGTATTCTTATGCCGGATAACAAAATTATAAACCCTGACGGTACAATTATGGACGGAAACGGGGGCATATCATTTGAAGATGAGGCAAAGCTTGGCGAACATGTATCTAACCGTATGATAAGCGTGGTAGACGATAATCTTATGGTTATCAGGCAATTTGTTCCTATAATAAAAGAAGGGCAGACTGTTGCCCTTCTTTATAGTGTAACTAACCTGGCAAGGCTGCCGGAATCAATAAATATAGATAATATATATAATGCAGATGCAGATGTATTCATAATTGATATGGATAACGGTGATTTTATTATGGATACATATCATAAGGTACTCGGAAATATCAGTGAATTTGAAGGAATGAAAACCAAAGACGGCGCAAACTGGTCCGATAAGATAAAGGAACTTATGAATGGAAATAAGGGATATGTTACTTATAAGTCTGAGGACGGGGAGTGGCAGTATCTTTATTATGCGCCGGCAGGGATAAACTCCTGGAGCATAGGCGTACAGGTTGCGGAAAAAAATGCCTTTACAAACCTGTTCCGTATTCGTAATGTCCTTATAATATCCGTAATAGTTGAACTGCTTGCGATGATTATATATTATATCTGGGTGCTTAAAAATACAAAGGAAACTCTTGAGAAGGCTGTATTGGAGGAAAAACTTAAAAAGGCGGAGGCGGCTGAACGCGCCAAGTCGATGTTTCTTTCCAACATGTCGCATGATATACGTACGCCGATGAATGCTATAATAGGATTTACTACTCTTGCTATAGCGAATATTGACGATAAGGAAAAGGTAAAGGACTGCCATTCAAAAATTCTTACGTCAAGTAATCATTTACTGAGCCTTATTAATGATGTTCTTGACATGAGCCGTATAGAAAGCGGCAAGTTACATATTGAAGAAGTTGCGTGCAATCTTGCGGATGTGTTCAGGGATATGAGAACTGTACTTCTCGGACAGATGCAGAATAAGCAGCTTGACTTTTTTATGGATACGATAGATGTTATTGACGAAGATATATATTGTGACAGGCTCCACCTTAATCAGGTACTGTTGAATCTTCTCAGCAATGCAATGAAATTTACTCCTGCAGGCGGCTCGGTTGCGCTTACAGTCAGACAGAAAAGTGAGGCTCCCACAGGATATGGAGCATATGAAATAAGGGTTAAGGATACCGGAATAGGAATGAGCCCTCAATTTATAGAGCATGTATTTGAACCGTTTGAAAGGGAACATAATTCGACGGTAAGCGGTATTCAGGGAACAGGCCTTGGCATGGCTATAACCAAAAGTATTATAGATATAATGGGTGGAACTATTGAAGTACATAGTGAAATAGACAAAGGAACCGAATATATTATCAATCTTAAATTCAGGCTTCAGTCTGAAGGTAATAAAATAGAAACTATTAAAGAACTTCAGGGAGTACATGCCCTTGTTGTAGACGATGACTTTAATACATGTGACAGTGTTACTAAAATGCTTGTACGGCTTGGACTTAACGCTGAATGGACTATGTCGGGAAAGGAAGCGGTACTCAGGGCAAAACATGCTAAAGAAATAGGGAATGAATTTTACACTTATATAATTGACTGGCAGCTTGCCGATTTGAACGGTATAGAAACAGCAAGGCAGATAAGGAAGGCTGTAGGCGATAATGTACCTATTATTATACTGACTGCTTATGATTGGAGTATAATAGAGGAAGAAGCAAAAGCAGCGGGCGTGAAGCTGTTTTGCGCAAAACCGATTTTTATATCTGAACTTCGCGATACGCTTCTTACCGCAATCGGTAAAAACGAAAAAGAACATGAGATTAAAGAACAGCCGGTTTTAGAAGAAATGAAAGGCAAAAGGATACTTGTTGTTGAAGACAATGAATTAAACCGTGAAATTGCCACAGAGATTCTTATGGAAAGCGGCATAGAAGTAAAAACGGCAAATGACGGAACGGTAGCGGTTGAGATGGTAAAAGAATCTGAACCAGGATATTATGATTTAATACTTATGGATGTTCAAATGCCTGTAATGGATGGATATGAGGCTACAAGGAAAATCAGAAGCCTTGAAAATCCGGAACTTGCCAATATACCTATTGTTGCAATGACGGCGAATGCCTTTGAGGAAGATAAGAAAGAGGCAATTAAAGCAGGTATGAATGCGCATATTGCCAAGCCTCTTGAACTTGATAAGCTGTTTGACACATTAAGGGAAATACTTGGAAACTGATGAAATTAATTTTATTAAGATAAAAACGGGGTGTTGCAAATTTGACTTTGCAACACCCCGTTTTGGTGTAAAAAACATATTGGTAGAATAAAGAGTATTTACTCCTGAGTATCGGTTTCATCAGATGTTTCGTCATCCATATCAAGACCGCTTAAAGCATTCAAATCAATTTCTTCTGCATTTAAAGCTTCTTCAGGAATATCGAAATTCTCTGCGTTATCGTATCCGGTATATGTGATAGCCATATCGCATTTGTCTATAGCAACGTCAGTATTTAAGGACTCGTCGGTGCCTGCAGCGTCTGACATTGATGACATTACCTGTTTCATAAAATCTGACATATCCATTGACATTTTATAGAGATTACCTGATTCTTTTTCTATATATATAGTAACAGGCAAATCGCTGATACTGTCAAAAGCTTGTGTATAATCAATTCCAAGAGAATCTAACTGGCTCATGCTGTTAGCTGTTTTCAGCATATTCTTCAAAGATTCACCCGTAATATTGCCGTCAAGTTTATATACCTCTTTATCATCTTCAGTCGTTTCATTGAAAGTAAATGTACTTGTATTATCAACGAGCTGTTCAAGATAAGCTTTACTGTCATAGCTGTTCATGGCTTCGTCAAAAGCAGCCTTATCCATGCTTTGTTTCATCCACATTCCGGATGCTCCGGTATATGTATAATATTTGCCGTCTTCTTCTGCCATGTACATTGTAATGGCCTGGCTTCCAAGTTCTCCCATATCCATATTTGCTTCCATTTTAACCTTGTATGGGTCTGAAAACGCTACGATATCCGAATCTATATTAAGATTTATAGATTCGCCTGCTGCAGATGCGGAAAGCTGCATGGTCTGTTTTGCCGTAATGTTTTTAACAGATTCGCAGTTTTCATACGCTTTCTCAAGTAAATCTGATGCTGATAATTCTTTTTTCTCACATCCGCTTACCGAAAAAATCATTACCAGTACCAAGAGTATACTTAATAATTTCTTTTTCATGTTAATCCTCCTAAAAAATATATATTATAAAATTTAGTTTATCATTTTAGAAGTATATTTGCAAGTTATTATTTTAATACTTGCTTAATATTTATAAATTACGGTATAAAAAATAACTATTCAGGCAAAAATATGAATACAAAAGAGTTTGTCGGATTGAAAAATGGAGGTTTGTTATGGAAATAATAAAATCTGTATTCAGGAGTATGAAAATACGGCTGGTATTCGCAGTATGTATGGCGCTTAGTGCCGTTGTATCCGTACAGGCGGTTTTTTCTTTGTCTGTTTCGGAAAATGCTGAAATTACGGAAGCCTTCGCTACATCTGATGGTATTGTCATAACTGAAAAAGAGGTAGTCGCTACTGCAAGACTGCCATATGGGAAAAATGATTTTTATTCAGATGCAGAAAAAATTTTAAAGGACATATACGCTATACTGGGAGAGGATAAGGCATCCTATGAAAAAGACGGTGAAAAAATCTGTATTAAATCTTATGCTGAAACAGAAAGATATAGTATAAGCCAGCTTATTACGTGGTCGGAAGAACTGCAGAATACATATTTTAAATGTGTTGTTGATATAAATGATGATACAGATGTTTTATACGTAAAAGAAATGATAGAAGGCGTTCTTAATAAAAAGGATGCCGAATATGTTTCATATGTCCGTATAAACGCCGAAAAAGAAGGCGCTATGGATGAGAAAGAGTGCAGGGATTATGTAAAAAAAGTTTTTAAAAGACTGGGCGCAGAAGAAGTATGTAAGGGCAGCGAAGGTTTTTATGCGGCATACGGATATTCAAAAAAACTCACCGATACAATAACAGCCGGTGATAAGCCTGTAAATGTACAGGTGAGTCTTTCCTATAATGAAGAAAAGGATATAATGGAAATTTCTCTGGGATATCCGATAATTAATACGTCGTATTAATAATAGCATTTTTTGTCCCAGTTCCGTCTGCATCTGTGACGTCTTCTGCGGTGCAGCATTTCATTTGCAAGAAGCGCGAGAATGATTCCTTCATCAATATTGCAGCATTCGGGTCTGCCTGCGATATGGCGTGCTGTTTCAGACATTCTTAACTTGTCGGGATATTCGTCAAACATGTAACTTCCTTCATATTCCAGCTTATCACACTCGTTAATAACAGCATTTTCTATGCACGAAACTGATTCGGGGATGATGCTCTGCATATAAAAATAATCATCATCTATGGAATCGCTGCTGTCATAGTTATAAAAAGGAGAAAAGGGCATTTTATTAAGACCGTCATTATATACCAAAATAATCGACCTCGGTTTTGAAACAGATTTTTATAATATTCTATGCGTATTATGTCAAATTGTGAGTAAGCAGCTATTGTAATTTTGCCAAAAAATTTGTAAAATATACACGAATAATTATTGTTGGGAGATATTATGTTAAAGCATTTATATAAAATCATGGGGCTTATTATAATATTTATATTGTCGCTGTGGTTCTTCGGAAGAAACATGGATGTAATTAACAGCCATATTTATGAAGAAACAGTGGAAATTACGGGAGAAACGTTCCCGGTTATAAGCCTTACTTCACAGGAAATGGTTATGAACCGGCTGTACGGTTACAGCAGTAATATTGCAGCCAACGCCATAAGGGAATCTGTCACTGTAATAAATGATACCGGACGGATAGGCGTAAATATCAATAAACATAATACTGATATTAATAAGCTTTCATATGAACTGCGTTCGGTTGTAAGCAATGAGCTTCTGGATTCAGGAGAGGTAAGCGCTTTTGATAAGACAGAAGAAGGGCTGCAGTGCGTCATTAAACCGGATTATACGTTTGAAACCAGTACCGAATATTCGCTTAAAATAATACTTATTACAGATGTAAGTAAAAAAATTAATTATTATACAAGGCTTAAATATTATCCCGAAACCTGTTATCTGAAAGAAAAACTGGATTTTGTAATGGATTTTCATAATAAAACCATGAATAAGGATGAAAGCATTGCCGCGTATATAGAGCCTGATTCCTCAGCGGATAATTCTACGCTTGCATATGTGGATATTAATTCGTCATTTGCAAACATTGTGTGGGGAGAGCTGAGACCTTCCGAAATTACGGATATTATTCCCACAGTAAAAGAAATAAACATAGAAACTGCCGCCATACAGCTTGTATATTATGCAATGGCTGATACGGATTCGGGACAGTGCAGTTATTATGTGAAAGAATACTACAGAATCCGTTATTCAGGCGAGAGAATTTATCTTTTGTGGTTTGAAAGGACTGTGGAAACGGACCTGGACATAAATAATGCAAGCCTTAATAAAAGCCAGTTAAATATGGGTATTACCGCCGATACTGATATGCAGATAATTTCAAACGACGCGGTTTCAAGAGTTGCTTTTGTAAAAAATGGCGATGTGTATCTGTATGATTTGACTGATAATGTGTTAAACAAGGCATATTCCGGTTATATCAATGACGAAGAATATGAATACAGGCTTTACGGACAGCATAATGCGCGTATTATTTCCATGGATGAGGAAGGCAATATGACTTTTGCCGTATACGGATATGTAAGCCATGGCGCCTACGAAGGTAAAGTAGCAATAATTTTGTACCGTTACCGTGTGTCTGACAGTGAAATAGAGGAGCTTTTGTATATACCGTTTGAAAATTCCTATCAGGTATTAAAAGAAGATTTTGAAGAATATTGTTATGTTAATGGAAAAGATGTATTTTATTTTGTGGTAGACGATAAAATATATTCATATGATATAGTGGCGGAGAAACTTACATGTATTGCGGAGAGTATAGAGGACGGTAATTTTACTATTGTTCCTGAAACCAATATGTTTATATGGAAGGAAAATTCTGTACTTAATATTCTCAATCTGGAAACGGAAAATAAGGCTGTCGTAGATGCCGGAGAGGGTGAATATGTCAATCTCATCGGCGTAATAGGCGAACATATAGTATATGGGACAGGGAAAAATAAAGATATACGGATTGCGGCCGATGGAACAAAAACCTGTAATATGTACAGGCTGGATATTGCAGACCAGAGCGGAAATATTATAAAGACTTACAGTAAGAAGAAAATATATATATCAGGCGCTTATGTCAGGGATAATGTGATATATATGGACAGAGTAAAAAAACAAAACGGCAGGTTTGTCCCTGTAGGAAACGACAATATAATAAACAGGCTTAGTACGGTTAAAGCCTCTGTTGTGCTTGTTCCGCGTGTTACACAGCGTACAATGACGGAATGGTATATGTCTTTCCCGTCAGGCTTTGAAATGACGGAGGTACCTGAGGAAAATATAATCAATAAATATATAATTACGAAAGAAAATACCCTTTACCTTGAAGAAAATAATGAAAAACTGAAATATTACGTATATGCTAAAGGTGAAATAAAGGCTTCGTATCTTTCACCCGCACAGGCGGTTATATATGCGGACGAACAACAGGGTGTAGTCGTGAACAGCAGAAACAGGACTGTCTGGGAGCGGGGAGGAAGATTTAACAGCGCGCAGGCTTCGGGAATTGACAATGTAAAGAGTTCGGGGAAAGTAAACAGCATAGATGCCTGCATATATATGATGCTCAGGTCGTTTTATATAAATGCGGAACTTTCGGATATTGCGAAAAAAGATGCTTCAATATATGATATTCTTGCAGAATATGTGAAAGAGCCTGTGAATCTTAAAGGTTGTACATTGGATGAAATTCTGTACTTTATAAGTATGGGAAGCCCGGTGATTGCCATGAAAGATAGCAGCCATGCGGTATTGATAACAGCATATGACCAGAATACCGTTACGATATATGACCCGGATAACGGACAGTCGCAGACAATGTATCATAATATTGCAAACGATATGTTTGCTGCGGCGGGTAATGTATTTATAAGCTGTATGAAAGGAGAAGATAAGTAATGGATAGCAGAATAGTAAAACTTGCGCATAATCTTGTAAATTATTCAATGAGGGTGTCAGACGGTGACAAGGTGTATATTGATTACATAGGGGAGGATACCGAGCCTCTTGCTATGCAGCTTGTAAAAGCTGTATATGAGGCGGGTGGTATTCCGTTTACACATTATACAAATCAAAGGGTTTTAAGGGAAGTAATAATGAATTGCACGAAAGAGCAGATGGAATTTATGGCAAGACGGGATTGCGCAGAAATGGAAGAAATGGACTGTTATGTTGCGGTCAGGGGCTCGGAAAATGCAGCTGAATTTTCTGATATTCCGGCTGATAAAATGAGATTATACGAATTATATTACAGAAAACCTGTACATACGGATATACGCGTTCCGAAAACCAGATGGGTCGTTTTGAGATATCCTAATGATTCGATGGCGCAGCTTGCAAATACAAGCAGGGAGGCATTTGAGGATTTTTATTTTGAAGTGTGCAATCTTGATTATTCTAAGATGGAAGAAGCGATGAAGCCTCTTGTCAGCCTTATGGAAAGAACCGATAAAGTAAGGCTTAGATGTGATAACGGTACGGATATTACGTTTTCAATAAAAGATATTCCTGTCATTCCGTGCGCGGGACATATGAATATACCTGATGGCGAGGTTTATACTGCTCCTGTTAAAAATTCAGTGAATGGAAAGATATGTTATAATACGCCGTCGCTTTATCAGGGAACGACATTTGAAAATGTGGTATTGGAATTTAAAGATGGACGTATAGTAAATGCAACTGCAAACTACACTGAAAAAATAAATGAAATATTTGATACTGACGATGGTTCAAGATATGTGGGAGAGTTTGCTATAGGAGTCAATCCATATGTAACAGAACCAATGAAAGATATATTATTTGATGAAAAAATCAGGGGTTCCATTCATTTTACTCCGGGAAGCTGTTATGACGAGGCTTATAATGGCAATAAATCTTCAATACACTGGGACCTTGTACTTATCATGACTCCGGAATATGGCGGCGGAGAGATATATTTCGACGATGTTCTTATAAGGAAAGACGGAAGGTTTGTTATTGAAGAACTGATGTGCCTGAATCCTGAGAACCTTAAATAAGAGGAGATATTATGCAGCTTCCTGATAAATTTGTTAAAAAGATGAAAGAGCTTCTTTTAGATGAATACGAAGATTTTATAAGAAGCTATGATGAGCAGAGATTATATGGGCTGAGGGTTAATACCCTTAAAATATCGTGTGAGGAATTTGAAAAAATTGTTCCGTTTGAGATAAAAAAGATACCATGGATACCAAACGGATATTATTATAATGAGGATGTTAAGCCGGCAAAACATCCTTATTATCATGCAGGACTGTATTATCTTCAGGAGCCCAGTGCGATGACGCCTGCGTCAAGACTTGTAATAAATGAAGGCGATGCCGTGCTGGATTTGTGCGCAGCGCCCGGTGGGAAGGCTACTGAACTTGGTGCAAAACTATGCGGAACCGGAGTGCTGGTTGCAAACGATGTAAGCAGTTCAAGGGCAAAAGCGTTACTTAAAAACATAGAACTTTTTGGAATAAGAAATCCCTTTGTTGTAAGTGAAAGCCCGGCAAAGCTTGCCGCATATTTTGCAGGATTTTTTGATAAAATACTTCTCGACGCACCGTGTTCGGGAGAGGGAATGTTCAGGAAAGACCCGTCGGTAATTAAAAATTATGATAAGGAAGATACATCATATTATGAAAAACTCCAGCGGGAAATAATAACTCCCGCTGTAAATATGCTTAAACCGGGAGGTATGCTGTTGTATTCTACATGCACGTTTTCACCCGGTGAGAATGAATGTCAGATAGATTATTTATTGGAAAAGTTCCCTGAAATGGAACTTATGGACATAGAAGGGTATGAAGGATTTGACTGTGGCCATCCCGAATGGGCGTCGAAAAATCCCGGACTAAAGAAGTGTGTAAGGATATGGCCTCATAAGATGCAGGGAGAAGGACACTTTATGGCTCTTTTAAAAAAACGGGAGGATGGCGGCGCTAAGGAGTCTTTTTCTTCAAATGTTTATTATGGTAAACCGGATAACAGACAGCTTGAATACTTTTATGAATTTATTAATGAACTTAACTGGGATATAGATAAAATGCGGCTTGAAGTAAAGGGCGAAAGGGTGTTTTATATGCCCGAACGCCTTGGAAAACTTACCGGGATGAGATTTTTAAGGAACGGCCTGTATATGGGAGATTTGCTGAAAAAGAGGTTTGAACCCAGCCAGGCTCTTGCGATGGCAATAAAACCGGGTGAATACAAAAATGTAATATCACTGAAAAGTGATGATATAAGAGTTATCAGATATCTTAAAGGAGAAACTATACAGATTGATGATAATGAGAGTACCGGAACAGGAATAAGGCTTTTTTGTGTAGACGGATACCCTCTGGGATGGGGCAAATTAAACAACGGCATATTAAAAAACAAGTATCACTCAGGCTGGCGGCTTATGTAGAGTATGCAGTCAAGAAGCGCCATTGCTGCGTCGTCTTTTGACATGAGTTCAAGCGTCTTTTCAAAATCTTTTGTAATAAGGGTTAGTTTGTTTGTGTCGGTGCCAAATCCGGAACCGGCTTCACGAAGGCTGTTAGCAGCTATTATGTCCGCATTCTTTTTAATAAGCTTTTCTCTGGAGTTTTTAAGGACATTTTCCGTTTCCATTGAAAAACCGCATATAAGCTGACCGTCTTTTTTTCGTTTCCCGAGTTCTGATAAAATATCTTTAGTACGTTTAAGATATATGCAGTTTTCGTTATCATTATCAGATTTTTTGATTTTTTCATCAGCAATATAAGATGGCCTGTAGTCGGCAACGGCGGCAGATTTAATTATAATATCGTAACTGTCAGATATGTCGGTAACGGCTTTATACATTTCTTCCGCAGTATTTACATTTACTATGTTGCAGAACATGGGCGGTTTTATTGAAACCGGTCCGGTAACTAATGTTACGTCTGCGCCGCGCAGCATTGCCATGCGTGCAATACTGTAACCCATTTTACCGGTGGAATGATTAGTAATATATCTTACCGGGTCGATTGGCTCTCTTGTAGGACCCGCCGTAACGAGTATTTTTTTGCCGGCAAGGTCTTTTTTCATTGCCGCGCTCTTTAATATGTATTCTACAAGTATGCTTTCGTCAGGAAGTTTGCCGATACCCTCGGTACCGCAGGCAAGATATCCGGTAGCAGGCGAAACAATGGTAAATCCGTATTTTTCAAGTTTATTTATATTATCTGTTACTATGGGATTAGTAAACATGGCGGTATTCATTGCGGGAGATACTATAACAGGGCATTTTGCGGCAAGGACTGTTGTTGAAAGCATATCGTCTGCAATTCCGTTAGCCATTTTTCCAATTATATTTGCAGATGCAGGCGCAACTAAAAATACGTCCGCTTTTTTGGCAAGGGAAACATGCCCTACATGAAATTCAAAATTGCGGTCGAACGTATCCGTAATGCACTTGTTTTTTGTAAGGGTTTCAAATGTAATGGGATTAATAAAGTTTACCGCATTCTTTGTCATGATGACGTGTACGTCGGCATTCATTTTTACGAGCATACTTGCCACATTTGCCATTTTATATGCGGCAATACTTCCAGTTACTCCAATTACAACAGTTTTACCGGTCAGCATAATTTACCTCCATAATAAATACGATACGGCGCAGGAATCTGCGAACGGGTCCAGGACCTGAACTATGAGAGCTCGCCGTGTTTTTCATAATTTGCCTGTCTTATTATATGGTTGTGTTCATCTACGAATACAACCTGTGGCTTGTGTGTTTCTGCTTCTTCTTTACTTAACTGGCAATAACTCATAATAATAATATGGTCGCCTACCTGCACCTGCCTTGCGGCGGCGCCGTTTAAGCATATCATGCCTGAGCCTTTTTTGCCCTCAATTGTATAGGTTTCAAACCGGTTGCCGTTTTCGATATCGACTATCTGTACCATTTCATATTCGTATATGCCGGCTGCCTCCATAAGCAGCGGGTCTATCGTTATGCTTCCCACATAATTCAGTTCAGCCTGTTTTACGACTGCGCGGTGGATTTTTCCTTTTAACATAGTGATGGTCATAATATATTACCTCCTTAGCAGATATTTAATATAAAGTTATCTATTAAGCGGGTTTTACCGATATACACTGCAATTGCGCACAGTATTTCACCCTGTATAACGGATACGTTTTTCATTGTATTCATATCTACGATTTCAACGTAATCTATTTTTGCGAGAGGTTCGCTTTCTATAATTTCTTTCATACTGTTTATAACAAAAGCGGCGTCCCTTTCGCCTTTTTTTACAAGTGACTCTCCGAAAAATATTGATTTCTGAAGTATAAGGGCAGCTTTTCGTTCCTCCGCATTAAGATAGGTGTTCCTGGAGCTTTTTGCAAGACCGTCGCTTTCCCTTATTATGGGGCATCCTACTATATTAATGTCAAAGTTAAGGTCAGAAACCATGCGTTTTATTACTGCCAGTTGTTGTGCGTCTTTCATACCGAAATAGGCGTTGTCAGGCGTTATTATATTAAAGAGTTTGCTTACTACCGTACATACTCCCTGAAAATGTGTAGGTCTGCTCCTGCCGCACAGCGCGTCTGTAAGTCCCGTCATATTGACGTAAGTGCACGACCCGTCGGGATACATTTCGGAAGCTTCAGGATGAAATATAAGGTCGGCTCCGGCAGACTCGCACAGCGCCGAGTCCTTGTTTATATCGCGTGGATAAGTTTCATAATCTTCACCGGGTCCAAACTGTGTAGGATTTACAAATATACTTACCACAACCCTGTCATTTTCTGAAACAGCCTTTTTAATCAGACTGAGGTGTCCCTCATGCAGATATCCCATTGTAGGCACAAGACCTGTTTTCAGTCCTTTCTTTTTCCATTCTTTTATAATTTTACGTGCATCTGATACAGTAGATACGATTTCCATTTTAATATCCTCCAATTAATACAGCTTTTTAATTACTTCATCATCTATGGTATAAGAATGTTCTTTTGCCGGAAACGACATGTCCGATACGGCGTTTATATAATCACGGAATGCCTGTTTCATAATACTTCCTACGTCTGCAAACTGTTTTACAAATTTCGGTACGTAATCGGAAAACATTCCAAGCATGTCCTGATATACAAGAACCTGGCCGTCGCAGGCGTTTCCGGCGCCTATTCCGATAGTAGGTATGGAAAGTTTTCCTGTTATGAGTTCTGCAAGTTTTGCCGGAACGCATTCGAGCACTACTGAAAATGCGCCTGCTTCTTCCACATAAAGGGCGTCATCTATAAGTCTTTTTGCCGCTTCTTCACTCTTACCCTGAATTTTAAAACCTCCGAAAGCGTTTACCGACTGAGGAGTAAGACCAAGGTGCGCTACAACGGGAATACCACAGTCTGTAATTGCTTTTATCTGTTCGCAAACTTCGCGTCCGCCTTCAAGCTTTACTGCTCCTGCCCTTCCTTCTTTCATAAGACGGCCTGCATTCACGACGGCATCATATGTTGACGTCTGATAGGACATAAAGGGCATATCGATAACTACGAGCGCGTTTTTAGCGGCGCGGGAAACCGCCGCGCCATGATGAATCATATCTTCCATCGTAACCGACAGCGTATCTTCATAGCCGAGCATTACATTACCAAGTGAATCTCCTACAAGTATACTGTTTACTCCCGCTTCGTCAATGAGCTTTGCCGTTGAATAATCGTAGGCGGTAAGCATTGTAAGCTTTTTGCCTGTTTGTTTTGCTTCTTTAAAAGTCAGTACGGAATTTTTCATAAGCGTTTTCCTCCAAATCAATATTTCCACTAAGTATATCTGTCATATAAGTATAATCTGTATCAGGGTTTTTAATTTTTGCTGTTTTAATAAGTTCAAGCGACAGGTATCTGTATATCTGTCTTATATTTCCGTCAAGGTTATTTAAATGTTTTATCACGGTTACAGTATCATTCCTGTCGATAGGACCCGTAAGAGCGTCTGCGGGACCGCGCCCGGCAATGTTAAGACAATTGCCTGTAAAGAGGGGCGACAGTGCAGTATGAGCTTCTTCGGGCGAAAATCCGCATTCGGTAAGAAGCGTACACGCAGCGCTGTATAGGCTTATACAGAGATTGCTTGCAAGTACGGCGGCAGCATGGTAACGTACTTTATCTGCCGCGTCTATTACCGATACTTTATTTCCAAGACCCGAAATAAGTTCTTTTATAAATAAAATCTTTTCTTTATTTCCTTCAATTGTGAAATATGTGCTTTCAAGAGTTTTAAAGCTTTCCGTTCTGGAATTTACTGCACATAGCGGATGGACTGAATAACCATATGCGCCGCATAAGGTTATGCCTGAAAAAACGTCGGAAGACATTGCACCACTGCAATGACATATTATTTTGCCTGTAATATTATAAACTGAAATAATGTCCCAGACTTCTTTTATGGCTTTATCCGGAACTGTTATAAAAATAACATTGCAATCCTCTATAAGACTTTTGATATCGTCATATTGAAGGGTATCGGTAAACAGAGCGGCTTCTTTGGCGGACGCCCCGGTCCGGCTGTAATATCCGGCCACGCAAAGTCCTTTTTGGGAAAAATATTTTCCAAGCGAGCATCCGACCCGTCCGGCTCCGATAAATCCAATCCGTATCAGACGGTTATTATTCTTATTATTCATGCAACCACCTTCCTTCTTAAACGGAAGGCAAAATATAAATAAAAACAGGGTACAGCTTCTTTCGAATACCATCCACGACTAATATAGCATTAAGTTGGCAAAGTGTAAAGAAAAAAATATATTGACATTTTAAAATATAAAAGATACCCTTTAATAAAAATGAAAGACATGCCGGAGGCTGCTATAAAAATATGAAAAGAAAGCTTCTTTTATTTATTTCAGTATGTATTATATTTATATTGTGTTCCTGTTCGGTAAAGAAGGATGATACGGAAGGGCTTAGGGTAGTTACTACTATATTTGCCCCTTATGATTTTGTAAGGGAAATAGCGGGAAATAATGTAGACCTGAAAATGCTTCTTAAACCGGGAGAAGAAAGCCATTCTTTCGACCCTTCGCCACAGGATATTATAGATATATCGGAATGCGACCTTTTTATATATAACGGCGGGGAAAATGATAAATGGGTAGATAATGTGCTTGCAGGTCTTGATAAGGATATAAGTACGCTCAGGATGATGGATTGTGTAAGTACGCTTTATAAAGAGGATGACGAAAAGGAAAATACCGGTCACAGTGAGGAATATGATGAACATGTCTGGACGTCGCCGTTAAATGCAATAAAAATAGTTGAGAATATAACGGACAGGCTTGACAAACTTGACAGCGGCAATAAGCCTCTCTATGATAGTAACTGCAGAAAATATACAGAAAAACTTATGCGGATTGACGACGGTATAAATGAGATTGTAAAAGGGGCGAAACGTAATAAAATTGTATTTGGCGACAGATTTGCGTTGAGGTATTTTACCGAAGAATTTGAAATTGACTATTGCGCCGCATTCCCCGGATGCGCGCAGGATACGGATATAAATCCGGCAAAAATTGCAGAAATTGCCGATATTGTAAAGCAGGAAAAGATACCGGTAGTATTTCAGGCGGAGCTTGGAAACGGTAAGATTGCGGATACGATAGCGCAGGCTTCAGGGGCGGAGGTACGTACATTTTATTCATGCCACAATATTTCGGGAGAGGATTTCAAAAACGGTATCGGATATATTGATATGATGGAGAGTAACGCAGAACTTTTAAAGGAGGCACTTAACTGATGGCGCTTATTTCGTGTGAGAAGGCTACATTTGGATATGATGGTGAAATAGTACTTTCAGATATTGATTTTTCTCTGTACGGCGGGGAATATATGTGTATCCTCGGTGAAAACGGCGCAGGGAAAAGCACTCTTGTAAAAGGGCTTTTAAAACTTATAAATCCAATATCCGGTACAGTAAATATCGGCGAGGGATTAAAGGCGCATGAAATGGGATATATGCCGCAGCAGACCGCCATACAGAAAAATTTTCCGGCAAGTGTGTTTGAGGTAGTATTGTCGGGGAGAATAAACAGTATGGGACTGCGTCCGTTTTACTCGCAGAAGGATAAGGATGAAGCTCATGAAAAAATTAAACTTATGGGAATGAAGGAATATGAGAAGAAAAGTTATCAGGAGCTGTCAGGCGGACAGAAGCAGAGGGTGCTTCTGGCAAGAGCGCTTTGCGCGGCGGGAAAACTTATGCTTCTCGACGAACCTACCGCAGGTCTTGATCCGGTAGCGACAGGAGATCTTTATGAGCTTATAAAAAATATCAACAGCAATATGAATATGACAGTAATTATGGTATCGCATGACGTTCATGCGGCGTTAAAATATGCAAGCCATATACTTCATTTGTCGCACAGACAGCTTTTTTTCGGTACGGCAGAAGATTATATAAAAAGCGGGATTGGAAAGGAATTTATGGAAGGTGGTACAGGTTATGATTATTGATACGGTTAATGCAATATTTTCATATCCGTTTCTTATAAGGGCATTCATAGTCGGAATACTTGTATCGCTTTGTTCATCCCTTTTGGGAGTAAGCCTTGTAATGAAACGATATTCCATGATAGGCGACGGACTGTCGCATGTGGGTTTCGGAGCTCTTGCAGTGGCGGCGGCCCTTAATGCGGCGCCGCTTTCCGTCGCAGTGCCTGTGTGCATTGTATGCGCAGTATTTCTGTTAAGGTTAAAGGACGGAAGCATTGTTGCGGGAGATGCGGCGATTGCCATAGTATCAAACAGTTCACTTGCTTTAGGTATTATGATTATTTCTATGTCATCCGGTATGAATACGGATGTATATAATTATATGTTTGGAAGTATTCTGGCGCTGAACAGCGCAGATACGGTAATCTGTATAGCGGTTTCGATAATTATAATAGCGGTATATATTCTGTTTTATAACAGGATATTTTCCTTTACATTTGATGAAGTATTTGCAAGGGCGACGGGAACCAATACCGGCGTATACAGCATTGTGCTTGCCGTGCTTACTGCCGTTACAATAGTAATCGGTATGCGGATGATGGGAGCGCTTCTCATATCCAGTCTTATCATCTTCCCTGCGCTTACTGCGATAAGAATCAGAAAAACATATAAAAAAGTTATTGTTATTTCTGCATTGGTATCAATCATATGCTTTGTTGCCGGGATGTTTATATCATTTAATGCGGAAGCCCCTGTAGGCGCAAGCATAGTTATTGTCAATCTTGCGGTATTTATTATTGCATCGTTTGCTGATGCAATAAGGAAATTTATTGGTCAGAGGCGCGCGTAACATGTTTTCTGCGGCTTGAAAGGATGCCGCCTATACGTCCGCTTTCTTTTGCGGAAAGCGATTTCCAGCCGCCGGTGAGCACTTTGTCATATACGCCAAGTTCTTTTGCTATTTCCCACTTCATTATTTCTTCCGGAGTGCTGGCGCAGGCAGGATTGTTTCTCATCATTTCTTTTTTTATTGATTTACCCATAAATTATCTCCTTGCAGGATAGTTGTTTTTCATGTAATTGCAAAGTTAATGCTGTTTTGCAATTGGCTGATAATATTATTGCCAATTATTGTGTGTAATATACTGTTAATTATAACTGCTGTGATTGCTTGCCGTAATACATGGAGAAAACTTAACATTGAGTTTTATACCGGATTGTGTTATAGTCAGTATAGCACATGTATGTCATAGCTTTCTGCAGTTATGTGCGGAAAAAAGTCTAAAGAGGGGAATATGATGGAAGCTTATTCGGCATTTGCAGGGATATATGATGAATTTATGGATAATATTCCCTATGAAAAGTGGGAAGAATATATAATATGTATATTGAAGAAACATGGAATAGATTCAGGCATTGTTGCAGAGCTTGGCTGCGGTACCGGTATAATGACAAGAAGGCTTGCGAAGCGCGGTTACGATATGATAGGTATTGATATATCAGGAGAGATGCTGTCGGTTGCCCGTGAATATGAAGATGACGGCAATATTTTATATCTTAATCAGGATATGAGGGAACTTGAACTGTTTGGTACGGTAAATGCCGTAATAAGCATATGCGACAGCATTAATTATATTTTATCTGAGGATGAATTATGTAATGTGTTTAAAAAGGTCAATAATTATCTTGAGAAAGACGGGTTATTTATATTTGACATAAAAACGTTACATTTCTATAGTAATATTCTTAAAGATACTGTTCAGGTGGATAACAGGAAAGACGCCTGCCTTATATGGGAGAACTGTTTTGATAATGAATCATGTATACATACATATGACCTGACAATGTTTATGGCGTCTGAAGATGCCCGGGGAAATAAAAAGCTGTTTGAAAGATATACTGAAAGGCATCTTCAAAGAGCATATTCGATTGAAGAAATAAAAAAGGCGATAGACGCTTCGGGAATGGAGCTTGTTAATGTATATGGCGCAACGACATATGAGGCTCCGAAAGATGAAGACGAAAGAGTATATTTTGTTGTAAGGGAAGGATACCAGGATGGAAAATATTATGTACAATGACTATATAATAAGAGCGACGGCATGTGATAACAGTATCCGGGCATTTGCGGCAACTACGGGAAACCTTGTTGAGCAGGCAAGAAGATATCATAATACGAGCCCGGTTGCGACGGCAGCGCTTGGAAGGCTTCTTACTGCGGGAAGCATGATGGGCGTAACGATGAAAGGCGATAAGGATATTCTTACCCTAAGCATAAGGGGTACGGGCCCGATAGGAGGCATTACGGTCACTGCAGACAGTCAGGGCTATGTAAAAGGATATGTTAATGAACCCTGTGTAATACTTCCGGCAAATGATAAGGGAAAACTTGACGTGAGTGGAGCCATAGGCCCCGGAACGCTTAGCGTTATTAAGGATATAGGCCTTAAAGAACCATATACCGGACAGATTGACCTTGTTTCAGGTGAAATAGCAGAGGATTTGACTTATTATTATGCGGTATCTGAACAGATACCATCTTCTGTAGCCCTGGGGGTTCTTATGAATGGAAATGACGCGGGTGAGGATAAAAGCAATACGGTAAAATGCGCAGGGGGATTTATAATACAGCTTATGCCGGAAGTTTCGGAAGATGTTATAACAAGTCTGGAAACGAGGCTTGGAAATATAAAACCTGTTACAACAATGCTTTCGGAAGGAATGACGCCCCACGATATCCTGTCAGAGATTTTGGGGGATATGGGTCTTCGCATTAATGAACAGACGGAATGCGGTTACAGATGCAACTGTTCGCGGACGAGAGTGGAAAAAGCGCTTATAAGCATAGGAAGAAAAGAGATTGATTCTCTTATAAGCGAAAAGAAACCTGTGGAAATGAACTGTCAGTTTTGCGGTAAGAAATATATATTTGATGTGGATGATCTTATATGTATAAAGAACAGTCAGGAGGATAAAAGGTATGAATAGAAAAAGTATAATATACATGGCTGCGGCAGTGTTTTTAATTGCTCTGTGTATCGGAGGATTTATAAAAAAAGATGCAGATGCAGCAGTAAAGACCGGCATAGTAAATACGGACGGGCTTAATGTAAGAAGCGGAGCGGGAACCGGATTTACACCGGTACAGCATGAAGGAGCAGGAATTAAGTTAAGCAAGGGAACAAAGGTGAATATTAATTCCGAACAGGCAGGCGGCTGGTATAATATTACTTTTAAATATTCAGGCAAAGAATATTCGGGATATGCGGCGTCAATGTATATAACAATTGAGAGCAAAAAAGGAGCGCTTGCCGATAATCTTGACATTAAGGCGTCCATGATATCAAAACAGAAAATATATGCAAAAGCTGCGGCCAAATCGCCATACCTTAAAAGCAATAATAAAGTCGTTAAACTTAAAGCTAAAAAGCAGGTTAAGATAATTACGGTAAAAAAAGTGGCGGGTTCGTTCTGGTATGGAATCGAATTTAAGCGCGGGAAAAATGAGCTGAGCGGTTATATAAATGCAGATAAAGTTAAGATTAATAAGAAAAACATACCTGCATACATTATAAAAAAGACTGCCGTAAGGAGTAAGGCGTCGGCTAAAGCATCTTATGTAAAGGTGAAAAAAAAGACGGTTAAGCTGAAAGCAAAAAAATCAGTAAGTATATTAAAAGAAAAGACTGTTAAGGGCAAAAAATGGTTTAAAATCAAATTCAATGTAAAGAAAAAAAATGTAAAGGGCTGGGTTTTAAAGGAGTATGTCATGTTTAAATCAGGAACGGAAACGTCTGCAAAAAATGACGATACCCAAAATACCCGTAAACCGGTGATTTTATCGGATGCGGAATTTGAAGCCGATATGACTGAACAGGGGTTCCCGGAAAGTTATAAACCGGAACTTAGGAAACTTCATTCCGTATATCCATACTGGCAGTTTAAAGTTTATAATACGGGAATTGACTGGAGCGTGGCGGTTGCAAATGAGTCTAAACCGGGATTAAGCCTTATACCTAATTCCAAAAGTCCTGCATGGAAGTCTTTTGAACAGGGAGCGTATGACTGGGCGACGGACGCGCATAAGATATTTGACGGAATAAGCTGGGTAGCGGCTTCTAAAGAAGCAGTTTCATATTATATGGACCCGCGTAATTTCCTTAATGAGAAAAATATATTTATGTTTGAATCATTATCTTATGAGCCGGACTATCAGAACAGCGAGGGGGTAGCGGCAATACTGGCGGGAACTCCTTTTGCAGGCGCGTCTTATACATATACGGATGATACGGGTGTACAGGTTACCAAATCATATCAGGATACGTTTGTTGAAGCGGCGGCACTTACGGGAGCAAGTCCTTTCCATCTTGCGTCGCGTATGAGGCAGGAGGTTGTTACCGGAGCCGATTCGGTAAGCAATTCCGTGACGGGTACGGTACCCGGATATGAGGGAATATATAATTTCTTTAATATAGGCGCTTCAGACAGCGCAGGCGGAGGAGCAGTAGAAAAAGGTCTTAAATTTGCATCCGTTGGAGATACTTATATGAGACCGTGGAACAACCAGTATAAATCAATCTGCGGAGGGGCTCTGTATATAAGCGGAAACTATATAAAAAGAGGTCAGAATACGTTATATCTGGAAAGATTTAACGTTACTCCGTCAGGTACGTACAGTCACCAGTATATGACGAACGTTGTAGCTGCTTATTCAGAATCATTGAAAATATATGAAGCATATAAAAGCTGGATGGCTTCACAGGCAATAGTATTTTATATACCGGTATATAGCGGTATGCCTGAGGAAGTATGCGGTGAACCGCAGGGAGGACTTAATCCGAATAATTGTCTTAAATTGTTAAGTATAAAGGGTAATGTAACGCTTGCGGAGTATGCGGTAAGTCCGCAGTTTGTGGCGGGAGATACCGTTACCGGAACATACACGGTATCGGTGCCTGCTTCAGAAGGCGCGGTTACAATAGAAGCGCAGCCTGTAAATGCGGCGGCAGTGGTGGAAGGAACAGGAACAGTAAGCCTTACTGAAGCTGTAACGGGCAGGGCAGTAACAGTTACGGCGCAGAATGGAGATAAGAGAACTTATAATATTGTCATAAACAGATATTAGCGGAAAGAAGGGATATGATGAATTTTAAGGGGAAAGGCCTGATAACTGCAGTATTTGCATTAATTGTTACACTGGCATGTACAATACGTACAACTTATGTATCTGCTGCAAATGCAATGATTCAGTTTGGGGTGGAACAGACGAATATTACGGCAGGAACGGAATTTAACGTTACCATGACTGTAAATGCCTCTGAAAATATTACCGGAATAGAAGCGTATGTTTCATATGATTCCTCGGTTATATCATTTGTTGACGGGGGAGGAAGCGTAAGTGGAAGCGCGGGGCTGCTTCATATATCCGAACAGAATATTTCAGCGGGTAAGAACAGTATACAATATATCCTTAAATTCAAGGCGTATGGTAATGGAACAGGTTCGATAGGAATATCCGACGAGGCGGTAGTTAAAGGCGTAAACGGGGAAGATATAAATGCTACGAGTAATCGTATATCCGTAAATGTAACCGGGGGAGTGTCACAGCCTCAGGGAGGCGTTACGGGGCTTAGCGGTGATAATAACCTGTTGTCCCTTGAAGTAAGCGAAGGTGTTTTGGAGCCTGAGTTTAATACTGACGTTACAAAATATTCGCTTACGGTTGATTATGAAACAGAAAAACTGTATTTTTCATATACAACGTCTGATGCCATGGCAGCAGTGGCATTTTCAGGAAATGATAGTCTGTTTACGGGCGATAATAAAGTTAAGGTTACTGTAACTGCTCCAAATGGAGATAAGAAAAAATATAATATTAACGTAAAGAAAGAAACCGAGCAGGAAACCAACCAGAGGTTAATTGCGGAAGGAATTAAAAATGGTTCGGGAATAGATTTTGACGTATATAATGAAAATGGCGCCGTATATATACAGAATCAGTATAAGTTCCAGATAGTTGACGTTGATGAAAGCACAAAAATACCTACGGGTTACAAAAAAACTTCCGTGCTTTTATATGGAGTAAATGTGACTGCATATACGATGGAAAACGATTTGGATAATGAGTATCTGCTTATGTATTGCCTGAATGAGAACGGTGATAAGGAGTTTTATCAGTTCGACAGACAGGATAAAAGCCTTCAGAGATATACGGGAGATCTTATTGATAAAGTAAATGCGGATGCTCTGAATAATAATGATGCAGAAAGTCAGGCTGCCGCAAAGTATGCGGCTAATTTAAGACAGCTTGCGATTATTATAGCAATAATTTCAGCATTATGCGTAATACTCGTTATGGGAATGATAAGTATTATTATGAGAAAGTCAAAGATGAAAGTAAAAGGTTCGAGAGATGAGCTTGATTTTTAGGAGGTACGGGGTATGTACATTTCTATAGATTTTAACAGTGAGGAAGCCATATATGTACAGCTTTGCAATCAGATAATTATGCAGATAGCTGCAAGGGAGATACAGGAAGGCGATAATCTTCCGTCGGTAAGGGAGCTTGCGGATAAAATAGGTATTAATATGCATACGGTGAATAAAGCATACTCAATACTCAGGCAGGAGGGGTACCTTACACTGGACAGGAGAAAAGGCGCGGTAATATCTTTAAACCCCGATAAGATTAATGCCATGAACGAGCTTAAACGTACGCTCAGGGTACTTATGGCGCAGGCTGTATGTAAAGATATATCAAGAGATGAAATACATGAACTTATTGATATAATATTTGAAGAATGGGGAAAATAATAATAAAACGCACGACAGAAAATATGGCGTGGAAAAGAGGAAAAAATGGGACTGAATTATACCGACAGTGCCAGACAGGCACTTTTAATAGCAGAGGACATAGCATATAAATTTGCAGAAGGAAATATTGGCACAGAGCATATACTTATGGGACTTATGGCATGTCAGGGAACTTCTGCGGAGATACTTGCAGCCAATGGCGTTGACAGAGTAAAGATTATGGAAACTGCCGCGAATATTATTGATTCGGGAAGAAAGGGCAAAAGTCCGGATGACGGAAAATATACGCCAAGGGCGGCAAAACTTCTTGAGGCTTCGCAGAAAGAAGCAAAAAGACTTAAATCAAAAGTTGTCGGAACAGAACATATGCTGATTGCGGTCATAAAGGCTGACGATACTACCGCCTATAAGCTGCTTGAGGCAATGAATATGAACAAATCCAGAATGTATATGGACTGTATGGTTGCGCTTGGCTATGACAGCGCGATGGGAAGGAACGAGTATATTGCGGAGAAAAGCAAGAAAGGTTCCAAAGGAAAATCTGTTACGCCTGCGCTTGACAGATACAGCAGGGACCTTACCGAATATGCGAAGGAAGGCAGGCTTGACCCCGTTATAGGACGCGAAAAGGAAATACAGAACGTTGTACAGATACTTAGCAGGAGAATGAAAAATAATCCATGTCTGCTTGGAGAACCCGGCGTAGGTAAGACGGCAATAGCGGAAGGACTTGCGATAAACATTGTAAATGGAAATGTACCGCCTATGCTTATGGGAAAAAGAGTTGTTACGCTTGACCTTTCCGGTATGGTTGCAGGTACAAAGTACCGTGGTGAATTTGAGGAAAGAATGAAAAAGGTTTTAAATGAGGTAATGAGTAATGACAATATTCTTTTGTTCATAGATGAAATTCATACCATCATTGGAGCGGGCGGAGCAGAAAGCGCAATAGATGCCTCAAATATATTTAAGCCGTTTTTAGCTAGGGGAGAAATTCAGATAATAGGTGCGACTACTACAAATGAATACCGCAAAAATATTGAAAAGGATGCCGCCCTTGAAAGACGTTTCCAGCCGGTAATGATAGAAGAACCGGATGAACTTTCAAGCATTAAAATACTAAAGGGGCTCAGACCGCGTTATGAAGAACATCATAATGTAATTATAACTGACGGCGCTATAGACGCTGCCGTAAAGCTGACTGCAAGATATGTAAATGACAGGTTTCTTCCCGACAAGGCGATAGACGCAATGGACGAGGCGGCGTCAATGGTAAGGATAGGTATAGTATCGGCGTCTCCGGAAATACAGGAAAATGAAACTAAAAACCGTCAGCTTGAAAAAGAAAAAGAAGCTGCGCTTACGCGTGGTGATTATACGTATGCTTCCGAAATAAAAAGAAAGCAGGGTGAAATACAGCAGAAGCTTGATAAACTGAAAAAAGAAAGAGCTAAGAACTCAGATGATAATGGTGATTTGAACGTTACTGAAGATGAAATTGCAGATGTAGTTGCCGCATGGACCAAAATACCGGTAAAGAGATTAAAGCAGGCTGAAACCGAAAGACTTAAACAGCTTGAAGAAACGCTCCATAAGAGGGTTGTGGGACAAAATGAAGCGGTAAATGCGGTGTCGAAAGCAGTAAGAAGGGGCCGGGTAGGACTTAAAAATCCGAACAGACCGATTGGCTCGTTTCTCTTTTTAGGACCTACAGGAGTAGGAAAGACAGAGCTTTCCAAGGCGCTTGCCGAAGCGGTATTTGGTGATGAGAACGATATTATACGTGTTGACATGTCTGAATATATGGAAAAACACAGCGTATCAAAGATGATAGGTTCTCCTCCGGGATATGTGGGATATGAAGAAGGCGGACAGTTAAGCGAGAGAGTAAGGCGTAAACCTTATTCTGTAATTCTTTTTGACGAGATAGAAAAGGCGCATCCCGATGTATTTAATATACTGTTACAGATTCTTGAGGATGGACATGTTACGGATTCCCAGGGGCGGAATGTAAGTTTTAAAGATACAATTATAATTATGACATCAAATGCCGGCGCGCAAAGGATTGCCGCTCCTAAACTTCTTGGCTTTTCATCAGAAAGGGACGAGGCTGAAGATTATGAAAGAATGAAAAACGGTGTAATGGAAGAAGTTAAAAAGATATTTAAACCGGAATTTATTAACCGTATAGATGAAATACTCGTATTCCATTCGCTGACCAAAGAAAATATAAAAGATATTGCAAAGATACTTATTTCAGGACTTTGCAAACGTATTAAAGAGCAACTGGGGATTGAACTTTGTATTGATGATGCGGTATATGAGCATATTGCGGCGAACGGTTTTGATAAAGATTATGGGGCAAGGCCTGTACGCAGGGCAATACAGACTGAGATTGAGGATGTGCTTTCAGATGAACTTCTTGCAGGAAAAATATATCGCGATTCTAATGTAAAGGTGACATGTACAGATGATAAAATTGCTTTTTCACTATAGCAATTTTGAATGTGATATATTATAATATAATTACCTAATATACTATAAGGAGGATGTAGTAATGGCTGTTGTGGACGAATTGATTCGTATAGAAGAAGATAACACATTAAGTTTTGGTAATTATCTGTTAGACAGTAAAACCAAACTTTCAGATTTTGCTTATGAGGGGGACTTATATAAAGTTAAGACTTTTAAGGAGATAACCAAACTTGAAAAAAACGGTCAGTTTTTATATGAGTCTGTTGCAGGAACGGCAGTGACCGGGTTTAAAGCTACGGAAGATTCTGTAAAAATGAATGTTTACGGTACTTCTGATACACAGATAACTCTTGGCGTTGAACCTGAAAGCTCGTACAGGGTAACTGTTGACGGAAAAGAAATAGGAGTTATTAAAACTAACCTTAGTGGAAAACTTGTACTTAGCGTAGAGCTTGATGAAGAAAGCGTAAGGACTGTGGAAGCAGTTAAGATAGTATAAGTGAAAGCACATTATAAATAATTATGCCGGGGTTGCCGAACATACGGCAGCCCCGTTTATAAATATATGCGGTTTTTAATTAAAGGAGAGGTTATGGCAAAAGAAAAGCAGGTATTTTTTTGTAAAGAGTGCGGATTTGAGGCTGCAAAGTGGATGGGTCAGTGTCCGGGATGCCGGGCATGGAATACCATGGTTGAGAGCCCGAAATTAAAAGGGAAGGGAAAATCAGGGTATTCACAAAGAGTGTTGGAGATGAAAAAACCATCCAGAATTACCGAAGTGTCAATAGAAACAGAAGACAGGTATAATACTGGTATAGGAGAACTTGACAGGGTGCTTGGAGGAGGCGTGGTTAAAGGTTCGCTGACGCTTGTCGGAGGCGACCCGGGAATAGGTAAATCTACGCTTCTTTTGCAGATGTGCCGTAACATGTCCATGGAAGGACTTAGTATATTGTATGTATCCGGTGAAGAATCTCTTAAACAGATAAAGATGAGGGCGGACAGAATAGGAGATTTCAATGACAGGCTGTCGCTTTTAAGTGAAACATGTCTGGATTCTGTAGAAGAAATTATTACTGAGGAGGGTGCGTCAGGTTTTAATGTAGTAGTTATAGACTCAATACAGACGGTATATAAGGAAGATGTCGACGCCGCGCCCGGAAGCGTAAGCCAGGTAAGGGAGTGTACATCTGCAATACTCAGGCTGGCAAAGCAGATGGAAATATCGGTATTTATTGTGGGACATGTGACTAAGGAAGGTGTTGTTGCAGGACCCAGGGTGCTTGAACATATGGTAGATACGGTGCTTTATTTTGAAGGTGACAATATCGCGGCTTACCGTATGCTAAGAGCGGTTAAAAACCGTTTTGGCTCAACTAATGAGATAGGTGTATTTGAAATGAAAAATACAGGTCTTGCAGAAGTGATGAATCCATCTGAATATATGCTGCAGGGTAAACCCGAAAATGAAGCGGGGTCTGTTGTGGCGTGCACGCTCGAAGGAACCAGACCTATTATGTTGGAAGTTCAGGCATTAGTATGCCAGACGGGATTTAATTACCCAAGACGTACAGCGGTAGGAATTGATTTTAACAGGATTACGCTTCTTATGGCGATTATAGAAAAACGTATGGGAATACATATGGCTGATTATGATGCCTATGTCAATATTGCAGGAGGATTGAAGGTTAATGAACCTGCGCTTGATCTTGCAATAATTGCCGCCGTGCTTTCCAGTTACAGAGGAAGGGCGCTTGACGATAAGACTTTTATATTTGGAGAAGTAGGGCTTGTGGGCGAAGTGCGCGCGGTAGGAATGGCGCAGAGAAGAATTAATGAAGCGGCAAAGATGGGATATACTTCATGTATTGTTCCTAAGGCAAATGAAGATATGCTTGAAGATAAGCCGATAAAATGTTATGGTATAAAAAATATAAAGGAGCTTGCAGAACTTATATAAGAAGGACGGGAAATATATTATGATTAATGAATTGCTTGACAGGATTGTAGAAGGATTTGAATCATTAAAAAATAATGCGGTATATAAACAATATAACAGGATTAACGGTATATTTAAAACTCCGGTCAAGATTATACTGGGATTTGTTGTTATAATATGCGCGGTTATCGGATATATGGTTTCAGGGTATTCGTACAGTCATGACGTAATTATAGCGTCGCTTATGATATTTGGAATGTTTAATCTGGTTAATGCAATGTTTTCGGCAATATACAGGATACAGATATCATATATTCCTTTTATGCTTTTTAATGCAGTGGGATTTTTGCTGTATATGTTTGTAATATCAAAGTATGAAACGATAGGTTTTATGTATATGATTCTGTTTATCATACTTATATTTATAGCAATGTGGATATGCGATATGTGCCTGTTATACGGAGCAGGCCCCCGCAGGAGAATTGCCGGAGGCCTTATAGTTAATTTTGTTATGATTATTTTAACTGCTCTGTGTGTTTTTCTGGTGTCTGCGGTATCATATATAATGCAGACGATATGATTATTGTTCTTCGGCGTCTATGCTGTAATCTACATCCAGTTTGCTGAAAAATACCGGAAGTTTTGATACAAATTCCTCATAAAGCATTCCCGCAACCTGACGCATCTGCGGATGGGCTTTTGTATCAAGCCTTAATGTGAAGAAGTGACGCCACTCTCTTATATTCATGCTTACGATAATCTCGGTCTTTAACGAATTAGGAAGTACCGACCGTGCTTCCTGAGGCGCGGCTCCAAGTTTCAGAAGTTCAAAATAATATTTTTCAGCGCTTTCCATTGCGTGATTCCATATTTCATATTTTTTTGCATCTGTTTCATTGTTAAGGTCATACTTAAAGCCGGAAGCAATATTAATAACTGTAATGCGGTTATTAAAGCTATCATTGGAATAGTTGCAGTATCTTGTGCTTTCCTGGCTGTAGCTTGCAATTCTGTGCCTTACTATTTCGTGGGTTACTCCTCTGTCGCAGATAATTTTTACGGTAATGAGTTCATGCTCGATAACTGATTCATGTCCATTGGATATTATGTTTTTAACAAACTGTTCCGCTGAGTTTTCCGTTATGCTGCGCTCGCTTTTGTAGCAGACTCTGCCCACCCGTTCAATTTTTTTCAGAATGTCGCTGTAATCTTTCATGTCGATTATCTCAACTGACGGTTCAATTATATTCATAATCTCACTCCTTTAGGTATAAAACAATAATTGTATATACAATATATTACAATATGGGGTAAAAATCAAGAAAAAGCATAATGAATAAGTTGACTAATATGTATATTGTGGTATAGAATATTATAATCGGACAGGAAACAGTAAGAGGTTAAGGGTTGTAATGAAGCTTATGAGCAGGGAGGAAAATTAATATGAAAAAAGTAATTATCACGATACTTACATTTTTTATGGCATGTATTATATATTCAGTACCGGCATCGGCTAAAGATTATACTGAAAATGGTTTTACTTATCGGGTTGATGAAAAAGATGCTATTGTAACCGGAACAGAGATAAAAGAAGGCGATATTGTGATTCCGGCCTCTTTAGGAGGATTTACTGTAACGGAAATTGACGAGGAAGCGTTTGAGAAAACTGCGATTACTTCGGTTGTAATACCTGATACGGTAAAATATATCGGATATTCGGCTTTTGAAGATGCAGAAAAACTTGTTTCCGTAAAAATGCCACGGGAACTGACGGGTATGGGAAACTATGCTTTTGCAGGCTGTTCGTCGCTTAAAGAGGTATGGTTTAATGAAAAGCTTAAAAGTATAGGGAAAAAGGCTTTTGCCGAATGTATATCGTTGAAAAAGGTAATTCTTCCGGATGGAGTTAAAAAAATTGAAACTGGGACGTTTGACCGCTGTTATAAGTTGAATACTGTAAAATTTGGCGATAAAACGGAAACAATTGGAGAAAGGGCGTTTTTTAAAAATTATGCGTTAAAGTCAGTGCGTATTCCAAAAAGCGTAGTTAAAGTTAATAACGAGGCTTTTTATAAATGTGGAGATTTGACTCAGGCGGTATTTGAGAATGAAAAGACGAAACTTGGAACAGGAATATTTGCGGGCTGTACTTCTCTTAAAAAAGTGTCGCTTCCAAAAAAACTTAATAATATTCCTGAAAGGCTGTTTTATAACTGTACTTCGCTTGCTTCGGTTAAATTGCCTGAAAATGCAATAATACTTAAAAAGAAAGCATTTTATAACTGTAAGAAGTTAAAGAGCGTAAAGATGAGCAGGAAGACTTATGCAATTGGCGACAGTACGTTTGCCTACAGTGGACTTACAAAGCTGGATTTAAGTCCTGACATGCAGTTTATCGGAAATGGGGCGTTTCAGGGAACAAAGATAACTAATCTTGAACTGAAATCCAAAATAACATATATTGGAAAGTTTGTATTTGCCGACTGCAGGAAACTGAAAACAATATATATACCTGCAAGCGTAAAAGGAATTAATATGCGGGCTTTTAATAACTGCACAAGTCTGAAGGCAATATATGTGGCGGCGGGCAATGCCTATTATTGCAGTCAGGATGGAGTTTTATATGATAAGGGAAAAACCAAGCTGTTGCAGTATCCGCTTAATAAAACAAGCAGTTCCTTTAGAACGCCGTCTTCGCTTCAGACGGTTCCGCAGGGTTCTTTCAGTGGAAATCCGTATTTAAAGAGCGTTGTTATTTCTGCAAGGTATATAAGTAATGATGCATTTTCCGGTGCATCTAAACTTGAAACGGTTGTGATTAATTCGGGTACGGTTAAAATAGGCTCAGGTGCATTTGCGGAATGTGAATGTCTGAAAAATATTACCATTCCGGGGTCGGTGCAGGAAATAGGCTCACACGCATTTGAATCATGTGATTTTACAAGATTCAGGATACCGTCGGGATTAAGAAAAATGGGAACCGGAGTGTTTGACGGATGCAGCAGGCTGGCTGCCTTTGAAGGCGGAAGCGCTTATTACAGAACAGATAACGGTGTTTTATATAATGGAAGCAAAACCGAACTGATTAAATATCCTCCATGTAAATCGGATAAGAAATTTACTGCGCCTGACAGTGTGAAAGTAGTAAGGTCAGAGGCGTTTAACCATGTATCAAAACTTACAGAAATTGAATTTGGACCAAATATTACTTCAATGAAATGGCATTCAATATATTATTTAAAGAATTTGAAATCAGTTGCAATTAATTCAAAGAATTTTAAAAGAGGTTCTTCAAGTTGCATTTCTGAATGTGACAGGCTGGCAGTTGTCGTAGGACCGGATAATTATATAATGAGGCGCATTGCAGATAAAACAGGTACAACATTGATTTCGCTGTAAAAACAGAAAAAAGCAATAATAAATATTATATCGTGAAAGGAAGTACTGTGATGAAAGTTAAGTTGAAAGACGGTGGGATTAAAGAATATCAAAGCCCTATGTCGGTGTATGATATCGCAAAGGATATAAGCGAAGGACTTGCAAGGGCGGCATGTGCGGGAATGCTTAATGGAGAGGTTGTTGATTTGCGTACTGTAGTTTCAGACGACTGTGAACTGAGTATTCTTACATTTAAAGACAAAGAAGGAAAGGCAGCTTACAGGCATACTGCTTCACATGTTCTTGCAGAGGCGGTAAAAAGGCTTTATCCTGAAGCAAAGCTTGCAATCGGACCTTCTATAGATACAGGTTTTTATTATGATTTTGACTGCCCTCCTTTTGACAGGGAAGCTCTCGATAAAATAGAGGCTGAAATGAAGAAAATTATTAAAGAGGGCAATGAACTTACGTGTTTTACGCTTCCAAGGGACGAAGCGATAGAATATATGCAGAAAAGGGATGAGCCTTATAAGGTTGAACTTATAAATGACCTTCCTGAAGATGCAACTATATCGTTCTACAGCCAGGGAGAATTTACTGACCTTTGCGCCGGACCGCATCTTATGAGTACAAAACCGATAAAAGCATTTAAGCTGATATCCTCATCGGGAGCATACTGGAGAGGTTCGGAAAAAAATAAGATGCTTACCAGGGTATACGGAACGGCGTTTGATAAAAAATCGGAGCTTGAAGAATATCTTGAGCATCTTGAGGATATTAAAAAACGTGATCATAACAGGCTTGGGCGTGAGATGGAGCTGTTTACCACAGTGGATGTAATAGGTCAGGGACTTCCGCTTATTATGCCTAACGGAGTTATTATAATAAAGGAACTTCAGAGATGGATAGAAGATTTGGAGGATAATGAGTGGGGATATGTAAGAACCAAAACGCCTCTTATGGCAAAGAGCGACCTTTATAAAATATCGGGACACTGGGATCATTATAAAGAAGGTATGTTTGTTCTTGGAGATGAAGAAAAAGATAAGGAAGTTTTTGCATTAAGACCTATGACATGCCCATTCCAGTATTATGTATATAAGAACAGCCAGAAATCGTACAGGGATCTTCCTTTAAGATACGGGGAAACATCTACTCTTTTCCGTAATGAGGAGTCGGGAGAGATGCATGGACTTACGAGGGTAAGGCAGTTTACGATATCTGAAGGACATCTTATTGTAAGACCTGATCAGATGGATGAAGAATTTAAAGGATGTCTGGCGCTTGCAAAATATTGTCTTACAACGCTGGGACTTGGAGAAGATGTAACTTACAGACTGTCGAAATGGGACCCCAAAAATCCGGATAAATATATTGGCGGAGCAGAAGTATGGGAAGAAACACAGCAGAGAATCAGAGATGTGCTTGACGAGCTGGGAATAGTATATGAAGAAGCAGAAGGTGAAGCGGCATTCTATGGACCTAAGGTTGATATACAGGCTAAAAATGTATATGGTAAAGAGGATACAATGATTACCATTCAGTGGGACGCGCTTCTTGCTGAGCAGTTTGATATGTATTATGTTGACCAGAATGGTGATAAAATAAGACCTTATATAATTCACAGAACAAGTATAGGATGTTATGAGAGGACGCTGGCATGGCTTACTGAAAAGTATGCAGGAAAGTTTCCTACATGGCTTTGTCCCGAACAGGTAAAGGTGCTTCCTATATCTGAGAAATTCCATGATTATGCAAATAAAATCAATAAGGAGCTCAGAGCAAACGGAATAAGAAGCAGTGTTGACGAGAGAAGTGAAAAGATAGGTTATAAGATACGTGATGCAAGGCTTCACAGGATACCATATATGCTTGTGGTAGGACAGAAGGAAGAAGATGACAATACGGTATCGGTAAGAAGCAGATATCTTGGAGATGAAGGAAGCAAAAGTATTGATGAGTTTATCTCTGAGATATGCAGGGAAATAAGAACCAAACAGATACGTGAAATACAGGTATCTGAATGATTGTATAATTAAAATAAATTTAATGGAGGGGTTAAGATGGACAGCGAAAATGATTATGAAAAGTATGGTATGCCGGATCCGTTTAAGAAGAAAAAGAACAGTATGGGAATAGCATCGCTTGTTATTGGAATATTGTCGGTTGTATCGTTCTGCTGCTGGTATTTTTCAATAGTGCTTGGTATTGCAGCCATAGCCCTTGGAATTGTATCGATTATACAGAAGGAAGATACAAAAGGTTTTGCCATAGGAGGAATAGTACTTGGAGCAATGGGAGTTATATTATCGATAGCTATCTGCATTACTATTTTTTATATGGCGCAGACAGGTATGCTGCAGGATTTATATAACATGTTATATAACATGTATGGTATTGATATGGATGTGGATCATGATATGTTCAGAGGCATGTATTAATATCCCGTCATCCAAGCAAGTCATAATGGAATAGCAGTAATGAAAGATTTTTAATAGCCCACTGCAGTATTATGATTATACATGCGATATAGATATAGCCCGGGCGGATTGTTATAACCGGAAACGGAGTATTGTCAGGAGAGGATGATTTAAAAAATCTTCTCCTGATTCTGTATGCTGTCTGTGTAAAAAGGAATAATAAACCCGGCAGGGCAACGTATAGTACCAGAGGATGGTAATAAATACTTTTGATAAAATGACCGCTCAGTACATATTCTATCGCTCTTGTTCCTCCACAGCCGGGGCAGTAGTAACCGGTGATTAAGTGAAACATACATGGAGGTACGCTGCGGATTATGTACTGATTGGCAGTTATAAATATAAGAAGACAGATAATGCCGCATATATATGCACATGTATCAACAGATTTGTTATAGGCGTTATATCCTTTCATGGTATCATTCCTTATAAATTATTATTAAAAAGTGTTGACATATGTATAAAGAGGTGTTATCATTACCTGTGTTGCAGATATTGCAGCAATAACATGAAGCGGAGTGTGTCCACTCTCACCTTAGCACATATGTGTGACTTGGGTTAATAATAAGACATTTTTGCATAAAAGTAAATACTATTAGGTATTTATTATATGCAGGTTTTATTTGGTGGACAGAGAATACTTTGTCTGCTTTTTTTCTGTATTTTGTTAATATTAATTTTAATTTATTTTGGAGGTGCACAACCATTAGCGATTTTTTTATTAACGAACAAATAAGAGATAAGGAAGTACGTCTTATCGGCGAAAACGGAGAACAGTTAGGTATTATGCCTGTTAAGGAAGCTATGCGTATGGCAAGGGAGGCAGACTTGGATTTGGTTAAGGTTGCCCCGAATGCAAAACCGCCGGTATGTAAGATTATCGATTATGGAAAGTTCCGATATGAGCAGATGCGCAGGGACAAGGAAGCAAAAAAGAAGCAGAAGGTGACGGAAATAAAAGAAATACGATTGTCGCCAAATATTGATAATAATGATTTAAATACAAAAGCAAATCATGCCAGGAAATTTCTTTCAAAGGGAGATAAGGTTAAAGTTTCGCTGCGTTTCAGAGGGCGTGAGATGTCACATGTTAATGTTGGAAAACAGATACTTGATACTTTCTTTGAGAAACTTGAGGATATTGCTGTTGTAGATAAACCAGCTAAGCTGGAAGGCAGAAGTATGGTAGTATTTTTAACCGAAAAGAAATAAGGAGGAATATAATTATGCCTAAAATGAAAACAAGAAGTGCGGCAGCTAAGCGTTTTAAGCAGACCGGTTCGGGAAAGCTTATGAGAATGAAAGCTAATAAAAGCCACATTCTTAACAAAAAATCAAGAAAAAGAAAAAGAAATCTCAGAAAGCAGACAGAAATTGACGCTTCAAATTTGAAGCAGATGAAAAGATGTATGCCTTACATGTAATATGATTTAGGAGGGTTTAAATAATGGCAAGAGTTAAAGGCGGAATGAACGCTAAGAAAAAGCATAAGAGAGTTTTGAAGCTTGCTAAGGGTTACCGCGGAGCACGTTCAAAGCAGTACAGAGTTGCAAAACAGTCCGTTATGAGGGCATTAAATACAGCTTACGAAGGAAGAAAGCAGAGAAAGAGGCAGTTCAGAAGATTATGGATTGCGCGTATTAATGCAGCGGCAAGGATGAATGGAATATCCTACAGCAAATTTATGTATGGTCTTAAACTTGCTGAGGCCGATGTGAACAGAAAGATGTTATCAGAGATGGCAATAAGCGACCCGGAAGGATTTGCAGCGCTTGCAGAACTTGCAAAGTCAAAGATAGCGTAAAATAAGACAATAAATGAATAAAATAATGATTAAATAAGGCGTTGTCACGGTTATGTGAGACGCTTTATTTTTTTGTGGAAGGATAATGATACAATTAAAATATTATTGACAAATATAAGTAATAATAATACAACTAATAGCTATGGAGGCTCTATTGATGCTGATAAAACATTTTTAAAGAGTGTTTCCTATGGTGATTAAAAATAATTATACCATTTTCTAAATAATATTGTCATAATATTGACATATTAATAATAAGATAATGACACACATCATATAGGTATTTATGTTGATATGTAGTTATAAAGAAAATAACTTAAATAGCAGGAGTAAAGAAAGGAGAAAATTTAGTGACAAAAATTAATCGAACATCTAAATTATTAAAAAATGAAAGGGTGAGAGTTATGAAAAAACTATTATTTACATTAGCAGTATTATTTATTGCATTTGCAGGGTACAACGTATCATTTGCACAGACGGAACCGGTAAAAATTGATGCAGAGCATTTTTCTGATGATACTTTCAGAGCCAATATGTCGGGTTATGATACTGATAAAGATGGATGTTTGTCAGAGCAGGAAATCAGTGCAATAACAAGCTTAAACTATGACGGCGGAGACAATGGGGCATGGAAAGAGGTTGCTTCACTTAAAGGCATTGAATATCTTACGTCACTTGAAAACCTTAGCTTGAGTTTTAATAAGATTACAGATCTTGATTTGTCGCATAATACAAAGCTAAAAAGTATCTCAATGGATAATATGCCTCTGCATAATATTAATCTGAAAAGCAATGCCGAACTTGAAAAGATTGATGCGTCGGGACTTGAACTTGGAGCGCTTGACCTTACAGGAAATGAAAAGCTTCAGTACTTTAATTTAACAAACAGTAAGACAATAGAAAATATTGAGTTTGGAAATAAACCTTTGCTTAAAACTATTTCATGTGAAGATTCAGGGCTGAAAAAAATTGATTTAAACAATATGCCTGAGTTGGAAAAACTGAATGTTTCGGATACAAAAATATCAAAACTTGACGTGTCGGCGCTGAAAAAGCTCAGAATACTTTACTGCTCAGGAAAATCATTCAGGAAATTAACGCTCTGCAATAATAAGAATCTTAAAGTTGTTTTAAGAGTATCTGCCAAGCTGAAAGCAGGCTGGAAGAATACAGGGAAGAAAGCAGTACTTAAATCTTCAAAGAAAAATATTTTAAAAATCGGCAGTAACGGTAATATTACCGCATTAAAAGCAGGAAAGACAAAGCTAAGCTGCGGAAAAAACAAATGTATAGTTAAAGTACAGAAATAATATTTACTGTGCGCATACGAATAAAAAGCCCTTAGATTCTGAGAAAAGCTAAGGGCTTTTTAAGTGGCATTTCTTCCTGGGTTTCTGTAATCGTATTTGTGAATATTGCTATTTTTTCTCTCGTACCTTAATGTTCTTTGAAACATTCTTAGTTCCGGCAGTTGATTTATAGGACACATTATATGTTACTTTATACGTTTTGTATAATTTATTTGAGCTGGTTTTTGTGCGTTTGATTTTAAGGCTGTATTTAACAGGTTTACCGGTTTTTTCAGAGGTTACGGAGATAAATTTTCTGAGTTGTTTATCACTATGTATGTTGCTTATGACCGGTATGTCTGAAACCGTAGTTTTGACGGAAACTTTTTCATATTCCAGCGTTTCTTCTGCCGATGCTTTATTACCGGCGTTATCCCATACCTCATATATTATTTTAACGCCCCAGCCGTTTGGTTTTATTGTGATTTTCGGACTATTTACATTAAGTTTTGCTATGTCGTCTGATACTGATTTTATTCTTTTTCTGGCAAAACTGTCCGTAACTTCCTGTGATATTGGAAGCGGTTTTTTCTGACTTTCCGCAAGCTTTATTACAGGAGGCGTATTATCTTCTATTACGGTTACAATGAGTTTTTTGGAATGTCCATAATCGTCATTTGCGGTAATTGTTGCTTTATTATTTGCAAAATCTACTGTAAGATGCGATTTTTTTTCAAGAGGACAGCCGTTATCAGTAAGAGTTATTGCCTTGTATATACTGTTTGCGCTTACTTTCTTAATATCATGAACGTAATAGTTTTCAGGTATTCCGGATATTACTGGAGCTTCGGTGTCGGAAACGGTAAATACGGCTTTTTTTGTAATGATTTTTCCCTTGCTGTCTTTAAAGGTATATTTAACTTTATATGTTCCGGTTTTTTTTGAGTTAAGCTTTGTGCTTACTTTTATTCCGGTGGAAGTCATGTTATATGTATTTATATCAAAAGCTGTTACGTTTTCAAGACAATTGACGTTTGCGCAGCGTTCAATTCTGCGGTCTTTAACACCGGTGATGGTGCTCTTTTTTTTGCGCAGCGGGTTGCGCGAATCGGGGTCTGTAGGGTCCCATTTGCACTGGGAAGGTATTCTTATAGGCGAAGGTTTGCCAAGAGGTCCCGGATTAGAACTGTTATAAATAACTACCTTTGTGCCGGAAGGGCAGTTTTCAATAAGCCATTTGGCGTCTTTAACACACAGCCTGACGCATCCGGCTGAAGCAATGCTTCCGAGCTGGTTGTAATAACTGGTTATCAGAGTGTTTTTTTCATGATTTTCATAAGGAACTGAATGGAAAAGAATATCGCCTGTAATACGTGTGGCGTATTGCGCCCATACGTCATGAATCATGGCTTTCCAATAATATTTGGAACTTGTGGTAAATGTTCCGAGAGGGGTTTTGCGTCCTGCAGAACATACCATTGCTTTTACAGGTTTGGTGTACTCACCTTTTTTATTTGCCTTATATATAGTAATACAGTTCATCTGTTTATTGACATGAATTTCGTATGGCATTACTTTAGGCGTTTTGATATTTTCCGTGTAGTGCATATTTGAATCGTTATCTATAACATAATCCCATGTATCGGGGTCCATTGTAGGTTCAGGCTTTTTTGTCGGTGTTTCTGCAACGGGCGTAGTACTTTGAGCAGGTTGTTCAATTTTATTTGCAGTTTCACATTCGGCTACGGAAGTATTCTCTGGTGAAGGAGAAGAAGTATTTGTTATATTGTCAGTTGATTCAGGTTTATCGGTAGCTGGAGCAGACGTCATAACCTGACTGTAACATGCGGTAAATGTAATTGCCGTAAGTATTGTTATAGCTATTATTAATACGTATTTTTTCATAGTTACTCCTTATGTACACTTGTCTATTAATAAAATAGTATATAAATCAAGTGTAGTCAAATGAAATTTGTCTGATATTGTCAATATTCGCCGCCTGTACGGTTGTGAATAGTAACTTCATATTCATTATATTAAACGCATGTAAAAAAAATACGGATAAATTAAGGCACGTTTTTGTCGAAAACGGATATATTAACCATAGGTGATTAGATGGATAGTATAATATTTACATTATTAGGTACGTTGTTTACTTTTTCGATAACCACGCTTGGCGCGCTTAATGTATTTTTTGTAAGAAAAAAATCAAGTGGGGATATTCAGAAAGTATTTCTTGGTTTTGCAGGCGGAGTAATGATTGCGGCTTCAATATGGTCGCTTCTGGTTCCGGGAATAGAAGCGGCAAATGAAAATAACCAAATAAGCTGGCTGGTTGTATCGGGCGGGTTTATTATAGGGGTAATTATTCTGCTTGCGGCAGACAGACTTATAAAAATAAAATATAACAGGATGCTTAAAGATAATAAAAAGCTTCCGCTTACTAAAAACACAATAATGATGCTTCTTGCAATAACAATTCATAATATACCTGAGGGTATTGCGGTAGGCCTGGCTTTTTCTCTTGCGGTACAGAGTGGAATGAATACAGGACTTATGTCAGGGGCTATTGCTCTCGCCGTAGGAATAGGAATACAGAATTATCCTGAAGGAACGGCTGTTGCGCTTCCGCTTGCCTGTGAGGGAGTGAGTAAAAAGAAAGCGTTTTTAATAGGGAGTATGTCTGCCATAGTAGAACCAATATTCGGTGTTATTGCCGCAATGGTGTCAGGTATTATCCGGCCTGCACTGCCGCTTCTTCTTGCGCTTGCAGCCGGTACTATGATATATGTGGTTGTTGAAGAACTTATACCGCAGGCGCATATGAGTGAAAAGGATACTATAGGTACGCTCGGTTTTATTGTGGGGTTTTTAGTAATGATGATTTTGGATGTTGCGTTGTAAAGGGTTTGTTTTGGCGCATGAGAATATTTTTAAGAATTGTGTTGACAAGTGTAATTTGCTTTGTTATAATCAATCTTGCGTCAAGAAAAGATGATGTGGTTTGCGGAAGTGTCGGAACTGGCAGACGAGCAAGACTAAGGATCTTGTGAGCATTGCGCTCGTGTGGGTTCAAGTCCCATCTTCCGCATTGGATATTTTATAATAGAAGCCCTGAGAAATCAATACTCTCAGGGTTTTGGTTTTGTCTGTGTAAGTGGTTTACCCCATTGGTGGGAAACAGAAAGATCTTCTAAATCATCCAATTTTTTACGAACTATATCATTATTAAAATTTTGGACTATTTATTATAGAACGTAAATCGTCAAAAGTATCTTTAATAGGAGCAACACGTTTGTTTTTAACATCATCTTCAGATTTGATTAAGATTGCCAACAGTTCTGTAATCTGCTGATGACGTATCGTTTCCTTCAATGTATACATATGTTTTCACCTCTGCATATATTATATGTAAATTGTATTACAATATGGTTATGGAATCAATATCTAATTTTAAATATCATTGGAGTATAGTTGAATTTCTATTTGAGTAGAGGCTATTTGAGTAGATTCGATAATACCTTGTAAAGAGCCTGAAAATGACATATAATAACCGTAAGAATCAAGATGGAATGGAGGTTAGAGTATGGAAGCCGTACGTAAATATATTGATGCAAATAGCCTTATGTCTGTAATGACCTTACCTGAAAATTTCAAAAACCGCAGACTGGAAGTGATTGTGTTTCCAATGGAAGAACAGGCTGGGAAAATGCCGAAAAGCGTTTCTGAAATAGATGAGGCAATACAGTCATTAGTTGGAGTAGTTCCGAATACAGAACTGTCATTATCAGAACTCAGGGAAGAGAGGCTGAGAAAATATGAAACTATTGATTGATACAAATGTCGTTTTGGATGTTCTCTTAAAGAGGGAGCCGTTCTGTGAGGCAGCAATAAATGTACTCAATCTGGCTAAAAGGAATGATGTGCAGGAATTTATATCAGCAACTGCAATAACAGATATTTATTATATTGCCTGCCGTCAGCTTAAAAATAAGGGGCAGGTTAGAGCTTTGCTGAAAAATCTTCTGACTATTGTGTCAGTTGCAGGTGTGACGGGGCGGGAAATATTCAATGCATTGGAATTGGATTGGAATGATTTTGAAGATTCCGTCCAGTATTCTGTGGCATTTCTACAGGAGATAGATGGTATTATTACCCGTAATCCTATAGATTATAAGGCATCAGAGATACAGGTCTGGATGCCGGAACAGGCAGTAAGTGTAATAGAGGATAATACTAATTCGTTGCATTTTCCATGAATTGGTATCGGATTGAAGATAAAGCAAAGAACACATGAAGAGTACAACGTGCGGTTCACCTCTACATGTCTGGCTGACGCTTGACCAGATGTCCACGCTGTTTCAAAGAGATAAGTCTACAATATCAAGACATATAAAAAATATATTTAATGAAGGTGAATTAGAAAGAAATTCAGTTGTTGCAAAATTTGCAACAACTGCGTCTGAAAGAATATATGATCAAAGGCTTTACAATGGACGATGAGCGCTTAAAGGGCTATGGTGGTGGACAAACCGATGCTGTTGATATGCTTTTTGGTTTACCCTGGGGCGTTGGTACTGCAAACCTCCTATTTATAGATATTTCCAGGGTAGGAAATAAATTCAAGTCCCATTTTCCACATTGAAAGGGCTGTTACACTAGAAGTTAGTGCGCAGCTCTTTTTTTAAAACAAATACTTGATTTTATGTAGTGCATATGATATATTGTGTGTAGGCAAAAAAAGATAAAATCAAATCAGTTATACCGAACACCCCCTTCTGTTGCCAGATTGGGAGCGACAACACAATTATAATAACAGAAATGTCATACAAAAACTAGAGGATATTTATAATGTAAGCCCTGAGAGATCAATACTCTCAGGGTTTTGTTTTGCCCTAAGCTCATCAAGTATCCGCGATACCTCATGTGTTAATGAATATACTTTTAAACTTATAAAATCGTTTCTTGGTTGACAAACTAACAGTGTTAGTATACAATAATACTAACACTGTTAGTTTGTTGGGGAGGTAACTATGGCTCGACAAGGTTTAACCCGCGCGGACATTATTGACGCCGCCATAGAGATGATTGAATCGGAGGGACTGCACAGCTTTTCACTTCGGGAACTGGCAAGCAGGCTCCATATAAAGGCGGCGTCACTGTATAACCATATCAGCAGTTCGGACGAACTCCACACCGAGATTGGCTATTACGCTATTTCGGAATTGAAGAAGGTGCAGCTATGTGCCATCGCCGAGAAGGAACGGTCGGAGGCAGTTGAAGCTTTAGCCGACGCTTATTACCGCTTCGGAAAAGAGCGTCCGGAAATCTATAAAGTCATTCTGTCTCTGCCTATGGTGAAAAATGACGCGATTCACGGTGCCGGCTTTGACATCGTGGAACCCATCATGACAGCAATGGCAGGTTATCATTTGACCGCGGAACATATGATGCACCTGCAGAGGGTCTTTCGCAGCATCATGCACGGCTTTATCTCTCAGGAGGAGGCCGGCTGCTTCCGGCAATTCCCGGT